>JAZOSD010000051.1:0-2890 GCA_045656945.1 Faecousia sp.
CTGCAAGCTGCCCGATGACATTGAGAACCGCCAGGTGTTTGTGGTGGATCCTATGCTGGCTACCGGCGGCAGCGCTGTGGCGGCAATTGATTTCCTGAAGGGCCATGGGTGCAAGAATATTATTATGATGAATATTATTGGTTGCCCGGAGGGTATCAAGGCAGTACAGGAGGCCCACCCGGATGTGGACCTGTATCTGGCCGCAGTGGATGAGCGGCTCAATGAGCATGCTTATATCATTCCCGGCTTGGGCGATGCAGGCGACCGGATCTTCGGCACAAAATAAAAGTAGGATACAAAGGGGCTGTTGCTTTGGTTTGCAGCAGCTCCTTTGCTTGCAAGACAGGGGAAAAAGAGTGATTTATTAAAAAGATTTACGAGAAAGGTGTTTCTGTCAGGCAGCTTAGCCGCCTGACAGGCACCACCAAAGGGATGGTTGAAAAATGGTTAAAGTCGTAAAATGTAAAAAGACAGAGAACTGTCCCCTGTCTTTTAAGGTCTGTCGATACGGCAGCTGAGTAGATTGACGGGGATTAGCATTAGTGTTATAAGAAAAGCAGGATAACACACAGAACCGTCCCCTGTGCTACAATATGTAGGACGCACTAATGATGTGGATAGGCGAAGAGCCGCACATAGTGCTAATCCGGCTCGTGCTGGGCTAGAAATGGAAGTAATTGCTTCTGGATTGAATCTGCCAGAGTCAAGAGCGTTGGAACAAGCAGGAATGGCGTACTACCATACAATAAATACCGCAAATAAAATGAACAATCAGATCAACAGTGTATCGCCAAAATATTGGGGTGCGTTTAAGGATCTAGCTTTAGGTACTTTGAACTACGGATGGAATCAAATGTCCAACGAGATTTTGTATTGGACCGGAAATTAATTTGGAGGTGATATGAATGGGGATGTGGGGATTTGAGTTATATCAAAACGATACGTCACTAGATGTTAAAGATGAATTTGAAGAATTGTATAATGCAGGCAAAAACGCTCAAGATATCACCGATAAATTGACGGAAGATTATAGAAGTATAATGGGCGACATTGATGAAGAACCGTTGTTTTGGTTGGCACTGGCAGATACACAATGGAATATGGGTGTGCTCACACCTTTGGTTAAAGAAAAAGCTCTATATTGGATTGACAAAGACAGTGATATGTTTAATTGTCAAACAATAGATATGTCAGCAAAAACGAAGAGAAAAAAAGCTCTGGATGAGTTGCAAACAAAGCTTCTTTCTCCTCAACCTCCAGTGAAAAAACCAGCAAAAAGAAGGATATACAAATGTCAATGGAAATTCGGAGATGTCTTTGCCTACCAATTGGAAAGCGACTTGGCAAAAGAAAGAGGTCTTTATGGTCGGTATTTTTTGATCCAAAAGGTTGATGAAGGCGTATGGCATCCTGGACACATTGTACCAATTGTATATGTGAAAATAACCAGGGACACCAATCTTCCATCAAATGTAGAAGAGTATAACCAATTGGAATATGTCCAGACATGGTTCACAAAGTACGAGGATCGCTTTTTACCAATTGATATGAGACGTCCGCAAGAAGATATTGCCGAAAAATCTAAGATAAACTATCAAGTAGATGAATATGGTTTTTTGCCGCAGTATAGAGCGAAATTGCTTAATACTTCAAAAAGAGTTATTCCTACAAATTTGATCTATGTAGGTAACTTTGCGAATGCTGTTCATCCACAAAAAGAATTTGTTCCTCATTCAAAAGAAAATGTTGTGTCTGTATCATGGAAACAATTCGATGAAACATTTGAAACAAAAATGATTAAGCGGTATTGTGGACACAATCTAAGGGAACTCAGTATTTACACAAATAAAAACATTTAGCATTTTTAGAGAACGAAAAGACTATACCAGCAAGCATCGCGTTTGGTCACCCAAACGCAGACTTGTCAGGAAAACTCCTGAAACCTTTAAGGGCTTGGGATTATCCCAACTAGCACAGGGGACGGTTCTGTGTGTTGGCGCACTATCACAGGAGGCAGTTCTGTTGTCTCATCCAATACCAGCTATTGACGGCCATCCTCCATCCTGACGAACCCACCCCGGCGGGGACTGCAAAGCGGTCCCTAGCACAGGGGACGGTTCGCTATCTTCTTTGCTGGCGAACCGTGGGGGCGGCCAATGGCCGCCCTACGTCCCCGGGACGTGACATTGGCATAGTTTTAGGGGCTGTTGCTTTGGTTTGCAGCAGCTCCTTTGCTTGCGAAAAACACAAATTTGCATGTTTCGGGATCTGCTGGTTAAACCCGTAAGGGCGACCCAGATCGGTGCGCTGAACTGAGATTTGTAAGGTTTTGGAAGCGTGGTGGTTTAAAAGGGGTGTAAAAAGTGCCCCGGGCGGCAAAAAATTTATATTCTGCCGAAATAGTGGTTGAATTTATTGGCTTGGTGTGATACGATATGCTTGTATCAATATGGGCAAAGTGTGCCTATTGCAGTATATAGAGAAAATGTATTTGGAGGTAAGAGAGATAATGTCCGTAATGGAAATTCTGGAAAACCGCAGTGCTTTTTCCTTTGAGGTATTTCCGCCGAAAACAGATGCAGGCATGGAGAAGTTGTGTGGCGAAGGCGGCGTGCTGGAGCAGCTGTACACCCTGAATCCTGACTACATTTCCTGCACTTATGGCGCAGGCGGCACCAACGTGGGTAAAAATCTGGAGGTTCTGGACAAGATCGTCAAGGACGGCAAGACTACCGGCGTCACACATTTCACCTGCATCGGCAACACCAAGGAAGGGATCAAGGAGCAGCTGCAGACCTACCTGGATCATGGGATCGATCATATGCTGGCGCTGCGGGGCGACCTGCCCTTCGGCTGGACCGGCACCGGCGGCGACCTGCACTACGCCACA
>JAZOSD010000052.1:0-32680 GCA_045656945.1 Faecousia sp.
AGCTTCGATCTTGGACATAGGAACGGGAACATAGGCAATAGGATTGCCGTTTTTATCATCAATGTAACCGGTGTCAAGGCTAACGGAAAGATATACAACATTTTCTTCTGCCGCAAACGCTATGGCAGGGATCAGCCCCAGTATCATTACAAGGGCAAGGAACATACACAATGTTTTTTTAGAGATCTGCATAAAGAAAGTCCTTTCTTGCTTAAAAGCATCTTGAAATGGCAGTTCGTACCATTTCCTACGGTTTTTCCTTAGGCTGCTTCAACCCCGCAGATTCCAGTGCCCTGGGCCAAGGTCCCAGGTATGCTTTGATCTGGGCGCAAGTTGCACTGTCGAAATCCTTTTTCGTGGGCAGCCGCCCAAGCTGGGCATTTTTCTGACGCAGAAGGTTCTCCGCCCAGGCCTTCTTTTCTTCCGGTGTCACTTGCATCCCTCCTTATTAAATTGTGTGGTTCCTAAAAACCCAATTGGCACAGCAGGCTCGCTGACTCAGGCGTTGCCGCCAACACAGCAATGGACGGTTGTTCCGGTTTCTCACCGGATCACCTGCCGCACCAATAAGCAATATTCCTTTTGCTTGCGGGCTGTGACCGTCAGTGCAATCAGTAAGTCAAGGGGGAATGACCTACGCGGACGGCCACAGCAAAAAAACTGCAGCAGCTCGTTTTTTTGAGCTGCTGCAGCCGTTTTTCCGCAACAAAAATCACAGAATCCGTACTTGCAGACCCTGATGCTTCACCTCATTTGAGCAGTTCTCCTGACTTGCGTATCCAAAATCCTGCACAGCCTTCTCGGATCACTCCAATGGCCGGCTTTCGCCAGATGCAGGACCTCCACGCTTACAGTGGCGGTACCGTCCGGGATTTACACCCGGTTATCTATTCTCCCGGGAAGCTGTCACCACTTCCACAGGCACTCAAACGGAATATTTACTTGTGTTAAGTATACACGATTTCAAAATAAAAGTCAACCGGACTGTTGCATTTAGTTTATTCAAATCCCCTCACAGTCACAAAAATCCCACACCGGATGGTGTGGGGTGGAATCGGAACGGAGTGAGAGGGATTTTTTGCATTTTCTGCCTTGCAGAAAATAGAGGTTCGCCTCCGTCTAGCCGTCGGCGGCAACAGTCCACCGGACTGTTGCATTTAGATTATTCAAATCCCTCTTTCATTCCGCCAAAAAAAGACCACCCAAATGGGTGGTCTTTTTTTGGCGGAGTGAGAGGGATTTGAACCCTCGCGCGCTGTTTACACGCCTACTCCCTTAGCAGGGGAGCCCCTTCGGCCTCTTGGGTATCACTCCGAATCAACAAGATTATTTCGTTGTTGCCAAAGTATTCTAGCACAGTGCGTTTCATTTGTCAAGTTAAAATGGCAGGATAAATTGGTTTTCCTGTGGAAAACTTTCTTTGAGGTGATTGATTGTGGCAAAAAAAGGTATGGCAAGACCCGACTGGACAAAAACAGCTCCCCGCAATGAGGTTTCTCCTGTGCCTGAAATTCAAGGGAAGGCCAAAAGCGGGAAAAAGAAAGCACCGCCTATTATTGCCGGCACAGAAGGTGCAGATTTGAAGGTTTGGCACGAAAAGCCAATTCCGGAAAACGCATACGGGCCAATCGACACAGATCTTGCCCGGGACAATTTAGAAAACGACATTCCTTTTGCAGATTTGCAAGATCTGTAACCCTTCCCCGCCGAATTTCTCGGCGGGGAGTTCTTATTTCACACTTTCCACAATAGGATGTTACATACATTGGAATTTGAGGTGGTACTATGGAACATACAGTCAACACGATCACTCTGCGGGGAAGCTTGCTTCAAATGCCTGTCTTTTCCCACGAAAACCACGGGCGGCGGTACTGGCGTTTTCTTCTGGAGGTCCCCCGTCTTTCCGGGGCAGTGGATTGCTTGCCGGTGATTGCCGAAGAATCTTTGGTAATGGACATCGATCCTTGTGGAGGCGAAATGCTTACCGTCACCGGTCAGGTCCGTTCCCACAACCAGCGCAGCGACGGTGTGCGACATCTATTAATCTTTGTGTTCGCCGCTTCCATTCTTGCTGAGGACGGTGAGCCAATAAACGATGTGATTTTAGAAGGTCCCCTTTGCAAAATGCCTACCTTCCGACGGACCCCTTTGGGGCGGGAAATTTGCGATGCGATGCTTGCAGTCCCCCGGCCTTTTCGAAAGGCGGATTACCTGCCTTGTATTCTCTGGGGGCGCACCGCTCAGGAAATTTCCGCCCGTCAGGTTCGGGATCGTATTCGGATCTTTGGCAGGCTACAAAGCCGCATTTACACCAAAATGACGGATGATGGTCCTGTGGAGCGCACCGCTTATGAAATTTCTGCCCTCAGTGCAGAAATTATAGAAACAGATGATATTCTATGATATATTGAGAATTACCACAATCTGAACAACAAGTTTATGATCATACACAATAGGATTCCAACGGCGGTGGGCAGCAAAAATGCTGCCGCCGTCTTTTTTATGCTAACCGTTTCCCGCCAGATTGTGATCAGCGTTGTGGCACAGGGCCAGTGGAACAAGGTGAACACCATAGTACACACTGCCATTTGCCAGTTCATACCTCCGGAAATCAAAAGCTGACCGCTCAGTCCGGAGGCCGTCTGCAAGCTCCCGCCACCGGTCATGGCGATCAGAGCAATGGGAATCAGCAATTCATTTGCCGGAAGTGCCAGAATAAACGCCAGGAGCAAGCAGCCGTTCATACCCATTAGATTTCCTACCGGGTCTAAAACCCCGGTTAGTACAGAAAGAATACCACTATCCGACAATATCCAGAGAATCGCACCTGCAGGTGCTGCTACTTTTAGTGCTGTACCTGCCAGCAGCAGAACACGGCCTAACCATTCCTGTTTCAGGATCTTCCCAAGCCGGGGGCGACGGATGGGGGGTATTTCCATAAGGAATGTGCTTTGGGCGGACCGCAGAACGGTCTTATTCAGCACACCGGAGACTGCCACCGCACCAATCGCCCCCAAAGCCACGCAGGCCGCCACCACCAATGCCGCTGCCGTCTCCGAAAAGAACAGTGTTCCCAATAAAATAAGCGTGGGAAAGCGTCCGTTACAGGGCACCATTGCATTGGTGAGAATTGCCGCCAGGCGCTTACGGGGAGAATCGATCATTCGACATCCCATAACCCCCACTGCATTACAGCCAAGTCCCATACAAAGGGTCAGTGCCTGTTTGCCACAGCCGCCACAGCGTGCCATACCGGGGTCCAATAAAAATGCCACTCTGGGAAGATATCCAACTTCTTCCAGCATTGTAAACAAAGGAAAAAATATTACCATGGGGGGAAATGTCACCGCCAGCACCCGGGTAGCTGTGGCATACACCCCATCAATCAGGATGCCCCTGAGCCACCGTGGCGCATCAGCTGTCATTGCATAAAGCACACCGTGTCCCCAAGCAAAAAACCGTTCCAATAACGCAGAGGGGTAATTTGCCCCCTGAACCGTCAGCCAGATTATAAAAAACAGCAATAAAAACATCAGCGGCACACCAAAGCGGCGGCTGACCAGCAGCCGATCCACCTGTGTGCGGTAGTCCGTCCGTTTTCCTGTTTCTTCCAACTCCACCTGTATATCCTTCAGGTCCGCTGTGCGTAAGGCGATCACCTTTTCCTGCACCTGCAGCGCAGTTACCTGCCCACCAGGATTGCGATAGCGGCACACCACCGGGCTTCCCGTTTTCAAGCCATAGTATGTCAGCTTTCTTTCCATATCCGGACTAACATTGATTTTTGTCACTACCCCTCGCCTGCCCTTTGACAGGCGGTCCAGCGTTATGTCCATTCGATCTCCCCCATTTCTTATGCTATCCTATCCTCAAGTTCTGGATTTTGTGCAAATTTTTCTCCTTTTCTTTTGCTGGCTTTTGTGATAAAATGGCGAAAAAAGGAGGAGACCGTTATGAAAGAAAAAGTACAATCCATTATCGATGCGCTGAAAAAGCGGTATCCCCACGCCCCCTGCGCGCTCCACTCCACCAAGGATTATGAGCTGATGATCGCTGTGCGTCTGTCCGCACAGTGCACCGATGCCCGGGTCAATTTAGTGACGCCTGCCCTGTTTGCCGCCTACCCTACTTTGGAAGCAATGGCAAATGCGGATATTTCCGATGTGGAAAAGTACATCCATTCCTGCGGTTTTTACCGGCAGAAAGCCAGTGATATCGTCTATGCCTGCCGGATGCTCCTGGAAAAGCACGGTGGGAAAGTTCCGGACAATATGGAAGATCTGCTGAAGCTGCCCGGTGTAGGCAGAAAAACCGCCAATTTACTGTTAGGAGATCTATATGGAGTTCCCGGCAGTGTGGTATGTGACACCCATTGTATCCGCATCTGCGGCAGATTGGGTCTTTCCAAAGGCAAAGAGCCGGAAAAGGTGGAAAAGCAGCTGCGAAAGATCCTGCCACCAGAGGAAAGCAGCGATTTTTGCCATCGAATCGTTTGGTTCGGTCGGGAAGTTTGCACCGCCCGCAATCCCAAATGTGATGCCTGCGAATTAAGTGTGTACTGCGCACAGTGGAATGTAAAATAAACATACTCCCCCCTTGTCCGCATATATTGGACAAGGGGGGATTTTTTTGTCTAAGAGAATGCCTATCTTTTACAGTGCGTTGATGCTCACCGGAGTAAATCTTCTGTTGCGGCTGGTTTCTACTTCCTTTCAGGTCTATATCTCCGGTCGGATCGGTGCTGCAGGGGTAGGTCTTTTGCAGCTTGTGTTATCGGTAGGAATGTTGGCTATGACTGCCGGGATGGCGGGTGTGCGAACTGCTACCATGTACTTAACTGCGGAAGAGTTGGGACACAAGCGTCCCCAAAATGTAGGCTGGGTATTATCTGCCTGCTTTTTATACAGCATTCTTTGCAGTGGCGGGATTGCTCTGGGTCTTTCTGTGTTTGCCCCATTTCTGGCAACCCACTGGATCGGGGATGCCGGTACTGTTGATGCGATCCGGCTGTTTGCATCTTTTCTGCCTGTTTCCTGTCTGTGCGGCTGTATGACCGGATATTTCACCGCAGCCAACCGAATCGGCACGCTGGCAGCCGTGGAGGTCGCTGAGCAATTATTATCTATGGCAGTCACTATGACCGCCTTGAACTTTTGGGCGGGTACAGACTCGGGGAAAGCCTGTCAATCGGTAGTTTTAGGAAGCGGATTGGGCGCTTGCTTGACTTTAGGCTGCCTTATGATCCTTCGTATCCGGGAGGGTGCAAAAAACGGTCCACGAATCCCAGTTTCCCGGCGGCTGTTAAACACCGCCGTTCCCCTGGCACTGGCAGACGATTTGAAGGCGGGTATTTCCTCCACAGAAAATTTAATGGTACCCAAGCGGCTTTCTCTGTATCCCGGCGCACAGGACCCTCTGGCAGCTTTCGGAACGGTGTGCGGTATGGTATTTCCGGTGATGATGTTCCCCGCTGCCATTCTTTTCGGTCTGGCAGAGCTATTGATCCCGGAGCTGGCCCGTTGCAACGCAGCAGGCAGCAAAGTGCGGATCTCCTATCTGGTTGGCAGAAGTCTGCGGATCGCTATGCTTTACGGAGCTTTATGTAGTGGGATCATTTTCTTAATTGCGGAAGATCTCTGTACGGCACTATACGATAATCCGGAGGTTGGCAGAACGCTCAGGCTTTATGCACTGCTGATTCCGATGCTCTATTGCGACTGCATTACCGATGCAATGACAAAGGGTTTGGGGCAGCAGAAGGCCTGCGTGCGGTATAACATTCTGACATCTGCTATGGATGTGGTGCTGTTATTTATGCTTTTGCCCCGGTATGGAATGAACGGCTATTTTTTCAGTTTTTTCATTACCCATTTAATCAATTTTCTGTTAAGTCTTCGTCTGCTTTTTAAGATTTCCGAAATTAAAATTTCTCCGGCTGTGCCTGTTTTAACCTTTATAGCCGCCGGTGCAGCTGTTTGGGGAGCGTCCTTTCTGACTGCACCGATTGCCAGATGTGTTGCCTATATTCTGCTTTTGGGAAGCTTGCTGGTATTATTAAAGGTCCTCCATAAAGAGGACCTGCAATGGGTCAAAGGATTGGTGCGTATATGAAAAAGTGGGAGGAGCTATGCCCCTCCCAAACTTTTACATTTGTTTCAAAATTTCTTTAATAAATTCCCAGGTGCGTTCTACCGAGGCGATGTTCAGTCTTTCCCGGCTGGTGTGGATATCCTGCATATCCGGACCAATGGACACACAATCCAGTCCCGGCAGCTTTTCACTGAGCAGTCCGCACTCCAGTCCTGCGTGGATCGCCACTACCTGTGCATTTTTTCCAAACATTTCCTTATAGATACGGACCATCGTATCACGCAAATGGGAGTCTTTTTTATACTCCCAGGCAGGATATGCACCCTTCTGAGAGCAAGTTCCCTCGTAGAAGGCAGCCAGCTCTTCCAGCTTGCCCAGCAGGTCCTTCTTTTCTTGATTGACGGAGCTTCTAAGGGCAAAGGTCAACTGCAATTCCTCATCCAAAGAAGCAACACCCAAATTCAGACTGGTTTGCACCAAGCCTTCAATGTCCTTACTCCACGCTTGCACACCGTTGGGGGCAGCATTAAGCAGGGCGATCACCTTGGAAGAGCATTCGGTTGTCAGGGCATTGCCGCCCAGCGCATCCACATCGTCACCACGGATGATAGCCTCCGGCTCATCGTACTGCTCTCTGATTTCCTGCTGCAGCTGCTCGGCAATACCATTGATCCGCTCGATATACATACCCAGTGCCACCAGCGTCACCTGGCAAGACCGGGGGATGGCGTTATCCTTTGCACCTCCGGAAAGCTTGGTGATGCACACAGGCATCAGCTTCTGGATACGGCTTAAAAACTCACCCATTACCTTATTGGCATTGGCGCGGTTTTTGTGGATCTCCACACCGGAGTGACCGCCCTGCAGTCCCTCCACAGTCAGGCGCACACACGGTCCGTAAACCGGACGGCGCTGAACCGGCATATGGATCGTTGCTCTCACGCCACCGGCACAGGAAACTGTGAAAATGCCCTCGTCCTCGGAGTCCATATTGAGCATCGTTCTACCATTCAGCATAGAAAGGTCAATACCCGCTGCGCCGTAAAGACCTGTTTCCTCATCTACTGTAATCACCAACTCGATAGGCGGATGTGGAATGGTTTTATCGGCAAGCAGTGCCAGTCCATAAGCAACCGCAATGCCATTATCGCCGCCCAGAGTCGTACCTTTGGCGAAAATATATTCTCCGTCGTGAGTAATATCCAGACCCTGTGTGTCCATATCAATGGGGCAATCTTCGTCCTTCTCGCAAACCATATCCATATGCCCCTGCAGGATCACAGCAGGATGGTCTTCATATCCGGGTGTGCCATCCGCGAACATAATCACATTGTTCAGCTCGTCCTGAATATAACGAATTCCCTGTTCCTTGGCAAATGACACCAGATAGTCACTGATTGCCTTTGTATTTCCACTTCCGTGGGGTATGGAACAAAGCTTTTCAAAATATCCCAACACATTTGCAGGCTGCAATCCTGCCAGTTTCACTGCATTCATAACGATACTCCTTGTTTTATGGTAGATAAAATGCCACAGGAAACCTGTGGCATTTTCATATTTGAAATTATCAGGGGATCAGGCTCAAAGCCAGAGTCAGAAGAATCCAAACCAAAGCGATCCACTTGGTAGCAGAAGCCAGAGCCTTATCCAGACCGCTGCCGGTCTTGCTCATATAGGATTCGCTGTTACCTGCGATCGCACCCAGACCATCTTCCTTACCGGACTGCATCAAAACCACTGCGATCAGTGCCACACTGGCGAGCACTTCCAGAACTGTTACCACGATCTTCAAAACATCCATATTCGTAACCTCCCTCCGCTAACCGCTTGATACCCTACGGTAAGCGGATGCAAATACATTTTTTCAATAAGCTTATACAGTATAGCACAAGCTTTCCAAAATTGCAATACCTTTATCGATATTTTTTTACTTTTTATTTTGTAACCCAAGTACCGGTAGCTGCACAGGTCAGATAGGCATTGATAAACGGATCCAGTGCGCCATCCATAACTGCGTTGACATTGGAAGTTTCACAGCCGGTGCGGGTGTCTTTTACCAGGGTATAGGGCATAAACACATAGTTACGGATCTGGCTGCCCCACTCAATCTTCTTCTGCACACCCTTAATATCGGAAATTTTGTCCAGATGCTCCCGCTCCTTGATCTCCACCAGCTTACTGCGGAGCATTCTCAAACAGTTTTCCTTGTTTTGGAACTGGCTGCGCTCTGTCTGGCAGGCAACCACGATGCCGGTAGCCTTATGAATCAGACGAACTGCAGAGGAGGTCTTGTTAATATGCTGACCACCTGCACCGGAGGAACGGAACACCTGCATTTCGTAGTCCTCCGCCTTGATCTCCACATCGTTGCTGTCATCCACAATTTCAGGAATGACTTCAATCGCAGCAAAAGAGGTCTGGCGGCGGGCATTGGCATCAAAGGGTGAAACGCGAACCAAACGGTGCACGCCGTTTTCGCCTTTCAGGAAGCCGTAGGCATTGTCGCCTTCGATGAGGATATCGGCAGACTTCAGTCCTGCTTCATCCCCTTCCTGATAGTCCATAATTTTATAGGTGTATCCGTGAGCTTCTGCCCAGCGGGTATACATACGATAAAGCATCTGACACCAGTCCTGTGCTTCTGTGCCGCCTGCGCCAGCCTGGAAGGAAACCAGCGCATTATTCCGGTCGTAAGTTCCGGTAAGAAGTGTTTCCAGACGGCAGCGTTCCATATCCTCTTCCAGTTTCTCATAGCCTTCTTTCAGCTCCGGAAGCATAGAGTCATCGTCTTCTTCTGCTGCCATTTCACAAATCGTCATCAGGTCATCCCAAGAGGAAACCATCTGCTTATATTTTTCAATTTTACTTTCGGTGATCTTGGTTTTTACAACAATCTGCTGGCTTTTTTCAGGGTTGTCCCAAAAACCGGGAGCTTCCTGCATTGCCTGCAGGCGCTCCAACTCATTTTTCAGTCCCTCTAAATTCAGGGAGTCTGCCAAACCGTCCAAAGTGGGCTTTATTTCACCCAGCTTTTGTTTATAGGAATCAAATTCGATATTCATAACCTTACACTCATTTCCTTGGAATTTGCATACTTATGGACATTATACTAAAAATCCCCTTTTCTGTAAAGAGGAAAATCGAAATCTTTGATTTTTGACGGAAGTGTTATAAAATATGAACGTTCACAACACGAAACAAACCCCGGTGGAGTAATCCACCAGGGGGATGTTATTCATTTGAAAAGGCATACTGCCTTTATTATCGCTCACTGGGACGGCCTCCGTCCTCATCAAAAAGCAATTCTTCAATCCCGGTATATGGATCGTTTGAATGATACATTTTATTTCCTCCCTTCCATTTTGCGCTCCTAACAGTATATGTTAAATACGGCGAAAAATGAAGCGGAAAATGTTACCAAAAATCCCCGAAATGCAAATGCATTTCGGGGGGTAATTCAGAATTGGATCTCTTGTACAGCGCGGATACGAAGCATTTCCTGACGGATGAATGCACCCATAAATATAATCAGTGCATAAACAAAAACCCAAAGGGCATTGATACCGGCTGCTACACCTTCTAAAATAGGATAATTCTGCAACAGCTCCACATTGCCCATAATCATACTGGGGACAGCCAGACAAGCTGCTTCCAGAACGAACAGAATAGACGCATTAAAGAGAACTTTTCCGCTTTCCCGGGTAATACCTGCCCAGAAGAGGCCCAACGAACCAAAAAACGGAACACAGGTAAGTACCTGCCACACACTGTTGCGGATACGCCAGGAACGGCTTGCTATCTGGGGATATTCAGAAATATCCTCTTCCCACTGTGCTGCTGCTACATCCAGATAATCCTCAAAATAGTAGTAGGCAAGGAGCGGGTGGATACAGATGCTGCTATAAGCAATGATAAGACAAATAACAGCGAATACACCGCTTGTCACCTGCTCCTGCATAGTCACATAGAACAGCAATCCGGCGACCAGCAAGGTTGACAAAATTCCCGCCCATTTAAGGATCGGCTTTTTCATTCTTACACCCATAAAGTAGGTGGAAAGACCGCCCAAAAGAGGGATGCAATCCCAGAAGCACCAGTATTTATTTTGCCGACGGAAGGTATCCTGCTTCACTAGTTCGGAGCGCTTTTCATCCTCCTGAAACCACTGGACATATTGAGGATACTGATGGCGGCAATTTAAGGTATGGTAAGTACAAAGCACCCACACGATAAAATGGGAAATCAAGCCATACAGCAAAACAGGCCACACCAATCCCAGCGCAGAGATTATAAATGTCACCAAACTGGATATTCCGTAAAATAGACCCAATTTTGTATAGTTGCTCTGCTTGCTCCGTTTGCCCATATACAAATATGCGCTAAAGAAAAAAACCGGAATCAGCAACAAGAGCATACAAAGATTGTACTTCTTTTCTGTTGTTGGTTTTGTATCGCTTAGCATTTTTATTTTCCCTCGTTTATATTGGTTTTCTCTATTATACCGAGGTTCTTTCATATCTGCAAGTAAAAGTTGCAAAATCTATTGGGATTTTTCGAAAATGGCGCGTATTAAGAAACCACCAAATCGTTAAAATATACACACAAGCTATCGTAGGGTTTCCTAAGGGGAGTCCGAGGACCATACGGGAGATCCTCGGTAACTCTTTGCATACTTTCTCGTCAGTGAGAAAGTATGATTTCCCCACGAATAAATTATATCTAACGGTGGGCGCAAGCATCCGCCCTACAGTATCCACATCACCGACGAGTGTAAGTTCCCTATCAATGATGCGTAAGGGCGCGTGCATTGCACGCGCCCTTTGGATCGTTTTTTTAGATTGCCTTGGCATTTGCCAGCAGGTACTTTTCTGCTTCGGGATTCCACAGGCCATTGTTTGCCTTGCACAGGCGGTCCAGCTCTGCGAACATGGGATCTGTCTTGCCCAGCTCCTCGAAATCAGCGATTGCTGCCAAAGGCAGATCGATCTGGGTGTAGATCAGCTTCTTACCACCGGGGATCTTGGGCAGATTCAATGTGGTGTCGATAACTGCATTCAGACCACCAATGTGGGTAACCAGCGCAGAGGGGTTAAGCTTACCGGCATTCATCATTGCAATAGCTTCCTGCATATCGGCAGTGTTGCCACCGGAAGTACCAACCACATGGGTATACAGATAGTGGACATTATACCAGTTGAAGGGTGCTTTGAACTGGGGATCGGTAGGACCTGCAAAGAAGTTCAGGCAGCCGTCAAAGCCCAGAATATCGTCAGCCTGCTCAATAACAGGCTTCACAGGAGCAAAGCAGACCACGTCATCATAACCTGTGCCGCCGGTGAGGCTGCGCAGATACTCGGTAGCGTTTTCCATACGGGTGTTCACATAGTGCAGCTCGATACCGTTCTTCTTAGCTTCCTCAACGGTGTAGATAGAAGCTGCCCGCTCCAGTCTAGCCTCGTCAATGTCAGTAACAACCAGCAAGGAAGGCTTGCGGTCGCAGTGGATCGCATAGTCAATAGCAGCCAGACCCATAGGACCAACGGATGCCAATAGTGCCATCTTACCGCCTTCCTTAATGCCCATTTCGTGGACATAAGAGCCGGCTTTGGTGTGGTACATTGCGTGGAATGTGCCGATAACACAGCTCAAAGGCTCTGCCAGAGAACCATAATAGTATGTATCGGAATCATAGGGCAGCAGGCAGTTTTCCAGCAATGTTTCGATTGGAACATTGCCGTACTGGGCGTTACCTCCGCAATAAGCGTAGGAATAGCCGGGTGCCATCTGGCTACCCTTATGGTAATGGGCAGGCTGGATAACGAACTTATCGCCTACCTTATACTTATGCTTCCAGTTTTCGCCAACCTCCACGATATCACCGCAGAACTCGTGTCCTACGATGGTGGGGTTTTCATCACAGTTATCTGGCACGCGCTTATGGTCGCCGCCCTCTACTGCTGCCTTATAGCTAGACATACACAGACTGTCAGACACCACACGGATGCGAACATCATCCGGTCCAACCTCCGGGAGTGTCACCTCATCCAGGCGCAAGTCCATTTTTCCGTGAATTCTTACTGCTTTCATTTTCATTTCGTTTCCCTCCATTAATTCTTTTCGTGTTCAATCAGCTTCCAGGTAGCTTCGATCAAATTGGCAAACACGGGGTTTTCCATTGCCTTGATCACAAAGCTCTGCCGGGGAGAATTGATATCCTCACCGGAGATCTGGAACATTCCATAATGGTCGCAAAGGCCTCTTAGCCGGTTTAATTGTGCCTCTGTATTGCGGGTAGGCATATAGGTAACTGCCTTAACACCCTCTTCCTTCAGGCATTCAAAGACATCCTCTAAATAGTCATCCTCGAATTTCTGTGCTTTTTTATCACCGGTAACGCTATCTCCTACATCCCCTAAGTATGCATAGCAAAGATAGGCGTCCACTTTCTTGCACAGTGCTACCACATCGGTTAGCTTGGGACATTCGTCGGTAGCGTCAATAAAGATCTTGGGAACAAAGGCGCTTTTCAGAATTCCAAGCAGGTCATATGCGTAGAAGGGATACTGGGTATCAAGCATCTGCTTTTCCTGCTTCTCAGACAGGCTCAGTCCCATCTGCTTGAGCTTTTGCACCATTCCCTCTCCCTTGCCTGCCAATTCTGTCAGCCGCAGAGCAAGGGCATACATCAGATGCCGTTCTGTGACGCCGCCTTCTTCCTCTGCCATAGACAGGGGCAACACATCCTTGTCGTAGTCAAGGTTTGCATCCGGGATCAGCCTATTGATCTTTTCGATCATCTTCCGGTTGCGTTCGTGACGCGCAGCACGGTAAGGACGGAAAAATTCTGTAAGTGTGTTGATTTGATCGTGGGGAACAGACTGGATGGTCATATAACTCACACCCACCTGATCCGGGTTGTTGGTTCTGCGACCTTCCAGGCGAGTACCTTCCATAGATACCCGGCATTCCATACCGATGGTCACAGGCATACCCACGATTTTGGCTGCCTCCAGAAATTCCTCTGCACCGGAAATGGAATCGTGGTCGATAATACCGGCGGTGCATAATCCCTCCATCCGCGCTGCGTAAACTGCTGCAGTGGGAGAATAGGGAGAAAAGGAATATGTAGTATGAATATGATTGTTGATATATGCCGGTACTTCCGGGGGGAACACCGTAGATGGCAGAATGGCTTTCAAATTGGCAAGCCGTTCCTGCTTGGTGGGAGCATTCAGTTTTTCAAGAATTGTAATATCGATCATAGCCGCACCCTATCAGTTGAGCATAACCTGACCGCCGGTAACGGGAATTGCCTGACCGGTCTCATACTTCTGCTCTACGCAGTACATCACTGCCCGGGCAACATCGATAGGCAGACAACCTCTGTTCATAGGAACTTTTGCCTCATAGAACCGACGCACATCCTCTACGGTCTTTGCCCCGGGAACTTTGCCAGCCTGCAGATACTGCACAAACAGACCTCTTTCCGGATCGCTCCACAGAGGACCGTCTAAGTAGTTACCGGGGCAGATCGCATTGACCTTCACATTGTAAGCAGTCATTTCCAGTGCAAAGCTCTGTACCAGACCGATGGCACCAAATTTAGAGCCAGCATAGGCAAAGTTCTTATTGGAGCCTTCCAGACCGGACTTGGAGGACATTGCAATAATGTCATACATTGCCTCGGGGTCAGCCTCGTGCTGTGCCTGCATAATCATTGCAGCATACTTGCAGCACAGGAACAAACCGGTATAGTTAATGGCAGTGACAAATTCGAAATCCTTCTTTTCAAACTGTGCCAAAGGACCGGAACGGACAACACCCGCATTTGCTACCAGAATATCCAAACCACCAAATTTCTCAACGGTTTCTGCTACCATTGCTGCAACGCTTTCCTCATCGGATACATTCACCGCGATTGCGCAGGCGCGCTCGCCCATTTCCTGGGCAACCTGCTGTGCAAGGGGCAGGTTCATATCCGCAACGATAATAGTTGCGCCCTCTTTATACAGTTCTTCCGCAATACCCTTGCCAAAGCCCTGTGCCGCACCGGTAACGATGGTGATCTTACCGGCAAGACGACCGTTTCCTGCAGGTCTGTTGTGTACATTTTCCTTGGCAATCTGCTGCCATTTAATCATATCTACGCTCATAAGTTCCTCTCCCTTATTTCAGTAATTCCAAAAGCTTTTGATAGGCATCTTCCCATTGCTGTGTATGTTCCGGCTGCCAGTATTCTACATTTTCCGAATTGCGAACCACCTGACGAAGCTGATCGATATTTTCGATATCGCCCAAAGCCATTGCCTGAGTCAGGAGGTTACCCATTGCAGCACCCTCCACCGGTCCGGTAACCACCAGACGGTCTAAGGAGTTTGCAATCAACTGATTTAAGAAGCGGTTGTTAATCGGTCCGCCGACAATATTCAAAGAATCGATCCGCTGACCCTTCATTTTCTCCAGGCCTTCCAAAGCGTGACGGTATTTCAGTGCCAGAGATTCATATACGCAGCGAGCCACCTGTCCGATGGTTTCCGGAACAGGCTGTCCGGTTTTGCGGCAGAATTCCTGAATTTTCTTTTCCATATCTCCACCGGCATAGAATTCCGGTGCGTCCGGATCAATAATGCTGCACAGCGGTTGCGCCTGCATTGCCTGCTGCACCACCTCGTCCCAGCTGATATCGATTCCGTTCTTCAGCCAATCACGACGGCATTCCTGAATGATCCACATACCAATAATGGTGCGCAAGGGACGGAAGCCTCCCTGAATTGTACCCTCATTGGAGAAACCGGCATTGGCTGCTTCCACACTCAAATCAGGCTTGTCCATTTCTGCGCCAAACAAAGACCAGGTACCGGAGGAACAGAAAGCAAAGCTACCCTCACCGGGAATTGCCGCCACTGCAGAGGCAGTATCGTGGCTTCCCACCGCCACAAAAGCAGCAGGATTGATACCGATCTCTTCGCACAGTTCTTTCCGCAGGTGACCACGGATCGTGCCGGACTTGTCGATCTTTGTGAAAATATGCTCCGGAATACCCAGCTGACGGATGGTTTCCCAATCCCAATCCCCAGTTGCGGGATTATACAGCTGTGTAGTTGTGGCAATGGTGTATTCTGTTCCCTTTTCTCCTGTCAGGAAATAACCAAGAAGGTCTGGTGTCAGGAGCATTGTGTCAGCGATCTGCAAAGCAGGATCTTCTTCCCGCACGCGGCGGTAAAGCTGATAAAGAGTATTAAAAGTCAAACTTGTATCGATGCCTGTTCTGCTGTAAAGGACCTGAGCCGGGATCTTTTCCTTTACTGCATCAATATCTTCCTGGGTTCCCAAACGGTAGGAGCGGGGAACACCTGCCAGATGTCCATTCTTGTCCAACAAACCGTAGTCAACGCCCCAGGTATCGATGCCAAAGGCATCCAGATCGCCAAAATCACCTTGCTTGAATTTCAGCAATCCGGTTTTCAACTGATCATACAAATAGGGGGTATCCCAGTAGAAAACACCGTTCATCTCTATGTAGTGATTTTCAAAGCGATGCAATTCCTGCATTGTGATGCGCTGACCATCAAACTGTCCCAAAATTGCACGGCCATTACTTGCACCCAGATCAAAAGCCAGTAAATTCCTCTTTTTGTTCAAAAAAATCCCTCCCTACTGATATTTCATCCGGTACTCCCTCGCAGAGCAACCGTTGTATTTTTTAAATAATCTTGAAAAGTGGTTGTAGTCAGAAAACCCAACCGCTCCTGCAATCTCTGCCACAGTTTTATCTTTTTCTTTCAGCATTTCCTGTGCGTGGTAGATCCGTTGCTGTCGGATATATTCCGACAGCGCACAGCCTAAATAATCTACGGAGATTTTATAAAGCTTGGTACGGCTGACACAAAAAGCTGCACAGACCTCGTCCATACTAATTCCCATACTCAGATGGTCCTTAATATATCGATCCAGCTGTTCAATAAATTCTGTCTTTTCCGGGGTGATCCACCGGTTCGTCATCACATATGCCACGATCGTGTGCAATATGGTGGCTGCGGCACTGATTTCCTCCGCAGATTTTGCCGGTATTTCATCCACGTATTCTGCCAGCTGTGGATATTGCTCCCGCACATATTCCCGGGCCGCAGTTTCCTCTTCCTTTGGCACGATTTGCCCAAAGCCAATATACGCCAAAACATCGTTTTTGTCAAACACAGGAAGGAAAACCTCTGTCAGCCCTGCGTGGCAACGGTATCGGATCAGCGTCTTTTCCTTTGCACACTTTCCGCAGCCTTCCCGGTCGCATTCCGCGCATTTCCTGACCCCCTCCGGGTCCTTATGAACCAGCGCACAAAAACCGCCGTGCTGGGCTGGGTAGGACATAATCTCTTGGAAATCTTTATCCATAATTCCGATCCGGTTTCCGGTGAGGACATAAAAGTCACGCAGAACACCATATAAGCCACCGGTATTCAGATGCAGCATACCCCTACCTCCCCCATTTTCTTTATTATATAACAAGCTGTGGAAATATGCAAGAAGTCTTTCTGTTTTGAACGAATTTACATTATTGTGAACGAATTAACATATAGTATTTGGAAAATAGATATGATATTATGATTTTATACAATGATACACAGGAGGTAATTTATGTCTTACGGAAAAAAAGTTTGGATCTTTCCCGACGCAGAACTCCCCCCTGAGGGTGTAAATCTCATCCCCGGTCACGAATCCATTATCATCACCAATGTCTGTGACCAGGTGGCAAACATCAAGATTACCCTGATCTACACAGACAAAGATCCTGTCAGCTTTACTACGCAGGTAGAGGCTATGCGTGTGCGCTGCCTGCGGACCAACAAAGAAAGTGACTTTGGAAAGTTCACTGCCAAATTTGAAGAACAATATGCCATTATGCTGGAAAGTGACACCCCTGTTGTTGCCCAGTATGGTCGTGCAGAACCCAGAGAAGTCCATTTCTACACGACTCCCGGCTATTGCGAATAATTAAAAATACATATATTTAGGAGGAACCAAAAATGGCAAGAATTTGTATCCCTGATTACGAGTACAAGGAAAGAGTCCAGCGCTGTGCTGCTATTCTGCAGCGGGAAAATCTGGACGTACTGATCGTCAACGGCAACGAAGCAGACTATGCTAACCCCCGTTACTTCTCCGGCTTCTGGCCGCTGTTTGAGCGTGCCGGTGTTGCTATTGCCGCAAATGGCGATGCTGCCCTGATGGTAGGTCCTGAGTCCTCCATCTTTGGTGCTGACCGGAACAAGCTGGATAAAATCTTCACACTGCTGGCTTACCGTGAAAGCGCAAACCCCGCTTATCCCGAGCTGAAGCCTGACACCTTCCACGATGTATTTAAGGCTATTGGCGTCAGCGGTGAACATATCCGCATTGGTGTAGCATCCTATCTGGATACCTCCGTTGTGATTTTCAATGCCATTCGGGAGGCATTCCCCAAGGCAGAGATCGTAGATGCAGGCAAGGTTATGGTGGAGCTGCGTTCCATCAAGACCGAAAACGAGCTGGCTTGCCTGCGTGAGGGCTACCGGATCGCAAACATTGCTACTGAAGAAGTTATTAAGGCAATTCGTCCCGGTATGACTGAACTGCAGATGGTTGGTGTTGCCCAGAAGGCTGTGTATGAGCACGGCGCTGAGTATGAAGGCCTGCCTATGTATGTTTTCTCCGAGGCTTCCACCCGCCACGCAATCTCCCGCTCCTGCTACCGGGAATTCCAGAAGGGCGATATCGTTCAGCTGAATCTGTCTGCCAAGATCGACGGCTACTCTGCCGCCATCGGCTATCCCATTTGCCTGGGCAAGCTGGAAGGCCAGCGCCGTGATATTGTGCAGTTCTGCCGTGAGGCGCACGCTTGGAGTGAACAGCAGGTCAAGGCTGGTGTAGAGGCTTGTAACATTGCCAAGGGTTTCTATCAGTACTTTGTGGATCACGGCTATGAGAAGAACTATGTTTACGGCCCCTTGCACGGCACTGGTATGATTGAAGTAGAAGCACCCTGGTGTGAAACTTCCTCTGACTACATCCTCAAGCCCAATATGTGCTATCAGGTGGATACCTATATTTCTGCTGACACCTTCGGTGTCCGTTGGGAAAAGGGTATTGCCGTTAAGGAAGGCGGATTCGAGCTGCTTAGCCCGGAGATTCCCGCTGTCTGCCCGGAACTGCTGTTCTGATTTTCCGAAAGAAGGTAGAATGCTATGCAGCTACTTGAAATGTTCTACGATGAGATTCAGGATGCAGTGGATCGGAAGGTCCCCTTCATCATTCCCATCGGCACCATGGAATACCACGCCCGCCACGCCTCCTGCGGTACAGACACCCTGGTGGTGACTGGCTGTCTGCGGGAACTGGAAAAGGAAAAGGAGATCGTGGTTTGTCCCCCCATCTGGTATGGTGTGGCTTCCTACGCAGTTTGCGGTCCGAAGCCCAGCCATTTCCACGTAGACGAGGACACTTATGCAAACTACCTGTACTGCGTGCTCAAATCTATGATCGATGCAGGTCACAAAAACATTTATCTGATCCCCCATCACCAGACTGAGGGTGCAGGCCTGATGCCTATGACCATTGCCTGCCATAAGGCTGCCAAAAAAGTCACTATGGAGTATATGGAGAAAAAGTTGGGTGTCGGCTGGTGGGGCAGCGACGATTACGCGACCTACTATGAAGATATGGGCAGCGAGGATGATCCCTTCTCCTATATCAAGGTCATCCCCCTGATTGGTGCAGATGCCCAAATCAAGTGCGGTGGCTTCGACCACGCCGGCAAATGGGAAACTTCCCTTTTGATGGGCACCTATCCGGAGCTGGTTGACCTCTCCCGTTGTGAGCGCAATACGGAATGGTTTGCCCAGAGTGCCAAGGAAGCCAGCCGGGAAACCGGTGAGCATATGGTCGCCTGCACTTTAGAATGGCTGCGGGAAGTTATCGTATAATTTACTACAATAATAAAAGAGCGTGCCTAACGGCACGCTCTTTTTTGGGTAGGAAGAGTCAAATTTCAGTTTGACGGGCTGTTAATGTAGGGGCGGTGCAGTGCGCCGCCCGTCGGGAAAATGCGCCCTCGATGGGCGCATTTTGTCGTATTATTCGCCCGCGGCGGCGGGAGGGGCACTGCCCCTCCCCTACAAGAGCACATCGATAAATAGAAATTTGATAAAATGAGGGAGGTAGCTCAGTACTTAAGCTACCTCCCAAATTATTTTACTAATAGAGATCATTCCTGGCAGGTAAGAATCATACCCACTTCCAGTCCATAGAAATCGCAGCCGGTTATTGCTGTAACGATCATCTGGTTTTCAGAATACCGCCGCACAGTAAACTGATCAGGCCAGTTGTCTGCTGGCTCGCCCAAATGAAAAATCACTTCATCACCGTTATACTCGTAATAGATCGAATCTCCACCACCGGTATTGCCTGTATAGGTTCTTCCGTCAATTGTAATCAGCTCGCCACCCCATTGGATGACCTCATCAGGAGAAACACCATCAAAGCTTTCGATGTTGCGGTATTCCTCTCTAAATAAGCTTTCCTGGCAACGAAGGGTCAATTTATCCAGCGTTTCCTCGGTCACATTGTAAATAGCTGTCCATGTGCCGTAGTCCAGCTGGCAGGCACCGCAATCGCGGCAAATGCCATCTTGATAGTTATGGCTCTCTTCGTCCTGACATTTTGCAGGTTCGCTGATCTCAACACCATTTGCGCCAACGCAGGGAATCAACTTGAAGTTTTCACGATCCTGAATATCGTCCAAAGAAACCGTTACATAAGCACTCTTATTTTCCTGATATTTCTTTGCCCACTTCTTGGTAAACTCCATCATTGCCGCTGCGTAAACGGGCTCTTCCTGACCATCCCAAGACATCTTCACTCTGATTTCCATCTCGGCATCTGCCTGGATCAAAGTATTGAATCTATCAAAGTTTGTTACTTCGATTTGCAGCCAATACTTGGGATTTCCGGAATTCTTGCCGGTAACCGCCTTTGTGGACACCTGAATCTCGAAGAACCGCAGACCGCCATTTGCACTGTCGTAAATGGGCATCTGGGGGTTATCTGCGTTGATCATAATACCCTCAGGATCACTGACCTTCAAAAGGCCGCTTCCGTCAGCGCTACTATCCACGATGGCACCACTGCTATAAGTCAGCACAGTATTAACTGCCAGCGTATTGCCGTTCAGATCCAGGGCAACACCCTGCGGCAGAACCAGATCGTCAATAGCAGCATCTGCACTCATCTCCAAAGTCTGTCCAGCCTGTGCTGCCGCTACCGCCTCTGTCAATGTAACAAAGCCTGCAACGGTATTACCATACTTATCAGTAATAACACTTCCGATGGTTTCGCCACAATCTGCACAAGCACCATCCTGCACTGCTTCGTGCTGGCAAGGCTTGCAAGAAAGAACTATCCAGTTAAGTTCATCATTGATGCCCTTTTCGATCCGATCCCACTGTTTCTGTGTTCCGGCATAATATACATAAAACAGCCCATAGCAGTGAACAAATGCAAAATCGCCAAAGGAGGTAAGGCTTTCAGGGATATAGATGCTCTGTAAGCTTCCGCAATCCCAGAATGCACCCCAGCCAATGCGTGTGATGCCTTCCGGTATCACAATGCTCTCAAGTGCATAGCAGTCAGAGAATGTACTCTCTCCGATGGTGGTAATGCTACCGGGAAGTACAACTTCCTGCAACTCATAGCAGTTTACAAAGGCATAGTCGCCAAGACTTGTGACGCCCTCAGGAATTTCAATACGCTTAAGACCTGTGCAATCCCAGAATGCGCCCCAACCGATGCTCTCTACGCTCTCGGGAATGGAGATGCTCTGCAAGCTATAGCAGTCGGAGAATGCGCTTTCACCAATACGGTTCAGATTTTCAGACAGAGTAATATCCGTCAGTGCATTACAGTTGTAGAATGCATAATCGTCAATATAGGTGACACTGTCCGGAATCACAAGTTCTGTCAAGCCTGTGCAATCCCAGAACGCACCCCAACCAATATCGCTTACCTTTTCAGGGATGGTCAACTCTGTCAGGCTTTCACAATCGGAGAATGCACACTCTCCGATATAGGTAACACCCGCAGGAATATTGACATTTTGCAAACTGACACAATCCTCAAATGCATAGTCGCTAATAGTAGTAACACTATCCGGAAGGGTAATGCTTTCCACATTGCAGCAGCCCCAGAAATCGGCATATCTCAGATTGCCGCCGGTTACGGTAACCGTCTTCAGGGATGCAGGAATGTAATACTTATACAGATAGGGATCTGTAGATACACTTCCCTCGTACTCGCTTGTGCCGAAGATATAACCGAAGTGCATACGATATTCGTCATCTGTTTCCCGCGTTCCGCCTACATACGGCACAGTTACCATTTCCAGACCGGAACAGCCGGAGAAGGCAGCATCTGCGATGTAGTTAACACTATTGGGAATCACAAGTTCTGTTAGTCCACTACATCCCCAGAACGCACAGTCCCCAATATAGGTTACGCTGTCGGGAATGGTAATACCTGTTAAACCAGAGCAATACAAGAATGCCCGATCGTCAATGTCCATAACACCCTCAGGAATGGTATAACTACCAGTCAAACCGCCGGGATACTGCCGCAGCACTGTCTTATCCGCACTAAAGAGTACGCCATGGCTGTCAGTGCTGAAATTGTCACCAATGTGTTCTGCAAAAATACCGGTCAGGTTGGGGCAGTTCTCAAAGGCATAGCCCTTTACATTCATAACACTTTCCGGAATGGTGTAATTACCTGTCAAGTTACCAGGTGCCTGAATCAGCATAGACATATCATCGTTAAAGAGAACGCCAAATTCATCACTGGTGTAGCAGGGATTATTTTCATCCACCCAAATACCGGACAGGCTGATACAGCCTCTAAAGGCATAAGAATTGATATCGAGAACATTTTCCGGAATCGTAACGCTTTGCAGGCTGCTGCAATCTCTGAATGCACTGTGTCCGATCCATGTAACACTTTCCGGAATCTGGATGGTCTGTAAGCTATGGCAATCCCGGAATGCGCCCTCACCAATACCTGTGACTGCATTTGAGAAGATAACTGCCTCCAGATTTAAGCAACCCTCGAATGCAAATCTGTCGATCTCGGTAATGCCGTTTCCAAGCGTCACACGCTTAATGTGCTCGTTGTAGCTAAATACTTCTTGTCCAATTGTGCAAACAGAGTCGGGAATGATAATCTCTTCGGCTGTTTCTGCAGCCTGACCCAGAGATGTAATCTCCACTACCGGAAGTCCATCGATGGTTTCCGGAATCTCCAGAATCGTATCTGTCAGGATACAGCCGGTAATCGTGGCCTGGCCATTGTTATTCACATAGGCATAGCCACCGGAAATGGTAGGTTCGCAAATTGTGACAGCTATCTCACCGGACTGGCCCATTGCTGTGCAGGTGAAACAATAGGTGTTGCCAGGAATCCAGCAGTTATCAGCATTCTGTTCCGGCTCTATGGTGTTAAAGCTGTACCATTTTCCGTCATACTCAAAGTCATCAGCCGCATTTCCTGTAATAACTGTTCCATCGCTAAATGTTGCGGTGAAGGTAGATTTTTGACGAAGCTCCCAGCTATTGTAGTAATAGTACTGCATCTGCTGGCCGTTTTCATCCATATACTCGTTCCACCAGCCACAGGTTTCCTCCAGTATGGAAACAGGAGAGAATTCCAGGCTAACCAAGGGAGAAGGCACGATGGAGATCTGCACATCACAGCTCTTACCCATAGCACTCATAGTAACCGTGTAGGTATTACCTACGGTCCACTGATTGTAGTAATCTTGGTTATAGTAATTGCTAAAGCCATACCATTGACCGTTATAATAGAAACTATTGCTGCCGTTTCCGGAACATACAGTACCATCGCTGAAAGTTACTGTATACTGAGATTGATTCAGGATCTCCCATACATTATAGCGGAAGTATCTCAGGTCGTAATTGCCGTTTTCCGGATTCCACTCATTGCTCCAGCTGCCAAAGTTTCCTTCAATAACGGAAACAGGGGTGAATTCAATGCTTGCCACAGGAGAACCGGTAATGGTAACCGGAACTGCTACCCGTTGTCCCATAACGGAAACATTTATTGTGTAGGTGTTACCAATGGTCCACTGGTTGTAATAGTCCTGATTCGAGGATATATCAAAGCTATACCACTGTCCATTATAGGAGAAACTGCTATTACCTTTGCCGGACGCAGATGTACCATCTGCAAAGGTTATTATGTAATTAGACTGGCTGAGCACATCCCATTCACTGTAACGGAAATACATCAAATCGTTATTGCCGGTTTCCGGATTCCATTCATTGTCCATACTGCCGCAGGAATTTTCCATCACAGAAACAGGTGTAAATTCCAGACTTACAACGGGTGACGGGGTCAAAGTAATCGGCACTTCCAGTTGCTTACCCAGAACCGTCACTGTCATGTGATAGGTGTTTCCGGCAGACCACTGATTAAAGTAGTCCTGCTCCGGAATTTCACACTGGAACTCATAGTAATTGCCGTTATAATTAAATCCGGAACCACTACCGCTAAGCACCTGACCATCTGCAAAGGTTGCTGTATAGGTAGTTAAGCTGAGCAAATTCCAGGGACTGTAATAGTAATACTCTTCGTATTCATTCGGTCCGAAATGATGTCTGTTCCAATAGCCACCTGTACCCACAACAGTAGAAACCGGTGCAATTTCCAGACTTGCCAGCGGGGATGCCTCGATGGTTACTGCAAATTCCGCTGTCTGACCCAGCAGAGACACAGCAATGTTATAGGTATTGCCGCCGATCCAGGGATCTGCACTGCTTTGATTTGCCGTCACATTAAATTCATACCAGCAGCCATTATAGAACAAGCCTGTGCCTGTGCTGGAAATCTCTGTTTCATCTTCAAAAACCGCAGTAAATGTTGTGTTGTTGATGAGCTGCAGGATGTCATAAACATAGACACCATTTTCCCACTGGCCGCAATTAGATTCCATAATGGAAATCGGCGCAAATGTAAAGCTTTCCAGTGTTGGCGCATCATCTAAATAGACGATACTTGCCCCGCTGCCAAATGCAGACATCAAATCAATCGCCGACCACTGCGCAGAAGTACCCTCCAGATATATGGTTCTCAGGTTCTGGCAAGTATCAAAAATCGCCTCTCCAAAGGTTGTAATACTATTCGGAAGGGTTATTGCTGTCAGGCTTTCACAGTCAACAAAGGCTGCTGTGTTAATGGTAGTAACGCCATTAGGAATCGTAACAGAATGCAAATTCCGGCAGGAGCTAAATGCGCGATATTCAATTTCTGTAACTGAATTAGAAATAATAACATCTGTTAACTGATAACAATCTGCAAATGCATTTCCTGCGATCTGTAGAACACCGGCTGGGACTTCAAAGCTGCCGGACAGACCCTTCGGTACAGTTAACAGGACAGTCTTATTCTTATCGAAAAGAACACCATCGTTATTGCTGCTGAAATAGGCATTTGCATTGTCGACATAAAATGCAGTCATACTGCTGCAGCCGTTAAATGCAGTTTCTCCAATCTCGCTGACATTTTCCGGAATGGTAACAGAAGTCAAGCCAATGCAATTTGCAAATGCATCACCTTCAATCTTCGTTACACTATTGGCAATAGTAACCTCTGTCAGCTTTTGACAATTATGAAATGCATACCAGTAAATACAGGTTACGCCCTCTGGCACCACATAGCTGCCGGTAATACCGGATGGTGCCTTCACCAGGGTGGATTTGTTCTTATTATAGAGTACACCATAGGCATCGCTGCTGTAATAAGGATTGTCCTCAGCCACACGGATCGCCATCAAATTGTCGCAAGCCCAAAATGTTCCAGTATCAATTTCGGAAACACCAGCAGGGATCACAATCTCTTTCAGCGCATAACACTCACAGAAGACATTGGAGCCAATTGCAGTTACGGTGTCAGCAATGGTAATATTCTTCAGGTTTTCACACCCGTAAAATGCAAATTGACCAATATTTGTAACACCTTCTGCAATGACAACATTTTCTATCTCAGAGTGGAAGTTATACCAAGGCACCTCGTAGGCATTATTGAACCAACCCATAGAGCCTGTGCCGGAAATAGTCAGGGTGCCATCTTCCAGAATCCAGTTCAGGTTTTCACCGAACACGCCGCCGCAGATAACATTTACTTCATAAGAGGCAGAGAAATCGCCATAAGTAATGGTGACTGTCTTTGTACCGGAGCTTTGGTTATCAAAACCGGAAATATTAAAACCGCCATTAATTTTCTCGCTGGTACCGTCAGCACCCACTGCATAAACAGATACGCCGGAAATATCCAGCATCTCCCCTGTCTTATACTCAGTTTTTGCATTTTGGACATCCAACATAATGTTAGAGAGGGCAATATCTCTAACCTCCAACACAAAGTTCACACTCATATTCCGATAAAATACAGTCATTTCCTTTGTGCCGGGAACAGTATTGATAAAATCGGATACTGTAAATCCATTAAAGACATCTTCTGTTGTGCCATCCGAGTAGGCAGCCGACAGCACCAGTCCGGTAGTATTTAACGGTTCACCTAAAAAATACTGGCTTCTCATAGGCAGATTTTTAATGGACAGTTCTGTCAGCTGAGACATATTTGCCACAATAGAGCTAATGGAATAGCCAAAAAACTCTCCGCCGCCATCAGAATTCAATTGAATCTTAAGGGTGTCGCCAGAAACAATTATTGTCTGACCTGCAAGCATATCTCCGCAGTAGGAACCAATAAAGTTATCGGAACCATCACGCAAGATAATATAGTCATAGTTCCACTCTGTATAGGTATCCTGACTAAATGTAACCTTCAATTCTCTGGCACCGGGCCATGTGAAGATCTTCTCATCATTCAGATTGCTGCTATAATTATGGTCACTTTCCGGATAATAGGAAGGATCGATCAGCTCCATTTGACCGTTTGCATTGCCTTCGTAATGGATATTAGCGCCAATCAATGCTTCATTATTTTCATAAATCTGTATCTGATTCCACTGTTCTTCCAGACCCATATAGTGCACATCTGTCAAACTGCTGCAGCTGTCAAATGCATAGCCGGAAATCTGTGTAACACTTGCAGGTATAACCACACAGCTCAGATTTTCCCAGTTGTAGAATGCATTGCTGCCAATACTGGTAACACCGCTTTCAATAACAACTTTTTTTACAAAATTCTGCTCGTTAAGCCAAGGCACTTCCACCCGTGACCAGCAGAACATATTGCCCTTGCCGGAAATTGTCAGAGTACCTTCTGTATTCAAATTCCAAGCCAGATTGTCACCAATCACGCCATTAATATCATAAGGAATAGTCGCTTCCTGTGTAGTCTCAGGCACATAAGTGTCCTCCGGGGGTTGCTCCGGAGCAGTTGTTTCTTCCGCTTCCTCCAACGGCAGCATATCCATACCAGTCAGGCACCAATAACCATTTGTGCCAACTTTCTTATGGCTAACAATCAGGATGTACTCCCCATCCTCCATTGTTATTGAAACATTAGATATGGTATTGGTACCACAAACATCAGCAAGCAGCAAATTCTCTGCTGTCATAGCTTCCGCGATATTCATCCCTTCAACAGCCTTCGCTAAATAAATATCCACAGTATTTGCTGAATTGGTTGCAGTGGTGTTCAGAGCGATATCATAGTTACCAGCTTTCATTCCGCTTAAACGAAACGCTTGCCAGTCACCTACCTCGCCCATAATCCGAAGGCCCTGACCAAGGCGAAGTGAAATTTGGTCCATCCCGTTACTGCTGTCTTCATAGTTCCAATTGACAACATCCGGGTATAAGCTTGTCAGCAAATCGCTCACTTCAGACAGCTTTGTGCCGCCTTTATATTCACCAAAATATTCTTCATAGCCAACTTGCAGCTTGAAGTCATAATAAATACTTCCATTCTCTGCAAAAGCCATTGGCACTGCAAAGGAGCATAGCATACCCACCAGCAGGGCCATTGCCACCAATCGTTTGAATTTCATCATTTTTGTTTCCTCCTTACAGAGATTTTTGTGAACAAACTATGTATATTATCTCACTTATTTCCTCGCTTGTCAAGGAAACACAATTGTTTTTCGAAGCCCGGAATATCAAATGGCGCGTGCAATCGCACGCGCCATTATTTTTTGTTAGCTGTTTTCCAAAATATACTGGACAATCTCGCTGTTATCGCCAATTTTGCCGTGAGGATGGTGGCCTCTGTTTTCCACACAGACTACCTTTATTAGGTCTGAGCCTTCGTATGCCTGCTCCATTAGCAGACCGTGTTCCTTGTAATCAACTGTGGTGTCCTGGTTACCCCACACCAGCAGAACAGGAATCTTATGCTCCAAAATGGTGTCCACAGCATTGATGGGATGCTCATCAAAATTAAAAAGTTGATAGCGTTTCATACCGGGATAGACATATAAAAATTCTGTTTCCCATACCTTTTCCTGGTAGGCATCCCCCATCTTACCAGGGAATGCACTGTAATTTAGCACCGGCGCGTCTAAGTAAATGCAGCTGACAAGCTCCGGATAGTAATTGGCAAAGCGCATTGCCTGGGCACCGCCGAAACTCATACCCACAAGGACGCATTTTCCGTTCAGCTTATACTTCTGGGATACATACTCTACAAAGCGGGCTCTGCGGTCACATTCGTCCTTGGTGGGAACTCTGCAGGCTCTGGCCACATAGGCAAGGTGATAGCCATTTTTCAGTAAATTGATCTCAATATCCGGGAACGCGCCCCAATAAAGGGTTTTCAGTACCAGCTTTCCCACTTCCGTACCCGGCTCAGGTGATACAACATAGGCCTTAAAACCCTCAAAGTCAAATTCTTCGCAGGCAAAGCCATTCCATAAGTTTTCCATAATTTTTTCTCCCTTTTTATTTTGTATTACTTGAATATTTTACCATACATAAATTTTATTTTCAATATTTTCCCAACAAAAAAGACGTTTTCGCCTCTTTGCGTATGAATTCGAACTCTTGCAGAAAATGAAATCCTTGCTGCGCAAGGATGAAATCATCTGCGCTGATGAAATCTTCGGCTCACGCCTCAGATGATATCAAATCCACCCATCCGCTGTCGAGGCGGATTTCATCCAACAAAGTTGGATTTCATCGTCGAAGACGATTTCACTCACCCGTAAGGGTGGATTTAGTTGAAAAAGACCTTGTCTTTCGACAAGGTCTTTTTCTGTCTATGGACTACAAAAAAGATATTTTCAGCAGTTTTGCGTATGAATTCGAACTCTCACATGAAATTGATATCGCCCTTCAAAGATGACATTTCTGCAAAAAATTATCGTTTCCTATTGACAAACATCTATGTGTTGAATATAATGATATATAGATAAACGTCTATGGGAGGTGTTTCAAAGTGGATGAAAGAAAGACGGCATTGATCTTCAAAGCCTTTTGCGATGAAAACCGTATCCGCATTTTGAAGATGCTGACAAGCGGCGAAAAGTGTGCCTGCAAAATGCTTGAAGAACTCAATGTAACCCAACCTACCTTATCCCACCATATGAAGATCCTTTGTGATTCCGGTGTTGTAGTCGGTCGCAAGGAAGGCAAATGGATGCACTATTCCATTTCAGAAGAGGGAGCAAAGGTTGCAGCGGGTTTACTAAAGGAACTGACATCCATTGATTGTGGATGCGAAAATAAGTCGTGTTGTGAAAAGTAAGGCAAGTCAAATCTTTTCCGCACGACTTCCTTTAGAACCTATATATAGATACATTTGAATATGTTTATATTTGAAAGGAGATTTTTATATGCAAATCTTAAAAACAGCGTGGGATTTCTTTCAGACAGAAGTCCTCGGAATGAGTTGGCTTAATCGACTCATTGGAACAATATTGAACGCTTGCGGTTTGGATACCACAGGCAGAATCGGTGGCAGTGTTCAATTCTTTATTTACGACACCATCAAGATTATGGTACTACTTGGTGTGCTGATTTTGATTATCTCGTATATCCAAAGCTACTTTCCGCCGGAGAGAACAAAGAAGATACTCGGCAAATTCCACGGTATTGGTGCAAATATCGTAGCCGCCTTACTGGGTACGGTTACACCGTTCTGTTCCTGTTCATCCATTCCGTTGTTCATCGGCTTCACAAGTGCAGGCCTGCCGCTTGGCGTGACATTCTCATTCCTTATTTCTTCCCCAATGGTGGATCTCGGCAGCCTTGTTCTGCTTATGAGCATTTTCGGCTGGAAGGTCGCTCTACTCTATGTGGTACTCGGTCTTGTGATTGCCGTGCTCGGAGGAACGTTAATCGAGAAGTTGCACCTTGAAAATCAAGTGGAAGAATACATCTGCAATGGTCGCTCCCTCGATGTTCCGCAGGAAGAACTTCATTTCAATGACCGCTTGAAATATGCTTGGGAGCAAGTTGTTTCCACCGCTAAAAAGGTATTCCCTTATGTGCTTGTAGGTGTGGGTATTGGCGCTATTATCCATAATTGGATTCCTGAGGATATTATTGTGAAGGTGCTTGGCGGCAACAATCCCTTCGGTGTTATCCTTGCTACCGTTGCAGGCGTTCCAATGTATGCAGATATTTTCGGAACGATTCCGATTGCCGAAGCGCTGCTTGCAAAGGGGGCTTTGCTCGGTGTAGTTCTGTCCTTTATGATGGGTGTTTCAACGCTGTCCCTGCCGTCTATGATTATGCTCCGCAAGGCAGTGAAGCCTAAACTGCTCGGTATCTTTGTGGCAATCTGCACCGCAGGAATCATCCTTGTAGGTTATTTCTTTAACCTCATTCAACCCTTGATAATCTGAAAGGAGGTAAACCAATGGAGAAGAAAACTGCATTATGGGTAAAGATACTTGTTCCTATTTTAATTGTTGCCGTTATCGGCGGCATTTGGATAATTAAGACGGTATCCGAACAGCCTGCGGAAGATCCATCAATCTCGCAAGGCACAACGGAACTGCCCGATGATCTAAAAGGGGCAGACTTCAGCCTTAATGCCACAAAGCAAATTGACTTTGCAGCACTTTCCGAATATGGCCTGCCTGTCATTGCAGACTACGGTGCAGACTCTTGTATTCCGTGTAAGCAGATGGCTCCCGTACTAAAGACACTAAACGCTGAAATGCAAGGGAAAGCATTCATTAAGTTTGTGGATGTGTGGAAGTATTACGAAGCCGCTGCCAATGTTCCGGTGCAGATCATTCCTACGCAGGTGTTCTTTAATGCTGACGGAACTCCTTTCGTTCCAAGCGATGAGCTTGCCAAGGAAATTCAGTTTGATATGTACTCTGATAAAGAAGGTGGCAAACATATCTTTACTGTTCATCAAGGTGGTCTGACAGAGGAACAAATGCGAGCAATCCTAAAAGAGATGGGAGTGGAGTAAATGATAGATGCTTGGCTCTCACAAATAGCTAAAATCATCAGCGACAATATATGGCTCGCACCGTTGCTTGCCCTCCTTGCCGGAGTTCTCACCTCGGTCACGCCTTGCTCACTTTCAAGCGTTCCGCTAATCGTAGGATATGTTGGTGGTGTCGGTGAGAAAAACACAAAGAAAGCGTTTGCTTATTCTGCCGTGTTTTCTGTTGGTACGGCGGTTACATTTGTAACGCTCGGCATTATCGCCACTTCGGCAGGAAAGCTGATGGGAACATCATCGCCCGTATGGTATATGATTCTCGGTACATTGATGGTGTTGATGGCGTTGCAGACGTGGGAGATATTCAACTTTATTCCCTCAACAAATTTGCTATCCAAAAACCGAAAGCGTGGTTATATCGGTGCGTTTATTGCCGGCATACTCGGCGGTGTGTTTTCTTCGCCTTGCTCAACACCCGTGTTGATTGCTCTGCTTGCTATTGTTGCAGGCGAAGGAAATCTGCTTTGGGGTATCCTGCTAATGCTACTGTATTCTATTGGGCATAGCGCACTTGTAATGGTAGCAGGAACATCGGTAGGCTTCGTGCAAAAGATAAATAACAGCGAACGGTACCAGACCGCCGCAAAGGTCTTGAAAATAGTGATAGGTACTGCGATCCTGCTCATCGGTCTATATATGTTTTGGCTCGCATTTTAATCTTGATAAAAATATTTGGAGGTATCATTATGGCATTATTCAATTTTGGAAAGAAGAACGAAGAAAAGAAGGCTCCTGCCTGCGTTTGCAACTGCGGTTGTCCCACAAGCGAAGCTACCGAAATCATCAACGAGTGCTGCGGCGAGGCAGTAAACGGCATGCTGTATTAAGGTGTTGGGTGCGGGTTGCGCATCCTGCCATCAGCAGTATGAGTACGCAAAAGAAGCCGTGAAGAATATGGGGCTGACCGTTGAGGTTGAATACATCACCGATATGGCAAAGGTTATGGAATACGGTGTTATGAGTATGCCGGCTCTCGTTGTAAATGAGAATGTTGTATCTATGGGAAAAGTGTTAAAAGCAGCTGATGTTGAAAAGCTCCTGCACAAATTGGGGTTCTGATATGAAGAAAAAAGTAGCTTTTATCTGCGTACACAATTCCTGTCGTAGCCAAATTGCCGAAGCTCTTGGCAAACATCTGCGAGGTGATGAGTTTGATTTTTACTCAGCAGGAACGGAAACAAAGCCGCAGATCAACCAGGATGCAGTACGGCTGATGAAACAGCTCTACGGCATTGATATGGAGCAGACGCAGTACAGTAAGACCTTTGATAAAATCCCGCCGCCCGACGTAGCGATCTCTATGGGTTGCAACGTTGGCTGTCCCTTCATCGGCAGAGAGTTCGATGATAACTGGGGCTTGCCCGATCCGACGGGAAAGAGAGACGAGAAATTTATAAAGGTCATCAAGGAAATTGAAAAACGTATACAAGTACTGTAAAGTGAACAAGAAAGTCGATGAGGAATCGAAAGAAACCTCATCGGCTTTTCTATATTAGCAACAGCGCGTTGCTTGAAACTTGCACTAAAATTTGCTATAATGAAAGCACAGTAATCAAAGGCGGTAATCGTATGGAAACCAAAGATATTATCCTTGAACTCAGAACAAAGCACGGGCTCTCCCAGGAGGAGCTTGCCGAAGAGGTATTCGTCACCCGTCAAGCGGTCAGCCGTTGGGAGAACGGTGAAACGATCCCAAATACCGAAACTCTCAAGCTTCTTTCAAGACTCTTCGACGTGTCCATCAATACGCTTCTTGGATGTCCTCGCGAGCTCGTTTGTGAATGCTGCGGTATGAAGCTTTCGGACACCGACATCAGCCGCGAGAAAGGCGGCTCGTTCAATGAGCATTACTGCGGATGGTGCTACGCCGACGGCGATTTTACCATGGACTTTTGGAAGCAGTATATCAACCTCGGCGGCAAGGAAAAGTTTAGGGAATTCAAACAGCAGATCATCCATGAATTCAACACCCTGCTTCATATTGAGGGACTGCCCAAGGTCGAAAGCCTTAACGTGCTGCCCGGTGCGTTTGTCAATCTGGAATATACGCTCCCAAACGGACAAAAGATTAAATTCCTTGACGATAACGCAACCTACCTCGGTAGTCAGCTGGAATGTGAATTCG
>JAZOSD010000053.1:0-26413 GCA_045656945.1 Faecousia sp.
TATCGACCTGGCTATCAAGGTTGGTATGGGCAAGCGCACCAACACCATCCTGCAGTCCGCATTCTTCTCTCTGGCAAACGTTATGCCCAGCGAAGAAGCAATCGGCTATATGAAGGCTGCTGCTGGAGCTTCCTACCTGAAGAAGGGTCGCGACGTTGTTGATGCTAACTGGAATGCAATCGACGCTGGTGCTACCGCTTACGTGAAGGTCGATGTGCCTGCTGCTTGGGCAACTGCCGAAGCTAAGGCTGTTGAGACTGTTCTGGAAGGTCCTGCTGACACTGTTGCTGTTGTTAAGAACATCCTGACTCCTGTTGGAAAAATGGATGGCTACAGCCTGCCTGTTTCCGCCTTCACCGACTACGCTGACGGTCAGTTTGCACTGGGTGCTGCTGCATACGAGAAGCGTGGTGTTGCTGTGACTGTTCCCCACTGGGATGAGACCAAGTGTATTCAGTGTAACAACTGTGCTTATGTTTGTCCTCACGCTACCATCCGTCCCTTCGCTCTGACCGAGGCTGAGGCCGCTGCTGCTCCTGCTGCTACCCGCATTGTTGATATCAAGGCTGGCAAGGGCAAGGGCGTGTACAAGTACACCATGGCTGTTTCTCCTCTGGATTGTATGGGTTGTGGCGTCTGTGTCGGCGTCTGCCCCACCAAGGCTATTACTATGGTTCCTCAGGAATCCGAGCTGGCTGAGCAGGAAGTCTTCAACTATATGGTTGCTAAGGTTGCTCAGAAGCCCGAAATGGAAGACAACTCCGTCAAGGGTAGCCAGTTCAAGAAGCCTCTGCTCGAGTTCTCCGGTTCTTGTGCAGGTTGTGCTGAAACCAGCTACGCTCGTCTGGTAACTCAGCTGTTCGGTGATCGTATGTATATCTCCAACGCTACCGGTTGTTCCTCCATCTGGGGCGGTCCTGCTGCTACCTCCCCCTACTGCGTCAATGCTGAGGGTCACGGTCCTGCATGGTCCAACTCCCTGTTCGAAGACAATGCTGAGCACGGTCTGGGTATGTACACCGCTCAGGCAGTGATCCGTGAGTCCTTGGCTAACAAGGTTCGTGCTGTTATGAACGATACTTGCTGCGAGGATCGCAAGGCTGCTTGCCAGGCTTGGCTGGACACCTTTAATGATGGTGAAGCTAACAAGGCTGCTACCAAGGCGCTGATTGCTTCTCTGGAAGCTAATGTCTGCTGCGATACTGTTGCTGACATCCTGGCTAAGAAGGAATACCTGTCCAAGAAGTCCGTTTGGATCTTCGGTGGCGACGGCTGGGCATACGACATTGGCTTCGGCGGTGTTGACCATGTACTGGCTTCCAATAAGGATGTTAATATCTTTGTATTCGATACCGAGGTTTACTCCAACACTGGTGGACAGGCTTCCAAGGCTTCCAACATCGGTCAGGTTGCTCAGTTTGCAGCTTCCGGTAAGGAAACTAAGAAGAAGTCCCTGGCTGAGATTGCAATGAGCTATGGTTATGTATATGTTGCCCAGATTGCTATGGGTGCAAACCAGGCTCAGACCATCAAGGCTATCTGCGAGGCTGAAGCTTACAACGGACCTTCCCTGATCATCGGCTATGCTCCCTGTGAGATGCACTCCATCAAGGGTGGTATGATGAACTGCCAGGCTGAGATGAAGAAGGCTGTTGAATGTGGTTACTGGAACCTGTTCCGCTTCGATCCTTCCAAGGAGACCGGCAAGTTCCAGCTGGATTCCAAGGCTCCGAAGGATGGCTATCAGGAGTTCCTGATGAACGAAGCTCGTTACAGCCGTCTGACCCGCGAGTTCCCCGAGCGTGCTGCTGAACTGTTCGCTAAGAACGAAGCTGCTGCTAAGGAACGTTGGGAGCATCTGAACAAGCTGGTTGAGATGTACAAGGACTAATCCCTAAATAGTAAAATCCCGGAATGTTCGCATTCCGGGATTTTTATAAATTATTTCACAAAGTAATGTTCATTTGAACCATTATTTCACGAATTGCCTGATACGCATCATCCTTATCTACAAGTGGTAAAACCTGTTCCTCGAAAGGACATATTCCGTTACCTTGTCGATTGATGATATTCTCCACAAGTGTTCCATACTCTACAGTAACGCCTTGCTCAACTAATACCTTCAAGGCAGGTTTACTGATAATATGTGCGTATAGATAACGGACACCGAGGCAAAGGTAAAGAAAGGCAGTTGCCTTCCCTACCACTTTATCAGCAGCTGCATATCCATTAAAATCTGTCTTATCTTCTACCCACATCACAAGTGGTTTTACACCACGTAAAGAGGATGTATAGATTTCACCATTTTTACAAAGAACCGCTGTATATTTACCCTCTCGAAGTTTTTCTCTCGCAACAATTAAGTCTTTCATTTTTAACCTCTTTCATAAATTTGGCTGCAGGAAAATTCCTGCAGCCAAATAATATTACTTAAAGTATTTAACAGCTGCCTCAAACATACGAATATCGTAGTTTCCGGGCACGTTCCGGTAAAGATCCTTGCCAATACGCTCACTATGGCCCATCTTGCCAAACACTCTTCCGTCAGGAGAAGTAATGCCTTCAATAGCAAATAGAGAACCATTAGGATTGAATGCTGTATCCATTGTGGGATCACCATTCAAATCCACATACTGTGTCGCAATCTGACCGTTAGCAGCCAGCTGAAGTGCCAGTTCCTTGGAAGCAAAGAACTTACCTTCACCGTGAGAAATCGGCACATTCACAATATCACCCACATTCATCAAGCTCAGCCAGGGTGATTTGTTAGAAGCAATACGAGTATGAACAATCCGGCTCTGGTGACGACCGATGGTATTAAATGTCAAGGTAGGACAATTCTCATCGGTGTCGATAATCTTGCCGTAAGGTACCAGGCCCAGCTTAATCAATGCCTGGAAGCCATTGCAAATACCACACATTAAACCATCACGATCATCCAAAAGTGCACTCACAGCATCCTTAACAGCAGGATTGCGGAAGAAAGCTGTGATAAATTTAGCAGAACCATCAGGTTCATCACCGCCGGAGAAGCCACCGGGGATGAAGATCATCTGACTCTCGCTGATCTTCTTAGCCACAGAATCGACGCTGCGTGCAACATCATCAGCTGTCAGGTTTCGGATTACAACGATCTCAGCATCTGCACCTGCTTCCATAACCGCACGGGCAGAGTCGTATTCACAGTTCGTACCGGGGAATACAGGAATCAGAACTTTCGGCTTTGCGACCTTAATTGCAGGTCCGATTTCGCACTTTGCAGAATGATCCAAGTTAGGAATCTTTTCTGAAGTTTCTTTAGTTGCAGTGCCATATACGCCTTCCAAGACTTCGGTATTCAGCTTATAGAGCTCATCAATGGTAACTGTTTCAGCACCATAAGAAATAATCGGCTCTTGCGTTGTGTAGCCAACCAGCTGTGCATCACTGCACTCCTCAGTCAGCTCAGCCAAAATCATACCGTAAGCAGGACCATACATAGACTCAGCGTCTGCAACAGATTTGAAGCCAATGTGGTTGCCGAAGGACATTTTCATAACAGCCTCAGCAACGTCACCGGCATCAACAGCCCAAGCAGACTTCACTTTTCCGGCTAAGGATAGTGCATGGAATTTATCCCAGCAGCTGTTTCTGCCAGCGTAATCCGACAGATCCTTAGTGCCGAAGAGATAAACAGGATTACCTGCTTCTTTGAATTCATTAGAAATCACATTGGTTGCAAGTACAGGAGCAATGGCAAAAGAGATCAGTGTAGGAGGAACATCCAAATCCAAGAAAGAACCGGACATAGAGTCCTTACCGCCGATTGCTGCAGCATTCATACCCAACTGGGCATCCATTGCACCAAGCAATGCCTGGAAAGGCTTACCCCAACGAGCAGGCTCGTTACGAAGCTTTTCAAAGAACTCCTGTAATGTCAGATATGCATCTTTATAGTCTGCGCCAGCAGCTACAATCTTTGCTACAGAAGAAATAACACTTGCCTGCGCACCTACATAAGGATCCGCACTCAAAAGATCTGGGTCACAACCCCAAGCCATCAGGCTAGCCTGTTCAGTCTTTTCGCCGGGAAGTACCGGCAGTACCGCTGCCATCGCCTGAGTAGGAGTGAGCTGTTTTTTGCCACCAAAAGGCATCAACACGCTACCAGCGCCAATAGTTGCGTCAAAGCGTTCAACAAGACCTCTCTGGGAAGCAAATTTCAGATCAGAAGCAATTTCTTTAAGGCTTGTTTTACTTGCGTAGCTTGTCTGCTTTCCATCAGCAACCACAACATCCGCATGCTTAACAGCACCGTTCGTATCCAGGAAGGAACGGGCTAGATCTGCAATCTTATTGCCCTTCCAAGTCATAACCATACGAGGTGATTCGGTAACAACAGCTACGCGGTAAGCCTCCAGATTCTCAGACTCAGCAAATTTAATAAATGCATCAGCATCCTCAGCGGCAACAACAACTGCCATACGCTCTTGAGATTCAGAGATTGCCAATTCTGTTCCATCCAGACCTTCATACTTCTTGCGAACTGCATCGAGGTCGATCTGCAGACCTTCTGCAAGCTCGCCGATTGCAACAGAAACACCACCGGCACCAAAGTCATTACAACGCTTAATCAGGCGTGTAACCTCTGGATTGCGGAAAAGTCTTTGGATCTTCCGTTCTTCGGGTGCATTACCCTTCTGAACTTCAGAAGCCATCGTTGTCAAAGATTTTAAGTTGTGGCTCTTGGAAGAACCGGTTGCACCACCAATGCCGTCACGACCAGTACGGCCGCCCAATAGGACAACTACATCTCCGGCAGCTGGACGCTCACGACGCACATTGTAAGCAGGTGCTGCAGCAACAACTGCTCCGCATTCCAGACGCTTAGCAACAAAGCCATCATGATACAGTTCAGCAACATGTCCGGTTGCTAAACCAATCTGGTTACCATAGGAAGAATAACCAGCTGCTGCAGTCTGGCAAAGCTTACGCTGTGGCAGTTTGCCGGACAAGGTCTCATTTAAGGGCTTCGTGGGATCACCTGCACCGGTAACACGCATAGCCTGATGGACGTATGCACGACCGGACAGCGGGTCACGGATACAACCGCCGATACAGGTTGCAGCACCACCAAAGGGCTCAATCTCAGTAGGATGGTTATGTGTTTCATTTTTGAACATCAACAGCCAGTCCTGATCCTCACCATTAACCTTTGCAGTTACATGAATAGAGCAAGCATTGCTTTCTTCACTTTCGTCCAATTCAGGCAACAAACCACGCTTTTTCAGGACTTTTGCACCAATAGTAGCAATATCCATCAAGGTCTGGGGGCGCTTTGCCGCTTTTTCTTCACCATAAACTTCTACCCGTGCAGCCAAATAACGCTCATAAGCAGCCTGAACAGCGGGATCAGCAATCTTAACAGCCTCCAAATGGGTGGAGAATGTGGTGTGACGGCAATGGTCAGACCAATAAGTATCAACTACACGCACTTCAGTAATAGTGGGATCACGCTTCTCCTGATCGCGGAAATAGTTCTGTAAGAACTTCAGATCATCCAAGTCCATTGCAAGGCCAAGGGTATTAAGCAAATCAGTAAGTCCTTGCTCGTCAAGCTCGATAAAACCATCAATGGTTGCAACTGTTTCAGGTGCTGCATAATTGACTGCCAGGGTTTCCGGTTTGTCCAGTGATGCTTCGCGACTTTCCACAGCGTTGATCACATAATTCTTGATCGCAGTAATATCACTCTCACTAAGATTGCCTTCAAGAGCATAAACCTTTGCTGATCGGATCACAGGACGATCTCCCTGAGAAAGAATTTGGACACACTGTGCAGCAGAGTCCGCTCTTTGATCGAACTGTCCGGGCAACGGTTCTACAGCAAAAATATGCGCATTGGGTACAGAAATTTCTTCACTCGCAACATCCAACTGAGGCTCAGAAAATACAGTCTGTACCGCATAGTTAAACAGTTCTTCGGAAATGTTTTCAGCATCATAGCGATTAAACAGACGAACCTTACGTAAGCCCTTGATACCAAGCAGATTCACCGCTTCACTTTGAAGTGCTCTGGCTTCATTATCCAGACCAGCTTTTTTCTCGACAAAAATTCTATATACCAAAATCAGTTCCTCCCGGCTTTCAGCGCTTTTGCGCCAATATCGTGTCGGTAAAACGCATTATCAAAATGGATCTTATCCACCAATTTATAAGCGTCTACAACTGCAGACTCCAACGTGTCCGCAACAGCAGTTGCGCCAAGAACTCGACCACCATTTGTAACCAGCTTACCGTCCTTAATTGCAGCACCTGCCACATAGACATTTTTTGCAATTTCAGTGGGGATCGTCATCTCGTATCCCTTTTCATAGGATACGGGATAGCCTTTAGATGCCATAATAACGCAACAAGCATTTTTGTTTGCAAACTTCACTTCTGTGTCAGCAAGTGTGCCATTAGTAGTAGCCTGCATAATTGTCAATAAATCACTTTCCAGAAGAGGAAGTACAACCTGGGTTTCAGGATCGCCAAAACGGCAATTGTATTCAATTACCTTCGGTCCGTTAGGTGTGAGCATAAGACCAAAATACAGACAGCCCTTAAAGGTACGACCTTCTGCGTTCATCGCATTGATAGTAGGCAGGAAGATGGTTTCCATACAAATTTCTGCAACATCATCGGTGTAATAGGGATTCGGTGCAACTGTACCCATACCGCCGGTATTCAGGCCGGTATCGTTGTCCCCTGCCCGCTTATGATCCATAGAAGAAACCATAGGCTTTACACATTTTCCGTCGGTAAATGCCAACACAGACACCTCAGGACCGGTCAAGAACTCTTCGATCACAATCTGATCGCCACTTTTACCAAAGACCTTGTCAGCCATCATAGACCGGACTGCATCCTTAGCCTCGTCCCGTGTCATAGCAATAATAACGCCCTTGCCCAGTGCTAATCCATCTGCCTTAATAACAGTAGGAATCGGTGCAGTATCCAGATAGTTCAGTGCAGCATCCATATCTGTGAATACCTCATATTCCGCTGTAGGAATATGATACTTTTTCATCAGATTTTTGGAGAACACCTTACTACCCTCAATAATCGCAGCATTTGCACGAGGACCAAAGCAAGGAATTCCTTTAGCTTCCAATGCATCAACAGCGCCAAGTACCAGAGGATCATCCGGAGCTACTACTGCATAGTCAATTCCGTTTTCACAGGCGAAATTAACAATACCGTCGATATCCTTTGCCCCAATCTCCACACAAGTAGCATCATTTACCATGCCACCGTTGCCAGGCAGTGCAAAAATCTCAGTAACACTCTGGTTTTCTTTTAGCTTTTTGATGATTGCATGCTCGCGGCCACCACCGCCAACAACCAATAATTTCATAATAATCTCTCCATTAATGATGGAACAGTCTCATTCCGGTGAATGCCATTACAATACCACGGTTATTACATTCATCAATAACCAGGTCGTCACGGATAGAACCGCCAGGTTCTGCAATATACTTAACGCCAGAGGCTGCTGCTCTCTTAATATTATCACTGAAGGGGAAGAATGCATCACTACCCAGTGCCACATTCTGACGAGTAGCAAGGAATGCTTTCTTATCTTCCTCAGTCAGTCGCTCAGGCTGTTTGGTAAAGTAGTTCTGCCAAATACCGTCTGCACAAACATCCTCTTCATTGCCATTGATATATCCGTCAATCACGTTATCCCGATTGGGGCGGCCAAGATCTTCACGGAAAGGCAGTGCCAAAGTCTTGGGATGCTGACGCAAGAACCAAGTATCTGCCTTGCTGCCAGCCAGTCTGGTGCAGTGAATTCTGGACTGCTGACCTGCACCGACACCAATTGCCTGACCATCCACTGCATAGCAAACAGAGTTAGACTGAGTGTACTTCAAGGTGATCAAAGCAACGATTAAATCGATCTTTGCGCTCTCAGGCAGGTCCTTATTCTCAGTTACAATGTTCTCAAGAAGATGGTTGCCAATCTTGAAGTTGTTACGGCCCTGTTGGAATGTGATGCCATAAACTTGCTTATTCTCTGTTTCTGCAGGAATATAGTCAGGATTAATTGCAACAACATTATATGTACCCTTGCGCTTGGTTTTCAGGATTTCCAGTGCTTCCTCTGTGTATGCAGGAGCAATCACACCGTCAGAAACCTCACGGGCAATGAGCTTAGCAGTCAATGCATCACAGGTATCGCTGAGAGCAACCCAGTCACCAAAGCTACACATACGGTCAGTACCGCGGGCACGAGCATAAGCGCAAGCCAGAGGATTCTCATCGAGCTCAGGAATATCATCTACAAAACAAGCCTTCTTCAGATCATCATTCAAAGGCTTACCTACAGCAGCAGAGGTGGGAGAAACATGCTTAAAGGAGGTAGCTGCAACCATACCGGTTGCTTCCTTCAGTTCCTTAACCAACTGCCAGGAGTTAAGCGCATCCATAAAGTTGATATAACCGGGGCGGCCATTGAGAATGGTAAAGGGCAGATCGCTGCCGTCATGCATATACAGTTTTGCAGGCTTTTGATTGGGGTTACAGCCGTACTTTAATTCGAATTCCTTCATTATATATCTCCTTTACTTGTGCTTATTGAGAATTCTCTGCTCATATTTGCCACTCTGTAAATCGGTATAGCGAACAAACAGAGAAATCTTATTGTCATTATTCAGGTTTTCCCACAGCATATTGGTAAACTGATCAATATCACCGTCGATCGCTACCCGCTCAGGTTCACCCTGGAATGTGGGAATCACAGGATTTCCGTCGCATACATAAGTATGGATAAAGTGGCCCAGACCTGCAATTGCAGGATATTCATAGAAGAAACGGGCACAAGCAGTACCCTCCGCATCAGCAGACTTCAAAATAGACATTTTATAACTGCCATCACCAGCCAGCAGGCCGGAAATTCTGGGTGTCCAGTTGGGGCCATCATCTTCAAACATTCTGGTACGCAGTGCTGCTTCCCAGCTTTCACCCTTTGCAAGATACTCCCATACCGTATCTGTCTGATCACCATTGGTGACGATCAAACCGCAACCTGCCTCACGAACAGGATGATAAATAATCAGGTGGGGGTCTTTCATAAGGCTGGGATCATAGGCTTCTGTGCGGATTCCGTCAGGTTCCTGCACGAACACACGGTTTCGGCTGTTTACGCTGCGGCCCATAATAAAATAGGCTGCCACAGTTTTTTTACCGTCAGGAGTAATACCCAGCACAATGCCGCGACCGGGATAAGCATTTGTAGAGAGCTTCTCGCTCAAAGCGCCAACTTCATAAACATTCATTGATTTTTATCCTTTCTGTCTGCTTAACACAATATCCTTACTTACCATTTCTGCAGCGGCTGGAAGGATCTTCCACTCAGCCTGCTCCATCACTCTGCGCTGTAAAATCTCCGGGGTATCCCCTTCCAAAATTTCCACAGCCTTTTGGAACAGGATTTTTCCGCCATCCGGAATTTCATTAACAAAATGTACCGTTGCTCCGGTAACTTTGACTCCGTATTTCAATGCCTCTTCATGAACGCGCAGTCCATAATACCCCTTTCCGCAAAAAGAAGGAATCAATGAGGGATGAACATTGAGGATTTTTTCCGGAAAATCTTTTGTAAAATTCTCACTTAGGATAGACATAAAGCCAGCTAAAACAATCAGATCAATGCGATGTACCTTTATCAGTTCCTTGATTTTCTGTTCAAATGCTTCCTGACTTCCGCAATTTTTCTTTATAACAACTTCATGCGCAATCCCTGCATTTTCCGCTCTGGTCAAGGCATAGGCATTTTGATTGTTAGCAATCACTAAACTAATTTCGCCACTGGAAATCACACCTGAAGACTGTGCATCAATCAATGCCTGCAAATTTGTACCACCGCCGGAAACCAAGACAGCAATTCTAGCCTTGTCCATCCTTTTCTCCCCTTTTTACTCAATAACAACCTTTGTTTCAGATTTAACGATCTTTCCGATCACATAAGCATCTTCGCCGTGTGCCTTCAACACTTCGATTGCAGTATCAACCTGATCAGCAGGCACAACAATGCTCATACCAACACCCATATTATAAGTATTGAACATATCACGCTCAGGAATATTACCGGTCTTTGCAATCAGGTCAAAGATGGGCAAAATCTTAACTGCCTTCTTTTCAATCACTGCGCCCAGTCCATCCGGAATGGAACGGGGAATATTCTCATAGAAGCCACCACCGGTGATATGACTGATACCCTTCACATTAACCTTTTCAAGAAGTGCAAGAACAGGCTTAACATAGATCCGGGTGGGAGTCAACAGAGCCTCAGCAGTAGTCTTTCCTCCCAGTTCATCCTTTGCAACATAAAGGTCAGGGTTATTATTATCGATGTCAAACACCTTACGGCACAAGCTAAAGCCATTGGAATGGATACCAGTGGAAGGCAGTGCAATCACAACATCGCCTTCTGCCATTTTGGTGTTGTCAATAATTTTCTTCTTATCCACAATGCCCACTGCAAAACCCGCCAGGTCGTAATCTTCAACAGGCATCATACCTGGATGCTCAGCAGTTTCGCCGCCGATCAGTGCAGCACCGGACTGGACACAGCCCTCAGCAACACCGCCAACAATCTCAGCGATCTTTTCGGGAATATTCTTACCGCAGGCAATATAGTCCAGGAAGAACAGAGGCTTTGCACCGCAGCAGATAATATCGTTTACACACATAGCAACAGCATCAATGCCGATAGTGTCGTGCTTGTCCATCAAAATTGCCAGTTTCACCTTTGTACCACAACCATCAGTTCCGGAAACAAGGACAGGCTCTTCCATACCGGCAATGGGCAATCCAAAACAACCACCAAAGCCACCAACATCGTCCAGGCAACCTTCATTGCGAGTGCGGGCTACATGCTTTTTCATCAATTCCACTGCCCGATAACCGGCAGTAATATCAACGCCGGCAGCGGCGTAGCTTGCAGAATAACTCTTTTCCATAATATCGCTCCTCTTTCTCATTCCTTACCGGTCCAGCAATAGGTACACAGTTTGCAAGGTTCTAATCCAATGGCATTGATTACACCATCTAAGGTCTGGAAACCCAAGGATGCAAATTTAAATTTCTCGCAAATTGTCTTACGCATTGCTTTTCCGCGCTCAGTATTTCCGTCAGCATACTCATCAATATGCTTTAACCCTTCTTCCCCTTCCAATTCAACGATTACGCGCCGGGAAATTAAATCCATATCGCTGGTTGAACGGGAGAAATTTAAGTATTTACAACCATACATAATCGGAGGACATGCTGAACGCATATGTACAGATTTTGCACCATTTTCATACAGAAAATCAACGGTTTCTTTCAGCTGAGTGCCACGTACAATAGAATCATCCACAAACAGAAGATTTTTATTTGCAATCAACTCATGGACTGGAATCTGTTTCATTTTCGCAATCTTATTGCGGTCTGATTGCCGAGCAGGTGTAAAGCTTCTGGACCAAGTCGGGGTATATTTAATAAACGCTCTGGCAAAAGCTTTTCCAGTCCTGTTGGCATATCCAATAGCATGGGGCGTACCAGAATCAGGAACACCGCCAACATAATCGATATCCATAGAACGGCCGCAAGCGATATCGCGCTCTGCAATTGCAGCACCATTTCGATAACGCATAGCTTCTACATTAACACCCTCATAATTAGAAGTAGGATAACCGTAATAGCTCCAAAGAAATGCACACATCCGCATTTCCTTACCAGGTGTTAAAAGTTGGGTCATACCGTCCGGGGAAAGTTCAACAATTTCTCCTGGTCCCAATTCACAAATATGTTCGTAGCCAAGCTTTGTATAAGCAAACTGTTCAAAAGATACAGCATAACCATCCTCATTTTTACCAATCTGTACTGGTATTCTTCCAAGGCGGTCACGAGCGGCTATCAGTTTTCCGTTATCTGTTAAGAGCAGAATATTTGCTGTTCCTTCAATCACGCTCTGTGCAAATTGAATTCCTTCAGCAAAGGAGTTTTTTTGGCTGATCAGTGCTGCTACAATCTCATTGGAATTGATCTTTCCACCGGTCATAGCATCAAAATAACCGTTATTACCGGAAAGATACTGCTCAATAAGAGCGTCTGCATTATTTATAATGCCAACAGTAGAGATTGCAAAAGTTCCCAAGGATGAACGGATCAGCAGCGGCTGAGGGTCCGTATCGCTAATGCAGCCAATGGCCGATGTGCCTTGCATCTCCTCCAAAATGTGCTCAAACTTCGTCCTAAACGGAGAATTCTCAATATTATGAATTACCCTTTGTAATCCAATTTTAGGATCGTAGGCTGCCATACCGCCTCGACGTGTACCAAGATGGGAATGATAATCCACGCCAAAAAACACATCCATTAAACAGTCTTCCCGGGATGTAATTCCAAAAAAACCTCCCATTTTACACTCCTTTACGCAAAAACAAAAATGTGGCAAACAACATTTTGGCGGGCAGCGACCTTAGCCGCTGTCCGTCAAAACAGTAACTCAATTATGCAAAAAACAGCTTATTAAGGGTCATAGGATCGATGTACTGACCATCCTTGTATACACGCATATTGCCGGAGGCGATCTCATCGATCAGCATAACCTTACCATCTGCATCGTAGCCGAACTCAAACTTGATATCGTACATATCCAGGCCCTTCTCCTTCAGATCATCTGCAACGATCTTAGTGATTGCCTGAGTCATAGCCTTCAGATCATCGTACTGCTCAGCAGTCATAACACCCAAGTCAACCAGACCGTCCTTAGTAACCAGAGGATCACCCTTCTCGTCATTCTTGAAGGTAGTCTCAACATATGCAGGCAAGTCCTGACCCTCAACACAATAGTCGGAGTAACGGCGGAAGAAGGAGCCTACCGCCTTATAGCGGCAAATAACCTCCAGACCCTTACCAAACACCTTACCAGGCAGAACTTCCATTGTGGTGTTTTCCAGGTCAGCACTTACATAGTGAGTCTTAATACCTGCTGCGTTGATCTTCTCAAAGAAGTAAATAGACATACGCAGGTTTACATCACCAACACCTTCAATTGTTAAACCAACAGAGTTTTCACCGGGATCGAAAACACCGTCCTTGCCGGTGCAGTCATCCTTAAACTTAAGCAAATAGTTGCCATTTTCCAATGCAAAAACATCCTTGGTTTTACCGGTATAAACGAGTTTCTTTTCCATATTTCATTTCTCCTTTAGAAATAATTTACTTACTTAAAGTGCAGCAGCAATGGACACATCTTTTTCCAAAACCTTTGCCGCATCGTTTGCGCGCTTAGCATCCAACTTGGCAGCCAGCTCACAATCTTCAACAGCAATGATTTGTGCTGCCAAAAGTGCAGCATTTGCAGCACCATTAATAGCTACTGTAGCTACAGGAATACCAGTAGGCATCTGGACGGTAGCAAGTAATGCATCCATACCATCCAAAACAGGACCCTTACAAGGAATTCCAATAACAGGAAGGGTTGTGTTTGCTGCGATTGCGCCTGCCAAATGCGCAGCCATACCGGCAGCAGCAATGATCGCGCCAAATCCATTTTTACGGGCATTTAATGCAAAATCCCGAGCCTCAACAGGCGTTCTGTGGGCAGAATAAATATGGACTTCGTAGGGAATCTCCAGACTTTTTAGCATATCTACAGCTTTTTGAATGATCGGCAGATCACTATCGCTGCCCATAACAATTCCAACTTTTTTCATAAATTAACCTCCTGAACCTAAAAATGGGCGCAATCAACCCACACGGTTAATTGCGCCCAGACGGTCGGCATTGTACTTTTGTTCTTTGTTCCCCTGTGGTGCTCCACATTTTCCGTCAGTCGCAAAGAACACATATTATTACTAAATTATTGTATCACGCAGGATTTTTTGTGTCAAGATTGGTTTCGAGATTTTTACCAATTACATACTATTTTTCTGCTTTTTAATTCTAATTTTGTATAAGATTTTACTGTGCAGATTCCAGCACCTTTTTGGACTCACAATACACACACCGATAGATGCCGCGCTGTGCATCAACACAACGGAAAATATGATCCAATTCCTGTTCTGTGGAACAGATACACCGAGGATTATCACAGTTAATCTTATTAACCAAAACATCTCCCAGTTCATCCATTTGTCTACCCTCTTCCGCTTCCTTCAGGAGCTTCAGAATCAAAGCCATACGAATATGTTTTGCGTTCAGAGCCTGACGGAAATAAGCAGCTCTGGGATCCTCATCTACCTTAACGCTGATTTCATTAACACGAGGCAACGGATGAAGCACACGCATAGTTGGTTTGCCAAGTGCCATCTTTTCGGGAGTAAGCACATAGCTATCCTTCAAGCGTTCATATTCATCAAAGCTATCAAAACGCTCTTGCTGAATGCGAGTCATATACAAAACATCCAGTTCCGGAATTGCATCCTCCAAGGAGATTGTTTCCACATAGTCCATACCGTTCTTTTCCAGAACCTCGTACTTGACATATTTGGGAAGGCGAAGTTCCTCCGGGGAGATCAAAACCACCTTAATATTTTTATAGCGACTCATAGCAGCGATCAAAGAGTGAACCGTTCTGCCATATTTCAAGTCACCACAACAACCAACCGTTAAATTGTCCAGTCGACCAAGTTCGCGGTATATGGTCAAAAGGTCAGCAAGGGTCTGTGTAGGGTGACAGTGACCGCCATCGCCTGCATTGATAACCGGAATGCTTGCGCTCTTTGCTGCCACATAAGGTGCGCCTTCCTTCGGATGACGCATAGCCATAATATCTGCATAACAGCTTATCATCTTTGCTGTGTCTGCTACGCTTTCGCCCTTAGATGCAGAGGAAGAGCTGGCTTCGGAAAAGCCAAGCACATTACCACCCAGCTCATACATTGCTGCCTCAAAGCTCAGGCGGGTACGAGTAGAGGGCTCAAAAAACAGTGTTGCCAGCTTTTTTCCACGACAAGCATCTGCATATTTTTGAGGATGTTCGCTGATATCGCACGCAGTGTGCAGCAGTTCATCCAATTCCTCAACGGAAAAATCTACAATATCGATCAGACTTCTCATTGCTTTGCTCCATTTACAGCCAGATAATTCTTGATTCTCTCAACATTTTCCTTATTCGCAGGATCTTCTTCCAAGTACTCAATGATGTCATAAACATCAACAACAGAATATACCGGGAAACCAAATTCTTCTTCGATTTCCTGCATAGCCAGCTTTTCACCCTGACCTTTTTCTTTGCGGTCTACCATAATGAAGGTTGCAGCAACCTTAACACCGTCCAGACCGGAAAGGATCGCCATACTCTCGCGGATTGCAGTACCGGCAGTGATCACGTCCTCAACAATAACGATTTCTTCGCCTGCCTGAGGTACATAGCCAACAAATACGCCGCCTTCGCCGTGGTCTTTTACTTCCTTACGATTAAAGAAGAAAGGTACATTCAGACCATTTTTGCTCAGTGCAACAGCTGCAGAAACTGCAATAGAAATACCCTTATAAGCAGGACCGTACAAAACAGACTTCTTATCGCCCAGCTTATCTGCATAAGCCTTTGCATAAAACTCTCCCAGTTTTGCGATCTCGTCACCGGTCTTGATCATACCGGCATTAACAAAGTAAGGAATCTTACGACCGGATTTTGCAGTAAAATCGCCAAACTTCAGCACACCGGCACCCTGCAAAAATTCAATAAATTCTCTTTTGTAGCTTTCCATATCTCTATCCCCTTTTAATCACAAAATTCTGCCACACAACGCTCATAAGCTGCCACAGGATCTGCTGCAGCAGTAATTGGACGACCAACGACAATGTAATCAGAACCGATTTCCTTTGCCTGTGCAGGTGTCATAACACGCTTCTGGTCACCAACCTCACCATCAGCAAAGCGAACGCCAGGTGTGATTGTCAAAAACTCCTTACCGCAAGTATTGTGAACCTTGCTTGCCTCCAACGGAGAGCATACAATTCCATCTAGACCTGCATTTTTTGCAGTTTTAGCGTAGTGCATAACCACCTGATCAATGGGTTCTTTAATCAAAATATCCCGTTCCATTGTCTCCTGGTCGGTGGAAGTTAACTGAGTTACTGCAATCAGCAGCGGACGGCTGCCATCAGGGCGGGTCAGTCCTTCCAATGCACCCTGCATCATAGCTGTAGCACCCGCAGCATGGAGGTTTGTAATATCCACATCCAGATTACTCAGGACAGACATTGCCTTCTTTACAGTGTTGGGAATATCGTGCAGCTTCAGATCCAAGAAAATCTTGTGACCTCTTGCCTTAATCTGTCTGACGATTTCAGGACCTTCTGCATAAAAAAGCTCCATACCAATCTTAACAAAAGGCTTCCGACCTGTGAATTTATCCAGGAATTCGAAAGTCTGCTTTGCACTTGCAAAATCACAAGCCACAATGACATCCTTACCCATTATTTACCCCTCCTATAATTTCGCTTAATGTATTGATTTTATATTCATCCATTGCTCTGGGCAAATCATTGATAATATCCCTGCAGATATAAGGATTTACAAGATTTGCAGCACCAACCTCAACAGCCGTTGCACCTGCAAGCATCATTTCAATTACGTCTTCCGCACTGCTTACGCCACCCATACCGACCACCGGTACTTTTACAGCATTGGCTACCTGATAAACCATCCGCACTGCAACCGGGAAAATAGCAGGACCGGAAAAACCGCCCATTTTATTAGCGATAACAGGCTTCTTTGTACGCAGATCTATGCGCATACCAAGCATTGTATTGATCAGGCTAATGCCGTCAGCACCAGCATCCTCGCAAGCCTTTGCAACAGAAACAATATCTGTTACATTCGGGCTGAGTTTAACGATCACAGGCTTTGTGGTGACTTTTTTCACCGCAGCCGTTACCTCTGCAGCTGCTTTCGGATCCGTACCAAAGCTCATACCGCCTCCGTGGACATTGGGACAGCTTACATTCACTTCCAGCCAACCCACTTGTTCCTGCTGATCCAACATCTGACAAGTATAGGCATATTCCTCAACGCCAAAACCGCTGACATTTGCCATCACAGGTTTGTGGAAACATTTTCTTAATTCCGGCAATTCATGGGCAATTACTTGCTCAACACCAGGATTTTGAAGTCCCACTGCATTGATCATACCAGCACTACACTCAGCGATTCTGGGTGTAGGATTGCCAAATCTGGGTTCTTTGGTTGTACCCTTAAAGGAGAAAGTTCCCAAACAGTTAATATCAAATAACTGAGCATATTCATATCCATAGCCGAACGTGCCGGAAGCAGGAATCACAGGATTATCCAGCTCAATGCCACAGAGATTGACACTCAATCTTCCCATAATATCTCCTCCTTCCGCATAACCGGGCCTTCCTTGCAGATACGCTTATATCCGGTAATAGTCTTGCAGGAACATCCCATACAAGCGCCAAAGCCACAGCCCATCCGTTTTTCAAAGCTCATCTGACCGGAAGTTGAAGATGCCCGATAGATTGCCTTGAGCATTGGTTCCGGACCACAAGTATAGAAATAAGTATATTCCATATCCTTCAGTGCGTCTGTAACAAAGCCTTTGACCCCGTAAGAGCCATCTACTGTTGTAACAGTAACAGCTGCACCCAACGCCTTGAATTCATCTTCATAGAAAACTTCTGCCTTGGTATTAAAACCGAGAATTACCTTTACTTCCTTGCCCTGTGCAATTAACTTCTTAGCCAGCAAATACATAGGAGGAACGCCAACACCACCACCGATCAGCACAGGCTGATTGCCGGACACATCCAAATCATAACCGTTACCAAGACCAGTCAGGACATCCAGTTTACCGGCAGACATCCGGGCCATCTGGCGCGTTCCCTTACCCACTGCCTTATAAATAATGGTCAATTGATCATTCTGCACATCGCACACGGAAATTGGACGGCGCAGAAACAGACCATCCAGCTGAATGTTCACAAACTGTCCCGGTGCTGTGATTGCAGAAGTATCCCCCTGCAAGACCATCCGATAGACATTGTCCGTCAGCGGAATATTTTCAATAATTTCAAAAATTCCCTGTTTCATTTTTACTCCTTATAACTGGGACTTTGGCGGAGGAAAATCCTCCGCCACAAGTATTAAGCATCAATGGTAGAAATCGTCAGTGTGGTTTCTTCCAGAACATCCAGAAGCACCTTAACAGTGTCCAGTGCTGTAAACATCGTTACATTGTACTCTGTTGCAATCTGACGGATCTTCAGACCGTCATCGTGTGCAGAACCAGGATCTCTTGTGTTGATTACATAGGCAATATGCCCCTGACGCAGTGCCTCAGGAATTTCCTCACTACCAGTACTGATTTTCTGGAGAATATGAGTACGGATGCCATTCTCCTTCAGGAACTTTGCTGTACCCTTAGTCGCTTCAATATTGAAGCCCAACTCATAGAACCGACGGATTAAAGGCAAAGCTTCTTCCTTGTCCTTATCTGCAATGGTAGCAAAGACAGTACCGTAATTCTGCAAGTGCATACCGGATGCCTGCAAAGCCTTATACAGTGCTCTGGTCATTGTTTTATCATAGCCAATGGCTTCGCCAGTAGACTTCATTTCCGGAGACAAGTAAGCATCCAAGCCACGAATCTTATTAAAGGAGAACACAGGCGCTTTTACATACCAGCGGTCCTTTTCAGTGGGGTAAATATCGAAGATACCCAATTCCTTCAGGCTCTTTCCAAGGATCACCTCAGTAGCAATATCTGCCAGAGAATATCCGGTAGACTTGCTCAGGAACGGAACGGTACGGGAAGATCTGGGGTTAACTTCGATAATATATACATTGTCATTTTCGTCAACGATAAACTGAATATTGAACAGTCCAACAATACCAATACCCAGACCCAGCTTTTTGGCGTACTGCAGAATAATGCCCTTAACGCGATCGCTGATGGAGAAAGGCGGATAGACAGAAATAGAGTCACCGGAGTGGACGCCGGTACGTTCTACAAGTTCCATAATACCAGGCACGAATACATCTCTGCCATCACAAATAGCATCCACCTCAACCTCACGGCCCTGAATATACTTGTCAACCAGAACCGGCTTGTCCTCATCAATTTCAACGGCAGTACGCAGATAGTGGCGCAGCTGGTCCTCATTGGCAACGATCTGCATTGCACGACCACCCAAAACGAAGGAAGGACGAACCAGTACAGGATAGCCGATCTCAGCAGCAGCATCGATACCGTCCTGAATCTTGGTAACTGCACGACCCTTTGCTCTGGGAATATCCAGCTCATTGAGAAGATTTTCAAAAGCGTTGCGGTCCTCAGCCTTGTCAATTGCAGCACAGTCTGTACCGATGATCTTTACACCACGGTCAGCCAAAGGCTGCGCCAGGTTAATAGCGGTCTGACCACCCAGAGATGCAATAACGCCTACAGGCTTCTCAAACTCGATGATGTTCATAACATCCTCAGGAGTCAACGGCTCAAAATACAGCTTATCCGCAGTGGTATAGTCCGTAGAAACCGTCTCGGGGTTATTGTTGATAATAATCGCTTCATAACCGGACTGACGAATGGTCATAACAGCATGGACTGTGGAATAGTCAAATTCAACACCCTGACCAATACGGATAGGACCTGCACCCAGCACAATGATTTTTTTCTTATCTGTTAAGACAGAGGTGTTTTCCCCAGTGTAGGAAGAATAGAAATACGGAATGTATGCACCGGTATGGCAGGTATCAACCATTTTGAACACCGGGAACAGATTGATTTCCTTACGGAAGTTATAAATATCCAGTTCAGTGCAGTTCCAAAGACGGGCAATATACTTATCACTAAAGCCCATCTTCTTAGCCAGCTTCAGAACTTCAGCATCACGCACATTCTCCTTAAGGGTATTTTCCATTTCCACAATATTCTTGATTGCTTCCAGGAAGAAAGGTGTGATCTGTGTAACCTCGTGAAGCTTTTCAATAGAAACGCCGTGATAAATCAGCTCTGCAATGGCAAAGATATTGTCAGAGCGGAACTCCTTGATGTATTCCAACAGCTCTTCCACAGACATATTATCAAACTTGGAATGATAGATATGGTTTGCACCAATTTCCAAAGAGCGAATGCCCTTGAGCAAACATTCTTCCAGGTTAGAACCAATGCCCATAACCTCACCGGGTGCCTTCATCTGTGTGCCCAGCTGATTGGTTGCGGAGGTGAACTTATCAAAGGGGAATCTGGGCAGCTTTGCGATCACATAGTCAAGCTTCGGTTCAAAAGCTGCATTAGTATTTGCGATCTTGATATCTTCCAGTGCCATACCCACAGCGATCTTAGCGGTAACGCGGGCAATGGGATAGCCGGAAGCCTTGGATGCCAGTGCAGAAGAACGGGAAACTCTGGGGTTAACCTCGATCAGATAATACTCACTGGTCTGGGGATTTAATGCATACTGGACATTACAACCGCCCTCGATCTTCAGCTCACGAATAATCTTGATAGCAGAATCATTGAGCATTTTTAGGTCGTGGTCATTCAGGGTCATAATAGGCGCCACAACCAGGCTATCACCGGTATGAACGCCAACAGGATCAATGTTCTCCATACCACAGATTGTAATGGCGTGGTCATTGCTGTCCCGCATAACCTCAAATTCGATTTCCTTGTAGCCCTTAACAGACTTTTCAATCAGAACCTGATTTACAGGAGAAAGCTTAAACGCATTCAGACCCACATCCACCAGTTCTTCTTCATTGTATGCAAAGCCACCGCCTGTGCCGCCCAGAGTAAAGGCAGGACGCAAAACAACGGGATAACCGATCCGCTTAGCAGCCTCTTTTGCCTCTTCGATGGAATAGGTAATCTCCGAGGGAATAACAGGCTCACCAATGGACTGGCACATTTCCTTAAACATTTCCCGGTCTTCAGCCCGCTCAATGGATGCACTGGGAGTGCCCAGCAGCTCAACCCGGCACTCTTTCAGAATACCCTTCTTCTCCAGCTGCATAGCAAGATTCAAGCCGGTCTGACCACCGATGCCGGGAACAATTGCATCCGGACGCTCATAGCGAATGATCTTTGCAATATACTCCAGAGTCAAAGGCTCCATATACACCTTATCGGCAACTACCGTATCGGTCATAATCGTTGCAGGGTTAGAGTTGCACAAAACAACCTCATAGCCTTCCTCTTTCAGTGCAAGGCAAGCCTGTGTGCCTGCATAGTCAAACTCGGCTGCCTGACCGATCACGATGGGACCGGAACCAATAATCAGAATTTTCTTAATGTCTGTTCTCTTTGCCATATTATATCCTCCTATCTTTTGTACACAATCTTACCATCACAAACAGTCAGCATACACTGACCTTTTAACTTCCACCCCTGAAAAGGTGTTGCTTTTCCTTTGGAAAGGAATGTATCCGGATCAACCGTAAATTCTTTCTCCAAATCCCAAACTGTAAAATCCATACCCAAGGGAATATCAAACCGTTTTCTTGGATTGATTGCCAACAATTCAATCAGCTTTTCCAGAGAAATAATCCCCTTTTGCACAAGGTGTGTATACAGCACCGGAAATGCTGTTTCAATACCAACCACACCAAAAGCACTTCCAGCAAGACCTTTGCTCTTTTCCTCTGCGCTGTGTGGTGCGTGGTCAGTTGCGATCATATCGATCGTACCGTCCACAATACCCTCTACCAGCGCAAGGCGATCTTCCTTGCTGCGCAGTGGCGGATTCATCTTAAACCGTCCATCTTCCTGCAGGTCACTATCATCCATTACAAGATAATGAGGACCGGTTTCACAAGTTACATCGACGCCTCGCTTTTTAGCTTGCCGAATCAGTTCCACACTTTCTTTTGTAGAGATATGGCAGACATGGTATTTACAACCGGTTTCCTCAACCAGCTTCAAATCTCTTGCGATCTGCTCGTATTCGCTGGCGCTGCAAATGCCTTTGTGCCCATTTTTCTTTGCATAATCACCATCGTGGATATAACCGCCCCGCAGGAGGCTGTTGACTTCACAATGGGCAACGATCATTTTACCAAGAGCCTTTGCCCAAAGCATTGCCTGACGCATCATATCATCGCTCTGGACACCCTTACCATCATCGGAAAACGCAATGACATCCGGTGACATTCCTTCCAGGTCCGCAAGGCATTCACCCTGCTGTCCTACAGTAATCGCACCGTAGGGGTACACATGGATTACCGCTTGCTCTTCAATCAATTTCAGCTGTTTATACAGATTTTCCTTGCTGTCCGGCACCGGATTCAGATTGGGCATTGTGCAAACTGCTGTATAACCGCCAGCCGCCGATGCCTGAGAGCCCGTTCCTATGGTCTCTTTATAAGAAAATCCCGGCTCACGGAAATGCACATGCACGTCACAAAAGCCAGGAAAAACAACATATTTCGTATCGTTAAAAGGAAACAAAGCCCCCGCTGCGGGAGTGCCGGAGGAAACAATAGTATCAACAGAACAAGCAACGCTTTTCAGCTTTTCGACGGTATGCATCATTCCGGTTTCCTCCTAAGTTCAATTTTATCCGTCTAAGTATACCACAGGGCACAGAATTTGTCAAACCCTGCAGCATATTTTTTCTGTTTCTATTTTTAACAAATATTACCTACTTTAGAACATCCTCTATATCCAAATCCACAAAGGGATACACGCGCTGATACCCCTGTGCTGTTTTTTGTATACTGCTCCTATGATTGCTCAACAATCTGACAATATTGTACACATCGATCCAAATCTCGGAATTACATTCCTTTTGACTTTCCTCGAAGATTAGTTCCAACCCAAAGTGCAAGTGAACAGTTTCAATATTATTTGTATTTTCTTTATCTGAATAACCTGTGCGTCCCATAAAACCAATCAAATCACCGGCTTGTACAATGTCCCCTACCTGCAATCCATCTGCAAAGGGTCGATCCTTTTGCAGATGGGCATAATAATAGTATCTTTTTGAATCAAAGGAACGGATCCCAATTCGCCATCCGCCATATCGATTCCATCCCATCGCCTCCACAACGCCACCCTCAACTGCAATAATTGGCGTACCAGTGGCACCCATCAAATCATTTCCTAAATGCTTTCTGGCAAATCCAAAGGATCGACTGTTGCCAAAATCTGAACAATGGCTATAACCATATCCTGAGGCAATTGGAGAGTAAGCCTTTAATCCGTAAACCGGTTTCATTTCCCCATCTACTTCTATTGCAAAGCTTCCGAGCAATCCACCTAGTGCCGCATCATAAGCATTATGATAATAGGAATAATACTGATATAGATTTCCAAGCAATTCTTCCGGACTTTTATCCCCTTTCAGCTCTTGCACCGCTTTCTTTACCGACAAAAGAGAACATTTTCCACCGGTTCGGCAAGCTGACAATGCCAGTGTATCAATCCAACTGATATGCTTTTCCTGATCAAATGTTGCAATATCCGTATCCATTGCATATTTCAGTGATTCGTAAGGCACACCAAAATCTACCCATCGAATTGTCTCCGCCCTTACTGGCACTAACAAAAGCACAATGCTCAATACAATTATGAATAAACGCCGTTTCACAAAAACCACCTCTTGGGTATTTTGTGAAACGGCGTAAAATCCATACATTGAAATTATTTCAAATCCCGACGGATCCCCTCAGCAATTCGATAGATATCCTCCATTTTCTGAATAGACGAGATCTTTTCCTTATAATAATTTGCGTAAGCTACGCCTCGTAAGTACCAGGCAAAATGCTTTCTTGCCTCCAAGCAAGCAATATGCTCACCTTTATCTTCATAAGCAAGTTCAAGTTGACGAACTGCGACATCCACGCGCTTTGACAGCGGTGGACGCTCCGGTATTTCCTTGCCTTCCAACGCTGCACAAGCCTCAGAAAAAATCCAGGGGTTTCCAAAAGTCGCTCTGCCAATCATCACACCATCTGCACCGGTCCATTTTTTGCACCGGACAGCAGTTTCCCCATCAACAATATCACCGTTTGCAAGCACAGGAATGGAAAGCTGATCTTTTACTTTTGCAATCGTATCCCAATCCGCTGTGCCGGAATAGAGCATACTTCTGGTTCTTCCGTGAACAGCAAGCATCGCTGCACCGCAGTCCTCCATCCGTTTGGAAAAATCCAATACATTGATGCTTCCCTTGTCCCAACCAAGACGGCATTTTACAGTCACCGGAACATCTACAGCAGCAACTACTGCCTTAACAATTTCTCCGGCAAGCTCAGGCGTACGCATTAATCCGCAGCCGTCGCCAGAATTGGCAATTTTAGGCATTGGACAACCCATATTGATGTCCAGAAAATCTGCACCGGAAATTTCCAGTGCAAGTGCTGCGCCTTGTGCCATAATTGCCGGATCGTTTCCGAAAATCTGTGCGCCGCAAATACTGCCAGCATTTTTCTTAAGCAGTGCGGCACTCTTTTTATCTTTATACACCAATGCTCTGGAGGAAACCATTTCTGTAATGGTCATATTTGCTCCCAGGTCTGCACAAACTGTGCGGAATGCCCAGTCTGTAACGCCAGCCATTGGGCCAAGTGCAACAGGATTATTTAGTTCCAGATTGCCGATCCGCATACACGCAAATTCCTTTCTGTCTGCTGCGTTGCATTATAACACAGGCAAGCTTTAACTGCAAGCTAAAACATTAAAGAAAGCAACCAGGCAGCACCGGTAATGACCGCACCAAGACACGCCCATGCCGGTCCATATAAGAAAAGTTTCGGTGTCTTTCTACTGCCCTGTCTGCCAAGTAATTTCTTAGCTTCGCGCATAAGTTCCTGCTCCGTTACACCATTCTGACCGATTGCACCATCTTTTAATATAAAGATCGCCTGTTCAAATAGTTTTGGTTCTGGTGAATGAACCACAATCACCTGCCGGGAAATACCTTTTACCATTTTTACCACCTCTTGGTAACAGTATTCCCATCTTGTAAATGTTTCATACTATATTCCCGTCACTCAATATCCTTGGCTCTTTTATAACGCCCTTTAGGCTGCCACTCAGGCAGTGGGAAACGCTGCATAGCACCAAAAATCCGTTCTTTCAGGTCAGGATATTTCGCAGTCAAGTCATAAACCAGCTGCTTCACCTCTTCCCTTTTCGTGTGCTTATCCACAGGACAACGATTCGTAAGTACAGGCAGATTCTGTCTACAGGCAAAACTATCAACTGTCTTTTCGTGAATATAGAGCATTGGACGGATTTGGATAATGCCCGTACGATCAAGATCGGTTACCGGCTGGAAACAGCTGATACGACCTTCGTAAATCAAGGACATTACAAAGGTTTCTACGGCATCATCATAATGATGTCCCAGCGCAAGTTTGTTAAGTCCTCTGTCCAGCAGCGCCTGATTCAGTGCTCCGCGGCGCATTTTCGCACACATAGAGCAGGGATTCTTTTCCTGACGGTAATCAAAAATAATCGGTCCGATCTCCGTCTTTACTATTGTATAGGGCACGTCCAGTTCCTGACACAGCTTTTCGATTCCCGAAAAGTCCATACCCATCCCCATATCAATGGTGATCGCCTCCAAAGTAAAGGCATTGTGGTTGTACTTCCGAAGTTCCGCTAACAAAACTAGCAGTGCCAGAGAATCCTTGCCACCAGAAACGCCAACACCAATTTTATCACCAGGTGCAATCATCTGATAGTCTTCTACACATCGACGCACCAATCCGACCAGTTTCTGCATTCTAAAAAGCCTCCGAATTTATAAAATAGGAAGTGAGTATTTAAGAGTATTTAAGAGTATTTGCTTGATTTTAAGAGTTTTGAATGGTTTTTATAAAAATTTCCAAAAAAGTTGTTGACATTTCATAACCTATGTGGTTTAATAATCAAGCGTTTTGCAGTCATTGTACTGCGTTTATATGAATTTGTCAAAATATTTTAACCTAATGGAGGAACGCATAATGTCCACTACTCTGCTGAAGAAGGAGACCCTGGAGCGCAAGTGGTATATCATCGATGCTGCCGGTAAGCCTCTGGGCCGTACCGCTGTTATCGCTGCAAACATCCTGCGTGGTAAGCACAAGGTCGATTTCACTCCCAACGTTGACTGCGGTGACTATGTGATCGTGATCAACACTGACAAGGCTATTCTGACCGGCAAGAAGCTGGAGCAGAAGTCCTACTACCGTGTATCCGGTTGGATCGGCGGTCTGAAGGAAACCAAGGCTCGCGTTATGATGGAAAACCGCTCCGACTATGCTATGGAGCTGGCTGTTAAGGGTATGCTGCCCAAGAACACCATCGGCCGCAACAGCATGGGTCGCCTGCACCTGTATAAGGGCAACGAGCATCCCCACGCTGCCCAGAAGCCTGAAGCTTGGACCCTGGGCTGATTTGGAGGTAAACGATTATGTACGAGAGCAAGAAGAAGTATAACTACG
>JAZOSD010000054.1:0-60190 GCA_045656945.1 Faecousia sp.
GATACGATATTCTTATGCAGACTCAGCTCACTGTTTCCGAGGATCTTAACAATGCAAAACTCGGCAGTGAGATCACCGTTATAACAGACGGATACGACAACGTTGCCGAGATCTACTTCGGACGCTCCGAGGCAGACGCTCCCGACGTCGACGGCAAGGTTTATTTCAGAGCTCCTAAGGGAGCCTACACCTTTGGCGATTTCGTTAAGGTAAAGGTAGACGAGGCTCTCGACTACGACCTTATCGGCGACGCTATCAACTAATCAAAGTCGGAGGATAATATGAAAAAACTGAACGTACCCAACACGCTCTCTCTTGTAAGAGCTTTGCTTGTTCCTGTATTTGTAGCGACCTTGCTCTTTATGAGAGAAATTGACTATTGGTGCTGCATTGTACCTACTATAGTTTACATTCTTACAGGTTTAACCGATATGCTTGATGGCAAGATTGCAAGAAAGTATAATCTCGTTACCGATTTTGGTAAGTTTATCGACCCCCTCGCAGACAAGTTTATGGTTATCGGCTCTGCTATAGCTATCCTCGTTTGGATGATGCTTCTCGGCCAGACCACTCTCGCACTTGTGTTTGTATGGGTAGTGCTCGTTATCCTTCTTCGTGAGCTTGGTGTTACCTCGCTTCGTCTTGTAGTAGCAGGTAAGAGCGGCATCGTTGTTGCAGCCTCCATGCTCGGTAAGATCAAGACCGTATCCCAGATGGCAGGTACTGTAATCATCCTTATGGAGCCCATGATTCCTTTCTTCCAGGATAATCACATTCTCTCCTACGTTTCTATGGGTATTATGGCATTCACAACCCTCTTCTCGGGCTGGGATTACCTCAAGGCTTATATGCCTCATCTTTCTATGGACTAAGCTTTTCGCACCGCGAAAAGCAATGAATTGCGCGAGCGCATGAATTGAGTGCGAGCACTCATGAATTGGCTACGCCATGAATTGCCCTCGTGCATTAAAGGGATTGGCGCAATTCAAATCATGGAGCGAAGCGAGAAATCATTAGGCATTGCCCCAATTCATGATGCGTAGCATCAAATCATTTATCCGTCTCCTTTGTAGGAATCATCCATAATGTGGATTTTTTGTTTGTGTCCATAACGAATGGCTTTCCGGATTGTGTAGACTTCCAAGTCGTCTCGCAAATTAAGATAGTTCAGAAATAGTTCCCTGAAATCAGGGGAGCTGTTTTCCAGCTTTTCCATTATGCGGCTTTCAAGTGCCTGACATTGCAAAGCCATATCTTCTATATGAATATCAATTTGGGAGATATCCTCGTAAAATGCATATAAATCATTAAGAGCAGGATTCATTTTTTTCACCTCTAAATAATTTTAGGACATATAGTCCAAATGTCAATAGGACCATTTGTCCTGCGTTATTCTAACTGTGGTGATGATTATGAGATTGCGAATTCGCGACCTGCGGGAAGATAATGATTTAACGCAACAGAAAATAGCTGACTATCTGTTATGTGACCAATCCTTGTATTCAAAGTATGAAAGGGGAGAACGCTTGCTCCCGTTGGATACAGCTGTGAAGCTTGCCGGCTTTTATGGTGTATCCTTGGATTATCTGGTTGGTCTGACCAGCGTAAAAACCTCATATCCGAAAAAATGAAAGAACCCGGTGCCTTATCTCTGTAAGGCACCGGGTTTTTCCGCTAAAACAAGGACAAAACGCTTAAAAATCAAATTAGGAAAAATTTAACGCATTCGGATGAAAACGTATCGATATGTTTGTACTTTTTAAGAAAAACAGGGAAAAACCCGCAAAAATAGGTGGACAAATTTCGGACTTTGCAGTATGATATATCCAGAAAAAGAGGCTTATGCCATAGGCTTATTAAGAGGTGATCGTTATGGCGTTTTCTTTCTTTGGCGGTATTCATCCCAAGGAAAACAAATGGTATGCGGAGAAACATCCTGTGCAGGTGTTCCCGGAGCCGGATATCCTGGTGATCTCATTGTCCCAGCACATTGGCGCACCCTGCCAGCCACTGGTAAAGAAGGGTGATGCGGTGACGGTGGGTCAGAAAATTGGTGACAATCAGGGTCTGTGCGTTCCGGTTCACGCCCCCGTGTCTGGCAAGGTCAAGGCGGTGGAGATGCGACCCCACACCAGCGGAACAATGGTACTTAGTGTGGTGATCGAAAACGATCATCTGGACACGCTGTGTCCGGATATTACCCCCCGCACCCGGGAGGAGGCCGATAAGCTGACACCGGAGGAACTGATGAACATTATCCGGGAAGCTGGTATTGTGGGTATGGGTGGCGCAGCCTTCCCCACCCACGTGAAGCTTAGCTCCGGTCTGGGCAAGGTTGACACGGTGATTGTGAATGTATCCGAATGTGAACCCTACATCGTAGCCGATGACCGGCTGTGTCAGGAGTATCCGGAGGAAGTGATCTCCGGTCTGCAGGTGGTCATGAAGATTTTAGGTCTGCAGGAGGCACATATTGCTCTGGAGGATAACAAGCCGGCTGCAAAGGCGGCACTGGAGAAGGCAATGGAGGGAAAGACCGGTCTTGCACTGGATATTCTGCCTGCCAAGTATCCCCAGGGTGCAGAAAAGCAGCTGATCTATGCGGTAACCGGACGGGAAGTACCCTCCGGAGGATTGCCGGCAGCCGTGGGTTGCGCAGTGGTCAATTCTGCAACCTGCAAGGCGATCCATGATGCCGTCTACAGCGGTATGCCCTTGATCCAGCGAATTGTTACCGTATCCGGTGATATCGTTATGGAGCCGAAAAACCTGCTTGTTCCCATTGGCACCAGCTTCAATGAACTGCTGGAAGCGGTAGGTAACAGTGAAAACCCCTATAAGGTCCTCTCCGGTGGTCCCATGATGGGTGCAGCCCAGTATGACCTGGCAGTTCCTGTAATCAAGGGTACAAACGCTGTGACGATTTTGGGCAAGAAAAACAAGTTTGTAGTGGATAATCCCAAGTGTATCCGGTGCGGAAAGTGCGTGGAGGTTTGCCCCATGCACCTGATGCCGGTGCTGATCTACAAGGCAATGTTCACCGGTGATGCCGATGAAATGCTGGCAGTAGACCTGATGGACTGCATTGAGTGCGGTTGCTGTGCATATACCTGTCCTGCAGGTGTTCCTCTGGTGCTGGGCTTTAAGGCTGCCAAGCAACAGGTGCGCAATGCCCAGGCAAAAGCGAAAAAGTAAGGAGGCGGAAATCCAATGGCACAGATGAAATATTTCTACGAGCTGACGATTTCCAGCTCCCCCCACGCCCACGCACCGGTCACCACCCGCACCATTATGCGGGATGTGTTGATCGCTTTGCTGCCCGCACTGCTGGGAAGCGTGTACTTCTTTGGCTTCCGGGCATTGATGGTAATTCTTGTCAGTGCAGCAGCCTGCGTGTTTTTTGAGTGGGCTTGGTGTAAGATGATGAAAACACCCAGCCATGCCTATGACCTGTCGGCGGTGGTTACCGGTGTGCTGCTGGCATTTGTATGCCCGGTGACTGTTCCGTACTGGTGTATTATCATTGGCGATTTCTTTGCGATCATTCTTGTGAAACAGCTCTTTGGGGGTGTTGGCAGAAACATTGTAAACCCCGCACTTGCTGCCCGTGCCTTTATGTTCAGCTGGCCGGTGATTATGAACAACTGGGTCAAGGTTGGCTTTTCCAATGCAGCAGGCTTATTTTCCACTGCCGATGCCGTGACAGCGGCAACCCCTCTGGCAGCAATGCACCAGGGACAGATGTGTCAGGATCGTGTGCTGGATCTGTTTTTGGGCAATGTGGGCGGCAGCTTAGGAGAAACCTCAGCCCTTCTCCTGCTGATCGGATTTGCCTATCTTCTGATCCGCAAGGTGGTAACCCCCCGGATTCCTCTGGCATTTTTGGGCACAGTGGCAGTGCTGACCTTCCTGTTCCCAATGGGAAATGACCGCCTCCAGTGGTGCGCTGCGCAGTTGTTCTCCGGTGGTGCGATGCTGGGTGCGCTGTTTATGGCAACCGACTATGTTACCAGCCCTGTGACAAAACTGGGTCAGATCATCTTTGGCATTGGCTGCGGCTTGCTTACGGTTGTGATCCGCTACTTTGGCGGCTATAACGAGGGCGTCAGCTATGCAATTTTAGTGATGAACTGCTGCGTGGTCCTGCTGGACCGGATCGGCAGACCTAAAAAGTTTGGTGCGCCTAAGAAAGGGGTGGCAGCAAGATGAAAAAGCAAAATACTGCCCTTTATATTCTTCGGCTGGCACTGACCCTGCTGGTGATCACCGGTGTGGTGGCAGCAGCTTTGGCGGTTGTGAATAATGTAACTGCCCCGATTATTCAAAGAATCAACGAAGAGAAAACACAGGCAGCCATTGAAAAGGTGCTGCCCGGTGGCGGTGAACCGGTGTACTGCTTTGTGGATGGAACCGGTCTTGTGAAGGCAGCCTATGCCTCCGAGAATGGCTATGCAATTCAAGTTGCGCCCAATGGTTTTGACGGTGAGATCCAAATGATGGTAGGCGTCGACAAGGAAGGCAATGTGCTGGGCATTGATATTATCTCCCACACAGAAACTGCCGGACTTGGTGCGGTGGCTGCTGCAGATAGTGCCAAGGGTGAAGCCTTCCGCAGTCAGTTTATTGGCTTGGATGGCGGTTTGTCTGTGGATAAAGACGGTGGTCAGATCGATGCACTGACCAGTGCCACCATCACTTCCCGTGCTGTGGTTGCCGGTGTGAACGCAGCTGTGGAATGTGCGAAAAATATGGAATAAGGAGGTCTTTATATGAATTTTAAAAAGCAACTGTATGAAGGCCTGCTGACGAAAAACCCGGTGCTGGTGCAGCTTTTGGGCTTGTGTTCCACGCTGGCGATCACTACCAGCCTGTTTAACGGCTTGGGTATGGGTCTGTCGGTTACCATTATTTTGATCTGCTCCAATGTGCTGATTTCTGCACTGCGGAAGGTGATTCCTTCCCAGATCCGGATTGCGGCATATATTGTGATTATTGCAGGCTTTGTTACCATTGTAGACCTGCTTTTGCAGGCATATCTGCCGGATCTGGCGGAAAGTCTTGGCGTATTTATTCCATTGATCGTTGTAAACTGTATTGTTTTGGGTCGTGCAGAAGCCTTTGCTTCCAAAAACGGTGTGCTGGCATCTGCAGTAGACGGCTTGTGTCAGGGCATTGGCTACACCGTAGCCTTGGTCATTATGTGCGTGATCCGGGAGTTGCTGGGTGCAGGCACCTTTGGCGGTGGACTGCTCAACGGTGGCGAGGGTTATGTGATCATTCCGGAAGGCTACCCGGCTATGCAGATGGCAATGCCTGTGGGCGGATTTTTGACACTGGGCTTTGTGATTGCTCTGTTCCAGTGGCTGACAGTCCGGCTGCGGGATAAGAAGAAGGAGGAGGCAAAATAATGGACGGATATATGCAGTCCCTTTTGGGCATTCTCCTTTCTGCGATCCTCACAGAAAACTTTATCCTTGTTAAATTCTACGGTATTTGCCCCTTTATGGGCGTTTCCAAAAAGATCGATACTGCCTTAGGTATGGGTATGGCAGTTACCTTCGTTATGGCACTGGCTTCAGCCGCCTGCTGGGCAGTGGATGCATTTGTGCTGCAGCCGTTGGGACTTGGCTATATGCAAACGGTTGCATTCATTTTGGTGATCGCTTCCATTGTGCAGGTAGTGGAAATGTTCCTGAAAAAGAGTGTTCCTGCCCTTTATAAGGCACTGGGCATTTTCCTGCCTCTGATCACCACAAACTGCGCTGTTCTGGGCGTGGCACTGGTGAATGTACAGAAGCAGTATGATTTCCTGCAAAGCGTGATCAACGGTGCTGCCGGCGGTTTAGGCTTTACTTTGGCAATCGTTTTGTTTGCTTCTGTGCGGGAGCGTGTGGACAAGGCGGACTGCCCGGAAAGCTTTAAGGGTTTTCCCATTACTTTGATTGCAGCCGGCTTGCTTGCTATGGCGTTTATGGGCTTCTCCGGCCTGAAGATCGGTTAAGGAGGTCGGAAAATGGAAATATTGATTGCAATTGGTATTTTAGGCGGTCTGGGACTGATTTTCGGTTTGGTATTGGCTGCTGCATCCAAGCTTTTCTATGTGGAAACAGACCCCCGACTGGATGCGCTTAATGAATGTCTGCCCGGTGCAAACTGTGGCGGCTGCGGCTATGCAGGCTGCGGCGGTTATGCTGAAGCGGTGCTCAACGGGGAAGCGGAAATTGGAAAATGCAACTCCGGTGGCAATGAATGCGCCCAGGCAATGGCTGCCATTATGGGCGTGGAAGCCGGTGAAGTCAAGCGCAAAGTGGCACTGGTACGCTGCTCCGGCTACCGGACGGTGGACACAGAGGGCAATAAGCAGGGTGCAAAGCTGAAGGCAGAATATGAGGGAATACAGGAATGTTTGGCTGCCTCCAAGGTGGGCGGCAACGGCCCGATTGCCTGTAAGTTTGGATGCTTAGGCTTTGGCAGCTGTGTTGCGGCTTGTAAGTACAATGCCATTAAGATCGTGGACGGTGTGGCAAAGGTCAATAGTAAAATGTGTACCGGCTGTATGGCCTGTGCAGAGGCTTGCCCCCGAAATCTGATTATCCCTGTGGATTATGGCACCAATGTGTACATTGCCTGCAATTCCCACGCTAAGGGCGCGGTTACTGTCCGCGGTTGCAGCCAAGGCTGTATTGGTTGCGGTATTTGTACCAAGATCTGCCCCCACGAGGCGATCCGCGTGGAGCACAATCTGGCAGTGATCGATTATGAGAAGTGTACTGCCTGCGGATTGTGTGCTGCGGTCTGCCCCAAAAAGCTGATTGCCAGCCCGGTAGAAACACCGGAGGAAATTCTGGCAATCGTCAAGGCGGCAATGAAAAAGTAAATAAAAACAACCGGAAGCGTACAGTGTACCGCTTCCGGTTATTTATATGCCGAAACTGTCAAAAATTATTTATCGGTGTGCCCCTCCCGTCGCCGTAGGCGAATAATACGGTAAAATGCGCCCATCGAGGTCGCATTTTGCCGACGGGCGGCGCACTGCACCGCCCCTACATTAACAGTCCGGCAAACTGAAATTTGACCAAGCTTATATTTTCCAATTGATTTCGCAGAATGGATATGGTATAATCGAATGCATCAAAAACGACACTAAATTTGTACAAATAAACTTTGAAGAAGGTGCAAAAATGTATACAGTCAAGGATCTTTACGATCTGCGCCATACCATCGCCGGGGACTATTTGGAAGGCGTTCAATATCCCTGGGAAGCACTTAAAGGGATCAGCAATCTGATCTGCGCACTGGGTGCAAGCTTAAATCCGGAAGAATATTTAGAGGTTTTGCCCCAGGTTTGGGTGCATAAGACTGCAAAGATCGCCCCCACCGCATATCTGGGCGCGCCCTGTATTATCGGAGCAGGTACAGAAGTGCGCCACTGTGCCTTTATCCGTGGCGCTGCGCTGGTTGGGGAAAACTGCGTGGTTGGCAATTCTGTGGAACTGAAAAATGTGATCCTCTTTGACAATGTGCAAGTGCCTCACTATAACTATGTGGGCGACAGTATTCTCGGCTACAAGGCACACTTGGGTGCGGGATCATTGACTTCCAATGTAAAATCCGATAAATCTCTTGTAGTGATCCGCATTGGAGAAGGAATTCCCACAGGCATTAAGAAAGTGGGCGCAATGGTGGGAGATTTTGTGGAGGTCGGTTGCAACAGTGTGCTAAATCCCGGCACAGTAATCGGCAGAAATTCCAATGTATATCCCTTGTCCAGCGTCCGGGGCGTGATTCCTGAAAATAGCATCTACAAATCAAGTGGAAATATTGTAAAAAAGAAATAGCAATGTAGTGCGGGAGCAAGCACCCGCCCTACGAATACTGCTTCAATCAAGGAGAATATTTATGGGTAGATATTTTGGCACTGACGGCTTTCGTGGGGAAGCCAATGTAAATTTGACAGCAGATCACGCCTATAAGGTGGGTCGTTTTCTGGGTTGGTATTATGGGGAATTAAAACGCCGGGCAGGTTCGGAAGAACCACCCCGGGTGGTGATCGGCAAGGACACCCGCCGCAGTAGCTATATGTTTGAGTATACGCTGGTTGCAGGTCTGACAGCCTCCGGTGCAGATGCGTATCTATTGCACGTTACCACTACACCCTCCGTTGCTTATGTGACCCGGATGGACGATTTTGACTGCGGCATTATGATCTCTGCCAGCCACAATCCTTTCTATGACAACGGCATTAAGCTCTTGAATGCCAATGGCGAGAAAATGGACGAGGAAACCATTGCCTTAGTGGAAGATTATATTGACGGCAAGCTGGAGATCTTTGGGCAGAAGTGGGAGGAGCTTCCCTATGCCACAAAAGAGCGCATTGGCTGCACAGTGGACTATGTTTCCGGCAGAAACCGCTATATTGGCTACCTGATCAGCCTGGGTCTTTACTCCTTTAAGGGCGTAAAGGTAGGCTTGGACTGTGCCAACGGCGCATCCTGGAACGTTGCTAAGTCTGTATTTGATGCGCTGGGTGCAAAGACCTATGTGATAAATGCAGATCCCGACGGTACGAATATCAACGAAAATGCCGGCTCTACCCATATTGAAGTGCTGCAGAAATTTGTGGTGGAAAACGGGCTGGATGTGGGATTTGCCTACGATGGCGATGCGGACCGCTGTTTGTGTGTGGACGAAAAGGGTGAAGTGATCAGCGGAGACCATATCCTCTATATTCTGGGCGACTATATGCAAAAGCAGGGTCAACTGGATAACAATACGGTTGTTACCACGGTGATGTCCAATTTTGGTCTGTATAAGGCACTGGACGAAAAGGGAATTGACTATGCCAAGACCGCTGTGGGCGATAAGTATGTGTATGAGTATATGGTAAATAACGGTTGCCGCCTGGGCGGTGAGCAAAGCGGTCACATTATCATTTCCAAGTATGCCACCACCGGTGACGGCATCCTCACCAGCTTGAAGGTTATGGAAGTAATGCTGGCGAAGAAGAAAAAGCTCAGCCAGCTTTGTGAAGGGCTAACCATTTATCCCCAGGTGCTGAAAAATGTGCGGGTCAAGTCTAAGCCGGAGGCACAGAACGACCCGGCAGTGCAGGCGGCTGTGTCAAAGGTTGCGGAGCAATTGGGCGATACAGGACGGATCTTAGTGCGGGAATCTGGCACAGAACCGGTGATCCGGGTAATGGTGGAAGCACCCTCTAAGGAACTATGTCAGGAATGTGTAGACCGGGTGGTAGATGTGATCTGCGCCCAGGGTCACGCAAGAGTATAATTCGAAAATATTGTAGGGGAGGGGCATTGCCCCTCCCGGTTTTTTTGCACATATTTCACCCATAACGATAAACTAAAAGGAGGGGTGTGGTTATTTCCACATATTCCTATAGCAAAATCAACAAAAAGAGATAGAAGATAACATTTCCTTTTGTAGAAGTTTTAGAATTGACTTTTTTACATATCGGTGATAATATATCGATACAAGGTAATCGATACCCAACAATCGATAACCGAAAATCGATAAAGGCAAACCGAAAAGGAGCGTGGTCTTATGAATAAACAGTATGAAGCCGTGACCAATCTTCAGGAGTTTCAGCAGGCATTGTCCCGTTGCCGGAAGGCGCAGGCGGTTTTTGCAAAATTCTCCCAGGAGCAGGTGGATAAGATCTTTTTAGCTGCAGCCACTGCTGCCAATAAGGCAAGAATTCCCCTGGCGAAGCAGGCAGTTGCAGAAACCGGTATGGGCGTGGTAGAAGATAAGGTAATTAAGAACCACTATGCTGCCGAATATATATACAATGCTTATAAGGACACCAGAACCTGCGGTGTGATTGAAGAGGACACCGCCTATGGCATTACAAAGATTGCTGAGCCTGTTGGTGTTGTGGGTGCGGTAATTCCCACCACAAACCCCACATCTACCGCCATTTTTAAGGCGCTTCTGTGCCTGAAAACCAGAAACGGTATGATCATCAGTCCCCACCCCCGGGCAAAGGATTGCACCATTGCTGCAGCAAAGTTGGTTTTGGAAGCCGCTGTAGCAGCAGGCGCACCGGAGGATATTATCCAGTGGATCGATAAGCCTTCTCTGGAACTGACCAATGTGTTGATGCAGGAAGTGGATCTGATCCTTGCCACCGGTGGACCGGGAATGGTGAAGGCAGCCTACTCTTCCGGTAAGCCTGCCTTGGGTGTAGGCCCGGGAAATACTCCGGCTGTGATCGATGACAGTGCGGATATCCTGCTGGCAGTTTCCTCTGTGATCCACTCCAAGACTTTCGATAACGGTATGATCTGCGCATCGGAGCAGAGCGTTGTGGTTCTTGAGCCGGTTTACAATCAGGTAAAGAAGGAGTTTGCTGCCCGTGGCTGCCACATTCTGAGCAAAGAGGAAGCAAAAAAAGTAAGAGAAGTAATCCTCATAAACGGTGCGCTCAATGCCAAGATCGTAGGGCAGTCCGCCTTCACCATCGCAAAACTGGCTGGTGTGGAAGTTCCTGAAAACACCAAGATCCTGATTGGCGAAGTCACCAGCGTGGAGCTTTCAGAACCTTTTGCCCACGAAAAGCTTTCTCCTGTGCTGGCAATGTATAAGGCAAAGGATTTTGCCCACGCAATGGATCTGGCACAGCGGCTGGTGGAGGATGGCGGTTTTGGTCATACAGCATCTGTCTATCTGGATGCGGTGACCCAAAAAGAAAAGCTGGACGCCTTTGCAGACCGGATGAAGGCCTGCCGCATTGTGGTGAACACTCCCTCTGCTCAGGGCGGCATTGGTGACCTGTATAACTTCCGGCTTGCCCCCTCCCTGACACTGGGATGTGGCAGCTGGGGCGGCAACAGCGTTTCGGAAAATGTAGGTGTTAAGCACCTGCTGAATATTAAAACGGTAGCACACAGGAGGGAGAATATGCTGTGGTTCCGGGCACCGGAAAAGGTGTATTTCAAAAAAGGCTGCCTGCCGGTAGCGCTTAGTGAGCTGAAGGGAAAGAAAAAGGCATTTATCGTTACCGATACCTTCCTGTATGAAAACGGTTATACAGCACCGATCCAGAAAAAGCTGGAGGAAATGGGCGTTACCTGCACAGTATTTTCCGATGTTGCCCCCGATCCCACCCTTGCCTGTGCCAGAGAGGGTGCTGCCCGGATGGCAGCCTTCCAGCCGGATTTGATCGTGGCAGTGGGCGGCGGCTCTGCAATGGATGCGGGCAAGATTATGTGGGTGCTGTACGAGCATCCGGATGCTGACTTTATGGATATGGCAATGCGGTTTGTGGATATTCGCAAGCGTGTGTACGGCTTCCCCAAAATGGGTGAAAAGGCATACTTTGTGGCAGTTCCAACCTCTGCCGGCACAGGCTCTGAGGTGACCCCCTTCGCGGTTATCACTGACGAGAGCACTGGTGTGAAGTATCCTCTTGCAGACTATGAATTGCTTCCCAATATGGCAATCGTGGATGCAGATATGATGATGAACGCCCCCAAGGGCTTGACCGCGGCATCCGGTATCGACGCGGTGACCCACGCACTGGAAGCTTATGCATCTATGCTGGCAACGGATTACACCGACGGCCTTGCTCTAAGAAGCCTGAAGCTGGTGTTTGAGAATTTGCCCAAGGCTTATGACAACGGGCCTAACGATCCCAGAGCCAGAGAGAATATGGCAAATGCGGCAACTATGGCGGGTATGGCTTTTGCCAATGCATTTTTGGGCGTGTGCCACTCCATGGCCCATAAGCTGGGTGCATTCCACCATCTGCCTCACGGCGTGGCAAATGCATTGCTGATTTCCCATGTGCTGCGGTTTAATGCCAGCGAAAACCCTGTGAAGATGGGCACATTCTCCCAGTACGATCACCCCCACACCCTTGCCCGTTACGCTGAGGTAGCCGATTACTTGGGTTTGGGCGGAAAAACCGATGAACAGAAGTTGGAAAATCTCATTGACGCCATTGAAACCCTGAAAGAGAAGGTTGGCATCCGTAAGACGGTTAAAGATTACGGGATTGACGAACAGGATTTCCTTGCTCGTCTGGATGAGATGACGGAGCAGGCATTCGATGACCAGTGCACCGGTGCAAATCCCCGCTACCCCTTAATGCGCGAAATCCGCCAGATGTATTTGAATGCTTATTATGGTTAAATAAAAAAACGAGAGGCACAGCCTCTCGTTTTTTAGATGGATGACATCTTTTGTTAACTATGTCCTTTTTGAACCCAAATGGTGTGCTGGGTGGTTGACATCCGGGTGGATTTTTAGTATCTTTTTCATAAGCAGAAATCTTTCTTTAACATTTCAAAACAATGGATTGGGAAAAGGAGTATAGAAAATGAATACATTACAAGCGGGATTTTCCAAAATAAATGCAACCCCCAAGCTGGGCTGCAGTATGAGTGGCTATTTTATTTCCCGTTTTGCAGAAAGTGTGCGGGATGATCTGTATGTCAGAACCCTTGCCCTTGCCTGCGGGGATACAAAGGTGGCGCTGGTGAGCATCGATAACTTGGGCATTAAGCGGGAAACCCTGCTTCCTATGCTCCGGAAGGTCAGCGAAGCAACCGGCCTGCCGGAGGAGGCACTTTATGTGCACGAAACCCACACCCACACCGGTCCTTTTACCAATATCCATTCTGAAAACCCCATCGATCTGGAATATGTGCAGATCCTCTCCGAAAAGCTTGTGGAGAGCGTTGTGGCGGCACTTGCAGACTTAAAGCCTGCCCGGATGGGCTATGGCGTGGGCAATGCGCCCCGGATCGCCTTTGTTCGCCGCTTCCGGATGAAGGACGGCAGTGTGCAGACCAACCCCGGTGTGGACAATCCGGATATTGTTGCACCCATTGGCGAAGTGGACGAGCGGGTCAATGTCTTGCGGTTTGACCGGGAGGAAGATTCCCTTGTTTTAGTGAACTTTGGCGACCATCCGGACACAGTGGGTGGCTGCAAATTGAGCGCTGACTGGCCCGGCTTTGTGTGTAGCACTTTAGAACAGGCACTGCCGGATACCAAGTGTATTTTCTTCAATGGCGCACAGGGTGATGTGAACCATGTTAATGTCCATCCCCGGGGCGGCGATTTGAATGATATGGCAAACGATTTTGACGATGTGACCCGTGGCTATGGTCACGCCCGGCACATGGGCAGAGTGGTTGCCGGCGGTGTGCTGCAGGTGTTTGACAAGGTCTGCTATGTGGATGTGGACACATTGCGCTACGGTCAAAATATGGTGGATGTGCCCTCCAATCAGGCAGATCCCAGTCAGCTGGCGGAGGCACATCGGATCAATGATCTGCATAAGGCAGGCAAAGACGCAGAGCTTCCCTACAGCGGTATGATGCTGACCACAGTGGTGGCAGAAGCGGGTAGAATGGTTCGTTTGGAAAATGGACCGGAGAATTTCCAGTTGCCTATTTCCGGAATTGCCATTGGCAATGTGGCACTGGTGGGCCTGCCCGGTGAGCCATTTACAGGTATCGGCAGAGGCTTGAAGAAAGCGGAAGGATGGGATCTGGTGCTTCCCACCTGTTCCACCAATGCCTACGAAGGTTATTTCCCCATGCAGGACTCCTACGACGAGGGCGGCTATGAAGCAAGAAGCTCCAATTTTAAGGCAGGCGTGGCGGAACTGCTGATTGATGAAGGCAAGAAACTGTTAAGTGAACTAAAATAAGCAAAAATGAGAGGCAATTGCCTCTCATTTTTTGTGGTTTATTTTTCCAAAGCGGCGCGGACTTCCATAATTCTGGCAGAGGGATCGCCCCAGGTTTTTGTGACGGTAATGCGGATCTTTTCTGCATCCAACGCATCAAAAGTATGGGTGCGTTTGCGCATAAAGTTTTCTTCTGCACGGGCAACCTCTACCCAGCTTTTGCCGTCAAACACTTCTACAAAGTAATCCTTGGCGCACTCCTTCGGTACAGTGGGTTTTATGATGTGCCAGCTCGTGCCGGGATTTGTAAGCTCTGTGTCAAATACAATACTGACAGAATTGATCGGTGTTTTCTCCCGGAAAGTCAGCTCGATCCACTGGGGTAAGGTCTGTTTGGGATCGGAAACCCACTGGTAGTTTTCTGCATCGATCATACGGCTATGTCCGTTTACCACATTCTTTGCAGAACAGTTGGCAATCACTTCCGGTACCGGATCCATATGCCGGATGCGGTAGCCTTCATTGTTGATAGTCTTTCGCTTTCCATTTTCATTAATTTCCGTACGCCAATAATAGAAGGAGTGGTTTGTTTCCGTTTGCCAGCTGATACCCTCCGCAGGTGCAAGGGAAGCAATGATACTTTCGTGGTTCAATACAAAAGTGTCCGGCAGCTGGAACTTCACCCAGCCTTCATATCCGGGGGCAACCTCTGCCTGGGAATGGATATCCTCCCGGTTGGGGTAGAAGGTGTCAATGTCAAATCCGGTAATATAAGCGTGGAGAGAAACGGTAACCGGCTCGTTGGAATCTGAGCGCAGATAGCAATAAAGATTGCTGACATCTGTCCGCACAGGAATTTGAATCCGTGCCTGATGGGTCACATTCAGAGGCAGGAAAGTCCCAAGTTCGCCCATTTCATCCCGGTAAATCTCGGTTTTGCTTTCGCTGGAGGCAACGGCTTCGGCAGTCAGACAGGGATCACCGGGATCTTCATTCTTGAAGCCGGGAATCCACTGGTCATTCTTGATCAGTGTCTGTTGCAAGGTCTTGAGATGCCGCTCATAAATACCCCGGGGTGTTTCATTCAACGCAATACAAAGTGCTGCAGCCGTACCGGCAGCCTGACCGATGGTTGCGATGGTATTTTGCACGCGAGTTGTACCCAGTGCCATATGGGTGACACTGATATTTCTGCCGGCAAACAGAAGGTTTTTAATGTTTTTGGAATAGAGACAACGATAGGGAATTTTGGGCTGCTTCAGGCGTTTGACATAGTACAGAGGTCCTTTGCTGCCGGAATAAATACCCTCCGGATGATGCACATCGATGGACCAGCCTGTGTAGGTGATGGCATCCGGGAATGTGCGGGAGGTTTCACAATCCTCCTGGGTGAGAATATAGTCACCCATCAGCCGGCGGGACTCTCTGCGACCGTTGATAACAGAAGAGAAAATCAGCCGATAGTTCTGCGCCCGCTCTTTCTCAGACCAATGGTTTTTCAGATGGTCGTAGTAACCCAAAGTTACCAAAAACAGCGCATCGCGAGTCTCTTCTCCATCCCACATATCGTCATAGGTGTTGGGTGCTTCCAGCCACCATTGCATAGCGATACTGCGGATGGTGCGGCCAAATTCCAGATCATCCTCCGGCAGCTTGGGCACCCATTTGGGTGCGTGGAATTCTACCACCGAATCAGTTTTTTCAAAGAAAGGACGCTTATCGCCTTTGATACAACCGCTCATTGTCAGGGTGTCGGCAACAGAAGGCGCAGCTTCTTCCTTATGCTGGGAAGAGCTTTCCCGACCGAAGCGGGACTTGGCTCCTGCAAAATAGCCGATCCAGCTGTCACCGGTGCAGTCAATAAAGACTTTGCCGGTAAAGCACTGCTTTGTGAGGGTGAGGATGTTCATTGCGGTGACGGATTTGATGGTTTCATCATCTGCCATATCTACTGCGCAAATATGGTTGTTGCAAATTACAGTGAGATTTTTTTCTGCAGCGGTCAGCTGTTCCATAGCACGGGTCCAGGCACCGCCGGGAGCCGGATCCAGATCCCGCAGACGGCGGATCTCTTCGGCAATGCCGGTTTCTCTGGAGAAGGGATGCCGGACTTCTGCACCGTCAAAGGTAATGCCAATTTCACTACTGCCGTTGCCGCCCAGCATAGACCGGTTTTGTACCAGCAGTGTTTTCACACCCATACGGGCGCAGGCAATGGCTGCCGGCACACCGGCAGGACCGCCACCGGCAACGATGACTTCATAGTCACCACCGAAAGCCACACCCTGGGGTAAATTTTTGATCCGCGCCCGGTCTTTGTGGATACGATCCACTTCGGGAGAGGGGAGGTAGTCAAAATCGTCAGTAATGAGGATGGAGGCGCAGCGTCCAAAATAGCCGGTCAGATCGTGAAGCGCCAGCTCACATTTGCCTTCAGGCAATGTGAAATCACCGGCAATTTCCCACACCCAGCGATCAGAAGGCATTTGACCTAAAACAACACCGTTGTTTTCTCCGTTGACTACCAGATTAAATGTGCCGGGATTATGAGGACGCAGCCAGTTCCGATCCCGCACCCAAATGCGGTAAGTAGCTGTCTTGGGAATGTCCACCGTGACCCGGGCATCTTCCACAGGAACACCCGGCTCGTGGGCAGCAAGCAAATAAGGACTTCCCATCAGGTGAACATATTGGGTGTCCTCCTTCCAGCCGCCTTTCTCTTGAAAGTCCAGCGCGTCGATCCAAATTTCAGTAGGTTTGTGCATAGCCATCATTCCTTTCTGTTTTCTACATTCATTATAGTAAACGATAATGGTTTTTTTACAAAAAAAGAAACCTGTATTTGCACAAAAGATACATTTGTGCTATTATATAGTATATTTATGGGAAATAGGTGAAAGTTATGGAACATTCCACCCTGAGCAGCTTGATCTCCGCGCTGGAAAAAGGTACAAAAATGCATATCTGCCTTGCGTTTATGAACGATTTTGGCAACCGAAAGACCTGGCTTGCCGAAAGTCAGACCATCCATAACCAGCCTGTTTGTCTGGAGATGAAAAAGCGTCCAAAGGGCTTGGAAAATTGCTATCGCTGCCGTATGACAGTGCAAAAAGCGGTGGTAAAGTATCGCAAGCCGATGGCGGGCTTTTGCACCAGCGGTGTGTACGAATATTGCCGCCCGGTGATATACGATGACAAAGTGATCTGCGTCATTTTTATTGGAAACATCCTCACCGATGATCCCGGACAAAGAGAGAAACTGGAAAAGAAGGCGGGGAGCCAGTTGCTGGAAACAATGGACTGCACCTTTACCCCGGAGAATTGCGTGAAAACGGCTGATGTTTTGGAAAGTTACATTCACTTTCTCTTTGACCGCTACGGAACGGACAACAAGACCTTTGATCCTCTGGTGGAGAATATGAAAAGCTATATCCGGGAAAATGCCGCCTATGATTTTACCATAGAGGATATGGCATCGCTGTTTAATTATTCTCCCAAATATTTGGGTCGCATTTTCAAGGAGAGAACCGGGGAAACCATTGGGCAGTACTGCAACCGCCTGAAAATTGACCGGGCAAAGGATCTGTTGACAGAAACAAAACTGAGTGTAGAAACTGTTGCGGTGCAGGTGGGATTTAACAGCAATACCTATTTTGACCGGGTGTTTCATAAAATTTCTGGTCTGTCCCCCCAAGCCTATCGTAAAACCTTAGGCCGAAAATAAGAAAAAGGGGCTTAAAAGAACCTGAAATTTTATTCAGACTATATATTCCTGACAAAACTGTTAAATTGCAGTTTGTCGGTGTGCCTCTGTAGGGGAGGGGCATTGCCCCTCCCGTCGCCGCAGGCGAATAATACGGTAAAATGCGCCCATCGAGGTCGCATTTTACCGACGGGCGGCGCACTGCACCGCCCCTATATTAACAGTGCGTCAAACTGAAATTTGATAAAAAGATGGAGGCAGTCCACTATAGAGCTACCTCCATCTTTTGTTTTCATTTGTTTTGGAAATATATGCGTTTTCTTACAGCCTCTTTTGGTTTATCCGTTCCATTGGGCATCGCCCAGAGGGAAATAATTTGTGTTGGTGTTCTTAAAATCAAAGACGTGTAGATCGGCACAGTGAATGCCGGGGGAATCACAGGGAACAATGCCACTGCAATGGTCTGCCCACCAGCCCTTAAAATGCTGGGAGGATTTAACAGCCACCAACTTCATCAAGTCATACCGCAAGCCGGAAACCCGGAGCATACTGTCGTCCATAGCCTGCGAACGGGAGGAGATTACAACGATGCTGGCATTGCCCACCACCAAAAGGGCCGTGGGACCATATTTTATTGTGCTGCCGCCGCCCATTGGAGATTGATTGATGGCAACTCCATCGCTGAGGGTTTTTACATAGGCTTCTATTTCCAAGGGTTCTCCGTGGAGATTGTCGGTTTTTCCACCTAGCTTGCAGCGGATTGTAGCACCCACACCGGCTTTGTGGGCAAGGGCGGCAACCTCCGGGTCAGACACACTGGCAAACACGGAGTTTGGCAGATTCCGGCGGATAAATTCCCGCAAAAGATGGGTGCCGTCACCGGGCGCACCACCGCCGGTGTTATCAGAGGATTCGTTGATCATAACCGGACCGTTGGTTAAGGGGATTTGCAAAGCAAGGTCAAATGCCATTTCTGCAGAGTTGGCAGGCACAGCAAATTCTTTCCGCTTGTTCCAGGCAAATTCAGCGACCTGCCGGGCAAAGGCGTCTGCCGCCTCCTGGGTTTTGGCAACAGTGGTGACAGAAACACCGGCCTGTTCTATGTCGGAGTAGGGGAAACCGTGGAAGAAGCTGGCGTTGAGAAGATCCGGGTTATTCTTTTCCAGCTCGATCATAAACTGCTGAACTTCGTGGGCAGCACCGGAGGTGGTAACGCCTTCGGCAGGCACTAACAGCCAGGGAAGCTGAATCAGCTTTTGGTAAGGACGCCAGTTGTTTTGGGTCATATCTGCCAGCATTTCCAGCATTTGCATACCGGTTTCGTATTCATCCACATGGGGATAGCATTTGACACCGATCAAAAGATCGGCATATTTCATCATTTCGGTGGTGATATTGCCGTGAAGATCCAGACAGCAGCCGATGGGCATATCCGGACCAAATCGCTCCCGCACTGCCCGAAGAATTTCCCCATCTGCGTCGGGATAACTGTCTGCCACACCTGCACCGTGAAGATTCAAGCCAATGGCATCTAACGGCTTTTCCAGATGGGCCTGCCACAAAATATCCAAAATGCCATCTCTGTGTTTTTCCAAAGCTTCGTCCGTAATATGTCCGGAGGGGCAAAGATAGGCGGAAGCAGCGGGAACGATCTCGATCCCCAACTCCTTAGCTTTTGCCAGAAAACCGCCGGAATAGTTGCGAATGGGTGTATAGATCCTGCGATAAACCTCGTTTTCAAATCTGGATCTGCTCATAAGCTCCCAAGTCATATAAATGTTGGAAAAGGAATTTGTTTCGTGATGGAGTGCGGCGATACCAATTCGCATAAAGATCCCTCCTAAGTGTTTTATTACTTATATTAGACCCCCTGTTTATAAATTTGTCAATAGACTTTTTCCACTGTTTCATATATAATAAGCACAGATTTTATATAGAAAGAGGATGATTATGGAAAGTACTTTACAACGAAAATATGGATTATTCACTGCCATTTGTATGGTGGTTGGTATTGTGATCGGTTCAGGTATCTTTTTTAAGGCACAGGCGATCCTGCAAAAGACCGAAGGCAATATGCCTCTTGGAATTCTGGCGTGGATCATTGGCGGCGCGATTATGCTGGTGTGCCTGCTGACTTTCTCCTTTATGGGTCAGAAATACGAGCGGGTCAACGGTCTTGTGGACTATGCAGAAGCCACCGTAGGACCTAAATATGGCTATTATATGGGCTGGTTTTCTGCAACCATCTATTTTCCCAGTATGACTGCAACCCTTGCGTGGCTGACTGCCCGGTATACGCTGGAGTTTATCACTTCTGCAAATCCGGATTTTGCGTTGACCATCCCTGCGGCACAGGGTGGCTGCAGCATTGGCCCGGAGTGTATGGCACTGACGCTGTTTTACTTGTGTGCAGTGTATGCGGTGAATGTGCTATCCCCCAAGCTGGCAGGTAAGCTGCAGACCTCTACTACAGTCATTAAGCTGATTCCCATTGGACTGATGGCGATCGTGGGTCTGATCTACGGCATCGTCACCAGCACTTTGCAGGAAAATATCACCACCACCGCACAGGTGGAGGCTGTTTCCTCCAGCCCTCTGTTTACCGCGGTTTGCGCCACCGCCTTTGCATACGAAGGCTGGATCATTGCCACTTCTATCAATGCAGAGATCAAGGATTCTAAAAAGAATCTGCCGAAGGCATTGATCATTGGCGGTATTGTGATCGTAGCGGCATATCTTTTCTACTATATCGGTGTTGCCGGAGGTGCATCCAATCAGGAGCTGGTAGATCAGGGTGCAACCGTTGCCTTTACCAATATTTTTGGAAATGTGCTGGGGAACATTCTCAATCTGTTCGTAGCGATCTCCTGCCTGGGTACTGCCAACGGACTGATGCTGGGCTGCACCCGGTGTATGTACTCTCTGGCAAACCGGGGAGAAGGTCCTGCACCGGAAACCTTTAGCCAGGTGGATAAGGCGACCAATATGCCCGGAAATTCCGGCGTGTTTGCATTGATGGCAACGGCCGTCTGGTTCTTGTATTTCTACCTGACCGGCCTTTCCGGAATTTGGAAGGGTGCGTTTGTGTTCGATTCCACAGAGCTGCCCATTATTACGGTGTATCTGATGTATCTGCCTATGATCATCCAGTGGATGCGCAAGGAGAAGGATCAGAATGCTCTGCGCCGGTTCATTCTCCCGGCACTGGCGTTTTGCGGCAGTGTGTTTATGGTGATCGCCAGCGTGTTCAGCCACGGTATCGGCTGTATGTGGTATCTCATTGTCTTTGCAGTGGTTATGGTTCTCGGTAGCTTTGTAAACCGAAAAAAGAAATAAACCAAGGAGGTGTCTGGACGGACACCTCCTTTTTGTAAATGTGTGCACTTGTAGGGGAGGGTCTTGACCCTCCCTAAATCCCACGGCAATAAAAGCAACGTCAAGGGAGGGTCAAGACCCCCCCCTACATTAACGGTTCGTCAAACTGAAATTTGAAGGGCGGCGTCCCCTACGAAATGTTTGTTAAAAGGAAAAAGCTATAGGAAAGCACCCGTCATTGCGAGGGCCGTAGGCCCGTGGCAATCCGTATCCCGAAATCCGTGAGGGTGACCCTTTCTGGATATACATAGAAAACCAGGCGTGTTCAAATCCGAACACGCCTGGTTTCCTATGTAATTTACACTTCGGAGAGCATACAGGTCTTTTCGTAAGCTTCCAGCAGCCGTTCCGTCAGGTTGGCAACATACATAATTTCTTCCATATCCACCTTATCTTCCTCGGGGAAGTTTGCAACAGGGATATTATCGTACAGATCGTTGATCATCTTCACGTGGGACATAGCGGTGCTTGCGGTGCAAACAGGGGCTGTGCCGGTGCGGATATTATCCAAGCAAGCCAAAACCTTGGTAGCAATGCCGTTTGCCAAAGGTTGACCATAGTTCTTCTCAGTGCCGTCTTTGAAATGCGCTACATAGCACTTGTCTTCCATGCGGATCACAGCGTTTTCAAATTCTAATTCCAGAATGTAGCCGGTGTTGCCATAGTTTGCGTGGGAGGTTGCGTAGTAAACGGGAATGCCGGCGGCGGTCATCTTCACGGTGACGGTGTCGAAGTTGGAAATGTCGTTGGCACGGTAGCACTCAGCCTCCAGGATGGTGGGCATTGCAGATGTATTCATCTGGTCGCCCAGCAGGAAGAAGGTGTTAAATATATAGTGGGCGCAGCCGTTTGCAGCAGGAGAGTCCAGCAGCATCCGTCCGTCCTTTGTGGCGATCTGACCGGCATAGCCACCGCCACGGGCAAAATATTCTTTCATCCGGATGGCTGCCATAATGGACTTGGCAGCAATGGGCTTGCCGAATACACCGTCCAGAATATCCTTCTTCAGGTTCAGGGTTGCAGGTGCATAAGCCATCTGGAAACCAATGGCAATAAACTTGCCGGTTCTCTTTTCTGCTTCCATCATTGCTTCCACATCCTTGACCATGGGAGCAGCGGGCTTTTCGCAAAGCACATGGGTGCCGTGCTCTACGCAGAAAATACTCTGCTCAGTGTGCATAAAGGAAGGAGAGCAGATGATTGCCATATCTGCAGTGTGCTCCTCATAGAAAGCCTCCAGAGAGCGATATACAGGAACATTTGCTGCATTGATTTCCTCTTCCATCGGCAGGGTCTTTCTGGCAACGATACCTTCAAAGGTGATTTCCGGATCTGTGTTTGCCAGCAGCAGTTTCAAAAAATGGATGCCATAGCCACCGGGGCCAACAAGTAATACTTTCATAAATTTATCCTTCCTTTTTCATTACAATTCAGAGAGCATACACTCTTTTTTGTAGCTTTCTTTTATTTTTCCACGCAGACCATGAACATACAGACGATCCTCAAGACGGACAATTTCTTCTTCCGGGAAGTTGGCGACCGGGATATTCTTGTAAATGTCACAGATCATCTGCACATGGGGCAGTGCGGTCTTTACAGTGCAAACGGGAGTAGTACCCTTTTCGATGGCGTCAATGCAGTGGAGAATCTTGTTATCATAGCTGTCAACGGGCATACCGTAGTCCACTGCGGAGCCATCTTTGAAAGTAGCATAGAAATGGGAGCCTTCCAGCTCAATCACGGCATTTTCAAATTCATAGTAGGCGTAAACATCGGTTTTGACCTGAACGGCGTGGGAGGTGGCATAATATACAGGAACATCGCCATTTACCGTCATCTTCAAACAGCAGGTGTCAAAGTTTGTGATGTCATTGGCACGGTAGCACTCGCCCTGCACCAGGGTGGGCTGAGCGGCAGTGTCCATTTCGCTACCCAGCAAAAACAGCATTTCCTGCAAATAATGGGCGCAGGCGTTTGCCACAGGGGAGTCCAGGATCATCTTGCCATCCTTTGTCATTACATTGCCGGCATAGCTGCCGCCCCGGGCATAATAGGCATATTTTCTGGGACTGGCGATCATACTCTTGGCAGAAACAGGCTTGCCAAAAACGCCATCTAAAATAGCTTTCTTCAGGTTCAAAACGGCTTTGTCATAGCAACGCTGGTAGCCAATGGCAATAAATTTGCCGGTTTCCTTTTCAGCCTGAATCATTGCTTCCACATCTTCAGCGGTGGGAGCAGCAGGCTTTTCGCACAGAACATTTGTGCCGTGCTGCACGCAGAAAATACTTTGTTCCCGGTGCAGGAAGGAGGGGGTGGAGATCACTGCCAGGTCAGCAGTGTGCTCTGCATAAAAATCTTCCAAGGTTTTATAACCCTGAATACCGGCATTCGCCAGTTCCTCCTGCATTGGAAAAGCAGATCTTGTAACGATGCCTTCAAAGACGATTTTTCCTTCTTGATGAAGTGCGAACAGAGGTTTTAAGAAATTCGCACCGTAGCCGTTGGCACCAACCAATAAGACTTTCATTTGCATAGATCCTTTCCATATGTAATCATTGGGAATATTTTACTCCTCTTGGGGAGAAAAGTCAATTATAACTGGGAAAGTAGGCACATTTTTGCCCGGGCTTTCAGGATTTTTTCAGCAAGACCCGGAACATAAACCCGGTCCTCCGTCCGGACGATCTGATCCTCCGGGAAATTTTCCACCGGAACAGTCCGGTAAAGGTCCTCACAAAGCTGCACCATTGGGGTGGCAGTTTTTACAGTGCAGACAGGTTTTGTGCCATTTTTAATGGCTTCCAGACAGTGGAGGAATTTATCCTCCACAGCAGTTTTTTCTGCTCTGCCGTAATTTTTCTGGGTTCCATCCTTGAAAGTGGCGACCAGACAGCCCAGCTGGGAGGTAATGGTGGCTTTTTCAAAAACATATTCCAGATCAAAGGGGGTTCTGCCTTCCGTGGCGTGAGAGCCGGCAAAATAGATGGTCGCACCGTCCTCGGTCTTTAGCTTTACAAAGGCGGTATCAAAGTTTGTGATATTGTTGGCGCGCAGACACTGCGCCTCCACGATTTGCACCGTTGCGACGGTATCCGGCTCCTTGCCCAGCTGGAACATCATTTCCTGAAGATGGTGGGCAAAGGCATTGGAGATGGGGGAGTCCAAAATCATTTTTCCGTCTTTTGTCATAACATTGCCGGCATAGCCACCGCCCCGGGTGTAGTATGCAAAATCCCGGGGAGCACAAAGCTGAGAGGCACAGGTGATCGCCTTGCCGTACAGACCGGCAGCAATGTCCTTTTTCAGATTGTTTTCTGCTTCGGAAAAGCACCGCTGATAGCCAATGGCGATGAACTTGCCGGTTTCCTTTTCTGCAGCCATCATTTGCGCACATTCTGCAACCGTGGGGGCGGCAGGCTTTTCAGAAAGCACATGGGAGCCGTGGCGGACACAGAAGATACTCTGCTGGCAATGCATAAAGGAAGGAGTGGCGATCACCGCCAGATCTGCGGTGTGCTTTTCGTAAAATTCCTCCAGAGTTTTATACACCGGCACACCGGCTGCTTTGATCTCCTCTTCCATAGGACAGGAAAATTTTTCCACAATGCCTTCGAAAATGATATTGGGATCGGAATTTTCCAGCAACATTTTCAAATAACGGATGCCAAAGCCTCCAGCACCGATTAGTAAAATTTTCATAGTACTCCAATCCTTTCTGCAGATAAGTTAAGTATACATTAAAGTTTGTTTTTTGGCTATGTACAAAAGTATGATTTATTTGCAAAAAAACCGGCTTTATCTGTGCGATTTGCGAAATTGGGTGGGGGTCAGTCCGGTAACAGACTGAAAATAGCGGCTGAAATTGCTGTTGTCGCTATAGCCGCAATTTTCCACAATGCGTCCCACCGGCAGATCTGTCCGGGCAAGCTGCTCCTTGGCAGCAGCAAGGCGGCAGGCTTGCAGATAGCCCATTACAGAAATACCGGCTATGCGCTTGAACTGGTGGGACAGATGGGAAGCACTTAAGTGAAAACGCAGAGCCAGATCCTCCAAAGAGCAGGGGGCGGCATAGTTTGTTTCCAAAAAGCTTTGTACCTGCTGCACAAGATGCAGTGCCGGATCCTCCTGTGTCACCAGATTTGGATGGGTGCGGGATAGGTAAAGCAATAATTGCAAAAAGTGCAGATCCAGCATTTTTTCACCCATAGGGGCATTTTTTTCTTTTTCCTGCACCATTTTGCAAAGAAGCGTTTCCATTTCCGGACATGCTGACATATCCAGACTGTGACGAAAATTTGCAGGGCGGTTTGTAAGCACGGACAAAACCGGATAGCCGATCATACTGCCGTAGGTGCTGACCCGGGGAGAGATCTGCAGAGTATACCGGCAGTAATCCGGAGAAGAAGCCTCTACGCAGTGGGTTTCAAATCGGCTGATCAGTATCAGTGTGCCCGGCTTTGCGCAGTAGGTTTTTTCACTGACGGTGATCTGTGCCTGACCCCGGGTCACATATAAAAGCTGATGGCTATCGTGCAAATGGCTGGATTTATGGCTGGATGCGCTGGCAAATGCTGCGGATAAAACAATACTGTCCATAGGAACACTCCTTTTCTGAAATCCTAGCATATTTTTTGCAAAAAAGCAAGATTTACATAATTGGCGGCAAAGTACATATAGACAACCGTTGGTTTTTTCGATAGAATGAAAGCAGAATAAACAAAAATGGAGGCGTATATCTATGAAACGGAAAATTTACACCACCTTAGAGGAATTTCACGTACAAAATAATGCCCTGGGCACAGGACTGCCTTTCAGCCAGGATCTGTCTGTGCTGGCACAGCCTTTGACAGTGGGCAGCCACACCATTCCCAACCGTCTTGCCTGTCAGGCGATGGAAGGCTGCGACGGCACAGCTACCGGTGAGCCGGACGAGCTGACAATGCGCCGTTACGGTCGCTTTGCCAGAGGCGGTGCAGGTCTTTTGTGGTTTGAGGCCACCGCTGTGCTGGAGGAAGGCCGTGCAAATCCCCGCCAGCTTTACATCCATCAGGGCAATCTGGATGCCTTCAAAGCTGCCGTAGAGCAGATCAAGGAAGAGGGCATCCGTGCAAACGGCAAAGAGCCTGTGGTGATCATGCAGGCTACCCATTCCGGTCGTTACAGCAAGCCTCACGGAAAGCCGGAACCTCTGATTGCCTACAACAATCCCATTTTCGAGGGTGAGAACCCCATTGATCCTTCTCGCATCGTCTCCGATGACTATATTGATCTGGTGAAGGAAAAGCTGATCGGTGGTGCAATGCTGGCAGAACAGGCAGGTTTTGACGGTGTGGATATGAAGTGCTGCCACCGGTACTTAAATTCTGAGCTGCTGTCTGCCTTCAACCGTCCCGGTAAATATGGCGGCAGCCTGGAAAACCGCACAAGACTTCTCCGTGAGAGTATTTTGGGTGCGCTGGAAAATTGCGGCAAGGACTTTATCGTTACTTCCCGTATGAATGTGTATGACGGCTTCCCCAGACCTTATGGCTTTGGCGTAGGCGAAGAGGGAATCGACTTTGATCCTACTGAGCCGATCTGGGTGCTGGAGCAGCTACGGGATTATGGCGTAAAAATGCTGAACATCACGATGGGCAATCCCTATTTCAACCCCCATGTAAACCGCCCCTTCACCATGGGCGGCTATACCCCCGAGGAGCATCCCCTGGTGGGCGTTGCCCGGATGCTGCTGGGTACTGCAAAGCTGAAGAAGGCAGTTCCGGAAATGAAAATCCTTTGCTCTGCCCTGAGCTATCTGGGTGTGGCTGCACCCTATGTGACCGCAGCCCTGATCCAGGAGGGCGGTATCGATCTGTGTGGCTACGGCAGACAGACCTTTGCGTACCCGGATTTTGCAAATGATATTCTAAATGGCGGTCTGCAGAAGGACAAGCTGTGTATCTGCTGCTCCAAGTGTACAGAAATTATGCGTGCAGGCAGCACTCCCGGCTGTGTCATTCGTGACAAGGAAGTATATCTGCCCTTGCACAAAGAATTCTGCGGAGGTAACAAGTGATGAAAAAAGTTGCAATCGTAACCGGTGTTGCCAGCGGTATCGGTCTGGCTTGTGCCAAAAAACTGCTGTCTAACGGCATTGCTGTGGTGGGTATGTCCCGCCGTGCGGAAATGGCAGAAGCACTGGAAGGGGATTTTATCTATGTTTCCGGTGATGTGAGCAGCACCCAGGACAGAAACCGCCTGGTGGATGTGGCATTAGAGAAGTTTGACCGGGTAGATATTCTTGTGAATGTTGCCGGCGTTGCCCCCAAGGTGCGTGCAGACCTGCTGGAAATGACCGAGGAAAGCTATGATTATGTGATGAACATCAACACCAAGGGCACTTTGTTTTTGACCCAGCGGGTGGCAAATGAGATGGTAAAGCGGAAAATCAAGGGCTCTATCGTAAATATCTCCTCCATGTCTGCCTACACCAGCTCTGTTAACCGTGGCGAATACTGCATTTCCAAGGCCGGTGCATCGATGATCACCACCTTGTTTGCAGACCGTCTGGCAGAGTATGGCATTATGGTCAACGAAGTCCGTCCCGGCATTATTGCCACGGATATGACCTCCAAGGTCCAGGGTAAGTACGATGCACTCATCGAAGGAGGACTTTTGCCCATTAAGCGTTGGGGCACACCGGAGGATATTGCCGGTGCCGTGTATGCCTTGTGTGACGGTTCGCTTACCTATATGACCGGTCAATCCATCAATATTGACGGCGGCTTCCATATCCGCCGCCTGTGAGAGGTATTATGAAAGAGTATCAGATCATTTCTGTGGATGCACTGGTGATCGGCTCCGGTGCATCCGGCTATAACGCAGCTTGCCGTATTGGGCAGCTGGGTAAAAAAAGCGTTGCCATCGTTACCGAGGGTGTGAAAATGGGCACTTCCCGGAACACCGGCAGCGATAAGCAGACCTATTATAAGCTGGGTCTGGGCGGTGACAGCCCGGATAGCGTGGCACAGATGGCGCAAAATCTTTTTGCCGGTGGTTCCGTGGATGGTGACAATGCCCTGTGCGAAGCGGCGCTGTCCTCCCGGTGCTTTTTGAATTTGTGCGAGCTGGGTGTGGCATTTCCCCACAATCGCTACGGGGAATACATCGGCTATAAAACCGATCACGATCCCTTTGCCCGTGCAACCTCTGCCGGTCCTTTGACCTCTAAATTTATGACAGAGGCACTGGAGGCAAATGCAAAGCGGTTGGAAATCCCTGTGTACGACGGATTGTATGCGGTGGAGATCATCAAAAATGAAGACGGTGTTTGCGGCCTTATCTGTCTGGAGAAAAAGACCGGAGAATTTGTGGTGTTCCGCACAGCAAATATCGTGCTGGCTACCGGTGGCCCTGCAGGCATTTATGCCGACAGCGTGTTCCCGGAGTGCCATACCGGATCTTCCTCTCTGGCACTGCTGGCAGGGGCGGAATTTCAGAATATGACCGAATGGCAGTACGGTCTTGCCTCCACCCATCCCCGCTGGAATGTTTCCGGCACCTATATGCAGGTGCTGCCCCGGTTTGTCAGTGTGGACGAACAGGGCGTGGAACGGGAATTTTTGCTGGATTATTTCTCCGATCCCTATGAAGCACTGTCTATGGTGTTTTTGAAGGGTTATCAGTGGCCCTTTGACAGCAGCAAGGTGATGACCGGTTCTTCCATTATCGATCTTCTGGTATATCGCCAGACGGCTTTGTTAGGACGGCGGGTGTATCTGGATTACCGGAAAAATCCCTTCGGTCTCCAGCAAATCGAGTATGAGAAGCTGTCCGAGGAAGCCTATACTTATCTCAAAAAGGCAAACGCACTTTTGGGAACGCCTATCCAGCGCTTGCAGCTTATGAACACTCCGGCAATCGAGCTGTATCGCAGTAAGGGTCTGGATCTGGAAACTGAAATGCTGGAAATTGCTCTGTGTGCTCAGCATAATAACGGCGGTGTTGCTGTGGATATGTGGTGGCAGACCACCGTTCCCGGATTGTTCGCAGTGGGCGAATGTGCTGGAACCCACGGCATTTCCCGTCCCGGTGGCAGCGCCCTCAATGCCGGACAGGTAGGCTCTTTGCGGGCTGCCCAGTTCCTGTCCCAAAACAAGCGGACGCTTTTGGAGGAGGAAGATTTCCGAGCGATCTCCGATCCTATGGTTTCTACCCACCGGATCTTCGGGGATATGATGGTGCGAAATCCCAACAATGTAAAGGAAAAGCTGATGGGAATCCGTCATCGGATGAGTGTCAGCGGTGCAGCCATCCGTGAGCCTGCAAAAATGGCACAGGCATTGGCAGAAACCAATGCAGACCTCAATGGGATGCTGGGAAATGTGGGCGTAGGAAAGAAAGAGCTGACTTATATTGCTTATCAGTACCGGGATGCACTGATGTGCCAAATGCTGTGCTTGACGGCAATGTTAGATTATGGTAAAATCGTGGGAGTGACCCGTGGCAGCGCCCTTTATACCAATGAAAATGGAGATCTTCGGGAAGGACTGGAGGAGTGCTTCCGGTTTGTGAGCAAACCGAAAGCCTTTGCAGATCAGGTGCAGCAGGGAAAGCTTACAGACGATGGCTGCAGCTTTATCTGGCGTCCTGTGCGTCCTTTGCCGGAAGGAAACGATTTCTTTGAAAATATCTGGCGTACCTATAGAGAAAACGGAAATATATTCTAGGAGGAAATGATTATGCATAATACTGGCGTTGTATCTGTTAGCTTCCGCCGCCTGAGTCCTGAAGAAATTCTTCAGGGAATGGTGAAGGCCGGCTTGAAGCATATTGAGTGGGGCAGCGATGTACACGCACCCTGCACTGACGATGCCCGGCTGGAGGAACTGGTAGAACTGATGAAAAAGTACGACATTACCTGTTCTTCTTACGGCGGCTACTTCCGTCTGGGTGTGAACTCTGTTGAGGAGTTTCCTGACTATTTGAAGGCTACCAAGAAGCTGGGAACAAATATTATTCGTATTTGGGCAGGCTCGGCAAAGCTGGAGGAAATGACTCCCGAATGGCGTCAGATGATCATCGAGGAAGGCAAGAAGGTTGCAAAGCTGGCTGAGGAAGCCGGTGTGATCGTATGTATGGAATGCCACCGCGGAACAATGACCCAGACGAAGGAGTATGCACTGGAGCTGATGGAGGGAGTCAATTCTCCCAACTTCCGTACCTATTGGCAGCCCAACCCTGATATCAGCGATGAAGAAAATATTGCATATATCCGTATGCTGAAGCCTTACATTGAGCATATTCACGTGTTCTACTGGCCTAACGGTGTCCGTTCTTCTCTGGAAGGCGGCATTGAGAACTGGAAAATGTACATGAAGGAATTTGAGGGCGAAGAAAAAACCCTCCTGCTGGAATTTATGTATGACGGCCAGATCACCACATTGCCTGCCGAGGCAGGTTTCCTGCGCCAGATCGTAGAAGGATAAACAAAGAAAAATGGTCGTGTTGCAAAAGCAACACGACCATTTCTATTTACAGGATCACACCCCGGTAGCCATAGATAAAGCCACCGCCCAGGTACAATTTTTTCAGACCGCGCTCCAAAGTGGTATTTTCCGGAAGCTCGTTCAGGTCTTTAATATTGGGAGGGAATACAAATCGGGAAACAGCCTGACCGTCATCTTTAATGGGGTGGCGGACAAAGCGGTTGCCGAAATGAATGATCTTGGAGTTTTCACCCAGAATATTTACAAGTGCCGGGTCGAGGAGCCAGGAACCGCAGTACAGACCTTTGATCTGCTGGTCAGGATACCATTGCCGTGCCTTTTCAATGGCAGTAGAGAAGGCAATGTCCACATTCTCCTTGGAAAGGTCCATACCCTTGGGAAGATGTACGCTAAGCACATAGTCACAGGGGCGCAGGACACAGTCCCATTCTTCCTTTGCGTAAAACACTTCTTCTTTGGTGATTTTGCAGTCTACAGTGGGATATCCGTACCAGCCGTCTGCAGTTTCCCGGCAGGAAACCTGCCAGCTGCCCTCTGCGTCCTCACAGCCGGCAGAGCCTAAAACCTGACCGCTTCTGTGGGCAGTTTCGTTTTCTATCAGCGGCACCACCGTGCCGTCTTTTTTGTTTTTCAGGAAGATCGCACCTTCGGGATAGCGCAGCACTTCAATGCTGAAGCCACGATAGGGGAAAATCAGGCTTTTTGCATAAATGAGCATCCAGCGATGGAAACGCAGATCCAGTCCGTACTTTCCGGTCTTGTTAAAAATACCCTTGGCGCAGCCGTAGTAGGATGCCATCATGTTTTTGATGGTTTCCTCGTCAAAGCCTCTTTCCCGGTATGCCTCCACAGACTTGGGGATCATAGGCAGCTGAATGAGCAGAGGCATCATATCACTTGCGCCCTCTTCCACCGGCAGAGGGAATTTTTTGGCGTCCTCCAGAGAAAGAGTCATCATATAGGCGCAGGCATATTCTGCCCAGGTGCGGCGATCGGGGTCGTTTTTAAGCGCCTCCACACCTTGAAGTACATCTTCATAATGCTCCCGGAAGATGTTAAATTCTTTATGTAAATTTTCAATCAGCTCCAGGTTACAAACATCAATAGGTGTAACCTTTTCAAGATCTGCCGGATATTCCGCAATACCCAGACGGTCTGCAATTTTACGCAAATCCATAAATCAGCGCCTCCTATATGAGATATACACATTATAAAACAATATAAAATATTTGTCGATGGAAAATCGTGTCAGTTTTCATTAAAAAACACCCATCGGTGATGGGTGTTTTTAGTCGCCTTGCCAGCGGGATTGGGTGGTTTCTACAGCCTTGCCTGCGGCAAGGGATGCAGGAACATCCAAAATCCGCTGATTTTTACTGCCCCGGAAGGAAATTTCCAGAGAGCGTTCACCAAGCAGGAACGGTCCGTCGATCAAAATATCGATGGTTTTCAGAAGTTCCCGCTGGGCATCATTGCCGGATAAAAGCTGCTCAAAGGTGTAGCCTGAGTAGGATGCCACCTCGTAGCCTTTTGATTTCAAAAGTCGAGCCAGCTTTGCAAAGCCTGCCGCCTGGGCAAAGGGTTCGCCACCGGAGAAGGTCACGCCCCGGCAGAGGGGATTTTCTTCCACGATTTGCAGAAGTCTTTCTTCATCCATTTGCGTACCGCAGCCAAATTCCCAGGTTTCCGGATTATGGCAGCCTTCACAGTGATGGGGACAGCCCTGACTGAAGATAGTAGTTCGGATGCCCGGGCCGTCCACAATGCTGTCGCTTACAATGCCGGATAGATCAAGCATTCTTGCTCAGGGAGTGCTTTACGCGATCCCGCTCCTCGGCGCGCTTTGCATCGTTCCACTTGTCCATAGTGCCTACCAGGTAACCGGTGATCCGGCGAATACGCTCGAAGCCAACGCCCTGGCCCATTTTCTCGTTGTTAGATTTAATAGTCATAATCATTTCCTCCTTGTGTGATTATTCGATACCCTGGAATGCGGGCATCTGGGGATACTTTCTTCTCAGTTCTTCTACACGGTCGGGATCAATTTCCTCACCCTCGTGGCGGCCGCAACGGGGACATACATCACCGATGATACCCACATAGCCGCAAACCGGGTCGCGGTCAACGGGGTGGTTGATAGAGCCGTAGCCAATGCCGCAGTCGTGCATACAGCGGACAACTGCTTCAAATGCTTCTACATTGTGTGCGGTATCACCGTCCAGCTCCACATAGCTGATGTGACCTGCGTTACACAGAGCGTGGTAGGGAGCTTCCAGACGGATCTTGTCGTATACAGAAATATCGTACCAAACTGGAATGTGGAAGGAGTTGGTGTAGTACTCCCGGTCGGTAACACCGGGGATGGTGCCGTAACGCTTCTTGTCCATACGGATGAAGCGGCCGGACAGGCCTTCTGCAGGAGTTCCCAGCAGGGAGAAGTTCATCTTCAGTTCCTGAGATTTATTGTCGCAGAACTTGCGCATAAAGCCCAGGATCTCCAGACCCTTGTTCTGAATTTCTTCTGCGCAGCCGTGATGCTTGCCGTAGAGGGAAGTCAGTGTTTCAGCAAGGCCGATAAAGCCGATGGACAGTGTGCCGTGCTTCAGCACTTCCCGCAGATCATCGTTGTTACCCAGCTTTTCGGAGTCCAGCCATACACCCTGACCCATCAGGAAGGGGTAGTTGTAAATGTGCTTGCTTGCCTGAATTTCGAAGCGGTCCAGAAGCTGCTGCGCAACCAGCTCCAGCATAGCCTCCAGCTTTTCGTAGAATACCTTCTCATCGCCCTTTGCTTCAATGGCAATTCTGGGCAGGTTGATGGAAGTGAAGGACAGGTTACCTCTGCCGTAAGCGATCTCACGGGTGGGATCGTAGGTGTTACCCATAACACGGGTACGGCAGCCCATGGTTGCCACCTCTGTTTCCGGACGGCCGGGAACATAGTACTGCAGGTTGAAGGGGCTGTCCAGGAAGGTGTAGTTGGGGAACAGGCGGCGGGCGCTGACCTTGCAGCTTAAACGGAACAGATCGTAGTTGGGATCGGTTTCGTTGTAGTTGACGCCTTCCTTAACCTTGAAAATGTGGATGGGGAAGATACAGGTTTCACCGTGACCTAAGCCTGCATCCAGTGCCAGCAGCACATTGCGGATGACCATACGGCCTTCGGGAGTGGTGTCAGTACCGTAGTTAATGGAGGAGAAGGGGGTCTGTGCGCCTGCACGGGAGTGCATGGTGTTCAGGTTATGCACAAAGCCTTCCATTGCCTGCTTGGTGTCCCGGTCGGTCTTCTGCCAGGCGCGCTTTCTGGAGCGGGCAATCAGTGCAGTTGCCTGATCCTGGGTCAGTGCATACTTTTCTGTCAGCTTTACAGCAACCGTGCGGTCAAAATCCGGAGCGTTTTCCAGCCGTGCAGTGGTGCCGCAGGCTTCCTCGGCAGAAGCAACAATGGCGGAGATGGATTCCTGCTCGTCCTCCAGATCCAGAAGATCCTCCAGTGCCTCCTTCAGCCGGCGGATATAAGCCTTGCGGAAGGTCTTGGCGACGCCCATTGCCATACCGTAGTCAAAGTTGGGGATGGACTGACCGCCATGCTGGTCGTTCTGGTTGGACTGGATGGCGATAGCAGCCAGTGCGGCATAGGACTGGATGCTCTGAGGCTCACGGAGATAGCCGTGACCGGTGGAGAAGCCACCCTTAAAGAGCTTGATGATATCGGTCTGGCAGCAGGTGGTGGTCAGGGAGTAGAAGTCGAAATCGTGAATGTGGATATCGCCTTCCCGGTATGCCTTTGCATGCTCAGGGCGCAGCAAATACATTTCGTTATATGCCTTTGCACCGGCCGCACCGATCTGGAGCATAGAACCCATTGCGGTGTTGCCATCGATATTTGCGTTGTCACGCTTCATATCGCTGATACGGGCATCGATATTGGTGATCTCATCGATGGTCTTCATCAGGGAGGTGTTGGCTTCTCTGGCGCGGGTGCGGTTTGCACGGTAGAGAATGTAAGCCTTTGCAGCAGCGGCAAAGCCGTGGTTCATCAGCTGGCGTTCAACAGCATCCTGAATGGCTTCAATGTTGGGCGCATCAGAGGTGAACTTGCCCTCAAGATCCCGCTGGACATCGTTGGCAACCCGGGCAGCATCGGCAGCATTGCCCTCGCCGGAGGCCTCCAGAGCCTTCAAAATAGCTCCGGCGATCTTATTCTGGTCGTATAAGACCACACGGCCATCTCGTTTGATAATACTTTGAATCATAAGTACATACCTGTCTTTCTGTCGTAATCATATTTGCATCAGCCACAATATATTGTAGCTGAGAAAGGGTATCTACACAATATATTGCCATATCTTGTGCCGTTTGTCAATAGGGAATCACTAGAAAAAGTATAAAAAATAGCGGTCTTGCGCAAAGCAAGACCGCCAGATCAATTATTGCATACGAAATACGGCTGTTCCGGGGGCATTGACCGCGAGAATACTCACCTGATACAGAATATTTGCGGCATCTGCACGGGTCAGGGCATCATTTGCATTCATAGCAATGCCGTTCTCCTGCAGAACGGTCAGTGCCCCGGTTGCCCAGGCGGGGATCTCCTCTGGGGCTTCTTCATAAGAGGAGAGAACATCCTGGGAAATTGCCAGATCCAGTCCATTCTGGAGCATTACAGCGGCTTCTGCACCGGTAATGGGACTGTTTGCGTCAAAGGTCTCCACATCCGGCAGACCGGCAGTCAGTCCGGAACGGATGGCAGCGGTCAGATAGGGCTGCAGCCACACAGGGGTATTTTCCGGCAGATTTTCAGCAGAAACCACCTCTGCGGGGATATCCAGCGTTTGCACCATCATAGCAAGAAACTGTCCGCGGCTAACCGTCTTATCGGGGAAAAAGCAGGTAAGATTACTGACCCGCTCCCCTTCAAACAGTCCGGTATTGCGCAGCCATTCTGCTTCAAATTGGCAGTCAAGACCCGCAGTGTCGGTATACTGGGTGGGATTGGTAGGCTTCAGGATCTGGATGGTGACAGTGGCTTCTCTGGAAACATTCCCAGCAGGGTCTGTGGCAGTGAAGGTGAAGGAATCCACACCTACCTTGTTTTTCTTGGGAGTGTAGATAAAAGAGCCATCCTCCCGCAGGACGACCTCACCCCGCCGGGGTGTGCGGATCACGGTGTAGGTCAAGGTTTTTCCCTCCGGATCGGTAGCCTTCAAAGTGCCTTCATTGGGAATGTTTTTATAAGTTTCCACAGAGGAGTCGGTGGCTACCGGAGCTTCATCTTTTTTGCCGCGGATGGAAAGGGCGGTAGTGGCGGACCGTTCTACCCGGTTTTCATAAATAGGCAGATAGGTGATCTGTGCCTGCTGATCTTCCTCGCTGCTTAGGGGGGAGAATGTCATTTGCGCCACCTGATCGGCAGTGAGAATATCGCCCTTTTGCAAAATCCGGTTGCCCAGCATTACTGTTCCGGTGTGCGTGTCCGGAAGTCCGGTAATGCAGATGCCCAGCAGAGGATCTTCCGACTGAGAAAAATCAGCGGCAGTAAAGCAGTAAACGGTGTCGCTGTCCACTTCGGCAGCCGTCGCAATGCCACAAAGGCAGAAAAGGCAGCACACAATGAGCAGTACACACAAAACGCGCTTAGGAAACATATTGTATAACCTCCTGTTTTTGTTTTACGGAGGTATTGTTTGCCACGGGGGTAAAAAATATGCAACAGTGGAAAAAGTTTTGCAAATGACAAACCGTAGGGGTCATTCACGAATGACCCGCGGGCGATTCGTGAATCGCCCCTACAGCCCGATAAATTGAAATTTGTTGGTTCACCGGCAGAAAAAGTGCGCGTTGCGAAATGGCAACGCGCATCAATGTTATTGGATACGAATACCGCCCTGGGGACGGATCTGGAGAATATGGCAAGAACCTTTGCCGAGGACAGCTTCTGTTTTTTGTACAAAATCTTCCAGCATATCTTCCGGAACAAAGGCCTGCACCGTACCGGCAAAGCCGCCACCGTGGACCCGGTATGCACCCCGTCCAGCAAGAAGTGTATCGCACAGCGCTAGCGCTAAAGCGACTTCCTGATGTGCAGTAGCACCAGCTGGGATGATATTTTGCAGATACATCCAGGAGCTTCTGCCGGATTCCTTGATTATGGTAAGGAAGGTGTCAAAATCCTTTGCTTTTAAGGCATCCCGCATTCTAAGTACCCGTCCCATTTCCTGATAGAAATGGATCGCCCGCAAAATCGCCCGGTGAGACACCTGCTGCCGCAGTTGGGGAAGGGCGGCAAAAAAATCAGATTCCGGAACTTCTCGTAATACATCCTTACCGAAGAAATTGGAGATTTCCTTCATTTCACAGGGGATGGCGGCATATTCATCGGTCAGGTCAGCGTGATCTGCACCGGTGTCAATAATACACAGCGCATAACCGGAAGCAGAAAAATCAAAATCGATTTTCTCTACATAAGGCTTTTGGGGATCTTCAAAATCCATAAATACCAGATTGCCCACACTGGAAGCAGCCTGATCCATTAAGCCACAGGGCTTACCAAAGTAAATGTTTTCCACCGATTGGGCGAGCTGTGCAATTTCCAGTTCAGAAAGCTTGCTTGCATAAAACAGGTCATTGAAGATCGTGCCCAGCAGCACCTCAAAGGCGGCAGAGGAGCTTAGTCCACTACCGGGCAGGACGGAAGAACGGACAGAAGCATCAAAGCCTTGTATTTTTGCGCCCAGACCCTGAAAGGTTGCAGTCACGCCTCTGACCAGCGCAGCGGTGGTGTTTTTTTCGCCATCCCGGAAAGATGTATCTGTCAGATCAATTTCCACAGGACGGTATCCCTCAGAAAAAATGCGGATGGTATTTGTACCGTTTAAGGTGACATCTGCCACAGTTTCCAGGTTAACAGCAGCAGCCAGAACCGCACCGCGCTGATGATCGGTATGGTTACCGCAGATCTCTGTACGCCCTGGGGCAGCAAAGAAATAATGTTCCATATTACAGGTTTTGGATAAACTCCAGAACAGTGTCGTTATAATCGAATGTGCCTTGCTCGTTGCGATGCTCGGAGCCATTGGTGTGCTTGCCGGGCAGCTCCACAATTTCTACTTTCATATCCGGGCAAAGCTTTTTCAGGCTTGCGTACAGGAGCTTATTTTGCTCCGGACGGCACTTTACATCGTTGGTGTAGTAAATCAGAAGCAGACTGTTGAGCTTCAGGGCAGGGTTGACAAAGTAGAGTGGTGCAGCATCGTCGATCCGTTCCAGATTACCGGGGGTGTTGCGGTCTTTTTGCAGCACATTGAAGTGGGTGGTGGTCTGGGCACTGTCGGACAGGAAGCCGGCAATGCTCATAGGATCTACACCGGCGTCCTTAAGATAGTGCTGATCGAAGGCCAGCATCAGTGTCAGGTAAGCACCGGCAGACTGACCGGAAATAAAGAACCGCTCCACATTTGCATACTGGTGGATGTTATCCTGCAGGAATTTAACGGCATTTGCACCGTCTACAATGAAGTCAGGGAACTTAGCACCGTGGGTGTACATTCTGTACTCCACAGAAGCAACACCTACACCTGCCTTGGTCAGGTCCTCAGCAAAGGCAATCTTGGTGCGGTTCAGATTGACAAAGCCGCCGCCGTGATACCAGATGATCAGGTCCTTGCAATCGCCGTCCGGCAGATACAGGTCCACAAAGCTGTTTTCCAGCTCGTTATATTTAATGTCAGGAATAAAGCGCATAGTCCGATTCTCCTTATATAAGTAATGCATATAGTATAACACTGTAAAACACCGGTGTCAAATCTATCTGCAGAGGAAATCTTTACAGACGTTATCTTCTGCAATAAAGCGGTGAGTGCCAATTGGGTAAAAGACAGTTTTTTTATCATTTTACCTCAATCGGAATGATTTTTCAAATTATCTCTCTGGCTCCTTGGAAAAGTAAGGAAAATCCCTATTGACATTCCTTATAAATATTATATAATACATTTTATCACACTAAAGCGCGAAAGTGCTGTAAAGGAGTATTGTATGCAAAACTGGTATACAAAAAGCACAGAGGAGCTGTGCAAGGCAATTCTCTCCTTAAAAACAAAAGAGGAATGTTATGCGTTTTTGGAGGATATCTGCACCATTAAAGAAGTGCAGGATCTTTCCCAAAGACTTCAGGTGGCGCAAATGCTCAGCCAGGGAATCAGCTATACAGCGATTTGCAAGGAAACCGGTGCAAGCACAGCTACCATCAGCCGTGTCAGCCGTGCCTATGAATATGGCGCAGGCGGCTATAAGAATGTAATCGGGAGACTGAAAGAAGATGCTTGATACCAATATCTTAAAGAATGAAGAAAAGGCGGTTTTTGCGCTGCGGGCGCTTTACCGGCAGTATGGCTATCTGCCTTATAAAATGAGTAAATTTGAGTCCTATGAATACTATATTCAAAATAAGGACTTTCTGGTCAGTGACCGGATCATCACCTTTAACGATACCAACGGCAAACTCCTTGCCTTAAAGCCGGATGTGACCCTTTCCATTATCAAAAACGGTGAGGATACCCCCGGCTGCAAGCAAAAGGTTTATTATAATGAGAATGTCTACCGGGTATCGGAAAATACCCACCAGTTTAAGGAAATTATGCAGGCGGGTCTGGAGTGTATCGGAGATATCGATTTGTATGATATTTTTGAAGCCGTTTCCCTTGCTGCCCAGAGCCTTGCCCTAATTTCTGATGATTTTGTGCTGCAGATCTCCCATCTGGGCGTTCTTTCTGCGGTTCTGGAAAAGATCAGTCCGGACCAGAGTTTCCGTCAGAAAGTGCTCGGCTGTATGAAAAGTAAAAATATGCACGATCTTTCCCGGATCTGTCAGCAGTACGGGGTAGAGGACAAGCAGCTGCTTACCTTGCTGGGTGCTTACGGTCCACGGAGCAAGGTGCTCCGGCAGCTGGACCAGCTGGACTGCGGACAGGAAGCGGTGCAGGAACTGAAAACTTTGTCTGCTCTTTTGGATCAGCTTCCCGGGGCAGAGAAGATCCTGTTTGATTTCTCTGCGGTCAGCAATATGAACTACTATAACGGAATCGTATTTCAGGGCTTCCTCAGCGGCATTTGTGAAAGCGTTTTAGCCGGCGGTCAGTACGATAAGCTGATGCAAAAGCTGGAGCGGCGGGCAGGTGCCGTGGGATTTGCAGTATATCTGGATCTTTTGGAGCAGCTGCCGGTGCAGGAAGAGCCTTTTGATGTGGATGTGCTGCTGGTGTACGATCAGGATGCAGACAAGCTGGCAGTTGCAAAGGCGGTTGCTGAGCTGACCAGTCAGGGCAAGACTGTCAGTGCCCAGAAGAACATTCCCCAAAAGCTTCGTTACGGAAAACTGTGGAAGCTGTCAAAGGAGGGTACATTATGTTAAATGTAGCACTGCCGAAGGGCCGCTTAGGCGAAAAGGTTTACGCAATGTTTGAAAAAGCCGGCTTTGAGTGTCCCTCCATTAAGGAAAACAACCGAAAGCTGATTTTTGAAAATCCCCAGAAGCAGGTGCGTTATTTCTGGGTCAAGCCTTCCGATGTAGCCATTTATGTGGAGCGGGGAGCAGCAGATATTGGCGTTGCGGGCAAGGATATTTTGCTGGAATATGAGCCGGATGTGTATGAGCTTCTGGACTTGGAGCTGGGCAAATGCCGTATGGCGGTTGCTGCTCCTGCAGATTTCCGGGACAATGAAAACCGTACCCTCCGTGTTGCCACCAAGTTTACAAACATTGCTGCAAATTATTATGCAGGCATTGGGCGGCAGATCGATATTATTAAGCTGAACGGATCGATTGAGATCGCGCCAATTTTGGGACTTTCCGATGTGATCGTGGATATTGTGGAAACCGGCACGACCCTAAAGGAAAACAATCTGGCGGTAATGCAGACCATTTTACCCATTAGCGCAAGACTGATCGCCAATAAGGCAAGCTTTCAATTTAACAGCGCACAGATGGAAGAACTTCTGTGCAGCATCAGAAACCAGGTGACGAGCGGTGATTAAAATTTATAATTACGGGCAGGTCAGCAATGAGGAGATCTTTGCCCGGGAAAATATTTCTGCCAATGTGGAAGGGGTGGTTGCACAAATCATCGCTACCGTGGTGGAAAAAGGCGACGAGGCTTTATTTGCGTATGCTGCCCAGTTTGATAAGGTGCAGCTGGATGCACTGGAAGTGACTCCGGAAGAAATCGATGAGGCTTTTTCTTCCGTAGAGCCGGAATTTTTGGATATTTTGCGTCAGGCGGCAGCAAATATCCGTGCCTATCACGAAAAGCAGGTGCGAAACAGCTTCATCCTCAACGAAAAGGATGGGGTTGTGATTGGACAGAAGGTGACCCCCATTGAAAAGGTAGGTCTGTATGTGCCCGGTGGCACAGCATCCTATCCCTCTACAGTGCTGATGGACTCCATTCCAGCGAAAATTGCCAGCTGCGACCAGATCGTAATGGTGACCCCTCCCGGTAAGGACGGCAAGGTGAGTCCGGTGATTTTGGCTGCAGCGAAAATTGCGGGCGTGGACCGGATCTTCAAGGTAGGCGGCGCACAGGCAGTGGCGGAACTGGGTTATGGCACAGAAAGCATTCCCAAGGTGGATAAGATCGTAGGACCCGGCAATGCCTATGTGGCAGAGGCGAAAAAGCAGGTGTTCGGCAAGGTGTCCATTGATATGATCGCAGGACCCAGTGAAATTCTGGTGGTGGCAGATGCCACTGCAGATCCCCGTTTTGTGGCGGCAGATCTCCTTTCTCAGGCAGAGCACGACAAAATGGCAAGTGCGGTTTTGGTGACCGACAGCTATGATTTTGCCCAGAAGGTCAGTCAGGAATTAGAAAAGCAAATTCCTCAGCTGCCCAGAGCAGAAATTGCCCGGGCATCCATTGATCAAAACGGAAAAATCATCGTGGCAGAAGGAAACCTGATGCTGGCAATCGATATTGCCAACCAGATCGCACCGGAGCATCTGGAGCTGTGTGTGGACAACCCCTTTGACTACCTGGACAAGATAAAACACGCCGGTTCTATCTTTATGGGAAAATATTGCCCGGAGGCATTGGGCGACTATTTTGCAGGACCCAACCACACCTTGCCCACCAGCGGTACGGCCCGGTTCTCCTCTCCCTTGTCTGTGGATGATTTTGTGAAAAAGACCCAGTTTACTTACTATACAGAGTCTGCACTGCAGGCGGTGGCGGATCAAATTGCTTATTTTGCCCACAAAGAGGGCTTGGACGCCCACGCAAAAAGTGCAACCATTCGTTTCGAGGATCAAAAATGAGTCAATTCTTTTCAAAAAAGTTTGCTGCGCTGACCCCCTATACCCCCGGGGAACAGCCCAGAGATATGCAATATATTAAACTCAATACCAATGAATCTCCATTTCCGCCTTCCCCGGCTGTTTCTGCGGCGGTGGCCCAGCAGTGCGGCAAGCTGCAGCTGTATTCCGACCCGGAAAGCACCGCTTTGCGGGGAAAGCTTGCGGAAATTTACGGGGTGAACCCCAATCAGGTGATCGTGTCCAACGGCTCAGACGAAGTGCTGAATTTTGCCTTTATGGCATTTGCAGACGAGCATGCGCCGCTGGTATTCCCGGACATTACCTACGGCTTTTATCCGGTATTTGCCCAGCTGAACAACATTCCCTATACCCAAATTCCCTTAAAGGAAGATTTTTCTATCGACCCTGAGGATTATATGGGCATTGGAAAAACAGTGGTGATCGCAAACCCCAACGCACCCACCGGACTGTGTTTGTCACTGTCTGCCATTGAGGCGATTGTAAAGAGCAATCCCCATAATGTGGTTATCATCGATGAAGCCTATGTGGATTTCGGCGGGGAAAGCGCCGTGTCACTGGTGGATCAATATGAAAACCTGTTGGTGGTGCAAACCTTCTCCAAATCCCGGTCTATGGCGGGCGCGCGGCTGGGCTTTGCCATTGGCAATGAAAAGCTGATCGCGGACCTGAACACTATCCGCTATTCCACCAACCCCTATAATGTAAACCGGATGACGGAATTTGCAGGGGTTGCGGCACTGGAAGAAAACAGCTATTATATGGAAAATGCAAAGACCATTATGGAAAACCGCCAGTGGACACAAAAGCAGCTGGAAAACCTTGGTTTTACAGTGCTCCCCTCCAAGGCAAACTTCGTCTTTGCAAAAACAGACAAGATGGACGGAGAAGCCCTGTATCAGGAGCTGAAAAAGCGGGGTGTTTTGGTGCGGCACTTTACAAAAGAACGGATCGCACCCTTTAACCGTATTACCATTGGCACAAAGGTGCAAATGGAAACACTGGTAAATACCATCAAAGAAATTTTGGAGGCACAACAATGAGAACTGCCCAAATCAATAGAACCACCGCAGAAACAGATATTTCCCTGACGCTGAATTTAGACGGAACGGGTGTGTCTAAGTGTGAAACCGGCTGCGGTTTTCTGGATCACATGCTCACCCTTTTTGCAAAGCACGGACGCTTTGATCTGATCGTAACCTGCAAGGGGGACACCTATGTGGATTACCACCACACCGTAGAGGACATTGGCATTTGTTTGGGCAAAGCCTTTTCTCAGGCTTTGGGGGATAAAAAGGGCATCATCCGTTATGGAGATACCACCCTGGCTATGGACGAAAGCCTTATTTTGACAGCGGTGGACATTTCCGGACGGGGCGGCTGTTATTATGCCTTGGAAATTCCCACCCAAAAGGTGGGGGATTTTGACACAGAGCTGTGTCAGGAGTTCTTTATTGCTTTTGCAAGAGATGCGGGTCTTACCTTGCATCTGCGTCAGTTGTGTGGCAGTAACTCCCACCATATTATTGAAGGTACTTATAAATCCGTTGCCAGAAGTCTTAAGAAGGCAGTTGCCATTGACAAGGCTTTTGCGGATGAAATTCCGTCTACAAAGGGGATTTTGGGATGATCGCGATTATTGACTATGGCGTGGGAAATCTCTTTTCCCTTTGCTCCTCTTTGAAACGGATCGGTGCTGATGCGGTGGTCACCGCAGACCCAGAGCTGATCGAAAAGGCGGATAAGCTGATCCTCCCTGGTGTGGGTGCATTTGCAGATGCGGCACAGAAATTGCGCCAGTCCGGACTGGACGTGCTGATTAAAGAACAGGCGGCAAAGGGCAAGGAAATTATGGGTATTTGTCTGGGTATGCAGCTTTTGTTTGAGAAAAGCTATGAGTTCGGGGAGCATACCGGCTTAGGCCTTTTGAAGGGCAGTGTGATCCCTATGGAGGGTACGCTCCCGGCAGAGCTGAAAATCCCCCATATTGGCTGGAATGCTTTGAAATTTACAAAGGAAAGCAAGCTTCTGCGCTACATAAAAGAAGGGGACTGCGTTTATTTTGTCCATTCCTTCTATGTGGAACCCGGTGCAGAGAGTGTGGTTGCCACTGCCGAATACGGCAAGGATGTGACCGGAGCAGTGCAGCAGGGGAATGTGATGGGATGTCAGTTCCATCCGGAAAAAAGCGGAGAAGTGGGACTGAATATCCTGCGAGCCTTTTGCGAAAGAGAGGAAAACTTATGATCCTGCTTCCGGCAATCGATTTATTTGAGAAAAAGGCGGTGCGTCTTTTTAAGGGCGACTACGCCAATATGACCGTTTACAGTGAAAATCCCATAGAAATTGCCCGGGATTTTGAAGAAAAAGGCTGCACCCATATCCATATGGTGGACTTAGAGGGTGCAAAGGACGGCACGACCCCCAATATTGCCATCGTAGAGCAGGTAGCGAAGGAAACGAGCCTGTTTGTGGAGATTGGCGGCGGGATTCGCAGTATGGAAACCGTAGCACGCTATCTGGATGCCGGTGTTTCTCGGGTGATCTTAGGCACTGCGGCGGTTAACGACCAGGCATTTTTGCAGGCGGCAGTGGAAAAATACGGTGAAAAAATAGCCGTAGGCGCAGATGTGAAGGATGGCTATATTGCCATTAAAGGCTGGCTGGAAAAATCCGCGGTCACATTGGAGGAATTTCTGCAGAAAATGCAGGATCTGGGCGTGAAAAATATTATCTGCACAGATATTTCCAAAGACGGTGCAATGCAGGGCACAAATCTTGCCCTCTACCAGTCCCTTTCCCAAAAGTTTAAGCTGGATATTACTGCCTCCGGTGGCGTGTCTACGATGGAGGATATTCGCCAGCTGCGGAAAATGGATATTTACGGTGCCATCATCGGAAAAGCCTACTATACCGGTGCCATAGACTTAAAAGAAGCACTGGAGGTGGCAAAATGATTACAAAGCGGATCATTCCCTGTCTGGACATTAAAAACGGACGGGTGGTAAAGGGTACGAATTTTCAGGGTCTTGCAGATGTATCCTCCCCCATTGAGCTGGCAAAGTTTTATTCCGACAACGGTGCCGACGAGCTGGTGTTTTATGATATTACCGCATCCAGCGAAGGACGGCAGCTGTTTACCGATGTATTGTGTCAGGTGGCTTCCCAGATTTTTATTCCCCTGACCGTAGGCGGCGGTATCAATACGGTGGATGATTTTGACCGGGTGCTCAAATGTGGCGCGGATAAGGTCAGCGTCAATTCCGGTGCGATCCGCAATCCCCAGCTGATTTATGATGCAGCCCAGAAATACGGCAGCCAGTGCGTGGTGCTGTCAGTAGATATGAAGCGGGTGGACGGAGAATTCCGGGTCTTTGCCAAGGGCGGCAGAGAGGACACCGGAATGGAAGCGATCAGCTGGATCAAAAAGGGCGTCCGGCTGGGTGCCGGTGAGGTGGTTGTCAATTCCATCGACACCGATGGCGTCAAACAAGGCTTTGACATTGAAATGCTAAAAGCGGTGTGCGATGCTGTCAATGTGCCGGTGATTGCCTCCGGTGGTGCGGGCGCAGTGGACCATTTTACAGACCTGTTTCACGCAATCCCCACCATTGACGCAGCCTTAGCGGCCTCTGTGTTCCATTTTGGACAGATCCAGATCCCAGATTTGAAGAGGGAACTTCGAAACAACGATATTATTGTGAGGTTATAATATGCTTTCTGTTGATGAACTGAAATTTGATGAAAAGGGTCTGATTCCCGCAGTGGTGGTGGATTCCATTACCAAAAAGGTGCTGACCGTTGCCTATATGAACCGGGAGAGTCTGCAAATCTCCATGGAGAAAGGACTGACCTGTTTCTGGAGCCGCTCCCGTCAGGAGCTTTGGCTCAAAGGGGAAACCAGCGGCAATTATCAGCATATTGTGTCCATCACTGCCGATTGTGATGGGGATGCGCTGGTGGTTGTGGTGGAAAAGGATGGCCCTGCCTGCCATAAGGGTACAGACTCCTGCTTTACAAATCCTGTTTGGGAAAGTGATGAAAAGCAGGAATTTAGCCTGCAGGGACTTTATGATATGCTGGTGGGAAGAAATCAGCAGCGTCCCGAAGGCTCTTATACCACCTATCTTTTTGAAAAGGGCATCGATAAGATCCTGAAAAAGGTGGGCGAGGAGTGCACCGAGGTGATTATTGCCGGTAAGGCAGACGATAAAAAGGAAACGGTCTATGAGCTGGCAGACCTTGCCTATCACGCAATGGTGCTGATGGTGCAGATGGGCATTACCGTGGAGGATGTGCATAAGGAGCTTGCCTCCCGGCATATTATCGACCACAAGGTCAAGCAGGAGAAGATGACAAAATGATCCCCTCCAATTATCACACCCACACCAGCTTTTGTGACGGCAAACACACCCCGGAGGAAATGGTGCTGGAAGCCATCCGTCTGGGTTGTCCGGAAATCGGTTTTTCCGGTCATAGCTATACCTTTTTTGACGAAAGCTATTGTATGACCAGGGAAAATACCAAGGCCTATATTGCTGCTGTGAAAGAAGCACAGGAAAAGTATGGAGATCGGATCAAAGTATGGCTGGGCATTGAGCAGGACTATTACTCCGAAGAATCCACACAAGGATATGACTATGTGATCGGCTCTGTCCATTATGTAAAAAAGGACGGCATCTATTTGTCGGTGGACAGCAGCAGGAAAGATCCTGCCCGATATGTCCGGGAGTTTTACGGTGGAGATGTTTACAGCTTCGTTGAGGACTATTATGAAACGGTGGCAGATGTATACCGGAAAACCCGGTGCCAGATCATCGGACATTTTGACCTGATCACCAAGTTTAACAAAGACAATCAGTTGTTTGACCCCAATCACCCCCGCTATCAGGCGGCGGTAAACAAAGCACTGGAGTCGCTGCTGGATGCCCCAGCAGTTTTGGAAGTGAACACCGGTGCCATGTCCCGGGGATATACCGATGTACCCTATCCTGCCAAGGATATTTTGACACGGTGGCTGGCAGCAGGAAAGGAAGTTATTTTCTCTTCCGATTGCCACAGTAAAGACCATATCCTTTTTGGATATGATCTCTATCAGACTTTGTTTTGAAGCACAAAAAAATACAGCGGGAGTAAGCCATAAGTCCTACAAAGATCGTTCGTAGGGCAGAGGTTACTCCCGATGTTTATTTTAGTAGAAGTTCCATTAGAAATACAGCGATGCAGGTGGCGACCGCTACCACGATCAGGCTTTTCTTTTTCAGTGCCAGAAGCACACCTACTGCCAGACCCACTACACCGCTTATAACATTTTCCGTGGAGGAAAGGATAGCGGGAAAGGTCATTGCCGTCAGGCAGGCAGGGGGAACATAGTGGAGAAAAGACCGTAAAAACCGGTTGGTGATCGGCTTTTTCAGCAGTGTCAGGGGAATGGCACGAATCAGGTAGGTAGTCAGTGCCATAACAAGAATGTAGATGTAAATGTTCACTGCGCCACCTCCTCTTCCACAGGAAAGAACAGGGCGCACAGAGCAGCTGCTGCCACAGTGCATAGCACAATGGCTAAGCCGGCAGAGATTTCCTTTAACCCGGGCAGCCAGGCAAACAGACAGCTAAACACAAGCGCAAGGATCACGGAAAATAAAATAGGCTTTTCTTCCTTGGCCTGCGGCACAACAATGGCAATGAACATACCGTAGAGCATAACCCCCAATGCCATCCGGACGGACTGGGGAAGGAGCGATCCGGCAATCGCCCCCATAGCCGTGCCGGCAGTCCAGCCTAAGGCAGATACCACACCTGCCCCTAAAAAGAAGGAGGGCGTGAGGGATTTTCCTCTGGACATACCCAGAGCAAATACTTCGTCTGTATTAAAAAAGGCGGCAATCAGCCGTTTGCCTGTGCCTACAGATGGACCGAGCCTGGGTCCCAGAGCAAGGCTCATCAGGGCGTATCGGCTGTTGATCACAAGCTGGGTCAGGATCATTTCTAAAATCGTTGCCCCGGTGGCGATTACCGTCAGTCCGGCAAACTGTCCGGCACTGGTAAGATTGGAGCAGGAGATCAGGATCGCCTGCCACAGGCTTAGACCTTGGGCGATTGCCATTGCTCCAAAGCCGAAGCTAACGGAAAAGTAGCCAACGCAGATAGGCATACCGGCTTTCATTCCGGCAAAAAATTCTTTGGATTTCATTTTGTATCTCTTTCAATGGTGTAGCTGTTTAATCATTGTTGTTGTGGTTGTTGGAGAAAACATCTGCAACCTCGCTGATGGTGATATATGCCAGATGGTCGATCTCGTGGACCAGCTCCTTCATCCGGACTACCTGATAACGGTTCACCACAAAGTAGATCATTGCCTTTTCCTTATGGGTATAGCCGCCCTTTGCGTCCAGATAGGTGGCACCGCTTCCAAAAACCTCGCACAATTTGTTGCAGACCTCTTGGGGACGGTCGGTAATGATGATCGCGCATTTTGCCCGGTCCAGACCGTCTACAATAAAATCGATGGTCTTTAATGCGGCGGCATAGGTGACAATGGAGTATAGCGGCAAGATCCAGCTTTTGAGAACAATGCCGCAGAGAATATACAAAAGCACATTGTAGATCATTACAAATGTGCCAACAGTGATACCAAGCCGTTTTGCAAAAATAACAGCCATAACCTCAATGCCATCCATTGCGCCGCCAAAGCGAATGGCAATTCCGCTTCCAATGCCGGAGATCACACCCCCAAAGAGGGCGCACAGCAACAGATCCGTTCCGGCAAGGGGGGAGGCAATGCTGACATCAATGGGCAATACATCTGTGATCAGCCAGGCGCATACAGAGTAGATGCACACTGCATAAATGGCGTATACAGTAAATTGCCAGCCTTGCTTTCTCAAACCAAACAGAAACAGCGGAATATTCAAAACCACAAGGAATATGGACAGAGTCAAAAAACCGGGAGTCAGCTGATCTAAAAGCATAGAGGTGCCGGAAATGCCACTGTCGTAAAGATTTACAGGCATCAGAAAAACAGTAATACCAAATGCGTTGATAATGCCTGCAACGGTGAGCATCAGAAGGCACTTTAGCCGCAGCTTTCCTTGCTTCATTTTGTTATCCTCCACAAAAATCATTTGCTCCATTGTACCCTGAAAACCAGGAGAAATCAAGTGCATTTGGTGGGGAGGAATCCCTTTCCTTTGCAGGGAACGGCCTGCGTGCCGTTCCATCGCCAAAATGCCTCCTCCACAAGTTGCAATTACACCCAATGCGTGCTATAATAGTCCTGCGAAAAAATACGCAATTGGAAGGAACGGCACACAGGCCGTTCCCTGCGAGGAGAACGGATTATGACAAAGATTTTGTTTCTCTGCTGGGGTAACATTTGCAGAAGTCCCATGGCAGAGTTTGTGATGAAGGATATGGTGAAAAAGGCGGGGATCGCAGACCGGGTGCAGATCGCATCCGCTGCGGTCAGCACAGAGGAACAGGGAAATCCTATGTACCGCCCTGCCCAGCGGGAGCTGGAAAAACACAACATTCCTTATGAAAGCCGCCGCGCCCGGCAGATAACCCCAAAGGATCTGCAAATCTATGACCGGATCTACTATATGGATAGCCGGAATGCCAGATACCTGAAACAGCTTTTCCCCGGAGAAAACTGCTTTCTGCCCTTTCTTCCCCGGGATGTGGCGGACCCCTGGTACACCGGTGATTTCTCTCAGACCTGGGAGGATATTTGGGAAGGCTGCAGCCGTATTTTGGAGGAAGTAAAATGATAGACAGAGAAATGCTGGAAAACGGACTGGCGGAGCTGCCCCTCTATGCCTACGCTTTTATTGACCCCAATGCACTGGAATTTTCCCAGCGCATCCGCCATATTTGCAAAACGGAATGCCCCATGTACGGAAAGACCTGGGCATGCCCCCCGGCAGTGGGAGAAGTGGAGGAATGTGAGAAAAAGTGCAAAGGCTATGAAAACTGCCTTTTGATCGGCACAATCACCGAGGTAGCAGATATTACAGATATCCGGGAAACCCTGGAAACCCGTCCGGAACACGAGAAAATCACAAATCAGGTGCGGGATCTGATGAGAGAGCAGGGGGTACAGCCGTACATCCTGTCCACAGAGGCCTGCGCAGTGTGTGAGCGGTGCGCATATTTAGACGGTCTGCCTTGCCGGATGCCCGGGAAAATGCATCCGTGTGTGGAAAGCCACGGCATTAACCTGATCCCGGTGCTGGAGGAAAACGGACTGGAATTCCAGTACGGTGGCAATATGGTCACCTGGTATTCTCTGCTGTTTTATTAAAAATATAGAAAAGAGCGGCGGGAGCGAGCCTTCACCCTACAAAGAATCGTAGGGCGGGGGCTTGCTCCCGCCATTAAATTTATGAAACAGTTAAGTTTTGAATCCATTTGCCCCGGTTCAGGATCACATAGCCAATGGCACACTTAATGAGCTCCATACTGTTGCAGATGGTGTAAAGCCACAAAATAGAAATATCCGTGTATCTACTGAGAATATAGGCAACAGGGATCATTGTCAGCCACAAAAATCCACTGTCAAACATCATGGTCACAAAGGTCTTTCCACCTGCCCGGATGGCAAAGTAAACCGGGTGGATAAAGGCACGCATAGGCAGCCAGATCAGGGCGGTGAGCCAAATGAGCTTTGTGGCAAGGGCGCGGACATCTTCCGTGGTGTTATAAAGCTGGGGGAATACCCTTGCAACGGCAAGCATCAACCCGCCAAATACAAATCCGGAAACCACACCGGTCCACAAACACTTTTTGCTGGCAGAAAGAACTTCCTCCCGGCTATGGTTTGCACCCAGCATTTGTCCAATGATAATGGCAACGGAATTGCCGATTGCAAAGCATACCACCGCTGCTAAGTTTGCCAGGGTGCTGGAAATGTTGATGGCAGGAACCACATCCAGTCCGCAGGTGGAATAGCACTGGTTCAAAAATGCCATACCGGTGGACCACATCAGCTCATTAAACAGCAATGGCACACTTTTAATGCCGATCTGCCGGAAAAGACCCAGAGGGATATGGAAACTGCGGTAAAACCCTTCAATAAAGGGATTTTCTTTATGGTGCAGATGGGTCCAGACTGCAACAATGGCAAGCTCCACATACCGGGCAATTACAGTTGCGATCGCTGCACCGGTCACGCCCAGTGCAGGAAGACCCATTTTTCCGTAAATGAGCAGGTAGTTTAGCACCAGATTTGTCAGCACTGAGCAGATGCTTGCCACCATCGGCGGCACCGTTTTACCGCATTCCCGAAGGGTGCTGGCGTATGTGTTTGCCAGAGTGAAGGGGATCAGTCCCCAGAGCATACAGTTTAAGTAGGTTCTGCCGTGGGAGAGAATCTGGTTCGCATCCAGATCGCTGCCTTCGCCCTTGAGGAACAGGTGGATCAGGGTATCCCCCTGCCAGATGAACAGAGTACCTGCAATGGCAGTCAGCAGCAGACAGAAATACAGCTTAAACCGGGTGGCATAGCGCACGCCTTTGGTATCGCCGGAGCCATAAAACTGGGATGTAAAAATCGTTGCACCGGAGGCAGCACCGTAGATGGTGATATAAAATACGGTCATCAGCTGGTTCACAACCGAAACACCGCTCATTTCCACAGTGCCAAGGCGGCCGACCATAATGTTATCCAGAAGGGAAACAAACATGGAAATGCCGTTTTGTAAAATGATGGGAAGGGTAATAATCAAAAGCCGGCGAAAAAAAGCCGCATTTTTTTCGGAATTGTTTAGCATAAAAACCTCAGAAAATTAAGAATAGTGACATCATATACCAGACGGGAATTTTTGTCAACGGCTACTGTCAAATTTCAGTTTGACGGGCAGTTGTCGAAAACGCACGTCATTGCGAAACCAGTCCGCAGACTGGTTGTGGCAATCTCCTTCCCGTAAGGGAATATCATACTTTCTCTCCGGTGAGAAAGTATGCAAAGAACCGCCGAGAACCTTCCGTATGGTTCTCGGACTCTCCAGACGGCCTAAGGGGAAAGCGGATCGGATTTCACATTATCTAAATTGTTTTCCGCTTTCCCCTTAGGAATCCCTTTGCCAGATTGTGCGCAAACGTATTCAAACAGAAATCATTTTCATTCCGTCCGCAACGCGGACACATTCATTTTGCATTTTGCACTTTGCATTTTGCATTGTTTATTGGGCAGATGCCCGATAAACAGAAATTTGCCTTTTATTGCCTGTTGATTTTTTTGAAAAAATTCTTAAATTTGCACAATGCGGGGTAGAAGTTAGGAATTGTTTGTGTTATAATGTATGCAACTATGTTTAAGATAGGCAAACTATGTGTTTGGAGAGATATAAATATGCTGGAACTTTTAGCACCGGCGGGGTCTATGGAGGCTCTGCGCGCCGCTGTTCAAAGCGGTGCCAATGCGGTATATCTTGGCTGTGGACAATTCAATGCCCGGCAAAGTGCAAAAAATTTCACACCCCAAGCCCTTGAAGAAGCGGTGAAATACTGCCATATCCGGGGCGTTCAGGTTCATTTGACCTTAAATACACTGGTTTCCGATAAGGAAACCGCAGATGCTGCCGCCTTGATCCGTCACGCAGCAATGTGCGGCGTGGATGCTTTTATTGTGCAGGATCTGGGCGTGATCCAGCTTTGCAAGCAGATCGCACCCCACATCCCCCTTCACGGTTCTACCCAAATGACCGTGCATTCCCTTCCCGGTGTGCAGCTTTGTGCCGCCTGGGGATTGAGCCGGGTGGTGCTCAGCCGGGAGCTGAGCCGGGATGAGATCCGCTACATTTGCCAGAATTCTCCGGTGGAGATCGAAGTATTTGCCCACGGCGCACTTTGTATGTGCTATTCTGGGCAGTGCTATTTGTCTGCTGCCATTGGCGGTCGCTCCGGAAACCGGGGTCGCTGCGCCCAGCCTTGCCGTCAAAGCTATGGCTACGGTCGCTGGCAGAACAGCTATCCCCTGAGCCTGAAGGACAACTGCCTTGTGCAGGATGTGAAGGACCTGGAGGCAATGGGCGTCGCTTCTGTGAAGCTGGAAGGCAGAATGAAGCGGCCGGAGTATGTGGCAGCGGTCACCGGTGTTTACCGGCAGGCATTGGATACCGGTCGGGTAACCAAGGAAATGATGAATATGCTGCATACCGCCTTTAACCGTCAGGGCTTTACAGACGGCTATTACACCGGAAGAACCGGAGCAGAGATGTTTGGCATCCGGCAGGATACCAAGGAGGACCAGAAGTGGCTCAAATCCATCCGCCAGACCTATGAAACAGCGGAAAATGGCTTAGTGCCTGTCAGCTTCCACTGCTCTGTCCGTCCGGAGGGAACGACTTTGACAGTTACAGATCCGGAGGGTCGGGTCTGCACCCTGAACGGACCCAGACCGGAACAGGCCCGCACCCTGGACCTGAGCCGGGAGGAGCTGGAAAACCGCTTATCCAAAACCGGTGGAACACCTTATCGCTGCGCCCAGGTGCAGTCGGAGATCACCCCCGGTTATACCCTGTCTGCAGCAGCGATCAATGCCCTGCGTCGGGATGCCCTGAATTTGCTTACTGCCCAGCGGGCGCGTCGGGAGATCCCCCGGATCAGCCGCCCCCAAAAGGTGAAAATATTCTCCGGCAGCAGAACCCGCCCGGAGATTACCGTCCAGATCACCAATCGTCAGCAGGTTACCGGACGGCTTTTGAAAATGGCACCTGCAGTGCTGTATGTGCCGATCCATCTGCTCACAGAAGATCCTGCCTGGTGTGAAAGCCTGTGCAAAAAGGTGAGTGTTTGTGCAGTCCTGCCCCGGATCGTTCACGATGGCGAGCTTTCCCGGCTTTGTACGGATATGAAAACTGTCCGCGCGCTGGGCGTCCGGGAGGCGCTGGTAGGCAATTTAGGACTGCTGATCCCGGTGCGGGAATGCGGTTTGCGGGCAAGGGGAGATTTTGGCTTGAATTTGTATAGCTCCGCTGCTGTGAATGTGGCAAGAGAGCTGGAGATGAAATCTGCCTGCCTGAGTTTTGAAATGACGCTGCCCCAAATGCGGGATGTGAGCAAGGCAGTACCCTGCGAAATTTTTGCATACGGCCGCCTGCCACTGATGGTGACAGAAAACTGTCTTTGTAAGGGGAGCAGTGGCAGATGCAGCTGCCATCTGCAGCCGACAAAGCTGATGGATAAAACCGGTGCGGAATTCCCGGTGATCCGGGATGGAAACACCTGCAGAAGTGTGTTACTAAATGGCAAAAAGCTAAACTGGCTGGATCGGCAGGATGATCTTGCCCGTCTGGGTCTGTGGGCAGTGCGCCTGTATTTTACAACGGAAAACCCCAAGGAAGTGGATCAGGTTCTCTCCTGTGTCCAAAATCCTGTACCCTTTGACCCCGGTGCTTGCACCCGCGGTCTGTACCTGAGAGGATTGGAATAAACAATGCAATGGATTCTTGCGTCACAATCGCCCCGGCGAAAAGAACTGATGGGGCTGTTTCATAAGCCCTTTATTATCCGTGTGGCAGATATCGACGAAACAATGGATTCTAATAAGCTGCCTTACGATGAGGTGGCGCGGGTCAGCCGGGAAAAGGCGCAGGCTGTGGAGCGCACACCGGAGGATGTGGTGATCGCGGCGGATACCATTGTGGTTTGCGGCAGTCAGGTGTTGGGAAAACCGACAGATGAAGCCGATGCCTTTCGGATGCTGAGCCTTCTTTCCGGCAGAGATCATCAGGTGATGACCGGAATGGCGGTGCTGCGGGGAGATCGGTGTATCAGCTGCACCGAGGTGACGGATATCCATTTCAGAAAGCTGACCGATGACGAAATTTGGGATTATATTCGCACCGGCGAGCCTATGGATAAGGCAGGCAGTTACGGCATCCAGGGCGGTGCGGCACTGTTTGCAGAGAAAATAAATGGGGATTATTACAATGTGGTTGGCTTGCCGGTTTGCCGGTTGAGCCAGATCCTGAAAGAAATTATGGAGGAAGTAGGATGAAACACTTTTTTACCACCCGCGTAAAGGTCGTTTTGGTAACGGCAGCGCTGCTGGCGGCAATATTGACCGTGGTGGGAAGCCTGACCGGACTGAGCCTGCCGGATATGTTTGTTAAGGGCATCCTGACTCCTATTCGCTCCGGCTTCAGCCAGCTGACGGACCGGGCAGAGCAGTTGTATGACTATATGTTCCGCTATGAAGCTCTGCGGGCAGAAAATGAGGACCTGAAGGAGCGTCTTGCAAAAATTGAGGACGAAGCCCGTCAGGCAGATTCTATTTCCAGAGAGAACGACCGGTTGCGGGATATGCTGAACCTTACCAATGCTCACGAGGACTATAAGCTGGCAGACGGCTATATTATTTCCTGGAGCAGCAACGATTGGACCAGCACCTTTACCATCAACCGGGGCAGCAATGTGGGCATTGAAGAAGGTATGTGCGCAGTGACTGCCAACGGTGAGCTGGTGGGACTTGTCAGTGAAGTGGGCAGAAATTATGCAGTGGTCAAGACAGTGCTGGACTCCTCTTTGGAAATCAGTGCCACCATTGCCACATCCGGCTATAATGGTATGGTTCAGGGCGGTTATTCTACCGGTCTGGAAGGACTTCTGCGTATGGACTATTTGCCCAGCTCTGCGGTGATCCGCAATAACGATCAGGTGGTCACCACCGGTTCTACAGTTTACCCCAGAAACCTGATCTTAGGCTATGTGGTGGATGCGGGCTTTGACGATACCGGTGTTGCCAAGTATGCGCTTTTGCAGCCGGCAACAGATATTGGCAGCCTTGAGCAGGTGTTTATCATCACCGAATATAATGCGGAGTAAGAAAATGGCAAAAAAGTACGAATTTCGACCGGATAAACCCCGGTCCGGTTTGCTGAGCAAGTTGTATCTGACACAAAAACAGCGGCGTTCCCTGCTTAAGTGGAGCTTGTATGGACTGATGCTTCTGGTTTTGAGTGTTTTGCAGGATGTGGTTTTCTGCCACATGGATATTTTTGGGGCAACCACACAGTTGGTGCCTTGCGGCATTTTCCTTATCTGCATATTGGAGGGAATCCACACAGGCAGCGTATTTGCCTTGGTGGCATCCCTTTTATACCTGTTTTCCGGAACAGCACCCGGTGCGTATGCAATGGTTTTACTGGTGGCGCTGGCAGTGATCATCTGTGTGTTTCGGCAGGCTTACCTGCAAAAGGATTTTTTCTCCGTTGTGCTGTGCACAGCAGTGGGTATGCTGGCTTATGAAATGTGTGTGTTTGCAATGGGCCTGTTTTTAGGTCTTACCACCGGCAGCAGAGTGTTCAGTTTTTGTATTACGGCTGTTCTTTCTGCAGTGGCAGCACCCCTTTTATATCCCATTGCAACAGCGATTCGTTCCATTGGAGGTGAAGTATGGAAAGAATAACCCGCCGACGGGCACTTTTACTGCTTCTTTTTGTGGTGCTGGTGTTGGGTTTCTTTGCCTTTAAGATCTACGATATTCAGATCATTCAAACAGGAGGCAATACAGACAATACTTCCACCTTTACAACTTACACCCGGGTCAAAGCGGCTCGTGGCGAACTTCTGGACACAAACGGTAATGTTTTGGTGGGTAACCGGGCAAGCTATGATCTGGTGATCAACCACTATGTTTTGATCTCCGCAGACGGAACCAACAACTATTTGTATGACCTGATCAAGCTGTGTGACAGTCAGGGAATTCCCTATACGGACCATTTTCCCATTTCTCAGGAGCGACCCTTTACCTATACCCTGGGCGAGTATAACTCTGCCTGGCAGGGGTATTTCCAGCAGTATCTGGAATATAAGGGCGGCCTGGATTCCGATATTACAGCGCCACTACTGGTGGAAAAGCTGCGGGACAAGTATCAGATTCCTCCCCAGTGGACGGATGATGAAGCCCGGAAGGTAATGGGCTTGCGGTATGAGCTGGATTTGCGGCAGTGTGTAGGAGCACTTCCCAACTATGTGTTTTTGACTGATGCCAGCGATGAAGACCTGTCTGTCATTATGGAACTGAATATTCCCGGACTGAACGTGGAAGCATCCACCACCCGTGAATATAACACCACCTATGCATCCCATATTTTAGGCTATGTGGGTGCAATGAATGCTGAGCAGTGGGAGTATTTTAAGGATGTCGATGGCTATGAAATGGATGCTGAAGTGGGTCAGGATGGCCTGGAGGAAGCTTATGAAGAGTACCTTCACGGCATCGATGGTTGGCGTGAGGATACCGTTGCCACAGATGGAACGCTGATATCTTCCCGCTATATTACAGAGCCTCAGGCAGGCGCAAACGTGGAAGTGTCTATTGATATTGGCCTCCAGCGGGCAGCCGAGGATGCCCTGAAAAAGGTCATCGAGGATCTTCGTGCAGGTGACGGCGACGGTGCAGATGCAGAAGGCGGCGCTGTGGTGGCAACAGATGTGAAGACCGGACAAGTGCTGGTGTGCGGCAGCTATCCGGGCTATGACCTGTCCTCTTTCTTTGAAGATTACAATGAGCTTGCTGCAGATGAACACAGTCCCCTGTACAACCGGGCACTTTTGGGAACGTATCCTCCCGGTTCTACCTATAAAATGTCTATGGTGGTGGCGGCGATCGACTGCGGCTTGATCAATTCCGGCAGTACCATTACTGACCACGGTAAATTTAGAAAATACGATGGTTTTGAGGCTTCCTGTCTGACCTACAGTCTTACCGGTGGAACCCACGGAACCATCAATGCAGCCGTAGCACTGCAGAAGTCCTGTAACTACTTTTTCTATGTGCTGGGTGATACCATTGGTTTGACTGCGATGGATAACACAGCTAAAATGTTGGGACTGGGTGAGCATACAGGCGTTGAGTTGTATGAATCTATCGGTCACCGGGCAAATGCGGAAACAAAGGAAAAGCTTTATTCCGGCGACGATTCCGGCTGGTATAAGGCTGACCAGATCCTGGCCTCCATTGGTCAGTCCGATAACCGGTTTACGCCTATGCAGCTTTGTGTATACACCGCAACCCTTGCCAATCAGGGCAAGCGTTACAAAGCTACCTTTATGAACCGCGTGGTGTCCTCCGATTACCGGAGCCTGCACCTGAAAAATGAGCCTACGCTTATTTCTCAGCTGGATATGTCCGATGAGGCATTTGGCGCGGTGAAGGAAGGTATGTATATGGTGGCAAATGTAATGGGCGGTACTGCTTTTAGTACCTTCAAAAATTACCCCATCACCATCGCTGCCAAAACCGGTACAGCACAGACCGGTATTCCCTCTGCATCGGATAATGCGGCATTTGTGTGTTATGCGCCTTTGGAAGACCCGCAGATCGCAATCGCTGTATATGTGGAAAAGGGCGGTCACGGCTCTACATTGGGTAGTGTGGCAAAAGAAATTTTGGATGTGTACTTTGCGGTAGGCGAAACTGCCGATGTGAACACTTATGAAAACCGTTTAAGCTAAGGAGAAATGTCTGTGGACAAGAAAAGACAGTGGCTACTGATGGGTGCGGCGGCACTTATCTTAGTGGTGGTTTTAGTGCTGTGTATTACTTCCTGCAAAGGAGAAGAGCGGCAGGAAAACGCACCCCGGATCGGACTGTGTCTGAGTCAATATGAAACGGACACAGAATATGGGAAGCTTCTGCAGGACAGCTTTCAAAAAGCTGGCTACGAAGTAGTCATAAAGGATGGAAAGAACGACCAGACCCGGCAGGAGAAGCAGATTAAGGACTTTTTGGAAGAGGGCGCGGAGCTGCTGATTATTGAGCCGGTGATGGTGGATGCAACAGAAGAAACTGTGCGTCTGCTGATGGAAAAGAATGTTCCGGCTGTGTTTATCGGAAAGAAACCGGAAACAGCGCTGGGAATGTGGAACAGACTTAGCTATGTGGGCGTAGCAGAGGATCAACTGGGAAGCCTGCAAGGCCAGATCCTTCTTCAAACGAAAAATCAGGGTGACTTAAATGAGGACGGTCAGGTGTCCTGCCTGGTGCTTGGTGGTCCGGAAGAAAATGACATTGCAAAGCAGCAAGCAGATGACTGCATCGGCACGCTGATAAACGCAGGCTTGATCGTAGATCGGATCGAGACACCTTGGGGTGAATGGACCGAAGAAAGCGGACGCATCCGTTGCGCTAAGGCACTGTCCCAGTACGGAAAAGACATCGAAGTGATTTTTTGCGGAAATGAAGCCATCACATTGGGCGCACTGGATGCAGTTAAGGCCGGCGGCTGGCAGATTGGCAGAGATTATCTTTTAGTCGGCGTTGGCGCAGAGGATAAGCTTCAATCCGATGGTATGACCGGTGCGGTTATCTACGATCGGCAAGGGGAGGCGCAGCAGATTCTCTCTGTTGCCAAGGAGCTTATGGAAGGAAAAACTGTGGAACAGGGATGTTATGTAAACCTAGAGACCGTAGTTTTGCAGGCGAATTCGGAATAAACAAAAGCATTGAGGTTATAAATGGACTATATTGTATTGGATATGGAATGGAATCAGCCCTGGCCCGGCTCGCCCTCCTCCCGGAAGGTGTTGCCGGTACAGATCCGCGGGGAGATCATCCAGCTGGGCGCGGTGCGTCTGCGGGAGGATCAGACCGTGGCAGATGAATTTCAGGTGTTGGTAAAACCCAAATATTATAAGCGGCTTAACCGCAGGGTAGGCAAGCTCACCGGCATTAAGGAAACCCAACTCCGGGATGAAGGCGTTGGTATGGTGGATGCTATGCGGCGCTTCCGGGATTGGTGCGGTGAGGATGTGACCTTCCTGACCTGGGGCTTCGATGATATCACCATTTTGCGGGAGAATTTGCAGCTTTACGGTATGGAGGACAACTGGGTCAGCCGGTGGTACAATGTGCAGATGATCTTCAATGCCCAAACAGATGGCTCCAATTCCCAGAAGGCACTGAAAACGGCTATGGAGATTTTTGGAATTGAACCCAGTCGCCAGGCCCACGATGCTTTGGGGGATGCCTATCACACCGCTTTGATCTGTGGGCGGCTGGACCTGAAAAAGGGAACAGCGGAGTATGAAAAGGCACTCAAAGAGCATGTAGACGGCTTCCACGGTGCGGAGCTTCCCGGATGTATCAGCCGGAAGGTGTTCTATGATTATGCAGATAAGCGGGCAGCATTGTCTGCTATGTCCGGCAAGGAAAACCTGTGTCCCACCTGCGGCCGGCAGATGCTGGGTTCTCGCTGGTTTGCCCAGCCGGGCAGACGGTATATGGATCTTGCCACCTGTCCGGAACACGGAAAATTCCTGATTCGGGTGCGGCTTTCCGATCAGCCTACAGGTACAGTCCGGGTCAGCCGACTCACATACGAAGCCACTTCCGAGGCGGCGCAGGCCTATGCCCGCCGTGCGGAAAAGGCAGAACCGGAAAATCCATACCGCAGTTCTTCCTCCACTTCCCGTCGCCGACGCCGCAGCAAACTGCCGGAAAAACAATCATAAAAATAAGCGGGTGTGTCACCCGCTTGTTTTTTGTCAAATTTCAGTTTGACGCACTGTTAATGTAGGGGCGGTGCAGTGCGCCGCCCGTCGGGAAAATGCGACCTCGATGGGCGCATTTTACCGTATTATTCGCCTGCGGCGACGGGAGGGGCAATGCCCCTCCCCTACAGAGGCAC
>JAZOSD010000055.1:0-3142 GCA_045656945.1 Faecousia sp.
CTTGATTATTTGCCCGGATTGTAAGAATCAAATATCCGACCGCGCAGAGAGATGTCCTCATTGCGGTCTTCCTGCGCAATATTTCCACAGCGAAAAGCCGACACATCCTGCGCCTGCTGCGGATAATAGCAACCTGGATTATTCTAATCTGGGCAATATTTTGCTGTCCTTTGATAAGGATTACTGCACTCTGTTTGGTGCATCCCATTACATTACACACCGCGAAGAAAAACTATTACAACGACGGAAAAAAGTGTGGACACATGATCACACTCAGCTTAGATCCAGTCTAGGAGGTTTCATATGACAGAGCTCGAAACATTAGAACGCGCAAAAATGTACATGGAGAAGCTGGCCAACGGCATCAATCCCATTGATGGCTCCATGATTCCAGACGAGGATGTTGTCAACAATGTCCGCCTCTCCCGCTGCTTCTTCTATGTGGCCGATGTACTCCGACAGGTTATAGATAACGGTGGCGTTGCGACACAGAAGAAAGGAAAGAAGGAACCGTTTGCATTGCCGGTTGAGAAGCGCAATGGCTTTGCTTTTTCGGATGTGCCGCTCACCATTTCAGAGATTGTAAAGAACATCAACGATTTGGTGACTGATGAGAATATGACCAAGTTAACGACACCCATGGTGACGGATTGGCTTGTTAGTATTAACGTTTTGGTCAACGAGATAAACGCAGAGGGAAAGAATGCGAAAAAACCTTCTCCGCAGGGCATTTCGTTGGGTATCAGCGTTGAGGCACGAACAAGCATCAACGGCCCATACTCCGTTGTCGTTTACAATCGCGAAGCGCAGCAATTTGTCATTGACAATTTGGATGCAGCGCTCGATGCTTATCGCGCTAAAACAGAAAACCAAGGTCAACCTTGGGCTCCGGAACACGACCGCTGCCTGCTGGATCTGCACCAAAAAGGTGTCCCAATCAGTGAAATCGCCATTACACTAAAGCGCAACAGCGGCGCCGTCCGCGCCCGGCTGAAGAAACTCGGGGTTACTGAATAAACGTAAAGCACAGGGATGAAGTAATTCACTCCTGTGCTTTTGTTTTTTGATTGGCTTCTCCCGTTTATATCTCTTTAATCCCTAACGTAGCATGACTGTTCATGATTACGGTGATCAATTAATCGCCTTATTCTCTAAAAACTGTTTCCATAACCCTTCAATTATTCGCCCTGCACATTGGGGATCATCTCCATAATATCATCGATGCCGCAATCTAATGCAGTGCAAATCTTCAGAAGAACTTCTGTGGTAACATGACCGTTCTTTCCCATCTTGGTGACGGAGGAAGAGCTGATACCAGCTTTCTCACAAAGGTCCTTCTTTTTCATATCCTTATCGATCAATAGTTTCCAGAGTTTTTATAACTGACAGCCATAAAAGTCACACCTTTTGAATTCGCATAAATACGCAAAAAGCTCTGCCGGTTGGCAGCGCTAATAGTTTTGGTTGTCTGCCGGGCTGTATTTTCAACACGGACAGCGTTGTATACTATGATAGAAGATCTATTCTTAAAGAACAAGAAAAAATGATGTAGTCGCACGATTTTTGTTTTGTAGCGTGCCATAAAAAAGAGAAATTATGCCAGCTTTTGCTACCTGCGAAGTCAAACCGCATGCCTGTTTTGATAAAATAAAACAGGCATTTTTCAGAATTCGTCAAAATTAATCAATTATGATCAATTTTAGTTTTTTATGTAGGCAGAAATGTCCGCACGAAAAATCAGTTCAATTTTTTCTTTATTTTCTTGCGAAAATAAAGAAAAAAGCTCCGAAACCCGAAGATTTCGAAGCCTTTTGGTGGAGATAAGCGGGATCGAACCGCTGACCTCTTGAATGCCATTCATGAGAGGTTAGAAAAATAACCTCAAAAAAGTGGCAAAATATGCCCTTTTTAGGGCTATTTTCGCATATGTAAATCCATTATGTTTTATTAGGTCCATTGTGTTGCAGTGTGATTCTGGTACTAATTCTGGTACGGAACCGGTTCCGCAAATCGGGGGTCGGTTCCGCAAATGTTAAGTACCATCAAAGAAAGGACCTAAAAATGGAGTATATTTCTGTGCAAGAAGCCGCGCGCAAATGGAAGGTTTCCGAGCGCATGGTACGCAAATACTGCACCAACGGCTGCATCCCCAATGCCCATCACGAAGGCAAATCATGGCTGATCCCCAGTACAGCCAAGAAACCAAAACACCCCGGCTCCAGCACGCCAAAGGCAGCTTCAACCCCCACGGCCGCACCAGTTCCCATTCGGTCCATGCCTCCCCTGGCGCAAAAACTTTGCGCTCAGCAGACCAAGAAAAACTTTCACGGTCTCTATGACTATACCATATTAAACTTAACCTACTCCTCCTGCCGGATGGCCAGCTGCCGACTAACCTGCGCTCAAGTGGAGAGTATTATCAAAACCGGGAAGGCTCAGGCCAGCTTCGAGCCGTTGAAAGTATCTGATCTCATTGAGGCGGCAAACCATTGCGAATGCGTAGATATCATCCTGCAGCACGTCATGGATCCGCTTACACAGACGATGATCAAAAACCTCCATCGCAGACTGTTTGCAGGAACAGTCGATGAGCAAAACGGCAAGGTAACCGCCGGCGCGTACCGCAAGAGCAGCACAATCATAAAAGGTAGAAAAGTGCCTCCTGCGCAGGAAGTCCCTGCACGCATGTCCCGTCTGATCGATGATTATGAAAAGGCCGCTGAGCATAGCCTGAAAGACATTTTGAGCTTCCATGTTGCTCTGGAACGCATTGCTCCCTTTGATGATGGAAACGGCCGTGTGGGGCGACTCGTCCTCTTTAGGGAGTGTTTGCGTCACGGGGTAATGCCGTTCATCTTGGATGACAAACGTCGGACTCGCTACCTCCAAGGCCTCCGTGAGTGGGACGATGATTCATGGATCCTGTTAGAAGTGGTCTCCGAAGCCCAGCAACGCTACAGTGCCCAAATTGAGCTTCAAAAGCTCAAAGCCAGCGAACTGCGCTTTCAGCGCATATATGGTCATCAAAGGGAATGAGTCCTCTTGATAGTTGTAATGTGATCAAAATAATGCTCACAATGGACGTATTCGTCCAAATTTCTTCTTATGGACGTGTTTCTAATGTATCCGATAATCGTAAAAA
>JAZOSD010000056.1:0-5116 GCA_045656945.1 Faecousia sp.
GCCAATTGATGTAGGCTCAGAAGTAGGTATAACACCCTTGGAAATCATATTGTTTGCAGAAGTACTATCTGCCATTTTCTCAGCGATCTGGCGTTCGGTCAGTTCGCCTTCGAAAATATAGGTATTGATGCCAGCCTGGCAGGTATTGCCGGCGGTGGCATAAAGGGTCTGCTTGCCTGCCTTGGTAATCCACAGGGTAATGCCGATCCATCCCTCTTTCACCGGCTGGAACAAAGTGCCAAAATTATTTTTCTTATAAACCCAAACGCTGTCATAGTCACCGGTGGATGTGCCGGTAACCTTCCAGCCTTCGGTTGCGTACAAGGTATCGTGATGCTCCTTGAGGGTATGGCCTGCGCCACAGCCACAATCCGTGGAGAAGGTCACCTTATCCCCTACCATCGCTGCATAGCCGGGATCCGTATTGTAGAGATCAAAATTCCACACATTTTCAACCAATGGCTGAGGCGGCTGGGTCGGTTCTTCGGGCACTTCCACCACCTTATCAAACCGAATAGTGCTTAAAAACAAATTGCGTGCTTTGCTGGAATGGGTATTGTACAGCACCAACGTATACTCAGCCGCTGTAACATCCACCTCTCCCACAACAGCCCTATTATCTCTTGCGGATATAAAATTGGTTTTCAACAAATTTCCGGAAACAGCACCGATATCTGCCATTTTTCCTTCGAGCTGGGTCTGATCCAGTGCGCCTTCAAACAGGTAGACTGCAATACTTCCCTGTCCGCCATTGCCAATCAAAGAAAGGGTATAACGGTCCGCCTGGGGCGCCTTTAGTGTAATGGCTATCCAGTTTTTGCTCTCCGGTGCGAACAATAAGCCCTGATCTTTATTTGCCCGGGCTTCCACATTTCCATAGTTGGCAACGGTATTGCCGGCAAATTTCCAACCAAATTGTCCATATAGTGTATCTAAATGCTCTTTGACTGTATGACTTGCACCACACAGACAATCTGCAGACAATTGGGTATTGTCGGATTTATCTACCAAATTAGTATACTGGGTTGTATGATGGAAATCCATCACATAGTTATACTGACCCTCTACCGGAGGTACAGTTTCCTCTGTGGTAGGTACAGTCATTTCTGTGGAAGGCTCCGTCATTACTGTGGAAGGCTCCGTTTCCTGTGTGGTCGGAACAGTTTCTTCTGTAGTGGGTACAGACACTTCCGTGGAAGGTGCTGTTGTAGATTCCTGTTCCACGACCTTATCCAGCTGGATCGTATTCAGGTACAGATTCCGTGCAGAGGAATGATGGGTATTGCGGAAAACGATTGTATATTCATCGGAAGTAAATTCCATTTCTCCGATTACAGCGTTTTCATCTCTTGCAGATTTCACACCGGTTTTTATCAGGTTTCCTGCAACCGCACTGGTATCTGCCATCTTTTCTGCAATCTGCGTCTGATCCAGTGCGCCTTCAAACAGGTAGACTGCGATACTGCCATGGCCGCCATTACCGATCAGCGAAATTTTATAGGTGTTAGCTGCGGGTGTTTTCAGGGTAATCGCTGTCCAGCCCTGATAAGCCGGAGCGATCAGCAAGCCCTGATCGGCATCTGCACGGGCGGTAATATTGCTATAATCTTCTATCGTGTTTCCGGCAAACTTCCAACCAAGACTTTCATACAGAGTATCCAGATGGGCTTTGACTGTATGGCTCACACCGCATTGGCAGTCAGCGGAAAGAGCGGTATGGCTGGAAGATATCAGATTTGTATACTCGGTAGTAAAGTGGAAGTCCATAGGATAGACATACTGATCCTGTGTTTCCACTACTGCCTCTGTAGATGCATCTGTAGGTGCTTCTGTAACCGTCTTTGTCAGTTCAATGGTTTCCAGGTACAGATTTCTGGCACTGCTTCTATGCACATTTTTGAAAACAATGGTATACTCTCCGGCAGCCAGAGCGATCTCACTGCTGGCGGCAACACCTTCGGTAAATGTCACGCTGGACATCAGCACATTATTTGCAATCGCATCGGTATCAGCCAGCTTCTGCGTGATCTGGTCCGTTGTGGGTACACCCTCTAAAATGTAAGCACGGATGCTTCCCTGGGTGCTTCCTTTCAAGGAAATGGTGTAATTGCCGTTTTCCAAAACATTTAAGGCAACCGCCATCCACCCCTGGTATTCCGGCATCATCAGCAAGCCTTGATCATTCTTTGCACGGGCAACTGCATTGCTAAAATCAGCTGTTGTACCGGATGTAAGTTTCCAGTTCAGGGATGCATACAGACCATCTAAGTGTTCTTTTACACTATGGCTTTCTCCACAGCCACAATCTGCATTCAGCGCTGTATTGCCATTTGCAGGCACAAGATTATTGTAGGTTTTATAAAAATCGAATGCGTATGTAGTAGTTACCGTTTGCGCTGTATCTGCAAAGGTTGCAGGTACTACAAAGGTTGACAGCAAGCAGACCAGCAACAGTGCTGCTGTCATTCGCTTAAAAAACTGTTTCATGCCTTGTCTCCTTCCTTTTTATAAACAGGGGGCATTGCCCCCTGTTCTTAGGACATACCGTTTTCTTCCAAAGTCCGTGCCAGTGCATCCTCGTGGATCTTCAGAAGCTCGTCATAGTGATACTTTCTTTGCATTTCTGCCAGCACATCATCCCACTGGGCAAAGTCCATTTGACCAATAACAAACTTAGACCACTGCATTGTCGCATAAGTGTAGAGGGCAGTTGCATAGGTATCGAAAGTCAATTGCTCATCTTCTGTGTATTTGAGCATATGCTGTGCAGTGCCCTTGTCGGTAAACTGCAGTGCCAGCTCCAGGGATTCCTTCTCTGCCTGTGACAGGGAAGAAACATAGGGATCATACTGCTTGACACCAACCTGAGCAAGCTGGTTCAAACCTGCATTGTGCATACCGCCATTTTCTTCCAGGAAGGACTGGATAAACACCTTATTGCCCTGCTCATCTACGGTGTAGGATTCCCCCTCAACACCCCAGTTTGTCATAAGCTTTCCTTCCTCGGAATAGAGCCAGTCAATATAGGCGATGGAATAGGCAATGTTTTCGTTATCACCAACAGCATACCAATAACCGGAGCCGGAGCCAATGCCTGCCTTACGGCTGGTAGTGACTACATCGGAGGTCTTTGCATATTCACCGAAATTAAAGGGAGCGGCTGCAATCATCTGGAATTCCGGAGTCATAGACTGACCGGCAATGTTGATAGAAGGCAGACGGTCGGTCTTATCCCAGGTAACAAAGGATGTATTACTTGCAAAGGACTCCTGCCAGGTGGCTGTGTCCATAGTTGCGCAGGAAGGATGCATCAGACCTTCCTTGGTCAGTTCCAGATAGAACTGTGCCATTTCCTTGTAGGAATCCCCGACAAAGGACAGGTGGTACTTACCATCATCACCCAGAGTAAAGATCGTTCCTGTTTGACCTGCCATCACATGGCTGTCACCAAACAGATAACCCATAGACTGCACAGTCAGGCTGTTGCCGGTAAGACTACGCATAGAGAAAGGATAGGACTTAGGATAAATCTCCTTCAATTTCCGCAAGGTTGCCACGAACTCCTCCTGATTGGTGGGGAAGGTCAGACTGTTTGCATCAAAAATATCCTTGCGGTACAGGAAGGTATAGGGCGCAGTAGACTTCTCCTGTGCAACAGGCAGGCAATACAATACGCCTTCGCTGACTGTATACTTAGCGATGTCCACAGCATTTTCGGGATCTGCCAAATATGCTTTTACATTGGGCATCTGCTCTAAGTAGTTATAGAAGTTAATATATGCACCGTCTTCACCAAGTTGAATATAGGTATGGCTGTAAGCATTGCCGAAGGTAAGGTCCGGCACAGCACCCTCAGCCAACATTGTCAAATACTGCTGTGCAAAGCTATCCAGCTCTAACATATTCAAATCAAAATTCAGTTTCTTCTCAACGGCTTTATTCAGCCAGGTTTCCTCAGGATTATAGTCTGCATTTTCAGCAAGATACAAAGTGAGCTCCGCGCCGGACAGGTCCGGTGTCTTATAGTTCTCCAATGCAGAATTCTTAAGTGTTCCTTTTGTTTCCTCCTGACTTCCCTCTCCACCGCAAGCGGCAAACAGGCAAAGGCATAAAGTAAGTGCCAAAAGCAATGCTACAAATTTTTTCATTGTGGTTACCTCTTTCCTGAAAAATTGTCCTTTACGTTCTTATATAAGAATCGTTTTACACTTAAATCTTATCATTTGCAACAACTTTATTGCAACAAACTTTTTTCTGTTTTTTTGAAAAAAGCGCAAAATGCAATGTCAAAAACGGGTTTTCGTTTACATTTTGCAATAGTTATGCCTTTTAAGTGCAAAAAACGCGCTGCAGAAACCTGCAGCGCGTTGCATAATATTGTAAAATCATCATTATTTGCCGGGTTCAAAGAAGCCTTGCAAAAAGTCCTTCATAGTGCCTTCATAGCAGGCTTCTGCCAAATACTCGTGACCCCATTGGTCACCTCAGCTATAGTAAATAATGGTTCTGCCCAAAAAAGCACCCAGTCCGAAGACTGGGTGCTTACAATACATTTTTAATCGCTAAGGATTACTCGAAGATCTCGGTAACAACGCCGGAACCAACGGTACGGCCACCCTCACGGATAGCGAAACGCAGGCCCTTCTCGATAGCGATGGGGGTGATCAGCTCAACATTCATATCAATGTTGTCGCCGGGCATGCACATCTCAACGCCTTCGGGCAGGGAGATGATGCCGGTAACGTCAGTGGTACGGAAGTAGAACTGAGGACGATAGTTGTTGAAGAAGGGAGTGTGACGGCCGCCTTCTTCCTTGGACAGGACGTAAACCTGGCCAACGAACTTAGTCAGGGGGTTGATGGAACCGGGCTTGCAGAGAACCTGGCCGCGCTCGATTTCCTTCTTGTCAACACCACGCAGCAGAGCACCGATGTTATCACCAGCTTCTGCGTAATCCAGCAGCTTGTGGAACATTTCGATGTCGGTAACGACGGTGGACTTCTTCTCTTCCTGCAGACCGACGATCTCGACGGTCTCGTTCTTGTTGATCTGGCCACGCTCAACACGACCGGTAGCAACAGTACCACGGCCGGAGATGGTGAACACGTCCTCAACG
>JAZOSD010000057.1:0-5816 GCA_045656945.1 Faecousia sp.
CAAAAATCAATAGATTTTTGCCACCTTCTCCTCCAGGAGAAGGCTTTGTCTGTTGCTATTATATTATTCTATGTTTTGACGATTTGGAGGTTCTTTGACACTCTGAGGACTGCCGATGGCAGCCCTTTTTCTTACTCTTGGTTTCTGCGCTTCATCAGCTCACGCATACGAATTGCGTGGTCCAGCTGCCGCTTGCGGATACGCAGGCTCTTGGGGGTACACTCCAAAAGCTCATCGTCTGCCAAAAATTCCAGACACTGCTCCAAGCTCATCACCTTGGGGGTGATCAGCCGGATGGCATCGTCAGAACCGGAGGCACGCATATTGGTCAGCTGCTTGCGCTTACAGACATTGACGGTCATATCTTCGTTACGGCTGCAGATACCCACAACCATTCCTGCATAAACCGGTGTGCCTGCGCCGATGAACAGTGCGCCACGCTCCTGAGCAGCACCCAGACCGTACGCCACAGCCTCACCGCTTTCGTGGGCAATGAGAGAACCGGTAAGCCGCCGTTCAATTTCGCCCTTCATCGGTGCGTAGCTGTCAAGGACTGAGGACATAATGCCTTCGCCCCGGGTATCCGTAAGGAACTCGCTGCGATAGCCGAACAGACCACGGGAGGGGACTAAGAACTCCAGACGGTAGCGGTTGCCCATAGGAGTCATACTCAGAAGGTCTGCCTTCCGGCGACCCATTTTTTCGATCACTGCGCCCATACATTCTTCGGGAACGTCCGCAACCATCCGTTCGATCGGCTCGCAAACCTTGCCGTCGATCTCCTTGGTCAGCACTCTGGGGGTGGACACGGAGAATTCATAGCCTTCCCGGCGCATGGTTTCCATCAGGATGGACAGGTGCATTTCGCCTCTGCCTGCCACATTAAAGGAATCGGTTCCCTCTTCGGTCACGTGGAGAGAAACATCCTTCAAAAGTTCCTTGTCCAGGCGGTCGCGGAGGTTTCTGGAGGTGACGAACTTGCCTTCTTTACCGGCAAAGGGAGAATCGTTGACCGCGAAGGACATTTCGATGGTGGGATCGGAAATTTTTACAAAGGGCAGCGGCTCAATGGCATCCGGTGCGCACAGGGTTCTGCCGATGGTGATATCTGCCATACCGGACAAGGCAACGATCTCACCGGCAGATGCTTCCTGAATGGGGGTCTTACCCAGACCGCTGTATTCGTACAGAGCAACCACCTTGCCCTTGGTTTTCATTTCCGGATCGTGGAAGTCGCAAATGGTCACTTCCTGATTGACCTTGATGGTACCGCGCTCCACGCGACCCACAGCAATTCTACCTACATATTCATTATAATCAATAGAGGACACCAGCAGCTGCAGGGGGGCATCCTTGTCACCGGAGGGTGCGGGGATATAGTCCACAATAGTATCAAACAGGGGAATCAGATCTTTGCCCATTTCGTCGGGAGAATAAGAGGCAGTACCCTGTCTGCCGGAGCAGAATACAGTGGGGGAGTTGAACTGATCGTCTGTTGCATCCAGTTCCAGCAGCAGCTCCAAAACCTCGTCCACCACCTCGTGAACCCGGGCATCGGGCTTATCCACCTTGTTTACAGCCACAATGACCTTGTGACCCAGCTCCAGTGCCTTACCCAGCACGAAGCGGGTCTGAGGCATAGGACCTTCTGCGGCGTCCACCAGCAAAATAACGCCGTTCACCATTTTCAGGATGCGCTCCACCTCGCCGCCAAAGTCGGCGTGGCCGGGGGTGTCTACGATGTTGATTTTATAATCCTTATACTGCACTGCAGTGTTCTTAGCAAGAATGGTGATACCACGCTCCCGCTCCAGATCGCCGGAGTCCATAACCCGTTCAACGGTTGCCTGATTTTCCCGATAAATACCGCCTTGCTTCAGCATTTCATCCACCAATGTCGTTTTGCCGTGGTCAACGTGGGCGATGATGGCGATATTGCGAATATTTTCCTGTACTGCCATAAAAGCATCCCTTTCGTTTGTAAAATCTTCTCTAACATTAAAATATAACACAGATACAAAATAAATTCAATCTTTTCCTGCAAAAAATCTAGAATTGTCCATTGTCAATTGTCAATTGGGCAACAGCCTGATAAACTGGAATTTATCCGCCGGGGTGGGGAAAAGTTGCAAAAAAAAAGCCGAAGAACGAGAAAAGAAAGTATGTTGACAGGCATTTCATTCCCATTTATACTAAAGATACATTATATAATATGCTGGAGGAAACCAATATGAAATGCGGTTTTTGCAAAAAAGTGATCACTCCCCCATTGGGAACACCCCTGATCGGCTATTACCGTGAGCGTCTGGCAAAGGGCGTTTGGGACGATCTGTATGCCAGAGCAGTTGCTTTTGAAAGCGATGGTGTGAAGGCTGTGATCGTGGAGCTGGATATTTGCCTGGAAACAGAAGATGTTTGCGATCTGTGGCGGAAAACCGTGGCAGAATTCTGCAATATGGATGAAAACGCAGTATTTATTTCCTGCAACCACACTCATACCGGTCCTTTGACGACCAAGGACTTCGCTTCCGACAAGGTGGCAGATCCCCACTATATGGATTTCCTGGAAAAGACCATTCGGGATGCAGCCTTCCTCGCTTTTGAAGATGTAAAGCCTGCCCGTTTCTTTGTGGCAGAAAATCAGGCAAAGGGCATTTCCTTTGTCCGCCGTTACAGAATGAAGGACGGTTCTGTGCGCACCAATCCCGATGCCCAGGATCCCAACATTGATCACGTACTGGCAGAGGCAAATGAAACTGTCAAGCTGCTCAAGATCGTCCGGGAGGGCGGCGATGATCTTTTCCTCTTTAACTTCGGTACCCACTCCGATACCGTGGGCGGTGATTTCATCAGCGCAGACTACTCCGGCTATGCCTGCCAGGCACTGGAGGGCGCAATTGACGGCATTCAGGCTATGTTTATTCTCGCTCCCCAGGGCGATGTGAACCACCGGGATGTATATAAACCCAACATCGGTCTTGTTGGTGAGCGGGAAACCCCTTCCCACGCAAGATATATGGGTCGGGTGATCGCAGGTGCGATTTTGCAGGTATGTGACCGGGCGGTAGAAATCGATGCTGAGGGCATCCGGTTCGGCACGATTCACGTGGATGTGCCTTCCCATCAGGAAAACGACAAGCTGGAACGGGCGATCTATGTAAATTCTATGTACGAAGCCGGCAGAGGTGAGGAGTTGGTTGGCCCCGGTCAGCACTTGACTGCTATGATTGCGGAAGCACGGCGAATCATCCGCCTGAAGGACGGCCCTGCCTCTTTTGCCAAAAAGCTGTCTGCTTTGCGTGTGGGCGATATGGTGTTTGCCGGCTATGCCGGTGAGCCGTTTACAGATATCCGCAACCGGACGGAAGCAGAGTCCCCCTTCGCAAACACAATGGTGTGCGCTCTGTTCAACGGCTCCGGCGGATACTACCCCTCCACCAAGGCATATCAGGAGGGTGGTTACGAGGTCTGTTCCTCTGCAATGGGCCCCGGCACCGACGATGTGCTGGTAAACGGTATGGTTCAGCTTTTGAATTCTTTGAAATAAGCAATGGGCGGCAATCTGCCGCCCACTTCTTTGCCCCAGGTGCTTTATATTTTGCATTTTACATTCCATTTTGCCACTTCTGCCCTTGACGGTTGGAAGAAAATATGATAGCATAGTAAATAATATGCCGCTGTGGTGAAATAGGTAGACACAAGGGACTTAAAATCCCTCGGAGTAACATCCGTACCGGTTCGAGTCCGGTCAGCGGCACCAAAATTTTTTTACCCTAAATAAGCGAAATCGGACAATTTTGTATAGATTTAAGAAAAGGGAGGATGGGAAGATGTTAGCGATCATCAATGCCACCTTAGTGATGCGGGATCATCTGATTCCCGGCGGCGCAATTTTGATGGACGAGGGAAAAATCACTGCCTTTGGCAAGATGAAGGATGTTTCCATTCCCGACGGCTGTGAAACTGTGGATGCAGAGGGTCTTTTCGTGGGACCCGGTTTTGTGGACATCCACACCCATTCCGACGGCACGGTCTTTTTCCAGGACGAGCCGGTGGTTGCCAGCCAGCATCACTTAAAGCACGGCTCTACCACAGTGCTGCCTGCTCTGTATTACAGTATGGACACTGCTGGATTTGTGGAAGCAATCGGCACACTCCGGGAAGCTATGAAAAAGCCGGAATGCTGCAACATTGCCGGTCTTTATATGGAAGGCCCTTACTTAAATCCCAAATTCGGCTGCGACCGGGAGAATAACCCATGGAAGGGCCCGGTGGACAAGGAAAAGCACCAGCCGATCATCGATGCCGCATACGACCTTGCCAAGGTCTGGTGTGTGGCTCCGGAGCGGGAAAACATTCTGGATTTCGTGCTGGATGTAAAAGAAAAGAATCCGGGTGCTGTGTTTGCAGTTGCCCATTCCGAAGCAGCTCCCCAGCAGATCGAGGCGCTGATGCCCTACGGTCTGAGAATCGGCACCCATCACACCAACGCCACCGGCGACCGTATCTTCTATCCGGAAGTGCGGGGCGTGTGCGTGGACGAAACGGTGAATTACAACCGGGAAATTTACGCAGAGCTGATCTGCGACTCCATGGGCATCCATGTGGACCCCTATATGCTCCGTCTGGTTCGGCGCATTAAGGGCGACGACCGGGTGATCCTTATTTCCGACGCCTACGCCTGCGACGGTCCGATCCCCGAAGGCTACGACGGTGTGGACGATATTAACTTCGACCATGCAGGAGAAATTGCCGGTTCTAAGATGACCTTGGACATCTCCTGCCGGAATATGATTAAGCACACCGGATGCTCTGTGTGCGATGCCTTCCGCTTTGCATCCTACAATCCCTCCAGAGCCGTTGGTCTGCTGGACCGCGGTGAGATCGCTGTGGGCAAGCGGGCAGATCTGGTGATCGCAGACCACTGGATGAGTGTGAAGAAGGTCATCTTTGCAGGTAAAACTGTAGAATAAATATGTTCAAAAAGCTTCGGCTTTATGATAGGAAACCGTAATTATTTAATAAAGGAGACAAGCAAAATGAAAGACTTTATTGTCGATCCCGCAACAAAGTTCAGCTTCCAGCCTGCTGACTTCGTTCCTTTTAAGGACCGTGAGGTTCTGGAGCGCGTTCGTAATATGAGCGGTCTGGAGCTGGAAAACCGTGAGCCCTGGTGGCATCCTGAGTTCCAGGTCAAGGTTATGATGAATCCTCATCCTGTCCTGATCGCAACTCTGTTTGAGCGTTTGAAGGCTGCTTCCGAAGCAGGCAAGACCTTCACCATGATCCTGGGCAATCCCGAGCCTGACACCTACATCCCTCTGGCACAGCTCATCAACTACTTCCAGGTTGACTGCTCCAAGGTTCACCTGTTTGCTGAGGACGAGTGGGCAGACGATCAGGGTAACATCGCTCCCATTACTTACGAAGCCGGCTTTGCACACTCCATGATCAAGTACTTCTACTATCAGATCGACGAGAAGCTGCGTATGCCTATGGAAAATGTCCACTTCCCCACCAATGAGAACATTGCTGACTACTCCAAGATCATCAATGACATCTCCGAGGGCGGCGCTGACATCGCTTCCACCTCTCCCGGATGGGCTGGCCACATGGCTTTCGTAGATCCCATCCCCGAGTTCATTGGCAGTGGCGACATCGAAGAGTGGCTCAACCAGCCTGCTCAGATCGTTAAGCTGCACCCCATGACCATTATGCAGAACTCCCTGAACGGTACCTTCGGTCAGTCCGGCGACATCGCAAATGTGCCTCCTATGGCTGCTACCATCGGACCTCTGGATGTTATGCGTGCGAAG
>JAZOSD010000058.1:0-25406 GCA_045656945.1 Faecousia sp.
GCGCCAAAGACAAGCATCTCGCACTCGTCGGCGTATGTGGATACGGTAGAGGGCGAGATGCGCAGTAAGTCAAAACATCTTGCCAAGCTGGCACTTTTTTCAATCCCTCAGTCAAAAATCAAATAGATTTTTGCCAGCTCCGTTTGCGGTGCCCGGCAGCTGCTTCACTCGACAGTGCGATCTCGCAGCTTACCGACCGCGGCACACGCTTATGCCCTGCTGTATCTGCCACCGGCAGCGCAGGGCAACGCGGCCCTTTACACAAGGGAGTCTTTTTTCTGCTCTATAAAATCACTTGTTTTGACGGTTTGGGGGTTCTTTGACACTCTGAAGGGCGCGTTGCATTTTTTGCAACGCGCCCTTAACCTATTCCTGCGGATGTAGGGGCGGTCTGTGACCGCCCGCGGACGATTGATAATCGCCCCTACAAATCTTTTCTTATTTTTCCAGAGCCATCAGCTTATCGATTCGACGCTGGTGGCGTTCATTATGGGAAAATTCTGTTCCCAGCCAGGTATCTACGATCTCCAGCGCCAGCATTTCCCCTACCACACCTGCGCCAATTGCCATCATATTGGTGTCGTTGTGTTCTCTGGTCATCCGGGCAGACATCACATCGCTTAAAAGAGCGCAGCGGATTCCCTTTACTTTATTTGCCACAATGGACACGCCGATACCGGTGGTACAAAGGACAATGCCCTTTTCACATTCTCCGTCAGCTACCGCCTTAGCTGCTGCTCCGGCAAAATCCGGATAGTCGCAGCTGTCTAATGTGTAAGTACCGAAATCCTTAACTTCATAGCCTTTATTTTCCAAATGGGAAACCAGCTTGTTTTTCAGTGCCAGCGCACCGTGATCACAACCTAATGCAATTTTCATTGGTATTCTCCTTTATATTATATAATGTATCCGCCATTGACCGGCAGCACCTGTCCCGTTACAAATTCTGCATCTGCCAGGTATTCCATTGCCTGGGCAATATCTGCGCCTACCCCGTTGCGTCCTACTGGCGTTTCCTCCGCCATATCCGCTAAAATCTGGGGATCGACACCGTTGCACATATCTGTCAGAACCACACCGGGGGCAACGCAGTTGACCCGGATGCCGCTGGGTCCTAACTCCTTGGCAAGAGCCTTTGTCATAGCGATCACCGCACCCTTTGTGGCTGAATAGGCAACCTCACAGGAGGCGCCCACCTGTCCCCACATAGAGCTGACCGTAATAATGCAGCCTTTGTGCTTGCGTAAAAATCCGGGCATTGCCTGATTGATGCAAAGGTACATTCCCTTCACATTTACATCAAAAAGCCTGTCCCAGGTTGCTTCCGAGGTCTGGCTCATAAGACCCACACCGCCAATGCCCGCATTGCAGATGAGAACATCCACATCGCCCACCTGGGCAAATGCCTGACGGACCGCCTCTGCATTTGCTACATCACAGCAGATAGCTGTGGCACCGGTCTTTTGCGCCACTTCCTGTGCTTTTTGATGTTCCTTTTCATACAGGAAAAACACCCGGTCTCCCCGGGCAGCAAACCGCTCCACCGCCGCTGCGCCAATGCCCCGGCTGCCGCCGGTTATAAGAACATTCATAGCTAACACCTCTATGTATTGAAAAAGCGGGCGGCAGATGCCGCCCCTACATTTGATTTTATCTTCTTCTGCTGCGTGTGCGATGGTCTGCACGCAAAGATGAGATCTTGCTGTCGGACTCAGACATAAATGCCTTCAGCTTTTCCTCAAATAATTGGTCTGCCGTCTTGGGTGCAGGAGGCGGGGTCGGCTCCCGACGCACACTACGCTCCCGTTGGGGTGCGTTTTCTCTGCGCTGCTGGGGCGCACTTTGCTCCAAACGCTTAATGGACAAATTGATCTTTGTCCCTTCCACACCGATCACCATCACCTTCACATCCTGGCCTTCGGTCAGGTGCTGGCGGACATCGCTGACATAGGTGTTTGCCACCTCTGAGATATGTACCAATCCGGACTTATTCTCAGGCAGTGCAATAAATGCACCAAAGTTTGTGATCGATTTTACTTTTCCCTCTAAAACGGCTCCAACGGTTAGCTCCATAGTTTAATATGCTTCCTCCAATTATTCCACAGGTTCAAAAAATACAGAATCCGGATCTACCAAACCCAGTTCCTCGCCGGCGATCCGCTTAATGCTTTGGATCGTACCCAGCTCAGCGATGCTTTTTTCCAGCTTTTGGTTTTGTTGCTCCAGCTGCGCTGCCTCTGCCCGCAGCCGGTCTGTGTTTTGCTTCAGCTCCCGGATAGAACTGCGCAAAATCAGCAGTGCTGCCGTACTCAACACAATCGTTGCCAGCACCACACATTTGAGCAGGGGCGAACTGCGCCGATACACCAGCCGAATCCGGCCCAGAAGATTTTTTCTTTTTGCCATTTGGCGCACCTCCGGGTCTCCGCCATTTTGCCTGACGGTTATTCTTAATTATTGTACCCCATTTTTTCCCGGTTGCAAAGAGAAATTTTGAAAATTTTCTCATTTTTTTCAAAATAATTGCCGCAGGTCGCCAAAGCCAGTGAAAAATCGGCAAAAGATACCGTCCAAAAAGCCTATCCCACCCGTAGCTGCAAAGAAGCATCCCGGCAGTGTAGGCAAAACGCACATCCCCTTGGCAGACGCCAAATCCTAAATAGAGCCACGCCCAAAAAGCACCCGGCAGAAACAGCAGATCCCCAAATGCTGCCCATTTACGGCGCACCGGACGCAAAAATCCATAATACATCCCAAGCACACACCCAAGTAAACAGGCGATCCCCAACCGCCGGGCAGCGATTGCCGGGGGATTCATCCGAACAGGCGGCGCAGCATCCCGCCGCTGGGTCTGTTTTCTTCATAAATCAGGGCGCAAATATGTCCGTCCACCGCCACCTGACCCCCATCCAGTGACAGGGTCTTCAGCTTCAGATCCTTTCCCTGTATCACCAGCGTCCCCAATCCGGTTTTCAAAATCACTGCCCCCTCATCAAAGCTGACCACCTCTGTTGCTCCAGTCAATGTCAGGCTTTTTCGCTCATTGAGTGTAAGTTTATGGGGCAATATTATCTGCTCCTGTGCCATACACATCCCTCCTGGGAAAGCCTATGCTGTTTTTTGCCAGATATAACTTTCATTGACATAGAAGTTCAGAAACAGTATACTTATATTAAATCCGTCCGCAAAGCGGACACCTTCATTTTGCATTTTGCATTTTGCATTTTGCATTACCGATGGGAGTGCATTATGATATTAGAATATGTCCCAATCGAACCGGGGCAAGGACACGCTGCCGGGCGGAAGCTCCTTTCCAAAATGTACCGGGCGTACACAGGAGAAGAAATGCCGGAAATTCTGGTAACAGATCGGGGAAAGCCTTATTTTGCATCAGGCAAGCTGCACTTTTCCATTTCCCACACAAAGCACTATGTATTTTGTGCCTTATCCCATACGCCTGTTGGCATTGATGCAGAAGAAGCAGACCGGAACATTGATCTTCGGCTATCTGAAAAGATTCTCTCCCCTTTTGAAAAAGAACAGTTTGATGCCGCACCGGATAAACGCACCGCACTGCTGACCTTCTGGGTCTTAAAGGAAGCTCGGGCAAAATGCACCGGAACCGGTCTGCAAGGCTATCCCAACAATACAAATTTCCTGCTTGCTGACCCCCGGGTGCAGAAAATGGGAAGCTGCCTTGTGGCAATGATTTATGAATAGGAGAACACTTATGCTTTTTGATACCCACGCACACTTAAACGATCCTGCCTTTGATCCGGACCGGGAGGAACTGATTTGCGGTCTGCCGGAAAAAGGGGTGGCAATGGTTATGAATGTAGGTTGTTGCCTGGACAGCTCCCGGGACTGCGTGCAAATGGCACAAACCTACCCCCATATTTATGCATCCGTTGGCTCTCACCCGGATTCCGCCAGCGAAGTAAATGAAGTAGTTTTGGAAGAATATCGGATGTTATGTAAACACGATAAGGTGAAAGCCATCGGTGAGATTGGCTTAGACTACTATTACGAGGACATCCCCCGGGAAATTCAGCAGAAAGCCTTTCGGATGCAGATGGAGCTGGCAAAGGAGCTGAATATGCCGGTGATCGTCCACGAGCGGGACGCCCATCAGGACGGACTGATGATCGTAAAGGATTTTCCCACTGTCACCGGTGTGTTCCACTGCTATTCCGGCTCTGCAGAAATGGCGCGGCAACTGGTGAATATGGGCTGGTACATTGGCTTTACCGGAGTGCTCACCTTCAAAAATGCCCGCAAGGCAGTGGAAACCGCTTCCTCCATTCCCTTGGATCGGATCGTGCTGGAAACGGACTGTCCCTTTATGGCGCCTGAGCCTTTCCGGGGCAAACGGAACGATCCCGGCTATCTGTTCCGAATGGCTGAAAAATTAGCGGAAATTCGAAATGTGTCTGTGGAAGAAATCCACGAGATCACCACCCAAAACGCAAAAAATCTTTACCGCATATAAAATACCCTCTCAGTCACGGCTTTTGCCGTGCCAGCTCTCCCAAGGGGAGAGCGTGAAGCGATTCACCCTCCCCCTAAGGGGGAGGTGGGAGCCCCTAAGGGCTGACGGAGAGGGTTTTAAATATTTCCTTATTATATACTTGCAGCAGCTTCTTCTTTTCGAATGGTTTTCACCAGTGTTTCCACAAAGCCCCAAATGGGAGGCTCCAGCCACTTATCATACAAAATGCACATATACAGTGCCTGATGCCAATGCTCCAAAGGCGCAAAAACCACCTTTTCCCGATCCTGGATACAGGCATCCGGAACAACGCAAATACCCATACCCGCACCAACCAGTTCCAATGCTGCCTGCGCAGTGTTGACTGTGCAGACCACATTTTCCTCACTATGGACACCGCTTGCCCACTGTCCAAAGGTGTTCTCTGTGCCGTAGTTAAACACCACTTGCCCTTCCTTTACAATATCCTGGGGGGTCAGGATCTCTTTTTTCGTCAGGGGATGGTCTTTCGGCAATGCCACAGAAAAATCCCGCTGGCATAATTTTCGAAAATGCAAGCTTCTGTCCCGATCGGTAGTATCCACGATCGCCATATCCAGCTTTTCCTGACGGACAAGATCCATCAGCTCTTCTGCAGAGCTTTCGATCAGGCGAAAACGAATGCGTTCATTTTGCCGGGTGTAGTTTACAATTTCCCGGGCAGCAATGCCGCCCAGCGCACCGGACACCACACCCATACGGATCACCACCGGGGCGCTGACCTTACTATCCCGCAAAGTCATCGATGCTGTGTTCAACTCGCTCAGCGCGGCATCTACCTTTTCCCGGTAATAGCGACCCTCTTCCGTCAGGCGGATATTGCGCCCTACCTTTTCAAATAACTGCACACCGCCCAGCTCATCCTCCAAATGGTGGATGGCACTGCTGAGGGAAGGCTGGGAGATACCCAGTCTTGCTGCTGCCAATGTATAATGCTCCAGCTGCGCCAGAACCGAAAAATATCGCAGATAGTTGTAGTTCATTGTGTTACCTCGATAATCTATAGATAGAAACTATAAATAAAATATCATAAACATATTGGTTTATGCAAGAAAAATTTGTATAATTCCTTTGTAATTAAGAAAAAAGATGATATGAGGATTGCGACAGGTGGAAAACTATGGTATAATAGTTAAAACCTATGCAAGGAGATTTGACAAAAAATGGGTTTTACTTATAAAGGTCTGAAAGCACAGACCAGCAGACACATAATTACCGACGAAGAGTTAGACCGCCAGATCGAAAAGCTGCAGCAGGGCAACCCCCGCATTGCAGTGGTGAAAGACCGCCCCACAGCCAATGGCGACGAGATCGTTCTGGACTATGCAGGCTTCTGTGACGGTGTGCAATTTGCCGGCGGCACAGCAGAGAACCAAACGCTGGTTTTAGGCAGCGGTATGTTTATCCCCGGCTTTGAGGAACAGCTACTGGATAAAGTTCCCGGGGAACAGGTCACTGTAAAGGTCACCTTCCCCCAGCAATATCACTCTGCCGAACTGGCAGGCAAGGACGCAGAGTTCCGCTGCACCATTCACGAGATCCGGGTAAAAACCCCTTATGAATTAGATGATGTATTTGCCCAGGAGGTTGGCGGCTGCTACACCTTTGAGGAAATGAAGGAGCAGCTTCGGAAAAGCTTGCAGGAATACACCGACGAGCGGGGTGAAATGGACCTGCAGGATCAGCTTCTGCAGCAGGCTGCCGCCACTTTGGAAATGACCGTTTCCGAAGAAGAGCTGGAAAAAGCCATCGACGAACAGATGAAAAATCTGGAAGCGCAGCTTTCCCGCCAGGGTTTGACCATTGATATGTATTGTTCCTTCCTGGGTAATTCCGTGGAAGACATCCGGGAGGAAATGAAAGCTACTGCAGAAAATTCCGTCAAGATCCGCGCCACCATCCAGAAGATCGTGGAGCTGGAAGGACTGGAAGCCACCGAAGAGGAAATCGGTCAGGCACTGAGCGTGATCTGCCGGCAGAACAATATGACGCTGGAGCAGCTTAAGCCCCATTATGATGCCGAATTTGAACAGGCAGTTATCAATAGTGTACTCACCAGTAAGGTCATGCGCCTGATAAGGGATGCAGCCGACGTTACGGTAGTATAAATAAATTTTGTAAATTATTGTGCCTAAAACGCACTAAAACAAGGAGGAAACATACTATGGCAATCGTTTATGACGAAAATGGCAAGTACGTGGACGAGAAGGGTCTTGTAAAGCTGGACCCCACCAAGTTCGCTGACTGGCAGATCGCTGAAGAAGCAGAAAAGACTCTGCCCCCCGTGGATTACTTCCGGGAAAAGCTGGGCCTGCTCCCCGAGGAGATCATCCCCTACGGCAAGACCCCCAAGATCGACTTTATTAAGGTTATGAACCGTCTGAAGGATAAGCCCGACGGAAAGTTCATCGAAGTTACCGCTGTTACCCCCACCCCCTTCGGTGAAGGTAAGTCCACTGTTTCTCTGGGCCTGATCGAAGGTCTGGGTTACATCGGCAAGAACGCAGGCGGTGCTCTGCGTCAGCCCTCCGGCGGTCCTACCATGAACGTTAAGGGTACTGCAGCCGGCGGCGGTAATGCTCTTTTGATGCCTATGACCGAGTTCTCTCTGGGTCTGACCGGTGATATCAACGACATTATGAACGCTCACAACCTGGCTATGGTTGCTCTGACTGCCCGTATGCAGCACGAGCGCAACAACACCGACGAGTGGCTGGCTAAGAAGGGCCTGAAGCGTCTGGACATCGACCCCAAGCGTGTAGAGATGGGCTGGATCATCGACTTCTGCGCACAGAGCCTGCGTAACATCATCATCGGTATCGGTGGCCGTCTGGACGGCTTCATGATGGAATCCAAGTTCGGTATTGCTGTTGGTTCCGAGCTGATGGCTATCCTGGCTGTTGCTAAGGACCTGAAGGATCTGCGTGAGCGCATCGGCAAGATCGTTGTTGCTTACTCCAAGACAGGCGAACCTGTTACCTGTGAGGATCTGGATGTTGCCGGCGCTATGACCGCTTGGATGCGTAACGCTATCAACCCCACTATGTGCTACTCTGTTGAGCATCAGCCTGTTCTGATCCACGCTGGTCCTTTCGCAAACATTGCAATCGGTCAGTCCTCTGTTATTGCAGACCGTCTGGCTCTGAAGCTGTTTGACTACCATGTTACCGAGTCCGGCTTTGCTGCTGACATCGGCTTCGAGAAGTTCTGGAACGTTAAGACCCGCCTGTCTGGCCTGACTCCCAACGTTTCCGTTCTGGTTGCTACTGTCCGTTCCCTGAAGATGCACGGCGGCGGCCCCAAGGTTACCCCCGGTGCACCCCTGCCTCAGGAGTACAAGGAAGAGAACCTGGAGCTGCTGGAGAAGGGTACTTGCAACCTGTTCCACCATGTCAACACCATTCTCAAGTCCGGTATCACTCCCGTTGTTTGTATCAACCGTTTCTACACCGATACCGATGCAGAAATCGCTCTGCTGAAGAAGCTGTGTGCTGATCGCGGCATCCGTTGCGCTGAGTCTAACCACTGGCGTTACGGTGGCGAAGGCGCTGCTGAGCTGGCTCAGGTTGTTGTGGAAGCTTGCGAGTCTAAGAACGAAGTTAAGTTCCTGTACGATCTGGATATGCCCCTGCGTCAGCGCGTTGAGCTGATCGCTAAGGAAGTCTACGGTGCTGACGGTGTTACCTGGCTGCCCCTGGCTACCGAGAAGGCTGAGCGTTTTGAGAAGGATCCCAAGTATGCTGACTACTGCACAATGATGGTTAAGACACACCTGTCCCTGTCTGACGATCCCACTAAGAAGGGCGTTCCCACCGGCTGGAAGCTGACCATCCGTGACATTCTGGAGTACGGCGGCGCAAAGTTCCTGTGCCCCATGGCTGGTACCATCTCCATGATGCCCGGTACTGCTGCTGACCCCGCATACCGCCGCGTTGATGTGGACGTAGAAACCGGTAAGGTATCTGGCCTGTTCTAATTACTTTTCCAATAAGCAGAGGCGGGGAACCGCCTCTGCTTTCGTGGCATTAAAAGATAACCCAATGTAGGGCGGGGGCTTGCTCCCGCCGCAAAAACCGTTATCATAACGGCGGGAGCAAGCCCACGCCCTACAATAAATAAATAGGAGATTTCACAATTATGGATATGACAATGGAAACTTGCCGGAAGTTTGTTGAAGTTCTGGCATCTGATGCACCCGCTCCCGGTGGTGGTGGTGCTGCTGCTCTGGTGGGTGCGATCGGCACTGCTCTGGGCAATATGGTAGGCAGCCTGACTGTTGGCAAGAAGAAGTATGCCGAGGTTGAAGCTGAGATCATTGAACTGAAAGGAAAGTGCGATGCTCTGCAGAAGGAGCTGCTGGATCAGGTGGAAGCTGACGAAGTTAACTTCCTGCCTTTGGCTAAGGCTTACGGCATCCCCAAGGACGATCCCAACCGGGACGCCATTATGGAAGAGGCTACTATCATCGCCTGCTCCACACCTATGAAGATTATGGAGCTGTGCTGCCAGGCAATCGAGTACATCTCCGTGTTTGCCGCTAAGGGCAGCCGTCTGGCTGTTTCCGACGCAGGCTGCGGTGCTGTTTGCTGCAAGGCTGCTCTGCAGGCAGCAAGCCTGAACGTGTTCATCAACACCAAGACCCTGAAAAACCGTGAGGTTGCTGAGGAAATGAACGCTAAGGCACTGGGAATGCTTGATAAATACGGTGCAATGGCAGACGAGATCTTCAATTCTGTCAAAGCCGGCTTTGGCGTATAAATTGAAATGATAATGTAGGGGCGACCTGCGGTCGCCCACGGGCGAGCACAGCTCGCCCCTACGATGTTTAAATAGGAGGAAAAGAAAATGGCAAAGCAATTGCTGGGTAAAGAAGTTAACGAGGCACTGGTTGCTACACTGCAGGTGCGCACCGCTGCTCTGAAGGAAAAGGGCGTTACTCCCACTCTGGGCATCATCCGTCTGGGCGAAAACCCCTCCGACCTTAGCTATGAGAAGGGCGCTACCAAGCGTGCTGAGGAAGTAGGCGTGGCTGTAAAGAACTACATCCTGCCCGAGGATGCTTCCAAGGAAGATGTGCTGAAGGTGATCGACGAAGTAAACGCAGACGCATCCGTTCACGGTGTGCTGATGTTCCGTCCCCTGCCCAAACACCTGAAGAACGATCAGGACGAGATCTGCAACCGCCTTGCTCCCTGCAAGGATGTGGACTCTATGACCCATATGAGTAACGCAGGCGTATTCGAAGGTCAGGACCTGGGCTACGCTCCCTGCACCCCCGCCGCTTGTATGGAAATTCTGGATCACTACGGCATCGACTGCAAGGGCAAGAACGCTGTTGTAATCGGCCGCTCTCTGGTGGTTGGCAAACCTGCCGCTATGATGCTGATGGCTAAGAATGCAACCGTCACCATCTGCCACACCAAGACCGTCAACACCGCTGAGATCTGCAAGAACGCCGACATCATCGTTACTGCAGCCGGTGTGCTGAACAGCCTGACCAAGGACTTTGTCCGGGAAGATCAGATCGTCATCGACGTTTCTATGAACTGGAATCCTGAGAAGATCACTTCTAAGGGCAAGGGCGGTATGTCCGGCGACTGCATTTTCGACGAGGTTGAGCCTATTGTTGGCGCAATCACCCCCGTTCCCGGTGGTGTTGGTGCTGTTACCACCACTGTGCTGATGAAGCACGTTGTGGAAGCTGCTGAGAAGATCTAATGATATACCCGCTTGTATAACTGACGGAATTGCGGAGCACCGCAAGGGAGTACAAGCGTAATAAGCCGACCGTCTGGGCAATTCGAACACAATGGGCTCGGATTGCCCAGATTTCTATTAGAGGTGTATGGATTATGAAAAAACTAAATCAGCTGGAAGAAAGCAAGTTTTTGAAGCTGTTCTTCGCATTTGTTTCCCTTTGCTTTGTGATCGCTGCATTCATTATGCCCGACCGCAGCAGTGCCTTTTCCGGTTTGGGAAAGATCCTCACCGGAACTTGTAAAATTTCCACCAACTATTTCGCATTGGGCGGCTTTTCTGCCACTTTCCTGAATATGGGTCTTGTGGGACTTATTTGCACTGCCCTGTTCTGCCTGCCCGGTGCCAAAGCAAACAATGTATCTACTCTGGGCGTTCTGCTGACCATTGGCTTCGGCTCCTGGGGCATTAACCCCCTGAACATCGTCCCCACGATTCTGGGTGTGTGGCTATATGCACTGGTAAAGAAAGAAAAACTGGGTGCTATGTCCAACGCAATGCTGTATTCTACCGGTATTGCTCCCCTGATCTCCGATCTGCTGTTCCGTTATCCCGGTGTGGATTACATCGGCTTTAACGGTCTGGGTCTGGTGCTGGCTCTGTTTGTGGGTTTGATCATTGGCTTCTTCCTGCCTGCAGGTCTTGCCCACGCTCCCAACATCCACAAGGGCTACGACCACTACTCCGCTGCTGTTCCCATTGGCTTTACTGCCTTTTTCCTGCGGGCTGTGCTTTACAATGTAATGCTGGGCAAAAATCCCGGTCAACTTGGTCTTTCTACAATGGCAGCACTGGATGTGGTTTCCTTCCCCTTGACCAACATTTTCTGCTTTGCCGTATTCGGTCTTTGTATTATTGCAGCGTTCCTGATGGGTTGCACCCCTAAGGCTTACTGGAATTTGATGAAAGACAGCGGCCACGGTGTCAGTTTCACTTCCAAGTATGGCAATGCCCCGTTCCTGATGAATGTGGGCGTGTTCGGACTGATGATCGTAGGCTATTTTAATCTTGCCGGTGCCATCGACGGTGTAAATGTATGGACCGGTATGACCTTTGGCATTGTGTTCTGTATGCTGGCAACCTGCAACTCCGGCAGCCATCCGGGAAATGTACTTCCCATTATGATCGGTTATATTGCAACTTCCTTCCTGTTTGGTTGGATCGCCGGACTGTTTGGTGTAGAGAAATACGCACTGACTATTGGCAGCCAGTCCATTTTGATTGGATTGTGCTACGCAAACGGTCTTTCCCCCATTGCCGGCAAATACGGCTGGGCTCACGGTATGGTGGCAGCCGGTCTGCACTATCTGCTGGTAACTGCTGTTCCGGATATGCATGGCGGCTTCTGTCTGTATAACGGTGGCTTCACCGCTGCCCTGATCTGCCTGCTGTTTGTTCCCCAGCTGGAAAAGTTCTGCAAGACCAAGGAAGAGCGGAAGCAATCAAAAATCAAGGCTTGATCAATTTTTACATAAAAACAGGAGGTATCTCAACGAGATACCTCCTGTTTTATTGCCAATTTATCCGATGATCACAAGTATAATGCCCGCAACAAAAAGCAGTCCGCTTGCCAGCAGGAGCAGCCGGTTTTCTTTTTTTGTAGCAACAGCAGTCAATTCTTCATCCAGAATTTCTGCCCCCGGTGCACGCTTTCCAAACCAGTAGCGAATATGCACCAGCTTGCCATCTTCATATTTCTCCGTATTGCCGGTATAGCTTGCGGTCTTTGCCAGATAGCTTTTATTTTTCTCTCCGGTAAAGCGGATCACATATCGGGTAGCTCCGTCCGCTTGCAATGCCTGCTCTATCACACCTGTGCTTTGGATTTTCTCCTCCGGCTCTTTCTCCGGCATTAAAAGAATATACGCCCATGCAGCCGCTGCTGCCACCAACATTAAAATTGCACCAATCATAGTACGCTCCTTACTTTCTCTCTTTTACCAGCATTGGGGTCATCAGTGGTTTTCCAAACACCTTTACAAAGTGATTGCACTTGACCAAGAACGCATAATAGATATTATACCCCGTGCCAAACAGGGTTTCCGTGTTGCCCATTCCCTTGGCGATGATCACATCCGCTTGGTCCATTGCCTGCCGAACCTCCGCAGACCGCAAGCGCATTTCCGTGCCGCCTACATTGTTTCCGTTATCAATAATCGGGAATGGAATTCCCACCAGCTGCGCATCCTCCCGGGTGGCATCGTTATGCGCAGGCGCTCCCCGGACACAGAAGGTGATCTCTAAATTGGGATAGTTCTTTGCGATCTCCTCACCAAAAATCCGATCGAAGCCAATTTCTCCTGCATTGTCCGTCAGGTACAAAAGGCGCTTTCCCTTTTTCATATCCTGCTTCAAGCACCCATATATATCCTGATCCACATGCATATCCGCTGCACGATCCAGCATACTATCCAGCTTATCAAAGCTCACATTATCCTGCAGCGCTGAAAAATCGATATAATTTCCCAGAATTGCAAATTGCAGTGCTGCATACAGCGGATCCTCTGCCTGGGCGATTCGCTGACGGATGGTATCCATCCGCTCCAGCACAAAGCGGTTGGAGTCCTCCTTTTCCTGCTTGTAGCGGTCCTCATCCAGTCCGTAATATTTCCGGTACAGCTCTGCTGCTCCCGGTCCTAATGTGGGAGAGCAGGCATCCTCCGGAGCATCCAGCACCTGCTGCATCAGCTCCTTCGCAAAGGCTGTTGCCGTGGCTTCATCCCCTAAAGTCCTTGCCTTTTCAATATGGCGGTTTAAGTGACACAAAATACATTCTGTGGATAATCCCAGACTCACAGTTCTTCCTCCTGTATATGCAAAAGTGTTTCTGATAATTTTAGCAATTCCTGGGAGGTGCTACTGTTCTCTATGACAACACTTCCATCACCATCGTTTATCAAATCTGCCGCTTCCAGCAAATGACGGGTGTGCCGTGCTGTGCCTTCGCCACCGTCAAAAAGCAGCGTTTCCGAGCCTAAGATCTGGGCAACTGTGCTGCGCACAAAGGGATAATGGGTGCAACCTAATACCAGCGCATCCAGTTTTCCCACATAAGGACCCAGTATCTCTTTTAATAATGCTTCCACTTCCGGACCGCCAACTTTTCCGGACTCCACCAGCTCCACAAGACCGGGCGCGGGGATCCGCTCCACCTGCACATCCGGAAAACAGGACACCAGATACGCCAGTTTTTCTTCCCGCAAGGTCACATTGGTGGCCATAACGCCAACCCGACCATTGGGAAAACGGTCCGCTGCCAATTTCACTGCCGGTTCAATGCCCACTACGATCAGATCCGGGTACATTTCCCGCATAACCCGCACTGCCGCTGATGTTGCAGTGTTGCAAGCAACCACAAAGGCCTTAATACCTCTGGTGAGCATCTTTTCCACCGCCTGCAAGGTCAGCTCCCGCACCTGCTGGGTGGATCGGTTTCCATAGGGTGCATTGGCAGAATCCCCAAAATAAAGATAGTTCTCCCGGGGCATTTGCCGAATCAGCTCCCGCAGAACGCTGATACCGCCCACACCGGAGTCAAACACCGCAATATAGTCTGACCGCTTGCTCATTTTTTCACCAGCTTCTTTTGTTTTTTTCTTATTATACCAAAATCCTCCACCGCTTGCAATGGTGGATAAAGACAAATTTCAGTTTGACGGTGTATTCCTGTAGGGGAGGGGCAATGCCCCTCCCGTCGCCGCAGGCGAATAATACGGCAAAATTTGCCGATGGAGGTGGCATTTTCCCCCCGGGCGGTGCACTGCCCCGCCCCTACATTAACGGTACATCAAACGGAAATTTATCCGTTGTCGCCCAGGGCGGCAATGGTTAAAATCGGCACATTATCCCGGTAGATTTCCTCGAACTGGCTCAGGGGCAAAGGGTTCACTCCTTCCCCTACTTCAATCGTATATCCCGGACGACGAAACTGCTGGATAAACCAGTCCTTATAGCCGGCAAAGCTGGATGCATAAGGGGTGTCGGCAAGGGTATAGCCACTGGCCCTTGCCATTTTCTCTCCCAGTTCTCTTGCTCCGGGCACATCGTAGTCCTGAAACTGCCAGTAAATTTCCTTGCCCTGAGAATGGTAAGCCAGCACCAGTGCCGGGTCAATATATTCTGTATAACCAGCCAACGCCTTTGATTCCAGCTGATTTAAGGGCGCACGGCCCACATAATCCCGGGGCGCAGGGCGGTCATACCCCTGACGGAATTTGATTTCTCTGGCAGTCAGCCATCCGGCAGGATACTGTAAATTCAGGTCCACTCCCAACAAATTTGCTTTCCATCCATCCGGAAAGGGAATGGAGGGAAAATCCTCTGCAATTTTCTGTGCCTGCACATATTGAATACTGCCGGAGGGGATTTCCCCCACAACCAGATCTACGCCATCCGGGTCTACCATCGGCACCATATAAATGGTTGCCCTTTCCCGAAGCTTGATTGCATCTTTTTCTCCCATTTTTATTCTCTGCGCCAGTTCTTCTGCAAATTTCAGCAGCACCAGCGTAGTGATCCATTCATTTGCGTGGTGGGCAGCGGAATAAATCACTTTCCGCGGTCCGTTTCCAATCACTAAGGTGCGGATCGGCCGCTGAAAAGCTGTGCTTGCCAGCAGCTCTGACCGGCAGAAAGGATATGTCTGCACCATTTCCCGGATCATTCGATCGCAGCTTGCGGATGTGATGGGAACTGAAGTATTAACAATTGGCATAAAAATCGCCTCCGACCATTCTATGCATCGGAGGCGATTTCTGTGTCTATTGATATGCCATACTTTCTCTCCGGCGAGAAAGTATGCAAAGAGCCAACCAGGACCTCCCGTATGGTCCTCGGACTCCCCAGACGGCCTAAAGGGAAAGCGGATTAGGTATGTATCTTTCAACCCTTTTCTCCGCTTTCCCCTTAGGAATCCCCCTGTAAGACTTTTGTCATTGTGTTTTATTTTTCTTGCATTTCACCTAAAAACATAATTGTCAATTATTTTGTTCCAGCCAGATGAGAAGGACTGCAATATCTGCAGGACTGACACCGGAAATTCTGCCTGCCTGTCCGATAGACAGGGGGCGCACTTCCGACAGCTTTTGCCGGGCTTCCAGTCGCAAGCCGGTAATGGCTTCATAGTCCATATCTTCCGGAAGCAGGCGGCTTTCCTCTTTCTTAAATTCCTCCACCTGCTTTTCCTGACGGGCAAGGTAACCGGCATATTTAATTTGGATTTCCACTTCCTCCGTTACTGCCTGCGGAAGATCAGGGCGTCCGGGATCAAAGGGCGCAAGGTCTGCATAGCTGACCTGGGGGCGACGCAGAAGGTCTGCAAGTCTTGCAGAATTCTCCACCCTTGCGGTGTTTCGGCTTTCCAGCATTCCGTTCAGTTCCTTGCTTGCCGGCACACCGTTTCCTTCCAGACGGTTGATTTCCCGCCGGACTGCTCCATACTTTTCTTCCACCTGCTGCAGCCGTTGCTGGGGTACAAGACCCACGGCTGCACCAATGGCAGTCAGTCGCTGGTCTGCATTGTCCTGCCGGTGCAGCAGACGATACTCACTGCGGCTGGTCATAATCCGATAGGGTTCTTCCGTTCCCTTAGTTACCAGATCGTCGATCAGCGTGCCGATATAGCTGGTATCCCGGGTCAGGATCAGCGGATCTTTCCCCTGAATTTTCAGCACCGCGTTAATGCCTGCCACCAAACCCTGCCCCGCCGCTTCCTCATAACCGGAAGTGCCGTTAAACTGTCCTGCACCGTAGAGACCGGAAACTTTTTTACATTCCAGCGTGGGCAAAAGCTGGGTAGGGTCAATGCACTCATATTCGATGGCATAGGCAGGGCGCATCATTTCCGCATTTTCTAGTCCCGGAACAGTGCGCATCATTGCAAGCTGCACATCCTCCGGCAGGGAAGAAGAAAATCCCTGAATGTACATTTCCTCTGTATCCAGTCCGCAAGGCTCAATAAACAGCTGATGCCGGGGCTTTTCCTGAAAGCGGACAATTTTTGTTTCAATACTGGGACAATACCGGGGACCTACACCCAAAATCGTGCCATCGTACATCGGACTGCGGTGTAGATTCTGACGGATAATTTCGTGGGTCTTTTCATTGGTATAGGTCAAATAGCAAACTGCCTGATTGTTGATTTCTCCCTCCGTGCGGAAGGAAAAAGGCTCGGGAATTTCATCACCGGGCTGCAGCTCCATTTTGGAAAAATCGATGCTGCGGCGGTTAATTCTGGGGGGCGTTCCGGTCTTAAAGCGACGCAGCGGCAGTCCCAACCGGCGCAAATCGTCCGCAAGTCCAATGGACGGGTGCATGCCATCCGGTCCGGAGGACTGGACAGATTCTCCGATCACAATGGTGCTGTCCAAAAATGTACCGGTGGCAATAATCACAGCCTTTGCCTGATACTGTGCGCCCAACTGGGTCTGCACACCGGTAACAACCCCATTTTCTGTTAAAATTTTCGTGATCTGTGCCTGTTTCAGCTGCAGATTTTCCTGTTTTTCCAGAGTATGCTTCATATATTCCTGATACCGCCGCCGGTCTGCCTGGGCACGGAGAGAATGGACCGCCGGACCTTTTCCCCGGTTGAGCATCCGGTACTGGATGCAGGCTGCATCTGCCGCCAAGCCCATTTCGCCACCCAGTGCATCCAGTTCCCGAACCAGATGTCCTTTGCCTGTGCCGCCAATGGCAGGATTGCAAGGCATATTGCCCACTGTATCTAAATTGATGGTAAACAGGATGGTGCTGCATCCTAATCGGGCGGCAGCCAGTGCCGCTTCAATACCTGCGTGACCTGCACCAATCACAGCCACTTCGCAGCTGCCTGCGTAATAAGTTTTCATAAGTTTCCTCGTTTAATCTTCGGTTTCCTGTGTCTGCTTTTTCTCTTCCGGAGGCAGAACGAAAGGCTTGCACACCACCTCGCAGCGGTTGATGGGTGTGCCCAGTGCGTGGAATTTCTCTTCATAGCCGGTCATAATGCCTACAATGCCGTTTTCGTGGAGATTGCGGGTCAGATTCTTCACCTGCAAACCGCAGGCAGCAAATTCTTCCACGCTGAATTCAAACAGCGGTGCGTTATCCGTTTTATAATGAATTTCCCCATTCTCCCGAACGACCCGGCAATACTTATCTAAAAATCCTCTGTGGGTCAGTCGACGCTTGGCATTTTTCTTTCTGGGCCAGGGATCCGGGAAGTTGATAAACAGCCGGTCAATCTCCTCCGCTGCAAAAATTTCCTCAATATTTGCCACATCCATATCGATGAAGAAAACATTTTTCAGTTCCATTGCCTTTGCTTTTTCCATAGCAACCACCATTGCCTCCCGGCAGCGTTCCACCGCGATCAGCAATACATCCGGATTGGCAGCGGCAGTTTCTGCGGTAAACTTACCTTTTCCGCAGCCGACCTCCACCCACAAAGCTGCAGCATCCGGCATCTTTGAACGCCAGTTTCCTTTCAGGGTTTCCGGTTGAGCGATCCGAAAATCTGCGCATTTTTCCATCCGGGGATCTAAGTTTTTCATTCTTCTCATTCTCATAGGTTTGTCCTCCTGAGCCATATCTCTTCAATCTTAAATTATAACAGATATAATTTTCAACTGTCAACTATCAACTGTCAACTTTTATCCCCCTATGGGGCTTGCAAGTTGGGAAAAAATAGGGTATAATGCAGTCAGTTTATGAGAAGGAGGGGCGAAAATGTCCGATCAACACCAGCACGACCATTCTTATATGCACGCCCACGGCATCGCCCACTCTCACGGCCATGTCCACGAAAATCAAAAAGCCGTTATCAATCGCCTTGCCCGCGCAATGGGTCACCTGGAAAAGGTGAAGCGAATGGTAGAGGAGGGCTACGATTGCTCTGAGGTTCTTGTGCAGCTTGCCGCAGTCCGCTCCGCCTTGGAAAACACCGGCAAAGTGATCCTCAAGGACCATATGCGACACTGCATAGTGGACGCTGTTGCCGCCGGAGATGAAAGTGCCATTAACGACCTGTGTGATGCCATTGACAAACTGATGAAATAAGAAAACCCAAACGGTTTTATCCGTTTGGGTTTTGTCTTTATAGGATCCAACCACGCTTACGGAAGAACCGGTCCAAGCCGCCCATAATTAAAGCGTGATCCTGAATATCCGGCAAACCGGTGACACAAACCGTTCCGAAAATGTGTCCATCCTGTGTGCGCAGAGGGACACCACCGCCACAAACGGCATAGTCATCCGGGTTGGGTAAACCGGGGACCACATCCAAAATGGTCTTTTCATTCATCGCTAACTCTGCTGCTGACAGCACAGAGCTTTTTCCCAGTGCAAGCACGGTATTGCGTTTCTTCTTCAGCCACATTTCCTGCAGTGTGCCTGCGTGGGCAGGAAAGTAACGGAACATCATTACATTTTCAATATAGATCTCCATTGCCACCTGTTTGGGGTAATCCTTGTTGGATTCTATTAGATCACATGCCAATTCCCAAACATCTGCCCGGCTAAACTCCGGAAACAGATATTGCTTTTCCTGTTGCAAATACAATTCATAATTATCGATTCTCTTCTGTGCGCGTTCATCGATCATCACAATTTACCTCCTGGGATTATCGATTTCCATAATGCCGTTTGGCAATGGGATTTGTTTTCTCCTGAACGATTAAAAGATCGGAAATGATGCTGTTAGACAGCAAAAATCCATTGGGGGTCAAATGCCAGCGGCCATCAAAGGTTTTTGCCGCCAGACCCTGTTCCTTATGCTTTATCAAGACTTTCTCCAAAGGTCCAAATGGCAGCAAATAGCGTTTTTCGTATTCTCTGGGGTCAAGACCGGACACTGTGCGCAGGCGCATCATCAAATATTCTCCTGCCCGCTCTCTGGGTGGAACTTCCTGTACTTCCCGCAGAACTTGTCCGCCAAAGCGGATTCCCTCAATATATCCCTGCAAATCCCGGATGATGGCAAACCGCCGTCCGCCGAAATCGGAGCTGGCATCCGGACCAAAGCCCAGATACTCGCCGCCGTTCCAGTATTTCAGATTGTGCCGGGAAACATTACCCTTTCGGCAGAAATTGGAGATCTCATACTGCCGATAGCCGTGCTGACGAAGGATTTCAATAGCAGACAGATACATATCTGCCTGGGTATCGTCATCTGCCAGATTGCAGCAGTCCTTATACTCATAAAGGGGTGTTCCTTCTTCTACTTTCAAACCATAGCAGCTGATATGCTCGGGCTGCAGCTTCAGTACATTGGTAAGCGTCCGCTCCCAAGCCTGCAAGGACTGACCGGGCAAACCATACATCAAATCCAGCGACAGATTGCGAAAACCCATTTTGCGGATTCGGGTGACTGCATTGACTGCCTGTGCGTAACTATGCGGACGACCCAGCTTTTTCAGGATATCGTCATTATCACACTGGATTCCCAGACTCACCCGGTTAAAGCCTTCGCTGCGCAATCTTCGCAGCAGCCGGTCGGACACGGAATCGGGATTCGCCTCAAAGGTGATCTCTGCATCCCGCGCCACATCAAAGCTTTTGCGGATGGTTGTCAAAATTGCTGCCATACCCTCTGCGCCAAAGAATGTAGGGGTTCCGCCACCAAAATAAATGGTGTCCACCAAATAATTGGGTGCCAGTGCTCCCGCCTCTTTAATATGGCTGCAAACCGCATCCAGATAGCCATCCAGAAGGCTGTCCTCTTTGGTTGTCAAAGAGTAAAAATCGCAGTACTGACATTTGCTGCGGCAAAACGGAACATGGATATAGATTCCCAGTGGTGTTTTGTTTTTTCGGGATAATAAAGCCATAAAATTCTCCAATCAATTGTCAATTGTCAATTGTCAATTGTCCATTCTGCGCGTTGCGCAGTTAGTCTTCGTCTAATTTCAGCACAGCCATAAAGGCCTCGGAAGGAACAGCAACTGTGCCAAAGGTACGCATACGCTTCTTGCCTTCCTTCTGCTTTTCCAAAAGCTTTTTCTTACGGGTAATATCGCCGCCGTAGCACTTGGCAAGCACATCCTTACGCAGTGCCTTAATGGTCTCACGGGCAATGATCTTGCCGCCGATTGCAGCCTGCACCGGAATTTCAAACTGGGCGCGGGGAATGTTCTCTTTCAGCTTCTCACAGATCTTTCTTGCCCGGGGATAGGCATTGTCCGCAAAGAGGATAAAGCTCAATGCGTCCACCACATCACCGTTTAAGAGAATGTCCAGCTTCACCAGCCGGCTGGGACGATAGCCGATCAGTTCATAGTCCAAAGAGCCGTAGCCTCTGGTACGGGACTTGAGGGCATCGAAAAAGTCATAGATAATTTCATTGAGGGGCATTTCATAATGCAGCTCCACCCGGTTTGCATCCAGATAAGACATATCCTTATATTCACCCCGGCGGGAGGTTGCCAACTCCATAATATTGCCCACATATTCCTGAGGTGCCATCAGGTTCACCTTAACAAAAGGCTCTTCTGCCAGCTGGATTTCCATCGGATCAGGATAGTCCAGAGGATTATCCACCATCAGCACTTCGCCGCTGTTTTTGGTAACACGGTATACAACGTTGGGGGCGGTGGTAATAAGATCCAGATTATACTCCCGCTCCAGCCGCTCCTGAATGATCTCCATATGGAGAAGTCCCAAAAAGCCGCAACGGAAACCAAAACCCAAGGCAATGGAGCTTTCCAGCTCATAGGTCATAGAGGCATCGTTCAGCTTCAGCTTTTCCAAGGCTTCCCGCAAATCCTGATATTTTGCGCCATCTGCCGGATACACACCGGAAAACACCATAGGCTGCACCGGACGGTAGCCGGGCAAAGGCTCTGTGCAGGGATTTTCTATTGTGGTAATGGTGTCGCCTACCTGGGTGTCTGCAACAGTTTTAATAGAGGCTGTAATATAACCAACCTCACCTGCGCCCAAAGCATCCGCAGGAATCAGTCCTGCAGGACTCATCGTGCCCACTTCCACCACTTTGTACACTGCGCCGGTGGCCATCATTTTAATATCCTGTCCCGCCCGGACTGTGCCTTCTTTTACACGCACATAGACAATAACGCCCCGGTAAGAATCGTACTGGCTGTCAAAGATCAAAGCCTGCAGAGGTGCTTCCCGGTTGCCCTTGGGGGCAGGCACATCCCGGACGATCATCTCCAGCACAGAATGGATATTAATTCCATTTTTAGCAGAGATCTCCGGAGAGTCCTCCGCGGGAATGCCGATAATATCCTCGATCTCCGCCTTTACCTCCATAGGACGGGCAGAGGGCAGATCGATCTTATTGATCACCGGCAATACTTCCAGTCCTGCATCAATGGCAAGATAAGTATTTGCCAAAGTCTGGGCCTCCACACCCTGAGATGCGTCCACCACCAGAACCGCGCCTTCGCAGGCAGCCAAAGACCGACTGACCTCATAGTTAAAGTCCACATGGCCGGGAGTGTCGATCAGGTTCAGGGCATAAGTTTCCCCATCATCAGCAGTATAAGAAAGGGTGGCAGCGGTTGCCTTAATGGTAATACCCCGCTCCTTCTCCAGCTCCATAGAGTCCAGCAGCTGCTCCGCGCGAATGCGCTGGTCAATGGCGTCACACTCCTCCAAAAGGCGGTCTGCCAAAGTAGACTTGCCGTGGTCAATATGGGCAATAATAGAAAAATTACGAATTTTTGAAAGGTCTGTCATAAAAAACTCCCCTATGTGATAGCTTATCTAATTAATTATACCGAATTTTTTCGATGTTGTAAACTGTATCTTTTCGCAAATTAGGGGGAATACTGTCTATCGTAGCGACAAAAACCGCCTAAAGTTTCTTTTTTCAAAAATTTTTAAGCAAAACCCTTGTCGAAATGCCAAAATCAGCTTATAGTTTAGACAAATACTTAAGATAAAGAGGGATAAATATGGCAAATGAAAAAAAGACCGCCAAATCTGTGGAAGATTTGCAGGCTGTTCTCCAGAAGCTGATCGCTCAGGGTCGTAAGGATGGTATGATCCGGGCCGCAGAGCTGAATGCCCATCTGGAAGATCTGGACCTGAGCCCGGAGAAGATTGAAGAGATCTACGATCAATTTGAAGCAATGAATATCCAGATCCTCACTTCCGATCTGGACCTGGATCTGGACGATGACCTGGATCTGTCTGTTTCCGATGATCTGGGCGATGACATCGACCTGAGCGATGTGGAGGAAGAGGACCTGATCGATCCGGTGGATCTGGTTGCAGAATACAATCTGGACGATCCGGTGCGCATGTATCTGAAGGAGATCGGTCAGATCCGTCTGCTGTCCGCGGAAGAAGAAGTGGATCTGGCAAAGCGGGTCTCCGAGGGCGATCAGGAAGCAAAGAACAAGCTGACGGAAGCAAACCTGCGACTGGTTGTTTCCATTGCAAAAAAATATTCCGGCAGAGGTCTGCACATTCTGGACCTGATTCAGGAAGGTAACACCGGCCTGATCCGTGCTGTGGATAAGTTCGACTGGACAAAGGGAAATAAATTCTCTACATATGCTACCTGGTGGATCCGGCAGGCCATTACCAGAGCCATCGCCGATCAGGCACGGACCATCCGTGTACCGGTGCATATGGTAGAAGTCATTAACAAGGCTACCCGCTGCAACCGGAAGCTGGTGCAGGAGCTGGGTCGTGAGCCTACCGTAGAGGAGATCGCAGCAGAGCTGGGTCTGCCGGTGGAGAAAATCATCGAGGCGAACCGCACCGCTGCCGATACCCTGAGTCTGGACACTCCTGTTGGTGACGAAGAAGATACCTCCATCGGCTCTTTCGTGGAGGACGAGCGCACCCCCGGTCCTGCAGATGCTACCTCCAATGCACTCCTTGCCGAAGCACTGAAGGAAATTCTGGACACCCTGACTGAGCGTGAAGCCGATGTTTTGAGAATGCGTTTCGGTATGTACGACGGCCGCACCCACACCCTGCAGGAAGTAGGTCAGATCTTTGGCGTTACCCGTGAGCGTATCCGCCAGATTGGAAACAAGGCTATCCGCAAGTTGCGTCACCCCAGCCGCGCAAAGAAAATCAAGGACTTTTATTGCTAAAACCCATCCCGGGAAGGTAACCCTTCCCGGGATTTTTCTACCTTGCCTGTCAAATTTCTGTTTATCGGGCTGTAGGGGCGATTCACGAATCGCCCGCGGGTCATTCGTGAATGACCCCTACGGTTTGTCGAGATGTTCATAACATCTCGACAAACTGAAATTTTACTTTTTGTTTCCTTCGGGATGCCTTGCTTTTACTTTTCTGTTATGGTAGAATAACGAAGTTAAGAACAACTTGCAATTTTTGTCGAAAGGAGGGCGGATTTATGCGTCGGCTTTTGTCTTTTTTCTTGATTTTTCTTTTGCTTTTTACCACCATTATGGGTGTTCGTGCAGCATCCGCCTCTTCTGTTGGGGCGTATGCCACTGTCACGCAAGACGGTGCTTGCCAAGTGAATACGACCGTGCAGATCCATTTGGATCAGCCTACTTCCGATTTGAATTTTCCCGTTCCCGGGGATGCAACCGGCATCACCTTGAATGGTCACCGGGTACACACCCAGTCAAAAAACGATGTCCGACTGATCAACCTGTCCAATGCCTTGGGCAATCTGGTGGGCGATATCACAGTTACCGTCAGCTACAACTTAAGCGATTTGATCCACACCACAGAAACTGAGCAACTACAATTACAGCTGCCCCTGCTTTCTGGCTTTGCTTATCCGGTGCAGGCGCTGGAATTTTCTGTAACATTGCCCGGTCCTGTAGATGCAAAACCCGCTTTTTCCAGCGGTTATCATCAGGCAGATATTGAGAAGGACCTGGTGTGCACCGTTTCCGGCGCTACCATTTCCGGCACTTCCCAAAAGGAAATGAAGGACCACGAAACCCTTGTGATGACCCTGATCGTCACAGAGGAAATGTTTCCCCAGACCAAAATCGTCCTGCCGGATCTGCAGGCGCTGAATATCGCAATGGGCTTTTGTGCAGGACTTGCACTGCTTTATTGGCTGATCTTCCTGCGCTGTGCACCTTTCCGCCGCGTCCACTGCCCCTCCCCTCCGGAAGGCTTGACCGCCGGTCACCTTCATTCAATTCTGAATCTTGCCGGTGTGGATATGACAATGATGGTTCTTTCCTGGGCGCAGCTTGGCTATATCCTGATCCAGCTGGACCGACAGGATCGTGTGACTCTCCACAAACGAATGGATATGGGCAATGAGCGCAGCGATTTTGAGCGTCGGTGCTTTAAGCTCCTGTTTTCCAAGCGTGATACGGTAAATGCATCCGGCAAAAGCTACGGTGGGCTGTGTCTGAAGGTAGAAAAAATGCAGCCTCCGGTTTCTGCCTTCTTCCGTTCCCGCTCCGGAAATCCCCTACTGTTCCGTGCATTCGCTGCAATAATGGGTCTGTTGGGCGGTGTGAGCCTTGGTATTTCCCTCAGTGCCGGTGCTGCTTTACAATGGTTTTGGGTCATTATTCTGGCTATTTCCGGATTGTACTCTTCCTGGCTGATCCAAGCCTGGGCACCTCACCTGTATAGCACAAATAGAAAACCTGTATGGATCGCCCTTGGCTGCTGCGGTGGCTGGATCTTGCTGGGCAGTCTTGCCGGAAAATTTGGCTTTGGTCTGCTGATGATTTCCTGTCAGCTTTTCTTTGGTCTGATGGCAGCTTTTGGCGGACGACGCACTGAAGAAGGACGACAAGTCTGTCAGCAAATTCTTGGACTGCGTCTGTATTTCCGCAAGGCAGACAAACAGGAGCTTTCCCGGATTTTGGAAAAGGACCCGGATTATTTCCATGGCCTTGTACCCTATGCCTTGGCACTGGGTGCAGATGAAGCATTTGCCCGCCGGTTTGGCAAAGTGCGCTTGCCGGAAAGTCCTTACTTGACTACCGGCAGCCAAAATGCTATGTCCGCCTCTGAATGGAGCAATCTTCTGCGGAGAACCGTTTCCATTATGAATGCTGCCCAATCCCAGCACACCACAGACAAGCTGCTGACCATTTTGCGTAATATCGTCAAACCTTAAACAAATAACGGCGGGAGCTTGCTCCCGCCGTTTTCCTTATTCACTTTCCCCTTTGCGCTGGGGGACATTTTCTGTTTGCAGTTTTGGGATTCCCAT
>JAZOSD010000059.1:0-7993 GCA_045656945.1 Faecousia sp.
CCTACGGTGAAGATGAAGTTGTATTTTCATCCTATCTCACCAATTTGAAAGAACATATTAACAGTTGGACCAAGAATAAAATAGAATTAAGCTCACATTTCATCAGCGGCAGACTCAAATAAGAGCCTGCCGCTGATGAAATTATATTCTTGCTTTATCTGCAGCAATGATCCGTTTCATTGCTGCAATACCAACTTTGATCGCACCGGAGGTATCCTCTGTCATAGGTTGGAAAAGACCTGCTTTCTCCCGCTCCTGATTCCATACAACATGGAAGCAGCTTCCACAGCGCACACCAAGCGCCGCAGCAACAACAAATAGTGCAGCCGATTCCATTTCACTTGCCTTCACCCCCAAGCGCTTCCAAGCATCCCATTTCTGCAAAAGCTCATAAGAAACAGGAGATTTTTCAGGTGAATGCTGGCCATAAAAGGAGTCTTTGCACTGAACAACTCCGGTGTGTGTTCTGTACCCAAGTGATTCAGAAGAAGTCTTAAGTGCCGCACTGATATCAAAATCAGGTACAGCTGGGAATTCGACAGGGGCATATTCTATGGAAGCATGTTCATATCGAATTGCACCTGTTGCAACAACAATATCCCCGGGTAAAACATCCATATGAATTCCGCCGCATGTGCCGATACGCACAAAGGTATCTGCACCTATGGCAGCCAGTTCCTCCATAGCAATGCTTGCAGAGGGTCCGCCAATACCGGTTGAACAAACAGTAACCTTTTCTCCAAGCAACTTACCAGTGTAAATGTTGTACTCCCGGTTCATTCCAATATGTACCGGATTTTCAAAATGGGAAGCGATTGCCTCACATCTTCCCGGGTCACCGGGCAAAAAGCAATATCTGCCCACATCCTCCGGGTTGCATCGAATGTGAAACTGTGTTCCAATGTCCTGCATAGTAAACCCTCCTAGAAAGTGACCGATGATGAGATCGGCAAGGTATAGTGGCGAGAGATTTTGTCTCAAATTAAAGTTTGGAAAATGCAGGAATACTTTGTGTATTTCAAGTTTTTCAAACTGCAAAGTTGGGACAAAAGATCCGCCAATAACCGCAGGCGATTTCATCAGCGGTTACTAAAACAAGCTGATTTGGTTCGTTTCTGGCAAGCTGCCGAAGGCACCTGCTTCTTTCAGCATTTGAATATGGGTCTTACTGACCTTGGGACAAGCCAAAGAAAATTCCTCAATGGAAACAAACTGCTTTCCCTCTCTGCCGTTTACAATATCGAAGGCCGCATTTTCACCTAAGCCGCCAACAGCCACAAAGGGTGGGCGGAGCTTGCCATCCTCGATCACAAAGTTCAGCGCTTCACTTTTGTAAATATCGATAGGCAAAAATTCAAAACCGCGGAGGAAGTATTCATAAGCAACTTCCAGTGTGATCAGCAGGTTTTTATCCTTGGCTGACGGTTTTTCCATATCTTCAATCGCTTTGATATGTGCCTTTACCTGCTCAATATCGCCCGTCATCATAGCTGCATCGAAGTTGCCCTTTTGACTGCGGCGGTAGAAATAAGCCGCATAGAAAGCAAGTGGGTAATTGACCTTGAACCAGGCAATTCGAAATGCCATCATAACATAGGCAACTGCGTGGGCCTTGGGGAACAGGTATTTAATCTTTTTACAAGAACCGATATACCAATCCGGCACCCCTGCATCCTTCATTTCCTGCTCTGCACCATCCGGCAAGCCTTTGCCCTTACGGACAGCTTCCATAATCTTAAAGGCCCGCTGCTCCGGAATGCCGCAGGAAATCAGGTAGATCATAATATCGTCACGACAGCCAATGGTCTGATCCACCCGGGCAGTACCGGAAACGATCAGGTCTTTGGCATTGCCCAGCCACACATCCGTACCGTGGGTATAGCCGGAAATACGAACCAAAAAGTCAAATTTGGTAGGCTTGGTATCCAGCAGAACTTCACGGGTAAAGCGGGTGTTGAACTCCGGAACTGCCACTGCACCGGTAGGTCCTAAAATAGGATCATTTTCATAGCCCAGCACCTTGGAGGAAGTAAAAATGGACATTGTGTCCTTATCGTCCAGAGGGATGGTGGTTGCAACCACACCGGTCATATCCTCCATCTTCCGGATCATTGTAGGGTCATCGTGACCCAGCATATCCAGCTTCAGAAGGTTTTCTTCCATAGAGTGATATTCAAAATGGGTAGTGATCTGGTCACTTTCCGGATCGTCCGCCGGGTGCTGCACCGGACAGAAATCCCATATTTCATTTTCCTGGGGAATAACCACAAGTCCGCCGGGGTGCTGACCGGTGGTCTGGCGCACATCCATACAGCCACTGATGAGCCGGCTTTCTTCTGCCTTGCTAACAGATTTTCCCCGCTCCTCCAAATACTTTTTCACATAGCCGTATGCTGTTTTATCCGCCACTGTACCCACAGTGCCTGCACGGAAAACATGGGATTTTCCAAACATTTCCGTACAATAGGCATGGGCGCGGGCCTGATATTCACCGGAGAAGTTTAAGTCAATATCCGGCACTTTATCGCCACCGAAGCCAAGGAAGGTTTCAAAAGGAATGTTAAAGCCTTCCTTTACAAAGGTAGCACCACACTTGGGACAAACAGCATCGGGAAGGTCTGCACCGCACTCGAAGCCCTTGGGCACATCGAAGGTGGTGTATTTACAGCTTTCATTGGGACAGCGGTAGTGCGGTGGGAAGGAATTAACCTCTGTAATGCCCGACATATAGGCAACGATGGACGAGCCAACAGAGCCACGAGAACCTACCAGATAGCCGTTTTCCAAAGAGTTCTGCACCAGTCGCTGGGCGGACATATAGATCACATCGTAGTGACAGTTGATAATATCGCCCAATTCTGTTTCCACACGCTTGACGATCAGTTCCGGAGGATTCTCGCCATAAAGCTGGTGCATTTTACCATACACCAGTGCTTTTAAGTCCTCTACGGAGTTCTCGATTTTAGGTGCAAACAGATTATGGGGTACGGGGCGAACCTCCTCGCACATATCCACAATAATATTGGGATTGGTGACAACTACTTCCTGTGCCTTTTCCGCGCCCAGATAGCTAAATTCCTCCAGCATTTCATCGGTGGTGCGGAAATACAAGGGGTTGGGGCTGTCTGCATCGGAGAAGCCTTTGGATGCCAGTAAAATGTGGCGATATATCTCATCTTCCGGATTTAAGAAGTGAACGTCGCCGGTGGCTACCACCATTTTGTTCATTCTTTCACCCAGCGCAACAATATCCCGGTTAAACTGGAGTAGATCCTCAAAGCTACCTGCAATTGGTTCTTCACCCTCTTTTTTCGGGGTGAGCATAAAGCGGTTATTGGAGGTAGGCTGGATCTCCAAATAGTCATAGAAGGAAGCGATCCGCTCCAGTTCTTCGTCGCTTTGTCCTTCGATCACAGCAGAAAACAGCTCGTTGTTTTCACAGGCAGAGCCAACCAAAATACCCTCACGCAGCTTCATCAGTTCGGATTTGAATATCCGGGGGAACTTCTTGAAATGGTTCAGGTTGGCTTCGGAAATCAGCTGATAAAGATTGCGCAGTCCCATTTGGTTTTTTGCAAACAACACAATGTGCTGGCACTTCATTGCTGTGGGGTGGTTGCGACGGAACTGGGGACGCAGGGGAAGCATTGCCCCATTGATGGACTGCACATCCCCAACACCCATCTGCTGCAGCTTTTCCATCAGCTTACCCATAATCGTACCGCACACAAGGGCGTCATCTCCTGCCCTGTGGTGGTTAAAGTCCGCTAAAGAGAAGTGTTTTGCCACCTGATCCAGAGAAAAACGGTGCAAGTCGGGTATCAGGTTTTGGGAAATTGTCAGCGTGTCCACACTGGTAAGATTATACGTAATGTTTTGTGCCTTGCAGGCATGGCGGATAAAAGTGGTGTCAAAATCCGCATTATGGGCAACCAGCACACTACCGCCCACAAATTCCAAAAATTGCGGCAGTGCCTGCTGAATTTTCGGTGCTCCCTTTAGCATATCATCCGTAATGCCGGTAAGCTCCGTGGTACGCTTTTCCAAAGGCATTTCCGGATCTACAAAGGTCTGGAACCGGTCAATTTCCTTGCCGCCCCGCATACGCACCGCGCCGATCTCAATGATTTTATCCCGGCGGGCATAAAGGCCTGTGGTTTCCAGATCGAATGCCACATATTCTTCGTCGAAGGTCATATTTTGGCTGCCGTGGACGGCAAGGGTATCATCCAGATCGTTAATATAATAGCCCTCACAGCCATAAAGGATCTTGATTACCTGATCTGTGCCTGCCACCTTCGGACCACCGCCCCAGGCTTCTACTGTGTGCAGTGCATCGGTAAAGGACTGGACACAGCCGTGGTCGGTAATGGCGATTGCCCGATGACCCCAGGCTGCCGCCTGCTTGATGGCAGCATCTGTATTGGTCAGCGCATCCATCATACTCATACGGGTATGCAGGTGCAGCTCCACACGCTTTCCGCCCTCTGCGGTGTCCTTCCGCTTGGGCATCTGCCCGGGCATAATGGCGAAGGGTTTGAGAACAATCTCGTTTGTGAAGTTATCCACCTGCAGCTTGCCCTGTACCTGAACCACTGTACCCTTCTTGATTCCCTCAAGAATAGACTTTGCATCCTTGTTTTCCAAAAAGCGGCTGACACGGATTGCAGAGGTATTGTCGGTAATATCAAAATTGATCACCCAGGCATTGCGCTTTGTGAGCTCTTTGTGTTCTATATTAAACACCTTGCCTTGCACGATGATCATTCCCATATCCAGGGAAAGCTCCTTCATAGAGGTAGCCTGTCCCTTAAAGGGTTTTCCGTAAATCGTGTTTGTTTCCTGAGGCTTTTCTTCCTTTTTGGCAGAAACCGCAGCATTTTTGGGCAACTGATTCATCATATTGCTGCGCATATTTTCCATCGCTTCATATAATGCCTTGCCCTCTAATTTTTCTCCTGCGTGTATTGCAATATCCACTTGGGTAGAGAATTTCTGCTGCAAAGACTCTTTTACAGACCGGATACACTCCTCAAGCACATCCTTACCGTTCGCTTTCAGGTGGATATGCAGTGTACTATCTTCCCAATCCCATTTAGCACCAGCCAAAGAGCCCCGACACATAGAATTTTCCCGAACAAACATCGCCATCAGTTCTTCCGGTTCTATGCTGGTTAGCTGGTGGGCAGGATAGGTTGCGATCAGCTCCACCGCAGAAAGTCCGTAAAGGTAAGAAATCGCCTGTGCCACCTGATCCAGAAGCCGCTGCGGTATGTACTTTTCTATATGGATTGCAACGGAAACCTTTCGCGCTGCCGGGTCAATATCTGCAGCAGCAATGGCCGCCTGAGATAAAAGTTCTTTTATCTCTTCAGGCGGCTGGTAATCCGGAAACATATTCAAAAAAGGCACTCGTTCACCCATAGCTTCCTCTTTCGCATTCATCTATGTTATACGCGGTGGGCGCAAGCCCCCGCCATATAATAAATCAAAGTTCTTCTATTCGTTTCAAAAGGGCCGGTAACAGTTCATCATAGGGCAGCTTTTCAATTTGCTGACCTTTTTCAAACAGCATACCGCAGCCATCGCCACCGGCAATGCCGATATCTGCTTCCCTGGCCTCGCCCGGACCATTGACAATGCAGCCCATAACCGCAACTGTAATGGGTTTTTGGCAGTCTTTCAGTGCGGCATCCACCTGATTGACAAGTCCGATCAGGTCGATCTTAGTCCGTCCGCAGGTGGGACAGGAAATAATATTCACGCCTTCCTTGCGCAATCCTGCAGCTTTGAGAATATCCTTTGCCGCATACACTTCCTCTACAGGATCATCTGTCAGGCTCACACGAATTGTATCACCAATTCCGTCCAACAAAAGGGCACCGATGCCCATTGCAGACTTCATAAGTCCCATTCTCACCGGTCCTGTTTCCGTTACTCCGATATGGATAGGATAATCGCATTTTTCCCGGAATAGCCGTGCTGCTGCCACCATAGTGGGAACCGTGGAGGACTTCATAGATACACAGGTATCATAAAATCCGAATTTCTCCAGCAGCTCCAGGTGCTGGAAGGCACTTTCCACCAAAGCCTCGGCAGTGGGGTGTCCGTATTTTTCCAAAAGTTTTTTATCCAGACTGCCCCCATTGACGCCAATACGGATAGGAATTTTTTTCTCTTTGCAGACAGATACCACTGCCTCTACCCGATCTTCACCGCCAATGTTACCGGGGTTGATACGGATCTTGGATGCACCGCCCTCTGCTGCAGCAATGGCAAGCTTATAATCAAAGTGGATATCCGCCACCAAAGGCATAGGTGTTTCCTTGCAAATTTCCGAAAAAGCCTTGGCTGCTTCCATATCCGGAACTGCCAGACGGGCAATTTGGCAACCGGCAGCTTTTAACTGCCGCAGCTGGGAAAGAGAGCCTTCCACATCGGTGGTTTTGGTATTGAGCATTGACTGGATCACCACAGGTGCGCCACCGCCAATGGTAATATCGCCGACTTTAATTTTTCTTGTCATTGTGATTACCCCTTAAAAATCATAAAAACATCCTTAAACATAATAATCGCCATTAGTGCAAGCAAAAGGATCATACCTGCACCGTGGATATATCCCTCATATTTGGGGTCAAGCTTTTTCCGGGTGATTTTCTCGATAGCTGTTGTTAAAAGCAGTCCCACGATTCGTCCACCATCCAGTGCTGGAATGGGAAGCAAATTCATCACTGCCAGATTGATGGCAATGAATCCGCCAAAATACAGCATATTCAGCAGGGCATCTAGTGTTGTTTCCGAAACCTCTGCTGTTTCCGACATAATTTGCACGATTCCCACAGGACCGGACACATCACCAAAGCTTGCCTGACCGCTAAAGAGCATTTGCAGGCTCAGGCGTACAGAACGCACCACATTGAGAGAATTGTTCCATACATATTTGAGTTTATTTCCAAAGGTTGCTTCTTCCAATGCAAAGCTAAAGCCATATCTGGGTGTTGTTTCTTCCCCAAAAATATGGGCCTGCATCAAAAGATCCTCAATAACCACTTTTTTGCCGTCACGCTCTACCACAAAATCGTGGGTATCGCCCCCATTGAGTGCCAGGAGCATAGAAATATCCGATTGCACATATATTTTTTCGCCATCGATCTTTAAGATCCGATCCCCTACATGCAGGCCATCTTCACTAACCACAGTGCAGCCTTTTTCCGCATTGTCGATCACCGGTGTAACAAACTGCTTTGCAGGTGCAAACACGATTAGGAAAATCAACAAGCCTGCAATAAAGTTCATTGCCGCACCGGCAATCAGGATGATAAACCGCTTCCACCAGGCAGCCTTCTGGAAGGAACGGGGATTGTCGGTATCCTTATCCTCCCCTTCCATAGCGCAATAGCCGCCAATGGGAATACAGCGGATAGAATACAAGGTTTCGCCCTTCTGTTTCTTAAACAGTGCCGGGCCCATAAACATAGAAAATTCATTGACCTGAACACCGGAGAGCTTTGCTGCCACAAAGTGGCCCAGCTCGTGGACAAAAATCAGGATACTAAATAACAAAATGGCGAACAAAATGCTCATAATCGTCCTCGTTTCAATCAATTGTTCCGCACTGCCATACGGGCAAGCCGGTCAGATTCCAAAATCTCTTCCAAGGTGGGATTTTGAATAAAGGGAACGGTGTCAACTGCCTTGCTGACCAAATCGTAAATATCATAAAATCCGATCTTGTTTTGCAAAAACAGCGCCACTGCTTCCTCGTTTGCGCCGTTCATAACCGGGCAGGCTGTGCCGCCGGTCTTTGCACAGTCCCGTGCAAGCTTCAGGCAGGGAAAGGCTTCCATATCCGGCTGGAAGAAAGTCAGGGGCGGGCAGGTTGTCAAATCCAGCTTGGGAACAGGACAATCCAGCCGCTCCGGATAGGTCATTGCCAGCTGAATGGGCAGGCGCATATCCGGACTTCCCAGCTGCGCCATCACTGCGCCATCGG
>JAZOSD010000060.1:0-39198 GCA_045656945.1 Faecousia sp.
ATCCTCCATACATCCGTGCCTTTCTTAAAAGCAGGGGTGAAACTCTCTATAACCTTGGAATATGCCTTTCTTCTCTTTAGCGGGGAATAGGAGTTATAATAGTGCGAGTAATAGTACTTAATAAAAAAGGAGCACTTGTCGTAATCAAGGATATTCCGCCAACAACTTTTGAAGAATATGTAACACCGTTCCTCTATCTCTATTCCTTGCATCTTCATAATCGGTTCGTATTTTAGAATTCATGCGATCAGTTCACTGTCTATTAAGGCAAACGTTTGCGCAAACAAATCGTCCTTGTCCTCAAACAAACGATAAATATACACCTCATTAACACCGGAATGGTTAGCAATAGCTTTAGTGGTAGCTTTATGAATACCCTCAGTGGCAACTACATGGATGGCACTTTCCATAAGTTTTTGACGCATGTATTCCTTTTTCATTTTTAAATCCCCCATTTGTAAGTGTTTGCTACAAAGCTCGGAAAAATAACGCAAACGTCGAGCGTTTGCTAAAAACAAAGCCTACACCACGCATTGGGTTAATCGATACAAGGCACAGGCTCTAAGGGCTCAGGCTCAGGCAATATATTTACGACACTTTCTGTGCCGCACCGTTTACACTTAATCGGCAAATCTTTGACCTCTGTCGTTGGGAGCAACCACAGCACTGTGTGTTTGCCACATACCGGACATAAGAATCTTCTTTGGTTTTCCTTTCCGGAACGTATGTTGTTTTGCAATTCTTTCTCACCCCATATTCGCGACTCCAACTCACCATAATAAAGCAAAAAAGCCTGCGCCACTGATCGCATTAAGCGATACAAGGCACAGGCTCTAAGGCGCAGGCACAACATATACACATTTTTTCGTTGCAATATTCTCTGCCGCAGTAAGCAAATGTAACACTACGCGCTTACCACAAATCAGGTAGGTGAATTGTATTTGTGCAGATTGATCCTCTTACGTTAAAGCTCTCTTTTTCGGTTCGAGGTTTATTATCACATAATTCGCATTATGTGGTAGTAACGTTTTATAAAAACCACATAATTCGCATTATGTGGTGCGTCATTTCAATCTACATAGTTGATTTGCTTTATTATACACGGATAACAAAGTGAAATCAAGTTCTAAATCATAAAAAAACCTAGAAATTTCAAGCCTTTTCTTGTGCACTTATTATAGCAAGCAGTACAATTACGCCCTCTATATAACCATTTTTTGCATATTGGTTAGAGGGCGTGTTTGTGCTGCTCGTTATTTTGTTGTAAGAAAACAGGTGCAACGATGCCGCTGTAAGAAATCATATAATTTACCACATAATGCGAATTATGTGGTTTTCTTTTTTCTATACGACAAGTCCCAGACGTTCAATTTTGCGGCGGTGCTCAAAACCGGTGGTCATAATATAGATTCGTGTGGTATTGATGGAGCTGTGACCGAGAATATCAGCCAGCTTGGCGATGTCCTTCTCAATACTATAGAATGTCCGTGCGAACAGCTTACGCAGGTTATGGGGGAAGACCTTAGAAGCCTTGACACCTGCAGCCTCGCAAAGCTTTTTCATTGCTGCCCAAATATTACTGCGATTGAGCGATTTTCCAGACCGCGTAACAAAGATGACCCCGGTAGTGATACCATGTCGCTTAGCATAATTTAATAAAAGGCTTTTCAGTTTGCCCGGAACGAGAATCGTCCGGGTTTTGTTTTTGCAATCTACCGTCACTTCGCCGTAACGTATTGCTTCTACCGTAAAATATTGCAGTTCAGAAACCCGGATACCGGTTCCGCAGATGGTTTGGATCACCAGATTTAGCTGCTCATTCTTTTTAGATGCCTGTAACAGCCGCAGATATTCTGCTTTCGTTAGCTCCTTATCTTCAGCGCAGTAGGTCTGCCGCTGCATTCGGATATTCTTTACCTTGCAGTTGGACAGTCCCATAAAGTCCAGAAGGCAGTTTACACTTGCCAGCATAGAGTTAATGGATCGTACAGCGTACCCTTGCTCTACCAAATACTTTTTCCAATCTACCACAAGCTCCTTTGAAATTTCGTTGCCGCTTGCGTATTCGCAAAACGTCCGAATATCCCGCAGATACTTTTCCTGTGTAGCCGCACTCTTTTCCTCCCGGCGGAGATAATTGGCTAAATCACAAATTCTTTCGTTAGTTAAGATCATACTACTTCCTCCTTGAGTTGGTAATCATATTGTACCCCAAATCAAGGAAATAAGATAACCGTATGATATTTTAGTGAGGATATGGGTTGGTTGTATACCTTACTAATTGTGGGCAGTGACCTCCACAACTGCTGTGGGCAAGTTTGCGGTCACGCGGGTAGGACCATCAGGACATCCAAGTCTTGTATCGCTGGTAAAGATATGGGCTCTGCTTTCTTCACCACACAAAACCGCCCGCTTGGAGAACTGTGCTACACCGTATAGGGTAACCGGGCGGGAACAGCCGATCACGGCATCGGCAATAATTCGGTAGTAGAAAGTTGCATCGATGCAGTAATGGTTACGGTCAAACGCCACCGGATCTACATCTACATAGGTATATATCAGCTCCGCACAGCGGACCTTTGCTCCGGAGCTTTTATCCAGGAGTGCCTGAGAACCGGCCGTCAAATAGACACGCAGATCCTCGATGCAATCCTTATCCCGGCAGCTGTCTGTAATTTTTCGGGTGTGAATGGACAGTGCCTCCTGCAGATCTTCACAGCTGCAGCGTACACTTCCCTGGCAACACTCAGACATTTTTATACCTCCCGATAGGATTTTGGGGAATAAGCAATACCGCTTATAGGACAGTTTATGCAACCAAACAAAAAAAGTGAGAGGGTATACTTCCCTCTCACTTAAAGATATATTTTGTTTGACTGTGATAACGCTCACCGGCTTTTGTGATTGGCTGCTTCCAATCCGGCTGATTGACCGCATCTGGCCAGAATTGGGTTTCCAGACAAACTCCACTGCGCTTCGGATAGTAAACACCATCCTTGCCTAACTGCCCACCCAGATAATTTCCGGAATAGAACTGGACACCGGGGCAATCGGTGACAACTGCCATTGTTCTGCCGGAAGAACGATCCTCCAGGATCGCACAAGGCTGGGTAAACACCTCGAAATTGTGATCATACCCTCCCTGAAGGTTTAAGGCATCGTAATCTTCATTTAGTCGGCTGCCGATTCTATGGGGAGTACGGAAATCCATCGGTGTGCCTTCCACGTCCCGGGTTTCCCCGGTGGGAATAGTTTTTTCATCAGCAGGGGTAAAAAAGCGTGCCGACATTGTCAAAAATTGTTCCATTGCCTTGTTTGTTCGGGTGTGTCCTGCCAGATTGAAATAGGTATGGTTGGTCATATTAAAAACAGTATCCTGATCGCAAAGGGCATCATAGGTGATACTCAAAACGCCGTCACCTTCCAAGGTATAACAGACGCGAATCTGCGCATTTCCGGGAAAACCCTGATCTCCGTTGGGACTGTCTATGCAAAAAGTTATGGCATTTTCTTCCCATCGTTCTACCTGCCAAAAACGATGGGCAAAGGTAGCCTTACCGCTATGGAGATTATTTCCATTATTATTTGCATCCAATAAAACTCTGCTGCCATTTAGCAGAAAACTTGCTCCACAGATCCGATTGGCATTGCGGCCAACCGTTGCACCAAGATATCCGTCATTTTCCCGGTATCCATTCACATCCGGGTATCCCAGCACAACATCTTCCAAATTCCCCGCCTGATCCGGCACATACAATCGCACAAGTGCTGCACCATAGTCTGTAAGCTGCGCTGTCATCGCTCCGCAGGAAATCGTGTATAAATAAGCCTGTTCGCCAGAAGGTAATTGACCAAATCGTTCTTTTTTCATTGGTTTCCCCTTTTTTCTGATCTTTTAGGTAAAATTATACTGTAAACCCATTTGATTGTCAAATTTACAATCTGTCTTTCTAAAAAAATTACTTTATTTTGTGTTTACCCTATTGCAAAAACCACAATATGTAGTATAATAGGTGCTACACGATATTATTCCCCCAAAGGAGGTTTTTTATAATGAAGATCATCAAAAGAAATGGTGCCGAAGTGGTTTTCGATATTCAGAAAATTGAAACTGCCATCACAAAGGCGAACCAAGCTGTTGAAGAAAGTGTTCGGATGACCCCTCTGCAAATCAAGCGGATCGCAGAAAGCGTGCAGATCAGCTGTGAGGAAATGGGCCGCAGTCCCTCTGTGGAAGAAATTCAGGACTTAGTGGAAAAATCCATTATGGCTCACGGTGCTTTTGAGGTTGCAAAGACCTATATCACCTATCGCTACACCCGCAGCCTGCTCCGTCAGTCCAATACCACAGACGATCGCATTCTCAGCCTGATTGAATGCAACAATGAGGAAGTCAAGCAGGAAAACGCCAACAAGAACCCCACCATCAACGCTGTGCAGCGGGACTATATGGCAGGCGAAGTCAGCAAGGACATTACCAGCCGCATTCTGCTGCCTAAGGAGATCGTGGATGCCCACGATGCCGGTATTATCCATTTCCACGACTCCGACTACTATGCGCAGCATATGCACAATTGCGACCTTGTGAACCTGGAGGATATGCTGCAAAACGGCACAGTAATTTCCGGTACACTGATTGAAAAGCCTCATTCCTTCTCCACTGCCTGTAACATCGCCACCCAGATCATTGCACAGGTGGCTTCCAACCAGTACGGCGGTCAATCCATCAGCCTGACCCACCTCGCACCCTTTGTACAGATCAGCCGGGATCGTATCCGGAAGGCTGTTGCAGAGGAAATGATGCTGCTGGGCATTGATCCTTCTGAAGAAGCCATTTCCAAAGTTGTGGAAGAGCGTCTGCACGATGAGATTAGCCGCGGTGTTCAGACCATTCAATATCAGGTAGTTACACTGATGACCACCAATGGACAAGCACCCTTTATCACAGTATTTATGTACCTGAACGAGGCTAGAAACGAGCAGGAGAAAAAAGATCTGGCTCTGATCATTGAAGAAATGCTCCGTCAGCGTCATCAGGGTGTTAAGAATGAAAAGGGTGTATGGATCACCCCCGCCTTCGCCAAGCTGATCTATGTGCTGGAAGAGGACAACATCACAGAAGATGCTCCCTACTGGTATTTGACCCGCCTGGCTGCTCAGTGTACTGCCAAGCGGATGGTTCCTGACTATATCAGCGAAAAGAAGATGCTGGAACTGAAAATCGACCAAAACGGTGAAGGTCACTGCTACACCTGTATGGGCTGTCGCTCCTTCCTGACGCCTTATGTGGACGAAAACGGCAAACCGAAGTATTACGGTCGGTTCAATCAGGGTGTTGTCACCATTAACCTGGTGGATGTTGCCCTGTCTTCCGGCAAGGATATGGACAAGTTCTGGGAGATCTTTGATGAGCGTCTGGAGCTGTGCTATCAGGCTCTCTTGTGCCGTCACGAACGGTTGAAGGGCACTCTTTCTGATGCTGCTCCCATTTTGTGGCAATACGGCGCACTGGCTCGACTTCCTAAGGGCGAGCCTATCGACAAACTCCTCTTCGGCGGTTATTCCACCATTTCTCTGGGTTATGCCGGTCTTTATGAGTGTGTCAAGTATATGACCGGACGCAGCCACACAGATGAAGATGCAAAGCCTTTCGCCCTGAAGGTTATGCAGCACATGAATGACGCTTGCGCAAAGTGGAAGGCAAAGCACAACATCCACTTCTCTTTGTACGGCACACCTCTGGAGTCTACCACCTACAAATTTGCAAAATGTCTGCAAAACCGCTTTGGTATGATCCCAGGCATTACCGACAAGAGTTATATCACCAATTCCTATCACGTTCACGTTGCCGAAGAGATTGACGCATTCACCAAGCTGAAATTTGAAGCAGACTTCCAACAGCTCTCCCCCGGCGGTGCCATTAGCTATGTGGAAGTTCCCAATATGCAGCAGAATATTGACGCAGTTCTGGAAGTAATGAAGTTTATTTACGACAACATTATGTATGCAGAACTGAACACCAAGAGCGATTACTGTCAGGAATGTGGCTTTGACGGTGAGATCGAAATTCAGGAAGATGACGGCAAGCTCATTTGGGTCTGTCCCCAGTGTGGTAACAAGGATCAAAGCAAGATGAATGTTGCCCGCCGGACCTGTGGCTATATTGGCTCTCAGTTCTGGAATCAGGGGCGGACGCAAGAAATTAAGGACCGGGTGTTACACCTGTAAGGAAGCAATCATGACACTAACACAAATGCAGGATGCTCTGGGGATCGAAAAAATCCCCCCATCCTTCGAAAACATCTACGAAACGGTCAAGGATTCATTCCTTGACCGTGCTCATCAAATTCTTTCCTCTGATTATATCCGCAAGATACTCCGGGAAAGTGGCGCAATGCTGCCTTATGAGGATCTGATCGTTGACGCAGCAGAAAAACTGCAGGATAATCCTGCCGCAATGCTCCTGATCTGCCTGCTGGAAAAGTGGATTTTGGATCTGGACGGATTTGTCGCCAGTGATTACACACCTCCCACCGTCCAGGGTTTTGGCTTTGATTTTCTCCATTTATTTGTCGCCCTGCCCTCCATTCCGGAAACGCTTGCCCATTTGCGCAGTCGGGGTGTGCCGGAAGATGTGATCGCAGCTACGATGAAGGAATACGATTTTTGTCTGGAGCTTCGGCAAAAGCATACCGGAAAACCAAGTTTTGACTACGGTCGGCTAAAATGGATGCGCTGGATGATCCATAACAAGCTGATTATTGTGGGTAATCTGAAATTTGATTTCTTCCGGGATCGTGCTCCCAGAGAAGCCTGCCTGTACGAAAGTGCTGAGGGTAAGCAGATTTTACTGGCAAACAATGTATGGGTCCATTCTTCCGGCGGTGTTTTGGAATCTGCAGGCTTGGAAGATGCCGCAGGTAGCTTTCACGCAACCATTATAGAAGAAGCAGATACAATTACCGGACATCCCATTTATGAGGGTGTCATTCAGAAAACGCCTGTCTGCCTTGAACGGAGCAAATGGAAGTGTGTACTGGAAGAAAGGGATCCTGTAGTCTGTGTACATATCCCCTTCGGTGCAGGACTGGATCACGATTTGGTTGCTGCCTCCTACGACCGGGCAAGAAAGATTTTTGCAAAGTGTTATCCGGATCTTTCCTACAAAGGCTTTTACACCCATACTTGGCTGCTATCTCCCCAGCTTCGGGATCACTTGAAGCCAACCTCTAATATATTGGCATTTCAAAGGGACTATCAGCTGTTTCCCTGCAAAAGTAAGGGACAGTTTGTGTTCTCCTTTGTATTTGGCCGCAGACCGGAAAATCTTCAGGATCTGCCGGAGGACAGCAGCCTGCAGCGCAGCCTGAAAAAGTTATACTTAGACGGCGGTTTTATCCACGAATATTGCGGTGTATTTCTTTAACTGAAAATATGCGTGTTCAATCAATGATTGAACACGCATATTTTTCATTTCAGTTCCCAGAGTTTGATCTGGCTGGATTTTTCGTAGAGGCGAAGGTAGCTATCGTAGCGAGTCCTTTCGACCTTTCCATTCTCTGCAGCTGCTCGGATCGCACAGCCCGGTTCTGCCCGGTGGGAGCAGTCGTGGAACTGGCATTTTCCCAGAAATTCCTCAAAATCCGGGAAGGCGTACTGAAGATTTTCTTTCAGCATTACATCCATCTGGTCGGTATCAAAGGAAGAAAAACCCGGAGTATCTGCCACATAGGTATCCTCAGCCAGCCGGTACAATTCTACGTGCCGTGTGGTATGTCGTCCTCTGCCAAGCTTTTCGGAAACCTCTCCGGTGGCAAGGTTCAATTCCGGACACAGACGGTTGAGCATACTGCTTTTGCCTACGCCGGTATTTCCGGTAAAGGCGGTAAGCTTACCGGCAATCAAGGCTCTCAATTCCTCCACGCCCTCACCGGTTTCTGCGCTGGCGCGAATCACTTGGAAGCCAGCGTTTTTATAAATCCGCAACAGATCTGCCGCCGGATCCAAATCACATTTATTGATGCAAATATACACCGGAACTTCCTGATCGCCTGCAATGGCAGCTACCCGGTCGATCAAAAAGGGTTCTGTGACCGGATTGGTATTCGCCGCAAAGATCACCAGTGCGTCCACATTGGCAACTGCCGGACGTACAAATCGGTTTTTTCTAGGAAGGATGCGCTCTACCATTCCCTTCCCCCGCTCCACAGTGATCTCCACAAGGTCTCCGGTCAGGGGCGTTTGGAAACCCTTGCGCAAGTGTCCGCGCCCCCGACAGGTAACCATCCCTACAGGTGTCTGGACTTCATAAAATCCACTTAGGGAGCGCAATATGCGCCCTGTTTGCTTTTCAATCATTGGCATCAAAAAATTTCTTCCTGTATCGTAACCTTATGTCCTTCGACCCAAATTTCATACTCTACTTCTCCGGAACCTGTTTGATTCTTCAGTGTAACAGAGGTCGTGCCAACCTTAACGGTTTCATTGAACACAGGTTCTGTTGTGCCTTTTCGATATATTGTCAGCAGGAAATCCACTTCCGGAGCAATTCTTCTCAGGTCAATTACCACATCCTTTGTGGTCTCTGTGCCATTGGGTTTTGCAGGTTGTGTGCTCGGCTCTGTCTCCTCTACGCCTTTAGACACCTGCAGAACGATTTGTGTGGTAATATCCACCTCTGCATTCTTATCCTGAGACTGGTTGATAACTGTGCTTATTTCCTCTTCGCTTTCCACCAGCTCAATATCCGGTGTCTGGAAGCCTGCAGCTTTCAGTACTGTGATCGCAGTATCAATGTTCATACCCACTACGTTGGGCATCTTCACAAGCTCAGGTCCTTTGCTTACATACAGCACAACTTCCTTACCGGTTTCCAAAGGCTCACCCTTTTCCGGCTCTGTCTTGACGATTTGACCTTTTTCAGTAACAGAATCGTAAATTTCTTCCACAGATATCTTAAGCTTCAGCTTCTGATTGTTTAATGTTGCCTTGGCTGTATCTACATCTGTACCTACCACATTAGGCATTGCACCGGTTTTGATTTCTTCACCGGTACTGATCCACAAGGTCACTGTCTGGCCAGGGGTCAGCTCTGTGCCTTCCTTCGGCTCTGTGCGGATCACATTTCCCAATGTAACTTCATCACTATGTTCTTCCTGAAATTTGATATTCAGATTCATATCCAGATCTTTGAGGATTTTTTCAGCCTGGATCCGTGGCAGTCCTGTTAGTTCGTTCATTGTGATCGCTTTGGGTGCAGGACCCAAGCTGACCGTCACAACGATCTTTGTGCCGGTCACTACCATATCGCCGGCTTCCGGCTCTTGCTTGAGGATCACACCTTCTGGATCATCCTCATCATAGACCGTATCAGAAATAATCTTAAATTCCTCATATTCCGGAAGCTTTTCAAATTCCAAACCCATCAAATTGGGAACTTCCACCAATGTCTCCTTGTTGTTTCCACCGCCACCGAGCAGGATCACAAGGAAGATCACAATCGCCATAACTGCTGCCAGAGAACAAGCAATGATCGCAATGGTAGCTGCACGGCTGCTTTTTTCTTCCTCTTTGCGCTTACGCTGAGAGGACGGGGCATTTTTCCGTTCCGGAGGCATAGGCGGACGCCGCTTTTGACCACTAGCAGCATCTTCCACACGCTGTGCAGTCGTCCGCGGAGTCTCTTCCGGAACCGGCGGATGGGTAATGCGAGTAACCACATCCAGTTCCGGTGCATTGTAATCAAACAAAATAGTAGGATCTTTCCGGAACTCATCCATATCAGCCAGCATTTTTGTAGCACTTACATAGCGATCTTCAATTTCATGGGTCATCGCCTTCATTATGATCTGCTCTAATCCACCGGGAATATTGGGATTGAGCACAGACGGCATCAGCGCACCGCCGTTAATATGCTTGATGGCAACAGACACGGGAGAATCACCATCGTAAGGCGGACGGCCTGTCATCATTTCATACATCACAACACCCAGAGAATAGATATCGGAACGGCTGTCTACCCTGCCGCCCTTTGCCTGCTCCGGGGAGATGTAGTGAACGGAACCCAATGCCTCTTTTGTCAGGGTGTTACCCTTAGACATCATACGGGCAATGCCAAAGTCTGTAACCTTAACCGAGCCGTTTTTCAGTACCATTACATTATGGGGCTTAATATCTCTGTGGACGATACCCCGGCTATGGGCGTGCTCCAGAGCTTTTGCGATCTGCATTGCAAAGTGAAGGGTTTCTTTCCAGTTCAGGGTTCCCTTCTTTTCCATATATTGTTTAAGGGAAATGCCCTCGATCAGCTCCATTACGATGTAGTCTGCCATAATAGATGTGGAAACATCGAAAATGGAAACAATATTGGGATGGCTAAGCATTGCAACCGCCTGACTTTCCGCGTGGAAACGACGGCGAAAATCCTCATCCTCCAGATTGTCATCCTTCAAAATCTTAATTGCTACCAATCGGTTCAGCCGATGACAGCGAGCCTTATAAACAACAGCCATTCCGCCGCTTCCGATAACCTCCAGAATTTCATAGCGGTTATCCAGCATTCTGCCTATGTATTTATCCATTGTAAATCTCCTTTCCCACCGGTCAGATAACGATCAGCGCGCTGGTCACATTGTCCGGAGCGCCACGATGTTTTGCAATGTCCAGCAGGTGCTGGCAACACTGCTTCTTATCTGAACCATGTGCCACCTCAAACAGGATCTCCTGTTCATCCATCAGATTGGAAAGACCGTCGGTGCAAAGAAGCAGGCAGTCTCCCTTTTCTGCTTTCAGGTGGAATATATCGCACATTACCACCGGTTCTGTTCCGATGGCACGGGTGATCAAATTCTTTCCGGGGTAAGTCTTTGCCTGTTCCGGAGTGAGTTCTCCCTTTGCGATCATCATTTGTACCAAAGAGTGATCCTGGGTAATTTGGCGAATGCCTTGTTTATTCACATAGTAGCAGCGGCTATCGCCTACATTGACTACCGTTACCCGTTTTCCCCGGATCATCACACAAACCAGAGTTGTTCCCATACCGGAAAACTCCTGAAATTGCTGTGCTTGATCATAGACTGTAAAATTTGCCAGCTTTACTGCGCTTTGCAGCATCTGGTCGATCTGTTCATCGTCCATATCCGATTTCCAGGATCGCTTGACCTCCTGACTAAACACGTCCACTGCAAGGGAGCTTGCCACATTGCCGGACTTTGCACCGCCCATACCGTCACAGACGGTACATAAGAGGGTATTTTTATCCAGCTGCTCTATATGGTAAGCATCCTGATTTTGCGCCCGGATGCACCCCGGGTCTGTCAATGCCCAAAATTGCATAGGACCTCACTCCTTTCAAAACGCCTGCTGCTTTGTATAATTTCTCCGAAGCTGGCCGCAGGAGGCATCGATATCGCCACCTAAAGTACGGCGGACGGTTGCAGGAATACCCGCATCCTCCAAAAGTTTCTGGAATTTTGCAACTGCTTGTTTTTTGCTGGGTTTTAAGGGGCTTTCCTCCACGTGGTTCAGGGGAATCAAATTCATATGCGCCGGCAGACCCTTTAATCGCCGAATCAGCAGTTTCGCAGCCTCCTGTGTATCGTTAACACCATCGATCATCGCATATTCAAAGGATATGCGGCGGTTTGTCTTTTCGTAATACCGACGACAGGCAGCTAAAAGTTCCTCTGTAGGATAGGCTTTATTCACCGGCATAATGGTATTGCGAATTTCATCGCTGGGTGCGTGAAGGGATACAGATAAGGTGATCTGCAATTTCTTTTCCGCAAGTTTGTCGATCATCGGCACCAAGCCACAGGTAGACAAGCTAATATGGCGCATAGAAATATTCATTCCCTCCGGACTGTTCACCAGTTCTAAAAAACGAAGTACATTATCAAAATTATCCAGCGGTTCGCCGATTCCCATCAGCACAATATGACCAATGGGTAATCCTGAGTCTACTTGGGTAAACAGCACCTGATCCAGCATTTCGTAGGGTTCGAGTTTTCGTACCAGACCGCCTAATGTGGAGGCACCAAAGGCACAGCCCATTCGGCAGCCTACCTCCGTAGAAATACATACAGAATTACCGTAATGATAACGCATAAGTACGGTTTCCACACAGTTGCCGTCCGACAGTCGCCAAAGGTATTTGATCGTGCCGTCCAGCTTGCTTTCCTGCTTGCGCACCACTTCCGGTGCACAAATTGGATAGCGCTCTGCAAGGATATTACGCAGATTTTTGGGGAGATCGGTCATTTCCTCATAGCTGCGCACACCCCTGTGAAGCCATGTATACAGTTGTTTTGCCCGGAAAGCAGGCTGTCCCAATTCCTTCAGGACAGTTTCCAATTCCGGAATCGTCATTGATTTGATATGAATCATTACTGATTTCTCCGTAGACGGCAGATAAAGAAGCCGTCTGTGTCATATTCTCCCGGCACAAGTGCCAGCATACCACTCTCATTTTTGGGGAATGCTGCCGGCAAAGGCAGGGGTTCTAAGGTAAAATCCGGATGGCTTTTCAAAAATTTTTCCACAACGCCTTCATTTTCCTTCCGCACCAGTGTGCAAGTAGAATAAATCAGCACACCACCGGGTTTTACATAGTTTGCCTGGTTATTTAAGATTGCCAGCTGCAACGCAGGCAACTCATTCATAGTATCCGGATCTTTATAACGAATGTCCGGTTTTTTTCGGATAATTCCATAGCCGGAACAGGGCACATCGGCGATGACTGCATCCATTTTGCCTATCCACTGGGACACCTCACAGGATGCGTCCTGGCAAGAAACCTGAACATTGTCAAATCCCAGCCGTTTTGCACCATTTTCGATCAGCACTGTTTTATGACTGTGGATATCGCAGGAGAAGATTTGTCCTCTGCCATCCATAGATATGGCTGCCGCAAAGGTTTTTCCTCCGGGTGCTGAACAGCAGTCCAACACTTGAATATCCCGATCTTTTGGCAACTGGGCGCACAAGACGCTCAGCTTTGCTGCCGCATCCTGCACATAAAACAGACCCTCCCGGAAAGAGGTCAACTGTTCTAAATTACCTGTGCCGGATAGTATCAGACAGTCTTGCATCCAACTGTGATTTTGGGCGGTAACACCCTCCTCTTCCAGTCTGCTGATCAATTCCTCTTTGGTTGTTTTTCGCGTATTGACCTGCACCACCATAGGAGGAATATCATTATTGGCTTTGAGCATTCCTTCCAACCGGTTCTCTCCCACATAACTGCGAAGTAATGCCACAAGTTTCTGGGGATGACTGTATTTTTCTTCCAAGGATTGAGGCTTCTCTAAAGTATCTTGCAGGCGAACTGCACTGCGCAAAACGCCATTGACAAGAGGCGCGGCATTTTTTTGTTTGCGGCAATATTTTTTTGTCAGCTCTACAGATTCATTCACCGCTGCGGATTGGGGAATCTTATCCATTTCATAGAGCTGATACAAGCCAAGGTGGAGAATGTCCCGCACTGCCGGATGAATACTTTTCAAGCTGCCGGTAAGCAGCTGCTTCAGATAAAAATCCAATTTCATCCGATTTTGCAACACACCGTAGCAAAGTCTTGCCGCCAATGCCGCTTCCCGTCGGTCCAATCGATCCCGGACCGTATACTCTTTGAGCACGCCGTTAGACCAGCCGCCATCCTTTCGGCAAGCGATCAGTACATTCAGTGCCGTTTCTCTTGCATTCATAGTGAAATCTCCAGTAGCCGATGATCTGATCGGCAATTACTTCAAGGGGTGTCCGCGGAAATAATCCGGTGCAGCCATACGCTTGCCGCCTTCTGCCTGTAAAATACGGATTTCAACAGCATCCTGTGCGCAGGCTATCTGCAAGCCGGTTTTTGTCAATCCCAGAATTGCACCCGGGGTTTGATTGTGGTCACAGGGAATCACAGTTGTCGCATAGATCTTAAAACGATTTCCCTGAATTTCTGTTGTGGCAATGGGCCAGGGATTTAGTCCCCGAACCTTGTTGTGAACCGCCTGTGCGCTTACATTCCAGTCGATGGGACACATAGATTTATCCAGCATCGGTGCATAGGTTGCTTTCGCTGCGTCCTGCGGCACTGCACGAACAGTACCTTCCGACAGTTTCTTCAAAGTTTCCCAAAGCAGGTCTGCTCCCAACAGTGCCAGCCTGTCCAGCAACTCCCCGGCAGTTTCGTCCGGTCCGATGGGGGTCTTTTTACTGTCGATCACATCCCCTTCATCCATTCCGGCAGATAAATACATCACGCTCACACCAGTTTCCTGCAAGCCATCCAACACTGCCCACTGATAAGGCGCAGAGCCACGGTATTGGGGAAGTAAGCTCGTGTGCACATTGATACAGCCCTTAGGCGGGATATCCAGCACAGACTGGGGCAGAATTCTGCCATAGGCAACAACTGCCACCACATCCGGCTGCAAGGCTTTCAGTTGCTGTACCGTTTCTTCCTCCCGGAAGTTTAATGGCTGATAAACAGGAATGTTATTTTCCAGTGCAACCTCCTTCACAGGAGAATACACCATTTTCATTCCTCTGCCCTTGGGTCTGTCCGGTTGGGTATAGACCGCTACAACATCCGTTCCCTTTTCTAAAATTTTCTTCAAACAGGTTGCCGCAATATCCGGCGTTCCCATAAATACAACACGCATTACGGATTACTCCTCGTCTGCCATTAATTCTTCTTCCGTCAAAAGCCGTTCCATAACCTCAGTATAAACAATGCCATCCAAGTGATCCAGCTCGTGACAGAAGCATCTTGCGGTCAGCTCCTCGCCCTCGGCTTCAAACCAATTACCGTTACGGTCCTGTGCGCGAACCTTTGCATAATAGGGACGCTTAACAAGTCCGTACAGTCCGGGGATGCTCAGGCATCCTTCCGGACCTTCCTGCTCACCGTCGGTTTCCACCAATGTGGGATTGATCAGTTCTAAAATTTCTTCGCCGTTGTCCACCAGCACCACCCGGCGCAAAATACCCACCTGAGGGGCTGCCAGACCAACACCGCCGGACTCGATCAAAGTTTCCCGCATATCGTCAAGAAGCTTAAAAAGTCTCTCATCAAAATTTACCACCGTTTTGCACACCTTATGCAAAGCCGGCTCTTTGTCTGTTAAAATTTTCCGAAGTCCCATTGTTTATTTCTCCCTTAATCATTTGCGTTGACATCAATATAGGCAGACACACCACGGTTTTCCTTATCTGTGGAGAACTGCCGCAACAAGTGTGCCAGCAAAAGCCGAAGATTTTTTGTCATTTTACACCGCAGGCTTAGCCGATAGCGGAAGTTATAATTGATTTTCGGCACAACACAAGGTGCCGGTCCCAGTACGGTACATTCCTCTGCTATGTATTCCGGCATCTTCAGGCAATAGGTAAGGCTGTCCCGGAATTTTACCGCACCTCGCAGAACTCTCCCTTCATCCTGTCCGGTAAAAGTAACCGTTGTCAGGTCGCCAAAAGGCGGGCATTTCTGCACGCGGCGAAGTCCGATCTCCAGATCGTAAAAGCCTTCATAATCCTGCTTTGCCGCCAAGGTGATCACCTTATGCTCCGGGACAAGTGTCTGGATCATAGCACTGCCTGCTTTTTCGCCCCGTCCAGCTCTGCCGACCACCTGTGTCAGCATATTAAAAGTATTTTCTGCTGACCGGTAACTATCTGTATATAAGCCCAAGTCCGCATCCAGCACACCAACCAGCGTTACATTGGGAAGATTCAATCCCTTTGCCACCATTTGTGTGCCAATGAGAATTGGAATGTTTTCATTCTTAAAATGGTCCAATATATTTTCGTGGGTATTGGCTGCACTGACGGTATCGGTATCCATCCGATCTACCTTTAGATCGGAAAACAGATCCTGCAGCTCCTGCTGGACCTTTTGTGTGCCAATACCGATCCGTTTCATCGGACCGCCACAGCTGCAGCGATTGACTGCAGGCTGAGAATGACCACAATAGTGGCACATCAGCCGCTCGTTGGCACTATGATAGGTAAGGCGGGTGCTGCACCGGGGACATTCCGGTGACTGACGACAATCCACGCATACCAATGCACGGCTGTTGCCTCTGCGATTGAGAAAGAGAATTGTTTGCCGACCGGCATCTGCTGTATCCCGGATGGCATTTTGAAGATCCTGACTTAAGGAAAGGTCATTTCCAAACTTCAGTTCTTCCCGCATATCTACGATCTCAACCTTTGGCAAGGTCTTTCCATTGTAACGCTGTGAAAGGGTATATAGCCGGTAATTGCCTTTTTTTGCGTGGTACATCGTTTCCACAGTTGGTGTAGCAGAACCAAGGAGTACCAACGCATTTTCCTTGTTGCCCCGGTAAAGAGCCACTTCTCTTGCGTGATACCGGGGGGTGTTTTCTGATTTATAAGAATGTTCTTGTTCCTCATCCAGAATGATCAGGCCTGGATTGGGGCAGGGCGCAAACACAGCAGATCGTGTTCCCACGATCACCTTTGCTTCTCCGCTTTTGACCCGTTTCCACTGATCGTAGCGCTCGCCTGCAGAAAGACTGCTGTGAAGCACTGCCACCTGTTGACCGAAATAAGCTGCCAGCAACCCTAAAAGCTGGGGTGTCAGCACGATTTCCGGCACAAGGAGCATTGCCTGCTTGCCCATATCCAGACAATTCTGGATCAGTTTAATGTATACTGCGGTTTTTCCGGAGCCAGTAACACCGTATAAAAGTGCTGCTCCGGGGGTAGGATCATTCATTTGCTGTGTCAAGTCTGCAAGTGCCTTTGCTTGCTCTGCGTTCAGTTCCAGCGGTCCATTCAGTTCCACCGGTTTGATTTGACTGCATCGAAGCAGTTCTTTTTCGGAAAGGGTCAAATACCCAAGCTCTGCCAGGCGTTTCACTGTACCTGCCTTTGCACCTGTAAAGTAGCAAATTTCCTTGACCGCTGCACTGCCAACAGAACACATCAGGTCTAACACAGCTTTTTGTGCTGCTGCGGATTTAGGGCGGCTGGCAGCAAACGCCATAGCCTCCTCTGGAGATACAGCCAAGGTTGCAACCTTCTCCGTTTTATCTGATGTGCGGCGAAGGAAGTCCCGCTGGGCAGTGATCCATTTTTTACGCAGCAAATAGCTTAGTGCTTTTTCCAGCGCCTCTTCATCGGAAATCAAGGTTCGCAACGAAGCACCTTCAGCCTGTCCGCCACAGTTTGTCAAATAGTTCAGTACTGCAGCAGCATCTTGCTGACGAACGGTTGCTTGCTCCCAGCTTCTGTCATCTGTAAGGCTATAGGTATTCTTCGTCTGGAACCAAAGGCCTGCAGGGAGCATTGCCCGGATGGCATCAAAAAATGTGCAGAAGTATCGCTCTCGCATAAAAGCTGCCAGCTGCAGCATTTTACCAGACAGCACCGGAACTTCGTCAAGACTGCGCTCAACAAATTTCAGCTTTTCAGGGATCCCCTCTTCCACAGACAGAATAACGCCTTCACATTTTCGGTTACTTCTGCCAAAGGGGACCATCACTCGCATACCGGGTTTGAGTTCCATCTCATCAGGAATTTGATAGGAGTAGGGTTTATCTATGGCAAAGGTTGCCGCCGCAACAGCAATTTTCGCAATCATACAGCCCCTCCTCCCTTTTATTTTCCTTTTGTTCTTAGTTCTTGTACTCGTTCTTTAAGGTTGCGCTCAGCTTGCCTTCTGCCACTTCCTGGATTGCCAGGGTAACAGGCTTTTCAGCCAGCTCTTCATTACATTCATCTGCTTCCGCAGCGATCTCTCTTGCCCGCTTGGCAACCACATTCACCAACAGGTAGCGGCTGTCAACATTCTTCAGTAAATCTGCAACAGGGGGGTAAAGCATAATTAATTCCTCCAAATTTTAATTTGCCACTTGGGCAATAATTTTTAATATTTCATCGGCGCAGGTATCCACCTGCTCGTTGATGACAACATAGTCATATTTTTTACTTTGTTCCATTTCCCATTTCACTCTGGCCAAACGGGTTTCTATTTGTTCTTCGGATGTGTCTCCGCGGCTGCGCAGTCGCTGTTCCAATTCCTCTACCGATGGGGGTGCAATAAAGATCAGCACTGCTTCCGGCCAGGCCTTCCGGACCGCAAATGCACCGTTGGGCTCAATATCCAAAATCACACTGCCACTTTGCAGCTTTTCATCCAGCTGTCCCTTAGGTGTGCCATAGTAATTATCCATATGGGCATCGTATTCCAGGAATTCCCCTTTCTGGATCATATCCAAAAAGGTTTCTTTTGTTACAAAATAGTAGCTTTCTCCATCTACTTCTCCGGGTCTGGGTGCACGGGTGGTTGCGGATACGGAAAACCGTAGATCTTTCCGGTGGCTCATAACCTCACCCAGCACGGTACTTTTCCCTACACCGGAGCATCCACTCACTACGATCAGTTTCCCTTTTTTCAAGTTTCTACCTCCTGCTTGTCCTCCCAGCGGTCTGTAAGGACTTCCGGTGCCAGTGCCGAGAGAATCACGTGGTCTGTGTCCATCAGGATCACAGACTGAGTCTTACGTCCATAGGATGCATCCACTAACATTCCTCGTTCTTTTGCTTCCTGTACAATTCGCTTGATAGGTGCAGAATCCGGCTCTACAATTGCCAAAATCCGACCGGCAGCGATCACGCTACCAAAGCCGATATTGATAAGTTTCATAAGTACCTCTTACTCGATATTCTGGGTCTGCTCGCGGATCTTTTCCAGTTCCGCTTTAATGTTAACAACGATCCGTGCCAGCTTCACATCGGTGCACTTAGAACCGATGGTGTTAGCTTCCCGGTTCATTTCCTGAAGCAGGAAATCAAGCTTTCTGCCCACTGCACCGCCGCCATCGAGCATTGTGTTCATTTGCTGCAAGTGGCTGCGCAGGCGAACAGTTTCCTCGTCTACGGCTACCTTGTCTGCAAAGATTGCCGCTTCTGTTAATATCCGGCTTTCATCAATAGCGGTATTTTCCAGAACTTCCCGCAGCTTTCCTTCCAGACGGGCACGGTAGTCCACAACGGTTTGAGCATTGCCTGCTTCCACCTGGGAAACAAGTTCCAAGATGGTCTGACCACGGCTACGCAGGTCACGATCCAGTGCCTGTCCTTCTACACAGCGCATAGCATCATAGCCTTCCAGTGCCTTATTGACAACGGACAACAGATCCTGAAGGAGTGCATCCTCATCTACCTGAGGCTTTTCAACCGCAAACACTTCCGGCAGACGAGAAAGTGCAGACGCGCTGATATCGTCCCCTACACCATACTCAGACACCATCTGACGCATAGCGTTCAAGTATCCCTCCAGCACATTCTTATTCAGTGTAACCTGAACCTCTTCGCCACCTTCTGTATGCAGGCTGATATATACATCCACCTTGCCTCTGGAAATGGATGCCTTCACAGCCTGCTTGACAGCATCCTCAGCAAAAGATACTGTACGGGGCAGGCGCACAGAACAATCCAGATAGCGATTGTTTACCGAGCGAACTTCTACTGTAAATTCTCTTCCATTTACCGTTTCCACGGCACGGCCGTAGCCGGTCATACTTTTTATCAAGGTCATTATCCCCTTTTTCTCAGGTTTTCAGGCATTCCTGAAACCTGTAATGGTATAAGTTGTTTTTTTATGCTTTGCCATATATCGATCGTAAATTGCTGCAAAGGCAACACCCAGCAAAAACGCAAGACAGCCTGTAAGCCCGCCTCTTTGCCACAGAACTGCACCCAGCGCATACCCCAGGAAAAATAATAGCAGCGGAACTATGTACAGCACTGCTGCTGCCGCCAGCACAGGACCGGAATCCGATTGAATCACCACCAGATCCCCCGGCTTTGCACCGATGGGATTTTGAACAGTCAGGATTAGTGTTTCCTGTGCCGCACCGCAGCCGGAGCATTTATGACAGTCTCCGGAGCAAGCGCTCTGCCGTATATGGATCACCTGAGCAGTTGCGTCATCGTTACAGGTTTGTACACGAACCAACTGCTCCATTTAATCCTCCTTGTCCTGGGTTTCAGACAATGTTGCAGATACCACATAGGAACCCACAGTTCCTGCATCACTGAAGGTGCTGGAAAACACTACATCTGCCCGTATAGTCGCTGTGCCCGGTTGGGCATTGGCAAAATCTACAGAAATGGTTACATCCTCTTCCGTAATGGCATCAATCAACAGGGATGGACCACGTACTGTGAGCTCCAATGCCTGTGTGATCATATCCACTTCCATACCTTCCGGTACGTTGACTGCCTGAATATTGGATACATTTAAGGTCTTGATCTTCAGATCCGCAAATGTCACTTCAACAGTAGCTTCTGTCACACCGGTTTCATTGGTCACACCCTCTGGCAAGGTAATGGGGAATGTAAGGGTTTTATCTTCCAGCATTTCTCCCAAATTGATGCTTCCCAAAGACAATTCATTCAGGTCCTCTAAAAGGGCATCGCTGCCGGAAATACGAATCGTCTGCGGCTGGATATTCACGGTGGTATTTTTCTCTGTTGCGCCACCACCATAGATGGTTTCCAGCGTCAATGCAATTTCTTTCACTCGCTGAACTTTTACTGTAAGATTCACAGCTTCTACATCTGTAGTTATCCGCTGTACATCAACAGGATTGCCGTTTCCGTCACACAAGTCATAAACATACTGACCTGTAATGGTAACATTCTGATCTGTCAGATCCACTGTAATCCGTGCCTGTGCGATTTTATCCACAATGCTTTCCGGTCCGGAAACTTCAATTGCTTTATAATCGAGCAAAGCATTTTCTTTATCTGCAATAAAACCTTCCGGTACAGAGCCAATGTATTCCGCCACAACATCCACATTCTTGGTAATCCGCTTTTCCACTGTCAGCTTGATGTCATTGGTGCTTTGTCCTGTGCGGGTGATATCATTGCCATTGACTGTACCCGGATAAGAAACAGTATATGTCAGCCGGTGTGTTCCTGCTGCCTCAATACTTGCTACGTTCACAAGAACATTGATATTATTGGCATCCAGCTTGTTAAGGTCTGTGCGGTTTCCGGACAGATCCAAATTGACCGTGGGCAGATCGGATGTGATCATCAGTCCCCGCTCCTGCAAAATATTTTCATTCTGCAAAACCACCGGGACATTATAATAGGTTTCTTCCGAACCGGGGCTTACCACTGTAACGACATAAAGCCACAGTCCAAAGGCAACCACCGCAGAAAGGATGATATATAAAATTTTACTTTTCATCGGACTGGTCTCCCTTTTCCTTTTTTTGGAGCTTCTGACGGAGCTTTACCACCAGGTTTTCTTCATTGGGTGTGGTTTCGGGACACAGCTCATTGATCAGAAGCCGCTGCAGTGTCTGGGGTGCCAGATGGCGCTTAAGCATACCGCCCACCGCCACGGAAATTGCGCCGGTTTCCTCAGAAACAATAACCACAACCGCATCGGAAACTTCACTCATACCCACAGCAGCGCGGTGACGGGTGCCAAGCTCAGCGCTGAGCCGGCTGGTATCGGACAAGGGCAAAACGCAAGCTGCTGCCATTACTCTGCCCTCCCGGATGATCATAGCACCGTCGTGAAGGGCTGCTTTGGGGAAGAATATATTGCGGATTAGCTGTTCGGACACCTTTCCGTCAATAACCGTACCGGATTTCAGATATTCATCCAGCCGGGTATCTCTTGCAAAAACGATCAGCGCACCTACCCGCTCCCGGCTCATTGCCTCACAGGCCTGAACGGTCTGGGCAATTGCCGGCTCTAACTCCTGCTCCGGCTTGTGGATGCCTAAGAAGCGCTTGATTTTCATACCGCTTATATGGTCGATCATACGGCGCAATTCCGGCTGGAACAGGATCACTACTGCGATCAATCCAACTGCCAACAGCTGATTTAGAATAAAGCTGAGGGCGTGGAGCTTAAACAGATCTGTCAAGCCGGCGATCACAATTACCGACAGCACCATAAAACCGATTTTCACTGTACCCGTTGAGCGCAGCAGTGGCAATAATTTATAAAGCAAAAATGCAACTATAAAGATATCCAAAAAGTCAGTAAACTGCATTGTGCCAATTTGCTGTCCGATCGTCTGCAAGTATTCCATAGCGTTCCTTCTTTCCTGCATTTTCCATGCAAAAATCTATCTAAAAGCCAGTGTTTTCGACACTGCGGCATATTAAGCCTATTATCTATCCTATTATAACGAATTTGGCGCCCGATAGCAATAGGAAATCAAAAATTTTTACATCTTTCCAACGCAGAAATTAGTTCTCCGGTTTGCCAGGGCGCAGCATCAAAGCCGTAGCTGACCCGAACTGTCCCGGTTTTGATCGTACCGGCACTTTCGTGTGCAAGGGGCGCACAATGCAGGCCTGCACGAACAGCTATATTCCTCTGTGCCAGTTTCTGCGCCACTTCCTCACAGTCATCCGTTGGCACAAAGGATACTGTGCCGCTTTGGTGTTCTCCTGCAAACACGCAAAACCCCAATTTCTTTAGACCCTCTACACAGCGTTTTGCCTCCTGACATTCCCTTTTGTGTATTTTTTCGATACCGATTTTCTGCAGATAAGAAAGTCCCGCACCTAAACCGGCAATTCCCGGCACATTCAAAGTTCCTGCCTCCAAACGGTCCGGCAAGAACTCCGGCATTTCCTGATTAACAGAATCACTGCCCGTGCCACCCATCAAAAGTGGCGTTGGTTGACTTCCGCACAGCAACAAGCCTGTGCCTTGCGGTCCTAACAAACCTTTATGGCCGGGCATAGCGATAAAATCCGCCCCCCACTGTCTTAAGCTTATGGGAAGTATGCCAGCAGACTGCGCCCCGTCCACAATGAACGGGACGCGGTACTTGCGGCATAGTTCTGCCATTTCGGCAGCAGGTAAAATATAGCCAAACACGTTGGAACAATGGGTAAAGACAGCGGCACTGACACCTTTTTTCAGAATTCTTTCGAACTCCTCCAGCGTATTTTCCCAATCAAACAATCTATGCCCGGCAACCAGAACCTCTGCCCCCAAGGCATACAAAGGGCGGGTAACTGCATTATGCTCAAAACCGGAGATCACAACACGATCCCCCGGTTTTACCAGTGTGCGGATCGCAATGTTTAGACTGTGGGTGCAGTTGGAAGTGAACACCACCTGCTCGGCAGAACAGTCGAACATCTGTCCTGCCAACTCACGGCATTGCAGCACAGTTTGCGCTGCCCGCATAGCTGCAGGATGTCCTCCGCGACCGGGATTTGCACAGGTTTCCATCGCGCACCGGATTGCCTGCTCCACTGAAGGCGGTTTGTGAAAAGAGGTTGCGCCGCTGTCTAAATAATTCATAGTGCAAGCTCCTCCATTTTCCCGTTTTCCCGGCGGAGATAGACCTTGCGGAAGGATACATCGTGGGCACGAAGCAACTCCAGCGCCGGCATCACGTCCTGACAATGCACCCGGATACTATATCCGCAGCCTTGCTCCTCCATCCATCTGGGGGTACGTTGTATACTGCACTCCAATCCGGAACGCCGCAACAGCCCTTCCCCCCGTTGGGCCGGCGTAACAGATCGGAAGGTGATCATACAAAATTTCATAACAAAAACCTCCTGGGATACCCTATGCCCAGGAGGTCGAAAGTGTGCAATTATAGTGTTTCTAAAAGGCAAATTGCGTGGCAGGACATACCGCTGCCGTCGCCGGTAAAGCCAAGATGCTCTTCGGTGGTTGCTTTTACATTTACCTGACCGATTTCAATGCCAAGATCTTGGGCAATGTTTTGGGTCATCTGAGGAATATATTCCTTCAGCTTCGGTCTTTGTGCGATCATTGTTACATCTAAATTGCCCACCCGGTAGCCTGCATCTGTCAGTTTCTTTCTCACTTCCCGCAGAAGCATCCGGGAATCCGCGCCCTTATAGGCCGGATCCGTATCCGGGAAGTGATAGCCAATATCCCGCAGGGCTGCTGCACCCAGCAGCGCATCCATCACTGCATGGAGCAAAACATCTGCATCCGAGTGACCCAGAAGTCCCAATTCATAAGGAATTTTTACACCGCCTAAGATCAGATCTCTGCCTTCTACCAAACGATGTACATCGTATCCGTGTCCGATTCTCACTGCATTTCCTCCATAAACATTTCCGCAACCTTCAAATCGATGGGTGTGGTGACCTTGATATTCCGCTCGTCACCCTCCACGATCTTTACATTCATCCCCATCCGCTCCACTGCAGAACAGTCGTCTGTGATCTCTGCTCCCTCGTCCTTCGCCTTTTTCAGCGCACCGCGCAAAAGGTCAACGTCAAAGACCTGAGGGGTTTGGACTGCCTGCAGGCGGCTTCTGTCCGGGGTTGCTGTCACCACACCGCCGCTGACTACCTTGATGGTGTCTTTCACCGGCACTGCCGGAGCTGCTGCGCCATAGGCGTGGGCTGCACGAACTGTCCGGTCGATCACCTGCCAGGTGATCAGTGGCCGTGCGCCATCCTGAATAGCCGCAAGCTTCACTTTTTTTGATAAACCGTTAAGTCCGTTCTGTACAGATTCCGGACGGCTGTAGCCGCCTGCCACCACTGCCGTCACCTTGTCAAAGGCTTTGCAAAGTCCCATGATTTTCTGCATCAGATCCGGACGGGTGACAATGACGATTTCCCGTATGGCATCACACTGCTGAAAGGTACGCACTGTGTGAACGATCATCGGTTCGCCCTTTAACTGTGCCATCACCTTGTCAATGCCGCCCATGCGGGATGCTGTACCGGCAGCAACGATCACCGCACCGCAATATTTCAGCGGGAGCACATTTCTGGCAGCCTTGGTAAAATCCTGAACTTTCATAGCTTACAGCTCCTTAACAAGCTTTTTGTAGTATGCTCCCCGTTCCATAAAATTCTTAAACTGGTCAAAGGCAGCACAGGCCGGGCTCATCAGGACAACATCCCCATTTTCTGCTGCAGCTGCGGCTGCCTGAACGGCAGTTGTAAAATCACCACAATCAATAATTTCCGGATTTCCGGGACGGTATTCCCCACAGCTCTCCACAGCAAGACGGATCTTATCTGCGGTTGCACCGTTCAAAAACAGTTTTTTAACGCTCTTGCACACATAAGGTCCAAGCACATCAAAGGGAATATGCTTATCATAGCCGCCAGCGATCAAAAGCACCTTTTCAGGGAAGCTGTTTAAGCCTGCAATGGTGCGGCTGGGCGAAGAAGCAATAGAATCATTATAAAATCTCACCCCATCTTTTACACGGACAAGCTCAATGCGATGCTCTACGCCGCCGAAGTTCTTTGCCACCTGACGGATGATTTCATCCTCTACAAGGCCTTCAACCGCCAAAATTGCAGCCATATAGTTTTCGATATTATGGACACCGGGAATGAGTATATCTTCCGTGTTCAACACAGGTTGTTCCCCACGCATAATCACGCCGTCCTTCACATACACATCGGCAGTTCCCTGACGGGAGAATTTTTTGGTTGCACCATTGCCTGCAAAGCCGTCTGTAATGGCATTGTCTGCATTGAGAACCAGCTTGCCGGATGTATTCTGGAAGGCAAAAATATTTTTCTTTGCCTGCACATATTCATCCATATCCTTATGCACATCCAAGTGGTTGGGAGCGAGGTTGGTGACAACGGCTACCTGCGCGCTGCGGGTCATATCCATCAGCTGGAAAGAGCTAAGCTCGACCACTGCAAAATCCGATTCTTGCATTTGCCGGCACAGGGGCAACAAGGGCGTGCCAATATTGCCGCCCAGCCATACAGTCTTTCCGGATGCTTTCAGCATTTCGGCGATCAGGGTTGTGGTTGTGGTTTTGCCGTCAGAGCCGGTCACAGCCAGAATGGGACATGGACAAAGCTGGAAAAACACATCCATTTCGCTGGTGATCTTTGCACTGGCTGCCCTAAGTCCTTCCAGCGCAGGGTTGGCAGGATGCATACCCGGGGTGCGGAATACCAAATCTGCAGTCAAACCGTCCAGATAGGTGTCCCCTACCTGCAAGGTGCAACCCAGCTTCTCCAGCTCCAAAATTTCAGCATCCAGCTTTTCTCTGGGGGTTTTATCGCAACCGATCACGCTGCAGCCGTACTCCAAGAGCAGGCGCACCAAAGGACGGTTGCTGACGCCCAATCCCAGTACTGCAATTTTCTTTCCTTTTAGTGCGTGAAAATAGTTATCAAAATGTGTTGTCATACATAACACCTCGGTAAATCTTACTTCTTTGTATAGTATATCCTCTTTGGAAAGAATTTGCAAGATATTTGACATTCCCCTTTTTGTAGGTTACAATATGTTAGCAACCAGGTCGGACAGCCGCGGCTGCAAGCTGAAAAGCTGCAGGTGAGGAAAGTCCGGGCTCCACAGGGCAAGGATAACAGGTAATGCCTGCCGGGGGTGACCCCAGGACAAGTGCAACAGAGAGATACCGCCGCAAGGTAAGGGTGAAAAGGTGGGGTAAGAGCCCACCCGCCCCATGGGAACATTGGGGTGCTGTAAACTCTATCCGGAGCAACGCCGTGGAGGGACACATAAGATTTGCCCGATCGTCCCGAGGAGGCGGCTTGATCCTGCAAGCGATTGCAGGACTAGATAGATGGCTGTCAAGACAGAACCCGGCTTATAGACCTGTGTCGCACCTAAAAAAGCACCGCTTAAAGCGGTGCTTTTTTAGGCTATTAAATATGTATTATACTTTCTCTCCGGTGAGAAAATGTTCAAAAGTGTTTTATTCGTAAGGTTCAAAGAAGCCTTGCAAAAAGTCCTTCATGGTACCTTCATAGCAGGCTTCTGCCAAATACTCGTGACCCCACTGATCTCCCCAGCTATAGTAAATGATGGTTCTGCCCAGATATTCACACAGCTCCATATCACTATTGTTCATATTCAGGGCCTGATCGATCCGCTCCCGGTCCTCCGGGGTAAGGAAAGGAGAGCCAATCTTTCTGTCCTCTTCATCATACATCAGCACTGGGTTTACAAGGCTGTATTCCCAGTTGATCAGGTCTTTACTGCGGGCAAGGCTGTCCGCGAACCGGTGTTCCGGATATTCTTCCAGATAGCCTACATAGTAATGGGGGTCTCCCTCTACCGTATACAGGGCAGGACTTCCGCAATAGCGATCCTTATTAAATACACATTCTCTGGGTGTCAGTTCCCAATTTATCAAATCCTTGGATTGGAGGAAACGGAATGTAAAGCTATTTGTACCTGCCTCCTCTACCGGTTGTTTGATCTCCACCAGCAAGGTATAGGTATCGCCCATTTTTGCGATATTCATATTGTAGATCTTCCAGCCGGGCATCGGCAGTTCCTGATATTTTTCCCAGTTGACAAGATCTGTGGAACGGAAAAACACCAGCCGGTCACTTCCCCAGGTTTTGCCATTATTATCATTGGTTCCGGTTACCACATACATAGTATCCCCTTCTGCCCAGGGGAATCCAAAGGTATGTCCCTCTGCAAATAAGGGGGTGCTGGTGTTGGTGCGAACATGGATAAAACGCAGGCACGGCAGATCGTCCAATTCATGCCAATGCTCCACTTGCACATTGCTGGTAAAGCTTTTTCTGCGGACAACCTCAAAGCGGTATAATTCCCCCTTATACACCAGTGGTGTGGTTTCTACGATGTTATTGCAGCTGATAGTACCCAGCTTGCGGATCAGCGGCTTTTTGGGATATGCCTTCCGGCTGAGCACGTCTGCTTTTAATGTATGGTTTATCATAATAAAACCTTCCTTCGTTGCGGTACTGCGTATATTTCTTCATAGACTCCGACCCGGCAGCGCCAAGCACTGCCGGGCCTTTGTCTATTTAGAAATGAGAATGTTAAACGCTTTCTTCTTCACCGGCAGGTGTTTCTTCCTCTTTCTTGCCCTTAAAAACCTTTTGGTGAAGGCTGGGAACAAACCAGATAACTGCAAAGGCAATGCCGGCGTTAGCAACTGTGATCACCGGGATGCCCCAGGTCTGCAGTGCCTTCAGGATGAACTCAGCTCTTTGGAGCTTTTTACCTTTTGTCACAAACTGGAGCGCCGTTTCGCTCAGGGCATCATAGGATGCTCTTGCCGCTGCGATCCGGTCCTTGTCACCTAAGGTGACGATGCCGATTGCCTGAATCAGCGCATCTGTCTCCTCTGCCGCTGCCTTTGCTGTCTGCAAGCCTCTAAGCTTCGTTTCGGCGGCGGTCAGAACTGAATAGGAAACCAGTTTCCGTTCCGGTGCATAAAGCTTGTCGGCTGCCTCTCTAGCGGCAATGATTGCAGGCTCTGCTTCCAGGGTAATCTCCTTGGGAATTGCCTGAATGAGGGATTCCACATATTTTACAAACTCTGCACGGAGCACTACGATCTGTGCCTCTGCATCCAGAAGGATCGTAGTGTCCACCAGTGCCTGCTGATTATGGGTCATTGCATCAAAGTCTGCACGGATCTCCAGAACCGTAGGCTCATTGTCCAGCGTCAAGGGGAACAAAGGCTTCAGGTCATCGATCCGCTTTTGCATTGCTGCAGCAATCCGTTCATCGTTGAGCTTACTTGCCTTATCGTATGTTTCCTTCAGGAGCGGATAGTTCTTGGTGTAGCGCTGCTGGCGTTCATTTTGACCGTCATACTCGTCCTTCAGTTCCTGGAGCATAGGCAAGCTGTCAGCGGTAACCTCTTCTACCACAATGGTATCGATCTTACATTCTAACAGATCTGTTTCGATTTCCAGCAGCTTCTCCTCGTTCTGGATCAAGGTCTTATAGTACCAGCTCAGGTTATCGAGTGCAGAGCGGGCATTCTTAACATCTGCCTCACACTCCAAGGTAACCGGACTTGCAATGGATGCGATCATATTGTCTACATTTTCCGCAATTGCCCAGTCCTCATCAGTCACATTCAAGGGGAACAGCTTCAGGTCTCCACCGATGGTATAGTAGAGATTACCGTCCTCGCCCAGGGTATAGTTCGTAGGATTCTCACTGAGCAAACGCATATTGCTCTTAACCTTGATCTTATCCGCGCCCAGATCCTCTACCTCCAGCCGCTGGAAGCCGCCCTTGGTATCAAAGGCGCAGTAAATGTAGTTGCGCTGGGTATCAAATTCGATATTCCGGGCAAACAGGGTTCCGTCGGCATTGAAAAGCTTATCGAAGGAGATAACCTCCTGCACATCGAACTTCTTGGTTTCCTTATTGAAGGTGAAAGTGAACAGGGTTTCAGACACCACCGCCCAGAATCTGCCGTTTTCTTCAACATTGGGGTCTGCTTCAAGGACAGACAGATAGCTGATACGGCTGGAAAGTCCGGGGATATAGTCCCTGGGATCCAGGATTGCGATCGTCTCCCGCTTTTCATAGTCATAGACGAAGACGACTGCGGAAGTATCCTTCGGTCCTTCAACAGAAGAACCCGATCCTCCTCCTATTCTGGTAGCGCCGTAGAGTAGTTTATCGTGGTAGACAAGCTTCACAATCGCCTGATCCTGGACCACATGGCGATGGTAGAACCACTTGGCGTTGGTGGTATCATAGACCACAATCGCACCGCCGTACTGGTCGGTATCCGGAATTGTTCCGGCAAAGATTTTGTCATCACCGGCTGCCAGCGTATGGATACGCTTCTGACCGGTCACAGCGTGGTCCAGCTTCCAGCGCTGGGTCATTTCGTTGGTTTCTATATCGATCTCGTTTAAGATTGTGGCGCTGTAAACACCGCAGTAGTACTTTCCTTTATACCAGATCTGACTATCGGTTTGACCACGGGTCTCAAACTCGTCAACAATTTTTCCTTCTACTATATCATAGACAACTGCATCTTCTACATTAAACGCACCGAAGGACATCTTATTGGAGCCGGGCTCCCAGTTCATCGGTGTACGGAGGGTTGCACCGCCTGCACCTCTGACATCCATATCCAGCCATTCTTCTGTAGTCTTCTGATCCAGATTATACACAAAGAATTGGAATGGAATGCTACTGGAGCTTCGATAAGTGAAGACACATCTCTCACCATTGAAGGTAAGCAGCGGAATATCGTGGTTGCGCAGACCTGCCGTTGTATTGCCAAAGCCGGGGACTTTGCTAAATTCCTTGGTTTTGGTATCGTACTGATACAGACCGTTGCTGAGACATGCAAAGTAATAGATTCCGTCTACTTCGCTGGTGGCAGTGCCGGTAATAGAAGACGGAAGGGTGGTTTCCATCCGTTCAAATGTTTCCATATTGACGGTAAGATCACCGCCCAAGCCGCCACCATAAATGGAAACCATCAGGAATTCATCGTCGATCACACTGATATACTGGCAATATTGCGATGTTGGATGGCTTTGCCGCACATCAAGGGTTGCAACCACTTTTTTGGCACTGATATCGTATTTGTGAAGAACGCAAGTTTCTGCGTTATACACATTATAGTATAAATATCCGTTGTGATAGGTAAGTCCACGGACCGCTGTGGCACTTTCTGCCATTCTTCCCAGATACGTATATTCTTTGGATTCAATATCATAGCAGGCAAGACCTGCGCCGTAGTAGTTGCCTAAGTATAGCCGATGATTATCGTAATCATAAGTCATACTAAAGTAGCCGGAGTAGGATGCCATATCCTCCCTGCCCAGGAAGCTTGCCACTTTGGTTGCTTCCTGTGTATAGGGATCATACCGGACAATGGACTTACTTGCGCCAACGATCCAAACAATGCCATCCTTATCGGTAACTGCATCTAAGGTTTTTGAAAAACCTGTCTGGAAGCTGTCAACCTGCTGGCGGGTCTGCAGGTCAAAGACCAGTGCTGTGCCGCCCTCACAAGGAATCACATAGTATTCCCGTCCGTTTACATAGGTCAATGCGCCCACTGCGCCGGCATCTGCAACGGGAATCGCATCCTCAACCACGGTGATCGCTCCAGGGGTTTTCTTGTCCGTATCCTCGTAGGCGATCTTGCCCCGCTCCATAACCAGCTGGGAGATGTTCATATAGCTTTTGGTGGAGTACAGAGAGTTTTCGTATGCCTCTAAGACAACGATATACTCCTTCCCTGCCTCGAAATCCCAATAGCCAACAAAGCTGGTGATTCCGTCTTTAAGGGAACTGATATCTGCAGACATATTCACTTTGCCAATCCGGTTGGTAGGATCGGTTGCTGCCCAGATATCCTCGGTATCCGCAGGAACAATGTAAACGGCTACAGTACCGCTCTGATTGTAAATTGCATGGTTCAATGTCACAGTAAAAGTACCACTGCCGGGGCTCTTGATCTTATAGGCAGTCCAACCATTTTTACTGGTGTAAATACGCATACCGGTCTTGGGATAGAACTTATGGGTTTTTTCGCCAGGCAGGTGCATCGTTGCGGTAGTTGTGCCCTTTAAGCCTTCAGAGGAATCTACCCATTTCCAGTTCAGCGCACCGGAATTGTACAAGCTGTCTACATCCTTTTTAAGATCCTTAAACAGGAGCACGCCTTCAAAAATTCCGTCCATCTGGTCCGTCAGGTCGAAGTCATAAACCGTACCGTTAATAACCTTCTTCTTGGAGATTGCCTCGTCAGCAACCAAACCGTCCTTGGTCATCTGAATGTTCTGTAAATAGAACATTCCGCCCTTCTTTATGTGGAGTATCAGCAAATACTCCTCTTCCATTCCGAAGGTATATTCGCCCATATAGAAGGTATCCTTGCCATTGATGATCGCATCCTTAACCATCAGATTTTCTGCGGTCATAAGTTCCTCGACCTTTTGGGCATTGAGCGTTTCTGTGGGCGCAGGGATCATATAGATATCTGCATAGATAGAACTTTTGCTGGAAGATGTAATACGAATGTCATAGGTTGCAGTGCCGGGATTCTTGATCCGGAAAGCAGACCATGGGGTGAGCTCTTTGAAGTTTCCTGAGGGTTTCCAGCGCAGGCAACCCTGACGGAAGGAAATCACCTTCTCTGCATCTGCATTCTCAGAGAGTTCGTATTTCCAAAGAATCTCGCCCTTTTCGTACATTCCATTTAATATATCGTCAATGTAAACTAAGGGTTCTTTTGTAAACCGGCCGGTGATGCCCTTCTTTTCAAAGGTCTTATCTCTTGCCATCAGATCAAAGTCATAGAGCACCTTGTCTGCAGGGGCAATGGGAGCAGGCACTCTGACAGGCTTGAAGGTCATACCATTCAGGTAGATACGATTCCCTGCAACAGTTTTCAATGCAACGATGTAATCGCCGGCAGTGGGGAAATTCCATTTGCCAAGGGAAAGGGATTTTCCGTTCTTGGCAAATGCCAGTGTTCCTACACGGTTTGCATCGGTCATTCCTGCTTCCAGTTTGGCTGCGGACATGGTTTCTGCTTCTGCCGGGAAGATATAAATCTCTGCACTGTATCCGTAGGGATAATCCTTTTGGAAGGAAATGGTATATTCCCCTTCCTTGGCTACCTTCACACGGAAGGCATTCCACAGACCTGTGGCTTCTTCGCCGGCGCTATTGTAGCGCATACGAAGACCACCGTAGTTATACTTAGTGTATGTGGACGCAAGAATGTTCAAGTCGCGGAAATTGCTGCCTTCAATAAGCCAGTTGATCTGATTGGAGGCATACTGCTCTGCAAAGCATTCTGCCAAAGGCTTACCGCAGTTGTAGCAATCGCCGTTCATACCGGCATCTGCAAAATTGCCTTTATCGTTGGTAAGCATAGGCTTGAAAGCATCATCTGTATACAGGGCAAAGTTATAGATACCTTCTGTATACTTGCCGTCACAAACACCGGTGTGGATGGTGTCATCCGGTTCGCTGGTGCTACCGGGTTCGGTTGCTTCAATGCCGTCAAACTCGCCCAGCTCGATCTTCCGAAGCCAGAAATTTCTTGCCTTACTTGCGTGGGCATTGCGAATAACCAGGGTATATGCGCCGGGGACAAAGTCCCAGGAGCCAATGGCGCCGGTAGCACCGGAGGCAATGGATATGCCCTTTCTTACCAGGTTTGCATTCGCATTGCTGTCAGCCAGCTTTTCAGCCACCTGCGCACTGTTCAGGTCTCCTTCAAAAATATAGGTATTAATACCGGACTGTGTTGTGTTGGAGGCAGTTGCATAAAGGGTCTGCTTGCCTGCCTTGGTGATCCACAGGGTCACGGCAATCCAGCCACCGACTGCCGGCTGGAACAAAGTGCCTTTGTCATCATTCTCATAGACCCAAATATTGCCATAATTGCCGTCGGAAGTGCCGGCAATCTTCCATCCCTGCTGTCCATAAATGCTATCTAAATGCTCTTTGACGGTGTGATATTCACCACAGCGGCAGAGATTGGAGAGTTTGGTCTCTCCTGCTGCGATATTTGCGTATGCAGGGTCTTTATAGAAATCGAAATTCCAAACATTTTCAACAGTGGGTGCAGGCGGCTGTGTAGGCTCAATAGGTTCTTCAACCACCTTGTTCAGCTGGATGGAATTTAAGTACAGATTTCGGGAGCTGCTGCGGTGGGTATTGCGCAGCACCAGAGTATACTCCTGGGCAGCCAAATCCATTTCCCCAACAATTGCCTGGGCATCTCTTGCAGATTTCACGTTGGACTTAAGCAGCTTATCTGCCACCAATGTGGTATCTGCCATTTTTTCTGCGATCTGATCCTGTGTCAGCGCACCTTCAAACAGATACACAGCGATACTTCCCTGTCCGCCATTGCCGATCAGTCCGATGGTATAGCGGTCAGCTACGGGAACATTCAGGGTGATTGCTGTCCAGCCCTGATATGCAGGGAAAATCAGCAAACCCTGTGCTTTGTCACTGCGGGCTTCCACATTGCTATAGTCGGCTGTGGTATTGCCGGCAAATTTCCAACCCAATTGTGCATACAGTGTGTCCAAATGCGCTTTAATGGTGTGATTTGCACCGCAGGCACAGTCTGCAGAAATAAGCTTGTTGGCATTGCCGCCTACCAAGGATGCATATTGGGCAGTATGATGGAAATCCATCACATAGTTATACTGACCCTCTACCGGAGGTACAGTTTCCTCTGTGGAAGGTACAGTCACTTCTGTTGAAGGTACAGTCACTGCTGTGGAAGGCTCAGTTTCCTGTGTGGTCGGAACAGATTCTTCCGTAGTAGGTACAGACACTTCCGTGGAAGGTGCGGTTGTAGATTCCTCCTCCACGACCTTATCCAGTTGAATGGTGTTTAAGTACAAATTCCGACCGCTGGAAGAGTGGGTATTGCGGAGAACCAATGTATATTCTTCGGAAGCAAATTCCATTTCTCCGATCACAGCGTTTTCATCTCTTGCAGATTTCACACCGGTTTTTATCAGGTTTCCTGCAACGGCACTGGTATCTGCCATCTTTTCTGCGATCTGGGCCTGATCCAGTGCGCCTTCAAACAGATAGACTGCAATGCTGCCCTGACCGCCATTACCAATCAGAGAGATTTTATAGGTATTGGCTGCGGGCGTTTTCAGGGTAATCGCTGTCCAGCCCTGATAAGCCGGTGCAATCAACAGACCTTGGTTTGCATCGTTACGGGCAACAACATTGCTATAATCTTCTGTTGTGTTTCCGGCAAATTTCCAGCCAAGGCTGTCATACAGGGTATCCAGGTGTTCCTTGACTGTATGGTTTTCCCCACAACGGCAGGCAGCAGAAAGCGCAGTATGGCTAGAAGTTATCAGATTTGTATGCTCGGTAGTAAAGTGGAAGTCCATAGGATAGAGATACTGATCCTGTGTTTCCACTGCTGTTTCTGTAGTGGATCCGGTTGCATCTGTGGAAGGCTCCGTAGTATCAGAAGTTACCGTTCCGGTCAGATCTATTTTCTTAAGATACAGGTTTCTTCCATTACTTGTGTGAATATTGCGAACCAGCACCGTATGCTCACCGGCATTTAGCTCCAATTCCCCACTGGCAGCAACACCATTGGTAAATGCCAGGCTGGATATGATCACATTATTGGCTATGGCATCTGCATCTGCCAATTTCTCTGTAATTTGATCCTTTGTCAGTGTGCCCTCCAGCATATAAACGCGGAGGCTAGTCTGGGAACTGCCGGTCATACTAAGAGTATACTTTCCGGTCTGGGGTACATTTAGAGTGATTGCGATCCAGCCACCACATTCCGGTATCATTAATATGCCTTTATCATCACTTCCACGGACTTCTACATTACTGTAGTTCGCAGTGGTATTTCCTGCAAACTTCCAGCCAAGCTGGGTATAAAGACCATCTAAGTGATCTTTTACACTATGGCTTTCCCCGCAACGGCAGTTTGCAGTCACCGCGGTGTTACCATTTGCAGACACAATATTATTGTAGGAATTATAAAAATCGAATGCGTATGTAGTAGTTACCGTTTGCGCTGTATCCGCAAAGGTAGCAGGTACTACAAAGCTTGACAGCAAGCAGATCAGCAACAATGCTGCTGTTATTCGCTTAAATAACTGTTTCATTCCTTGTCTCCTTCCCTTTTTATAAATAGGGGGCTATTCGCCCCCTGTTCTTAGGACATACCGTTTTCTTCCAAAGTCCGGACCAATGCGTCCTCGTGGATCTTCAGCAGTTCGTCATAGTGGTACTTGCGCTTCATTTCTTCCAGCACATTGTCCCACTCAGCAAAATCCCGCTGACCCAGCACGAATCTGGTCCACTGCTCAGTTCCGTAGTTATAAAGAGCGGTTGCATAGGTATCATAGATAAACTGCTCTTCCTCATTGAAATTCAGCTTGTGCTGTGCAGTACCCTTTCCGGTAAACTGCTGTGCCAGCTCCAGGGATTCCTTTTCCAGCTCAGTCAAAGATGCCACATAGGCATCCTCCATTCTGACACCAACCTGCTCCAGGGTATTCAAACCGGCAGAAGTAATGCCGCCCTGTTCCTTAATAAAGGAATCAATAAAGTCCTTGTTGCCATTCTCATCTACTGTATAGGATTCGCCTTCAATACCCCAGTTGGTAACGGTCTTACCTTCCTCGGAGTAGAGCCAGTCAATATAGGCAACGGAATAGGCTGTGTTTTCATTGTCACCAATGGCATGCCAGTAGCCGGAGCCGGAACCGATGCCTGCTTTACGGCTGGTAGTAACCACATCGGAGGTCTTTGCATATTCACCGAAATTAAAGGGAGCGGCTGCGATCATCTGGAAGTCCGGATTCATAGACTGACCGGCAATGTTGATAGAAGGCAGACGGTCGGTTTTATCCCAGGTAATAAAGGATGTATCACTTGCAAAGGTCTCCTGCCAGGTTGCAGTATCCATTGTTGCGCAAGAGGGGTGCATCAAGCCTTCCTGGGTCAGTTCCAGGAAGAACTTTGCCATTTCCTTATAGGCTTCACTAACCAGGGTCATAGAATACTTTCCGTCCTCGCCCAGGTTCATAATCGTTCCATGATGACCGGACATTACATGGCTTTCTCCCCACAGGAAGCCCCAGCTGGTAACAGTGGTAGAGTGACCTGCCAGGCTACGCATAGACAGGGGGTAGGAACTGGGATACAGTTCCTTCAGCTTCCGCAAGGTTGCCACGAACTCCTCCTGATTGGTGGGGAAGGTCAAACCGTTTGCATCGAAAATATCCTTACGGTACAGGAACGTATAGGGGGCAGTATCCGCTTCCTGGATAACAGGCAAGCAATACATCACACCTTCCCGAACGATAAATTTATTAAACTTGGAAGCATTATCCGGATTTTCCAGATATGCTTTCACATTGGGCATCATATCCAGGTAGTTGTAAATATTGATGTACGCACCATCTTCACCAAACTGGGTGTAGGTGTTATTATAAGTACTACCAAAGGTAAGATCCGGCACATTTTTCTCAGCCAGCATAGTGGTATACTGCTGGCTAAAACTCGGCAGCTCCACTATATTCAAATTACAGCCAAGAACCTTCTCAACAGCCTGATTCTGCCAGGAGCCCTCCGGATCGTAGTCCGCATTATCCCAGGCATACATGGTCAGCTCTGCGCCGGTCAGATCCGGTGTCTTATAGTTCTCCAGTTTGGAATTCGTGATTGCACCTTTTGTTTCCTCCTGACTACCCTCTCCACCGCAAGCGGCAAACAGAGTAAGGCACAAAGTAAGCGCCAAAAGTAATGCTACAATTTTTTTCATAGTGGTTACCTCTTTCCTGAAAAATTTTTCTTTTAGGAGAATTGCTTTACAAAGATATAATATCATTAACCCTAATTTTTTTGCAACTTTTTTCGAAAAGAAAGCGCAAAATGCAATGCCAAAATCAGCTTTCAGTTTACATTTTGCAATAGTTGTCAATTTTGTAACCAAAAAACGCGCTGCAGAAGCCTGCAGCGCGTTGATATGATATTGTAAAATCATCATTATTTGCTAGGTTCAAAGAAGCCTTGCAAAAAGTCTTTCATAGTGCCTTCATAGCAGGCTTCTGCCAAATACTCGTGACCCCACTGATCTCCCCAGCTATAGTAAATGATGGTTCTGCCCAGATATTCACACAGCTCCATATCGCTGTTGTTCATATTCAGCGCCTGATCGATCCGCTCCCGGTCCTCCGGTGTGAGGAAGGGAGAGCCAATCTTTCTGTCCTCTTCATCATACATCAGCACAGGGTTGACAAGGCTGTATTCCCAGTTGATCAGGTCTTTACTGCGGGCAAGGCTGTCCGCGAACCGGTGTTCCGGATATTCCTCCAGATAGCCTACATAGTAATGGGGGTCTCCCTCTACTGCATACAACGCAGGGCTTCCGCAATAGCGATCCTTATTAAAAACACATTCCCTGGGTGTCAGTTCCCAATTTATCAAATCCTTGGACTGGAGAAAACGGAAGGTAAAACCGTTGGTGCCAGCTTCTTCCTCCGGCAATCTAACTTCAACCAGAAGTGTATAGGTATCGCCCATTTTTGCGATATTCATATTGTAGATCTTCCAGCCGGGCATCGGCAGTTCCTGATATTTTTCCCAGTTGACAAGATCTTTGGAACGGAAAAACACCAATCGGTCACTTCCCCAGGTTTTGCCATTATTGTCATTGGTTCCGGTTACCACATACATGGTATCCCCTTCTGCCCAGGGGAATCCAAAGGTATGCCCCTCTGCAAATAAGGGGGTGCTGGTGTTGGTGCGAACATGGATAAAACGCAGGCACGGCAGATCGTCCAATTCATGCCAATGCTCCACTTGCGCATTGCTGGTAAAGCTTTTTCTGCGGACAACCTCAAAGCGGTATAATTCCCCCTTATACACCAGTGGCGTGGTTTCCACAATGTTATTGCAGCTGATAGTGCCCAGCTTGCGGATCAGCGGCTTTTTGGGATATGCCTTCCGGCTGAGTACATCGGCTTTTAATGTATGGTTTATCATAATAAAACCTTCCTTCGTTGCTGTACTGCGTATATTTCTTCATAGACTCCGACCCGGCAGCGCCAAGCACTGCCGGGCCTTTGTCTATTTAGAAATGAGAATGTTAAATGCTTTCTTTTTCTTCACCGGCAGGTGTTTCTTCCTCTTTCTTGCCCTTAAAGACCTTTTGGTGAAGGCTGGGAACAAACCAGACAACTGCAAATGCAATGCCGGCATTGGCAACTGTGATCACCGGGATACCCCAGGTCTGCAGTGCCTTCAGAATGAACTCAGCTCTCTGGAGCTTTTTACCCTTTGTCACAAACTGGAGCGCCGTTTCGCTCAGGGCATCATAGGATGCTCTTGCCGCTGCGATCCGGTCTTTGTCACCCAGTGTAACGATGCCGATTGCTTTAATCAGAGCATCGGTTTCGTCTGCTGCAGCCTTTGCTGTCAGCAGGGTTTTCAGTTTTCCTTCCGCATTGGTCAGGACGGTATAGGAAACCAATTTCCGTTCCAGTGCATAGAGCTTATCGGCTGCCTCTCTTGCGGCAGTGATTGCAGGCTCTGCCTCCAGGGTGATCTCCTTGGGAATTGCCTGAATGAGGGATTCCACATATTTTACAAATTCTGCGCGGAGTGCTGCGATCTGTGCCTCAGCATCCAGAAGGATCGTGGTATCCACCAGTGCCTGCTGGTTACGGGTCATTGCATCAAAGTCTGTGCGAATAGCCACAACCGTAGGCTCATTGTCCAGCGTCAAGGGGAACAAAGGCTTCAGGTCATTGATCCGCTTCTGCAAAGCAGCAGCAATCCGTTCATCGTTGAGTTTAGATGCCTTGTCATATGCTTCCTTCAGGTGACTGTAATTCTTGGTATAGCGTTGCTGACGGGCGTTCATACTGCTGTATTCATCCTTTAGCTCCTGAAGATAAGGCAGGCTGTCAGCATCC
>JAZOSD010000061.1:0-6572 GCA_045656945.1 Faecousia sp.
CGCAGCATTCCTTGGTGGGAATACTGTAATCCAGCACAGGAACAACAAGCTGGGCATCCCGCTCCAGTCGAATGACAGAAAACTGTCCCAAGGTCACAAACAATTTTCTTCCTTCCCCTGTCAGGTCCAGATCTTCGTCAAACTGCCGGCAGATATCAGAGGGGATCTGCACTACTGCATTTTCCTTACAGTGACACTGACAATGCTCTTTCACCTTAGAGCTAAGCACCATAGGATCCAATACCTCCACCATGGACACCAATTCGCTAAGTGTCATTAGGCGGCTGCCATATCTTCAAATTTCTTCAGCACCACACGGACATTGCCGCTTTTATTGACCGAAATATGGTCAATAATCCGGCGCATATCCATATTGGTAACAGTTTCTAATTCCAAAAATCGAAGGATCTCATGACGGTAGTGTTGAATAATTTGCTCTGCGTTGTTGATGATCTGCGCTGACTGGGCGATTTGTTCTAAATCCAAATCCACAGCCTTCAGTTCTTCCGCAACACTGGCAAGCTTGTCTTTCAATTCTGCCATACTAATCAGGTCGTTGGCATACATTTCTTGATACCGGTCCTTTTTGCTCAGCAGCTTTTTTCGCTTAAGATCAATTTCCTGCTTGGCCTGTTCCGGGTTCTGGGCTTCCGGAAGCTGTTTATCCAGGCTTGCCAAGATACTTGCCACAAAAACGTCCTTGTCTTCTATCAAGGATGCAAAGTATTTGCGCAGCTCCTCTATCAGTTCCGGTTCATCCAAAATCACACGGTTATCGCACTTCTCAGCGGTGTACTGATCGTTGGTGACGCATCGCCAGTATACTCGGGTGTTCACATAGGTATAGGTCTTCCGAGTGAAGGACCTACCGCAATGTTCACATTTGATGAGTGTGGAGAACACGTGCTTGGAGCTGTATCTGGCATCTCTGAAAGGCTCCCCGGAGTCATATTTGGTTCGCCGGGAGTCCATGATCTCCTGTGCCTTTTGGAATACCTCCGGGGGTACAATGGCCCAGGACGGACGCTCGTGATAGAAATGATCCTCTTTGGGAATGTTTACTTGCTTTCCGGTCAAGAAATCTTCGATTTCATATTTGTGATTGACAAGAATGCCGCAGTATAGTGGGTTCACAAGTACCCGCCGAACGCCCCGTGCATTCCAGTCATTTCCGTATTTGGTTTTGTCATTGTCTCGGTTTAAGGTCATGCTGATGGTTCGGCAGCCTAAGCCCTGTTCGTTATATAGGAAAAATATCTTACGAACGATCCGGGCTTCCTCGGGGTTGATCTCCAATGTGAATTTGTCGATCCGGTCATATCCGAAGACCCGCTGAGGCACACGGCCTTTTTCCGCATTGATCTTCTTGCCCCATTTGACACGCTTGGAAAGATTGTTGCTTTCCTCCTGCGCCATAGCAGAAAACAGAGTCAGAACAAATTCGCTGTCTCCCATAGAATCCATATTGGCTGTGAGAAACAGGGTGTTGATTCCCATGGATTTTAGCTTGCGGATACTCTGCAGGGCATCCACTGTGTTTCTGGCAAAGCGGCTGATATCCTTAACCACCACCATATCGAACAGGCCCAGCTCCGCATCCCTTAAAAGCCGCTTGAATTCTTCCCGCTTTTTCAGGGATGTACCGGTGATGCCCTCATCCGCATATAAGCGGAATAGTTCATGGCCGTTACGTTTGGCATACTCCACAAAGAATTCCTTCTGGTGGATCAAGCTATCAATCTGCTCGTCCTTGTCCGTCGAGACACGACAATATGCAGCTATTTTCATTTGTTGGTTGCTCCTTTCTGTCAACCAACCCATATCCTAACACTCATTATATCATAAAAAGCAAAAAAGGGGAACGAAAACATTCCCCTTTTCGGATGTAGGTTGGTCAACTAACAGCTACCCTGTTCTCCCGATATTGAGAGAGCAGCTTGTCGATCAAAATCTTTTGAAGTTGCCGTTCAAACTCCTTTGGGGTGTTAGGGTTCACAAAGGTGAAGGTTAGTTGCACCTCTTGCTTTGCCATTGCACAGCCCCCTTCCTTAGAACATTCTATTAGGAATGAAGGTCTGTAATGCCTGCGGTGTCGTCAAACCAGTATGCCTGGAATACCGTTCCGTCGTGCAAAATAAATCTACCGCGGGCATCTTTGGGTATTTGCTCCGCTGCGGCGGTGCTGTCCAGGATAATTTGTGACAGGATGGTGTCAGCACGACCGCAGATCCGGCAGTTCACATTGTTCTTGATCTGACCGGAAAGAATATTGGCATCCGGACGCTGGGTGGCAAGAATCAGGTGGATACCAAAGGCTCGGCCTTGTCGGGCAATCATAGAAAGCTTGCTTTCAATTTTGCCAACAATCTCTTTCTGTTCTTTTGTCAGACCGGTCTTGTCCAACACCTCCGCAATTTCGTCACAGGCGAAGATATACCGTGGCAGATCTTCTCCCGTGGCTTCGTTGTAACGGTCGATGTTGGGCTGCCCAGAGGCTGCCAGCAAGGTTTTGCGTCTCTGCAGCTCGTCCACAAGCTCTGTAAGGAGCGCAAGCGTAGATTCCTCCTCAATGCACATCTTGCATTGCTTGTGCCATACAGGTGGGAAATCCACACCGCCTTTGAAATCAGCAATGCAGACGTTGGCACCTTTCTTTAATGCCTGCATGAGGAGTAGCTTTAGCAGAACACTTTTGCCACTGCCTGTAGAACCGCCCAAGAGAATGTGGGGCACTTTTACAAGGTCCACAGTGACCGGTCCGGTAAAACTCTCTCCCAAAGCCAGTATGAAGCGCTTGTGAGAAAGGTACTTATCGTTCCAGTCTATCACTTCCGGCAGATCTGTTTTGGCAGGCACGGTATAGAGCAGGATACGGCTTTTCCCAGACCCATATTTCATCTTGACGATGGTGATGTCCAGGATCGTTTCAATGGCCGCCTGCTTGTCCTCCCAGGTCTTCAGGGGTATGCCTTGAGAACTAAACTCCCAGACTGAAATACGGGGATTCTGTTTATCCTTGTACTTCCGTTTCAGAGCAGGTACCATATCGGTATGGTTCACAAGTCCAATGCTTCGCAGCTGATCCTGGGCTGCCTTCTTGCCAAGGGGAAACAGAATGAGTATGGTGACGAATACCCCACCAACCAGCAAGTACACTGCAAAGATATGCCGCATAACAAAGCTGGCAATGGGTGAAAGCAAAGCGGTGGTCTCTGCGGTCATTGCAATCTCATCTTGCTTGCTCCATACCAGAATCGATCCAAGAATATAGAGCAAAGCAAAAATGAGTTTCACAGGCGCGTCGGAGATGGATCTGGGAAAATAATCCCGGAGACTGGAACGGCGTTGCAGCCGTTCCTTTTCAAATCGTCTCATGAGGCACCTCCCGGATGGTTCCATCCTTTCGGAACTCCGTTACCGTGTGGATCCGTCGCAGAAATGCCTTCCACGTTTCCAGCTTGTCCTTGTGGATGTCTTTGTATTGCGCCTCCAAAGGAATGTTAGAGGTGATATACACAGTAAGGTAGCAGGCAATCCGGTCGTGATACCGAGCTGGTAGCATTAACGGATAGATGTCCAGTAGGTTTAGCATCATAGAAATGGGTATCTCAGAATGGAATTCCTCAAATACCAATACCGACTGTCCCTTATAGGCATCAAATTGGACATTACCTCTAGCTGGATAATGGGTGATGCGGCAGATCTCCTCTGCAGGGTGCTTTTCATAAATGCTCCGGGTCTTGCCGGTACCGCTGTCTCCCCAAAGATAATGGACCTTGATAAACCGGTTTTCGGTTAAATACTTTTCAAACCGGATATCCTGGCGGAGCTTATCAATATGTTCCAGGTGGAAAGCAAAGCTGGGATCAATGGCAAGGATCTCCTTATTGCTCATTCCTTCTTTCACACATTGCAAAAGCTTGGCGTACTTGGGGCTTTTCTCAGAAGCCTCATCGGGCAATTCACCGAACTCTTTGAACGTGCCTTCCACACGAGTCTCCGATTTGTCAGTGTCCGCCCATTTGCCTTCCTTGCGGATATAGGCTCGGTTATCCTGAACTGTCCCGTGGGCTCTGTCAATGTGGGCGGTAGGAAACCGCTTTTTGACTGTACCGAACCGCATAGGCGAGGATGAGTACAGGAAAAGGTGCGTGTGATACGTCCCTTTTTCACCGATTTCGTCCGCCATGCACATATAGACAGGATTAAACTTTTGCGCGCGGTCGATGATCTCATCGTGGGTCATACCGTGGTCCAGGGGATTATTGATGGTCAACAACCATTTCCTAGACTGGATTTGATTTTCATGCATAGCATTTTCTCCTTTTTTGCTACCGCTACATCGCTCGCATAGGTAATACTAACCTATGCGAGCGGGGACTCTCCCGCGTTACGGCGGGGGATATTTTTCTTTATGGAAAAATATTAACCCCCAGCCGTCCCGCGGGCGTGTCCACAGCGAACAGGTGGAATTAATCCACGGGGAAGATACCGCTGGCTTTCGCAGAGAACTGGAGCTTGCCCTGAGACTCATAGCCGGTGACGACCAGGTCGGTAAACTCCACATCCACAAAGCCTTCCGGCTGTTCCATCTGCTGAGGTCCGTCGATGCGCACACTCAGCTTTTCCAGGCGATGTTCTGCCAGGCACACCACATAGCGGTAACCGGTAACGGCCTCAGTCCGTTTGCCTTCCTTATACTCGTAGGCGGGCATCACATCAACCAGCAACATTTTACGACCCAAGCTGGCAGGGTCGATCCGAAGATCACGAAGGTTAAGCATATAACCAACTCCTTAAATCAGTAGTACTGCCACTGGCCGGTAGCAGCCTAAGTAGTCACAGCGCTCTTGACTGACCATAGTATAACATTTTAATAGCCCCCTGGATTTCACCTAGGTGCAAGACCGTGATGCAAACCACAAAAATTTATCGCCGCCCCAAATAAATGGGACGGCGACAATTCCGAGAGTATCTTATAGCGGAGGTTTTCCTTTGTTTTTTAGCGTGGTATTTAAGCACTGAGTGTTTTCCTTGTTTCGTAGGGCTTTGAAATATTCAGGGAATGCAGCTTCCATCAAAATCAAATACCCTTCAACACCAATACACAATCCAGCGGCAATCTTAGCTACCATACGCTCTGTTAAATCGAAGGAATCTCCTCTTCCGTTTGAATTTCTGAACATCCTGGAAATCATTGCTTCTGACATATCAGAAACAACAGCAAGATCTCTTTGTGTCCAATTTTCCTTTGCAAGATATGGTTTTACTGCTCTTACAAAGGCGGTCGTGTTACCAAGTCTTGTAGTGGGGCTTTGCTTTGGCAGTTGTTTGGCCAAAGCGGTACCCTAAGACCGTTGGTTTTTTAATTTATGGCCGTGCGGCCGGAGGTGGTCTGTGTTGCTTGTTTGCGGACGGTATGGCATAGATCAATGAATAATCGTTGTACCATATCAACCACCTCCTCTCGAGAAGTACGTCTTGGTGAATAGTCTTACTACCCACCTCCGACGCGCAAAGCCCGCTAAGCTGTCAAATTATTACGTTGTTATGGAACGGTGGCCATAACTTAGGCGTCGATCGAGGTTTTGTTGTGGAGCTAAGGCAGTTACTTATCTCCACACTCCATATTTGTGATGCTTTCGCACCGATTAGCAAGGATTCATTTCATCAAAATTTGCATAGTAAAAAATAAAAATAAGAAGACAAAAACATTGTTGCCTCAGACTTGCTGAGAGCATAAAGAAAAGAAACTTTGTGCACGTTTATTGCGTGCCAGAAACATTTTTGCAAGCCTCTCGGTTACCTGCAAGAATATTTTACCATAACATATGGCATAGGAAAAGAGAATTTTTGTAAACTTTATTCAGTTTGCAGCAATTTATCAAACAAAATGTAGATGTGTAGTATAGTATACATTTGTTGTGTCATTTGATTCTTTCTAAATTTTGAGAAACGAGGCGATTAGTTTTACTTTGTCTTTTTGCTGCGTGTCACCCAGGATAAGAAAAATCGAATAACATCACAACAGACACAAACCGGAGCGTCTTGTTATTTATTCCAAAACAAGCAAGGCTTTAAGCACGATGGCTTTTAATAAATTCGGCTTTGATCAAGAATTCCTTAGCCTCGATAGCGGAATCAAAGGTTTTGTCTTGACCAGTAAGATATTTCACCGCACCGTTCCATTGCCCTATTGAGAAATCCTGTGGCAGTAATTATCACAGATTATGAGTTTAGTCAACAACCTTTTTGGCGACTAAAACAAGTCGTCCATTGGTGTTGGAATATTCGCAAGTTGAAAGTGTAATGAGCTTGTCGCCATATTCAGCAGATACGCCGGTATCATAGAGCGCTTTTTCCTTGCACTTTGCAACATACTCGTCAAACTGTTCCGGTGTTTCTGCATCAGAGAAAAGATAGTACTTAAATGCACCCGTGGAATTCGAGTAAACTACGGTTTTGAAAACAGCTATCACTTCATAGGTTTGCTTTTCGTAAAGTGTGTTAAAGCTGAAGGTCCTGTGGCTTTCCCAAAAGTCCTTTTTCTTGAACTTCTCCAGTGCAGCAAA
>JAZOSD010000062.1:0-26185 GCA_045656945.1 Faecousia sp.
ATCTACAATATACCATATATTTCCTATAAAAGTAAGAACTATTTGTAAATTCTCGTGATAATGCGTCTATTACTTCTAAAATTTGTTTGCTTCTCGGTGTTTTTCCGGTGGATAGTATGACTTACACTCGTTGGGTATATCGCTCCAACAGGAGCTGATATTATATTTTTTGCAGTACTCATAAGCCTCTTCACCAAGCCACGCCCTGGTTTTCTCCAAGTTCTTAACATGCCGTCCATCTGTTTCGTGACTTCTCCAGCCCTTGAAATAGATTTTATCAGAATCGGGCACATTGCGTTTTTTGTGAACTGCAATTTCGTGGGGCTCAACTTTTCTGCCGGAATACTTGTTAGGGATTCTGTCAGCAAAGTATTTTAAGAACTTAAAAGAAGTTAAGCCCTCTTTACTGGGTTTGAGGTTTAGAATACGACATAGTTCATAAAAAACATCGTTGGGCAGATCTTCGAGATCATAACCGCTGTGCAGTTTTAATACAAAAGAAAAATTATGATCAACAACACCAAAGAGTAACTCAAATGGGGTATATTCCAGAAAGACTATTACGTCAAATGTTACGCCATTATACTTGAAGGAAAACTTATCCTGCTTTGCTTTATTTCGCCCCATATCCTGCAATAAGGGTCTTATCTGATATAACTTCATGTATAACACTCCTTCCTAATTAACGAGATAGTTAACAAAAACCGCCTGCAGCATTGCAGGCGGTTAACACTTATTCTCTTCCCAGCAACCAATCAACAGACACATTCAAGATATCGGCTAAAGCATTTAACTCGACATCTGATACGGGCCGTTTTTGCCCTTCAAGCAAGGACAATGCTGGAACGCTTAAATCAATTCCTGCAAGCTGTAGCTTGGCAAGCAGATCTACCTGTTTCATTCCTTGCGCTAGTCTTGCTTCGGTAACACGCTTGCCAATGATGTTACGATCACCCAGCGCTAATTTTCTTGGTTTCATACTGCTCACCCCTTTTCACTGTTATTATATGGTGAATGGGGCTTGCTATATTTGGTAATACCAAATATAATAAATTTATTTAGTAATACGAAATATGGATGTGAGTAATATGAAGAGTTGTTTCTTTATAGGCCATAGGGAGGCTTCCAGTGAATTACTTCCCATACTGACACAGGTTGTCGAGAAACATATATCTGAGTATGGGGTAACGGAGTTTATCGTTGGTGGGTATGGTGGTTTCGATCACTTAGCAGCTAAGACGGTTATTTTATTAAAGAAGCAATATCCACAAATAACCTTGTCCTTACTGCTTCCATATCATCCAGCAGAGCGGCCTGTTGAAACACCTCCCGGTTTTGATAATACCTATTATCCGCCCGGGATGGAGAAAGTACCACGAAAGCTTGCTATCGTCCGGGCCAATCGATATATGGTCGATCATGTGGATTACCTAATTGCGTATGCCTGGCATCCAGCTAGTAACGCACGGGATTTAGTTGAGTTTGCGGCAAGAAGGGCGCAACAAGGGTTATTGGCAGTTGAAAATATAGCAGAATTAGCCTAAAGAAAGCAAGAAAACAAATAAAAGTCGCAAGAAGTTGCGAAAAACACGCTTGAAATTGGCTGTTATATATTGACAATAGTGTTTCATGTCCTTATAATGAAAATATATCCATACATTTTGTGGCGAGAGGCATGATTGTTATGAGAATTAGTTATAGGAAATTGTGGATCAAACTAGCAGAGAAGGAGATCTCTCAAGTTGCGCTCCGGAAGGATCTTAATATCGCGACCGGCACAATGACAAAGCTGCGCAAGAACGAAGAAGTGGCACTTTCTGTCTTGTTGCGTATTTGTGAGTACCTTGATTGCAACATCGGCGATATTTGCGATGCTATCCAAGTAGAACAGGAGAATGGCTGTGGTTGATAATACATTAAAAGCAGAGCCTTTGCCGGCAGAATTGATTATTGCGGATTTTGTAGAAAATGAATTAGATTGTAATTGTGAAAAATACATACTCCAATTCATAAACAAGTCCACATTCTTTCTGAGTAAATCTAAAGGACAATTATATACGGCACCCGCGAGTGAGTTTAACGGCGAGTGTGACTATAACTCGGATAACTATTCACTTGACTTAAAGTTGATCGGTAGCCAAACACTTATGGAAGCAAAAAGCATCTTGTCAGAGGGAAAGGTATTATTGGCACCTGGAGCATGGATGACTACAGCTTCTAAGGTTGAAGGTAAGCGAACAGTTACTCGTTTACATGCGGCCCTTAGAGAGTATAACTTTGAACAACTTGTTCAACTGCGGCAAAAGAACAACGGTTTAGATAAGGCAGAAAAAGATATTCGACAATTTCTTATCAAACTAGAAACAAAGAAAAACTTGTTGCTGTTTTTTCCTTACGAGTTTGGATTTGATAAAGACTATGACATTCTGCAAGGTATAGCGCAAATTCAGGATGCATTAAACCACGACTTCCATTATGCGCTGGAATTCCGTAACAGTGTTCATTGTGAGCTAGATACTTTCTTTGCTTTTATTTATCAAGATTGCATAGTGTTTTTGGTGGCGAAGAATAATCTTCTTGAGTATGTAGATCATGTTAAGCTTAACGAAAGTCCTATTTACAAGAAATTAGAGAGCTATTCCAACTGGCTTTGAAAAGAGGAAAAGAGATGGATATTTACAACCTTGCTTTGGACGAGGCGATAATTCTTCAATCAAGCAACGTTACGCGTGATGGGTACGACGAAAGTGAGTTTGAGGATGAAGAATTACATGAAATTGCCCTCACTAATAAAAAGATAATTTACATAGTATCTGATGTTGATGACGAAGACGAAGATGCAATTGAGGTTCCTCTGAGTGCAATCAAGGTTATCAATGGAAAGGTCCAAGCAAAAGAAATTCTCCACGAATTATATGGCCGTTGTTTACAGGTTCAATTTAACCATGGTGTGGAATATTGGCGATTTGGCCGCAAAAGCAAAGCCTTAATACCACAATGGGCGGATGCGCTTAGTGCAGCGGTAACAGATATGTTGGTAACAGCTGCTGAAGAAAAGACTTTTAGAACCCCAGATCGAAAAGTTGATGCGGCAGCACCAAATGGTAAGGCATCCACTGATATGCACTCAGGCATGTTTTGTAGTTCGTGCGGCACACCATTGAGAGATGGCGTTAACTTCTGCCATGAATGTGGTACTACGGTTAAACAGGAAACAGAAAAAATAACAGAACGGGAAACCGTATTTGAAGGAAACCTACATAAATGCCCCAATTGCGGCGAGCTCGTCAAATCTTTTTCTATCAGCTGTCCTTCTTGCGGTCATGAATTCAGAGACGCAAAAGCGTCAAGCGTTGTACAAGAATTTGCTAGAAAGCTTGAAGCTTTAGAAAAACAGCGATCAGAGAGACCCAAAAAGCGCAGCAGTACAACTATCTCTAAAACAGATCAACAGATTATTACTTTGATTCGAAGCTTTCCCATACCGAACACCAAAGAGGATTTATTTGAATTTTTAGTTCTTGCATCATCCAATATTGATATGCAAAGGCACTATGATATTGATGGTGTTTCTGAGGATAGACAGGCAGTTTCTGATGCGTGGGAAGCAAAATTTGAGCAAGCTTACAATAAAGCCAAATTAAGTTTCTCTAAAGAACCTGAGTTCAAGGCTATGCAGTCAATCCACAAGCAGAAGAAAGCGGAAATCGGTAATGCCAAGAAAAAGAAGTTTTTTACTGTTCTAGCTATAATAGTTGGAATAGTTGCCGCCTATGCCGTTATGTTTTCGCTCTTATCACATATGGGTGATTCGGATGATCGTAAAATTGCGGCAGAAAATGCCCGTCTTGATGCCATTGTTGCAGAAGTGTATGATGCATTAGAGGATAACAATTACACATTGGCAAGGGCTAAGGCCGCATCGTTGACATTCTCTGGGCCCAACACAACGAGTGCTGATAAGGCAGCGGCCAAGTGGGATGTGACCCGAGCAAAATTGCTAGAGATAATCGATAAAGCGGAGTATGGATCTGGTTACGTTCCGGAGAATAAGGAAATCAGCATTAGTTTAACCCAAGATGATTTTAAGGACGAAGATTATCTTGAGGTAAAACGGCAGCTGGAGAATTGCGGATTCACGAATATAAAAACAGAAGCGATCAATGATTTGATAATCGGATTCTGGACAAGTGAGGGTGCTGTAGAAAAGGTAACCGTAAACGGTGAAATCGGATTCACTGGAAACAGTACTTATTTAGCTGACGCAGAAATAGTAATCTTTTATCATGCCATGAAAAAAGATTCCGATGAAACAAATGCTGCAAGTGATAGTACTGGTGCCGGTACAGATTCAGAAAACAAAGCAACAGAATCACCATCTGCTCCTTCAGAAACACAACCGGTTATTCCTGTAACGATTGAAAAGAATGCGGTATATACATACGGCCATGATGAATGGAGTCTTTACTGCGCAACCGCTATTTCAGACACACTGATTAAAATTGAAAAGTGGGGAAAAACGCTATCCTCACAAAAAACGTTCGATCTTGAATATGAGGTTGGCGCGATTAAGATTACTGATGCTAACTATGGTTTTTCGTGGTTAGATGATGCGCATACAGCTTTTGTTATTTTACTTCAGGATCAGAAGAATAGTGATTTCAAAAAGGCTAAAAGCATTACTTTTACAATTTCCGGTACAGATAGTGATACTAACAAGGGAATGAATTATGATAAGAATGGTACTTGTTATTCCTATCAAAACGATGATTGGCACCTATACAGAGCCATTCCGTTAACAGATAAAATAATCAAAATAGAGTGCTGGTATCGTTCTTTGGCTTTTGGCAGCTTCAACTATGGTTATGATGTAGTTGCGATTGATTTGAATAACCCGCAAATGGATTTTGAATGGACTGACGATCAACACACATCTTTTACGATTTCAATACAAGATGCGCAGAATAGCAATTTGAAAAAATCTAAATTTGTTGCATTTACATTGGATAACTGATAGGAGGTATTTATATGGGTTTGTTTGATAGAAAAAAACGGAACGGCGGTTTCATGGACGAAATCCGCTGTGATGAGCCTAATTATCTAATTTGGAAATGGCATCCTGCGGGTGTGCAAGAGGGTGAAGGCAATAGAGAGAATGCAATTCGCTGGGGTTCTTCGCTGCGTGTTAAAGATGGCGAGGTCGCTGTTTTTGTGTATAAGCAGAAAGATGGCACTATGCAGGACTTTATTGAAGGCCCTTACGATCAGATTCTGAGCACTAAGAATTTGCCTATTTTGGCAAGCATCGTAGGACTTGCTTATGAGGGTGGCACTCCGTTCCAGGCAGAAGTCTATTTTATCAATCTGGCTCGGTTGATCCAGGTGCGTTTTGCAGTTCCTTTCTTTGATGTGTATGATCCCAGATTCTCTGACTTTGGTGTGCCGGTTGCTGTCCGGGGTACCATTAGTTTTGGCATCAAGGATTACAGAGAGTTTGTAAAGTTACATAGGCTGTTTAGTTTCAATCTAGAAAATTTCCAGGCGCAGATTCGAGATGCTGCCAATCGTTATATTAAGGATGCTGTTGCCAATGCGCCAGCAGCAAACGATATTCCGGTTATTCAAATCGAGAGTAAAACCGCACAGATCAACGATGCGATTGAATACGACCTTTCCGAGCGCCTGAAAGATACCTTCGGCGTTTTCGTTTCTGGTGTCGATATTGGCACAATTGAGATTGACAAATCTAGCGAAGGTTATCGTCAGCTGATGTCGGTCACCAAGGATATTGCAGGTGCAACTGCCCAGGCAGAAGCACAGGCAAAGGTTAAAGACATTCACGATAAACAGCGTATTGAATCTGAGAACTACGAAGAAACTCTGCGCATTCAGCGCGAAGAGGGTCAGTACGCTCAGCGTATGCACACTCGTACAGAAAACTTTGGAGCATATCAGGTTGAGAAGCAGACTGAGGTTGGTGTTGCCGGAGCAGAGGCTTTGGGTAAGATGGGTGAGAACAGTGCAGGCACCATTGATCTTGGCAACGGCGGTGGCGGCGGAATGGGCTTTAATCCTGCTGCTATGATGGCAAGCATGGCTGTCGGTGGCGTTGTTGGACAGAATATTGCCGGCACTATGAGCAATGCAATGGCTGGTATGAACGCAGCGACTCCCGGTGCTGTGCCTCCTCCTGTTCCTGTTGTCGCATACTATGTGGCAATTAACGGACAGGCAGCGGGTCCTTTTGATTTGACAACGCTGCAGCAGATGGCAGTTGCTGGTCAATTTGCAGCAGTCAGTCTGGTATGGAAAGCCGGTATGGCAGAGTGGGCAAAGGCTGAAACAGTAGATGAACTGAAGGATGTCTTGTCAAATATTATCCCGCCGATTCCTAACGCATAATGTCTGAAATGGGGTTTGAAAAACCAATAGTTAGCCCTATTTGCAAAAGGAGATATACAAAATGAAATGTTATAACTGTGGTTCTGAAATGCAAGAGGGAGCAAAATTTTGCTCCTTCTGTGGAGTGAACCTTTCACAGAATAATATTGACGAAACAGATGCAACACCTACAGTACTGGATGTACCTCAGGAGGAACCCAAAGAACTGGTAGAGAATAACATTCAGCCTGAGATAGAGGAAAATCCTAAGCAATCTCTGGGAGATAAAATTAAGGCTAAGATCCGGTCTGCATGGGAGCGCTTGCCTACCTTTTACAAGGTTTCCCTGATTTCAATCCTTGGTCTTGTACTGCTCTTCTTGGTGGCATATTTTACAGATAAAACATTTGCTATCGTTTGTACAATCGTTCAGTTTGTAGGGATAGTAGTGGCAATGTTGCTGCGCAAGGGTATTATCAAGACAGATAAGAAATGGCTGTCCTATCTTGTGTTGATTGTCGCCATCCTTTTGACAGCACTGAATATTTATAGTTATTTTTGGAATCGTGCACCGGCGGATATCAATGACAATAAACCCAATACTATAATTACACCTGACGATGACGACGATACGGACACCACCGAATCTACAAGTAAAACCGCGCTTTTGCCCTTTGGTGACAGTGAATATGTCGGTAAAAAACAGGAGGATATTGTTAAGCTCCTGAGGAACGAAGGGTTTAACAACATTTCTACTAACCCAATATCTGAACTGGAAGTAGAGGAATTAGATCGAAAGGGCGAAATCACCAAAATCACTGTGGGCGGTAGCAAAGCTTTTACCAAAGGAACAGAACTTGATAAGACGGTTGCTATCGAAATTACTTACTATGATGCAAAATGTATTGCTGCTCCTATTGCTGCTAAGGATGCAGAAACAAAAGATACAGAGGAATTGGTTAATTTGTTTAAGGACGGCGGCTTCCTAAATGTTTCTGTTGAGATTGAAGAGGACATCGATCCGGAGTACTCAGAGGAAACACTTCGCAATGAAGTGTCGATAAACTATGATCGTTCATTTGATACCACGGATACATTTCCTATAGATGCTAAGGTAACCATTACATCCCACCGCCCTATGGAAAAGTATAAAGTGAAAATCAACATTGACTTTTTATCAAACTTCTTTTTTGACAAATATGGTGTTGATGTAGAAATAGGTTATAAAGAATTAGGGACACTTTCCCATGGCGAAGACGACAGCTATGAGGTTTGGCTTGAACCCGGAAAGCATACGATAACCTTTAGAAAAACAGGGTGGCTAAAGCCCGAGAAAAAAGTAGACATCACCATTAAAGGGGACACAGAAGTTACCTTCCAGATTAGCTGTTATGAGGATTCCATTCACGTAGAACAGACGGAATTCATCGATAAGGGTGCCGTTGGTGAGGGCGAAGCCATGATGCCTGGATCGGCGTGGGACTTCAAATACGACAATTACAAAGATGTTGAGGCAGAACTGAAGAATGCTGGGTTTACAAACATAAAGACTGCAATCCTTTACGACATCGTTTGGGGCTGGACCAGTGAGGGCGAAGTTGACAGTGTTAGTGTTGGTGGTAATAAAGAGTTCGCTAAAGGTAATGTTTTCAAGAAAGATGTCGAGATCGTGATTACCTACCATATGTGGGAATCGGATGATCCTAACCGTCCTACAGAAAGCGAGACAACCAAACCAGAATCTAATAAAACTGAGTCCAACAAAACAGATAATAGTTCGGTTTCCTATTCTACCAATACTAAAGCAACAGTTAAGAATGGTAATTCTGGCGTATATGCCTATAAAAGCATCGGCGGCATGTACGATATCTATTGGATAATCGATTTTGACGAAGGATATGTTTACTATTTCCCGTACGGAAATGGAAACGGCGTATGTGACCGGTTGAAAATACAATCAGGAGATTTGAATTCAGTTGTAATTATAACCTATCATGACGGAGATTCGGTATGGTCGGAGGGCTTGCATTTTAAGTATAAGAATCAACCAGATCATTTGATTATGCAAGATCATAACGGATTCGAATATGACTATTATACTACATCATTGTCTAAAGCATTATCCATAAGGGATTCGATGAAGATTGTGGATTATTAAAAACTTTTTGACAGTGAAATAAAAAGTGTGCGGCCCCTTATGATTGCAAGGGGTCGCACATTTTGCATAGCATATGGTCGATTAATGCAGAAAATACTGCTTAATCATCGGTGTCACAATCATCGCAGTCGCAATTATGATCATCATTATTGCCAAAGGCATGATTAAACGCAGCTGCAGCCAAGGCGTAATCAAAGATGTCACTTGCAATATCGCCGGCACTCCGCCTCGGCTGTTTTACCTTGACGGAATTGGCTTCTCCAAGGTCATCGTAAAACAGATTATCAGGGAACAATTTTAGCAATACCTTCTTAATCTTCTGTTGCTCTGATATTGTTGCTTCAATTATTTTGCGCCGACCCCAAATGGACTTTTTGCACCGGTAACGTATGTCAATGGGTTTCTCCAACATACTACAAGAGAACACCTGCCCTCCTGCACCTATCGAATTATCTTCGTTTAAATCATCATAAAACATATTGTCGGGGAAAAACTTCAGTATAACTTTCTTGAACCTTCTTTGTTCAGATATAGATGTGGTTACAATCTTTCTTTTTCCCCAAAAGGTGCGGACAGTCTTGTATCTTAAATCAATAGGTTGAGGTAATTTAACAATCGGGTCGTTCTTCTTAGCCATATTTATCTATCATCCTTTGCGGTGCAAATTCCTGCGGAGTATGCATTTTCATCTAAACAATAGTTTACTTTTTTGTTCAGTTAATGTCAATGTTCAATATTGCATGGCACGAAAAAGTGATTTTCATTGTACTATCTTTTTAAATATGCTATATTTGTTTTATAATATCCTCTTGAAAGGTTAGATGTTATGAAGTTCTTAGACGATCTCGCTGAAGGTATCGTTAAAACCGACAGAGAAATGACGGAACGTTACAACACCAATCGTAAAAAACGGTGGTATAATTACAGCATTACGCTGCTGTTGATCAATATCTTTGTTCCGATATTTATGCTCTTATATGTATTAGCAGAAGATCTGCTGTCTGTAGATTTTTTGAATTTATTTTATACCACATTCGCTGCTGCAGCATTGATTTCTTCTGCTTTGTTTTTGGACATATACATTACTTGCGAAAGCTATAAGTATAGACTCCCTTATAAAATACTAACGCCGATCATCATACAAATATGCTTGATCGCATTAGTGGTATGGTTGTGCGGATTAGAAAATATAGTAAATGCCCTTGTCAACGGAGCTTTAGTTGATGCCCTTAAGCCGGTACTGGCAGGTATAGGTTGTATTGCGATCATTATTCCGTCTATATACCTTGCTGTTTCAAGTAGACAACCCAACGATCATAAAAACCAGAATTCTACCCAAACACAGGATGTTGCGAGCGCACAGACGATTGCACCGGAAGTGCTTTGCAAGAAACTACAGAGAGCAATTTCCAGCAACTCAATACCCGTCAGCTTTATAAAAAAACAATGGGAGTTTATGCCAGGGGAAACCGTATTTTTTGGCTATGATAAAAATACGGACAGTTTTGTTTTTGTTAGTGATACGCATAGCAAGGCTATCGAATACAAGCGCATAGTGTTCCTTGATTATGAGGATTATTTAATTGATAAGACTAATGGTACTGGTGGTATGATTGCCGGAGCTATTCTAGGCGGAATGATGATGGGCGTCTATGGTGCGGTTGTATGCGGAGCAGAAGGCCGGTTAATGGCGCAAGGGAAAAGAATTCAGCGAATCATTAAGTTTTACTACTTAAACAAATCAGGCAAAGAACAAACACTTACATTTACTCAAGATTTTAACGGCAATCGTGTATATGGCGATGGTGGAATTAATAAGCTGAAAGATTTATCCGACAACGCTAATTCCAGTATTTTAGAAATCATATTCAGACGAAAGCTACGGTATATGTGCGCTGACTTTGATAAAGAAATATACTTATCACGACCTTTCTTAAAAGACGATTGGTTTTCTGTTCTCAAAGAAACATTAGAAGGTGTTACCAATAGTCGCACCAATGGTTATGCGTTGTTCCGTCAGCTGGTTATCGATGAGGAACACTATATGAATGATGGTTCTGTACATACGATTGTTCATGAAATGTCAAGAAAGACTCCTGATTATGCAAGAATTAGACAAGAAGCCCGGACACTGTGTATCCACGATTCCGTTGCTGCTGTGGGAGAAAATGCCAAAGCTGCAATTAAAGGCTTGTTTTCTAAAAAGAACAACTCATAAACGATAGTGTTTCAAGCGGTTGTGCTATAAATGACGCAATAAGTACTATGAGAGGTTATTTTATTTGAAGGGGGAGGGAATGATGGAAAACTTAATTTACCACTACACAAGCTTTGAAAAATTACAATGCATATTGAAATATGGAACTCTCCGTTTTAAGGAGAGCACAAGTTCCAATGATGTGTTCGACACGATAGGTTTTGTAAACATACTGAAAGGTATGCCCCATTTCAAAGCTCCCAATGCCACATCAGCTCTCCTTAATTTTATTATTGAGTATTATCAGCGCGAAACCTATACTCCTTCTGCAAAGTTTCTAGTTGCGTGTTTTTCCAAGACTCCAGATTCTAGGTTGCTTTGGGATGCCTATACTATGCACCGTCCCGGTAATCAAAAATGCCCGCATGGTGAAGAAAAATACTGCTATGAAGCTGCATCGAAATATGACGGAGTTTGTATCGCTTTTCGGCAGGATAAGCTTGAAGAATTCTTGCATAGTGTAGAGGGGATAAGTTGTGACAAAACACATGTACAACCTATAGCCTACGGTGATACAAAAATAAGAGTTCTTCTGAATGAATGGCTCAAGGCAGCTGCGCATAAATCAATCGTGCTGGGAAAGGATGAAGATCAATCACAAGATATTATTCCTCCTGTTCCTGTTATTGGAAGTACATATATAACCTTCAAAAAGTCACTTGTTGTCCCTACATTGGAATTTATGCAAAAAGTTGCAGCATACTCACCGTTCTTTAAGCACGAATTCTGGAAAGAAGAAACCGAAGTGAGGGCTGCGCTCCTAATTAGTAATGCAAGTTTATCAAAGTACAGTATTTCAGAATACTCTGATGGTACTAAATACTACGATCTGGAAATTCCACCAGACTGTATTGATCATATTATTTTGGGGCCAGAATTTGACTCTCACTCATTTGCTGAGATAGATAGTCACGCTGACTATAAATTCATTTTCCGCAATTTTGACCTGCGAAAATCCTTGGGCACTGGCGTGATTAGGAATCAGTAAATCAATTGCATAAAACAAAAGATTGAGACAAAAGATCCCCGCCTTTGTACGGCTTTGTACGAAGGCGGGGTGTTGTTATGGGTCTTGTTGCAATGGCTTTTTCTTGGTAACTTCATTTGGGTTTTACACCATTTTTACACCACGGTGGCATTGAGCCTTATGAAAGTGTATGAAGCTTTGTAAACTGTACAGTTTGAAAAACCATTGCGATATGGGGATTTATGAGAACTTATAGGAGAACATTCATCTATGAAATATCGGCACCGGGTTCCGATACCTAATTTCATTTATTTCAAAACTCCTTTGTTTACGATGTTTTCCGGTGATAGCGCAGAATGGTTGACATCCATTCCACACCATTACATTTAATTCCAGCATAATTCTACCACATAAAATGAAAATGTTCAATAACCACACAACATATTTATAGCGAAAAAACAGAAACACTATGAAAATACAGCCAAACAATAACGCACCCCGCCTTTTGATAAGGCGGGGTGCATTGGAAGTAGATTGTAGAAGTTAACGCCGGTTTGCTTTTTGCGCAAGATCGCCATAGACAGGGGTAGCCAGCCCAAAGCCGCCGGCAACAGTGAGAATTTGACCTGTGGTATAGGCAGCTGCATCGCTGGCAAAGTAGCACACAGCTTCCGCAATTTCTTCCGGCAGACCAATTCGACCTAAGGGAATGTGCCGCATAAACAGATTTCGGAAATCGTCAGATAAGTGCATTTTTACCGCTTCTGTTGCGGTCATACCGGGAAGGACAGCGTTGCACCGGATATTATTTTTCGCTTCCTGTACGGCGATCAGCTTTGTCAAATAGTTGATGGCTGCCTTACTTGTGCCATAGGCAACCTGAGAAACATCCGGAACCAGACCGCCTACAGAGGAAATGTTGATGATACTGCCGCCTTTTCCTGCCATATGCTTTACTGCTGCCTGGCTTGCCATATAGACACTGCGCAGATTCAAATTCACCGTGTCTAAAAACACCCGGGGATCTGTATTGGCAAAATCCAAATCCTTGCCAGGGTTGGATGTGCCGAAATTATTTACCAGAACATCAATTCGTCCGGCATCCCGAACCACATCCTCAACCATAGAAGTGAAGGTGTTCGGTTCAGTGGCGTCATTATACACACATTTTATGCCACCTATGGTGCCTGCGATTTCCTGTGCCCGCTTTAGATCCCGGGCAGCCATATACACCTGTGCGCCTTCCTGGGCGCACTTTTTTACGATTGCAAGACCAATTCCACGGGTAGAGGCGGTAACCAGAATAATTTTATTTGTTAATCTCATTTGCTTTCTCCTTTCCGTTTTGGCAGGAACACAACAGCCACAATACCCAATGCTACGCACAGAATTTCAGCTATTGCCAGAAAATGAACGGAAGCAACGGCTGCAGCAGGTTCTGTTGCGCCTGCGGCGATGCTGTTGGTTATTTGGTTGGTAAACAATGGAACAAACACAGCTACACCAAAGGGGGCAGCCAGATCACGGAACAGACCATAGGTGCCTGTGCCTGTTCCAGCTTCTTGCGGTGTCAATCCGGAGAGGACGACCTTCATAAAGATCGTGCCGTTTCCCCCAAGACCGAAGCCAAGGACGCCAAGGGATGCCATCAGCAGCAACAGGGAAGTAGCCTCAGTGAATAGCAGCAGGATTCCACACCCAATGCCTGTAATGAGAAAAGAACAGACCAAGATCCTTTTTGGGGTGAACTTATCTGCCAATGGACCCAGGATAACGGCTCCCAAAGACATCCCCACATACATAATGGAGATCGCATAGCCGGAAAGGGCGGTGTTGCCCGGCTGGGTGTAATTGACAAAGACGATGGTGTTTGTCATATTGGCCTGCATAAATCCTTGGGTCAAAAAAAGAGCCAGAACACTAAGCACAAATGCACGGCGCATTATAAAGCTTCCGGACAAAATCGGATGGGGACTTTTTCTTTCCACAAGAACAAGCATAGCCAGACTGACGATCGACAGAATCAGCACGATTAAAAACGGTGTGGAGGTCCAGCCAAAGTTCTGCCCGAAGGAAGGAACACAAAGGAGCAAGCTGAAAAAGATCAGAATCAAAACCGCACCGGATACATCAAAGTTTTCCAGCGCCTTTTTCGTGGACACCTGATTGTGGGAAGTGAGGGCACAGGCAATCAAGGTGCCGATACAAATTGCAACACATACCCACAGCATAGTCTGCCATCCATAAGAAGAAACGATCAAACCGCCAATCGTTGGCCCAATGATCACCGATGCACTGGACAGAAGCATATACAAAGAGAAACCTTTTGCAATCTTATCTTGGGGGAATTGGGTGGCAATATAGGCAAGGATCACCGGACTCATTGCCGCTGTGCCGATGCCTACAATAAACCGAGCTGCCATCATAAAAATAAGAGAGCCTGCAAGGGCAGACAGCACATTGCCCAAGGTGAAAACCCCAATGCCCAGCAGCAACGTTTTTCTGCGCCCAATCACATCACCCACCTTGCCCAGGATCGGTGCACAAGCTGCTGTAGACATAGCCTGTGCCAAGGCTGTCCAGGTGGTGTTGTTATAGGCAATTCCGATGTCCTGCACAAAGGCAGGCCCTAAAACCGTTGAAAAGCCGCCTACCAGGCCGATTAAAAGGGCAGCCAATGCGTATGGAATAAATCCGCGTTTATATGCCATCTTTTCACATCCTTTTGCACATAGTGTGTCCAGGCTTTTATGTATTATTGCTGTTTTTGTTGGACACACTTTTGGAAGGAGGGATAAATTGTGAAACAGAAATTTTTTATTTGTCAGCATTGCGGTAATATTGTAGCAATGATTCGGGACAAGGGTGTTCCTGTTTATTGCTGCGGCGAAGAAATGCAGGAATTGGTTCCGGGCACCACCGAGGCATCCGAGGAGAAACATATTCCTATATACGAAGTGGAGGGGAATACTGTCCACGTAACCGTTGGCTCTGCAGAGCACCCTATGACCCAGGAGCATTATATCCAGTGGATATGTCTGGAAACGGAGCACGGTATCCAGTATGCCCATCTGGATCCGGATGATAAGCCAAAAGCCAAATTCTCTATCTGCGATGGGGATGAGGTCCGGGCAGTATACGCATTTTGCAATCAGCACGATTTATGGAGGAAGTAATTATGTCTATGATCAATAAGGAAATTTCCGATTTTCGCACCTATGCCTATCACGAAAATGACTTTAAGTTTGTAAGCAAGGAAGACATCCTTGGAAAATGGAGTGTATTTTTCTTCTATCCAGCGGACTTTACATTTGTATGCCCCACGGAGCTGGAGGATCTGGCAGATAAGTATGAGCAGTTTAAGGCGATTGGCTGTGAGGTCTATTCTGTGTCCACCGACACCCATTTTGTCCACAAGGCCTGGCACGATGCGTCCGAGCGAATCAAGAAGATCAATTATCCTATGCTTGCAGACCCAACCCATAGCATTTCCAAGGATTTTGAAGTACTGATTGAAGCAGACGGTCTTGCGGAACGTGGTACTTTCATTATTAATCCCGAAGGCAAGATTGTGGGATATGAGGTGACTGCCGGTAATGTGGGCAGAAACGCAGAGGAATTACTGCGGAAGGTGCAGGCTTGCCAGTTTGTTCACGCCCACGGTGATCAGGTTTGTCCTGCAAACTGGAAGCCTGGTGCCGAGACCCTGAAACCCAGTCTGGATCTGGTGGGTCAGCTTTAATGGAAAATCTGTACGATGTTGTCATTGTTGGTGGCGGTCCTGCGGGACTGACTGCTGCTTTATACCTTGCCCGGGCAAAATACAGGGTGCTGGTTTTGGAAAAGGAGCAATTTGGCGGTCAGATCGCCATCACCCACGAAGTGGTGAACTACCCCGGCATTACCAAAACCAGCGGCAAGGAACTGACCGACACCATACAGCACCAGGCAGAGCACTTTGGAGCAGCATTTTTGCTGGCGGAAGCTACCGGTTTTGATATCTCAGGGGATATAAAAACCGTGCAAACAAACAAAGGCGACTACCGCTGTTTTGGTATCCTGCTGGCAACCGGTGCGCACCCCAGAACCGTTGGATTCAAGGGTGAGGAAGAACACAAGGGCAGAGGCGTTGCCTACTGCGCCACTTGCGACGGAGAGTTTTTTACCGGCAAAGAGATTTTTGTAGTAGGTGGCGGTTATGCGGCGGCAGAGGAAAGCGTTTTTCTTACAAAATTTGCCCGCCATATAACGATCTTGGTTCGAAAAGATGATTTCTCCTGTGCAGCTTCTGTGGCAGATCAGGCAAAAAATCACGAAAAGATCACCGTGCTGACAAATACGGTGATGGAGGAAGTGTCCGGCGAGAACGGACTGACCTATGCCCGGTATAAAAACACCGTCACCGGTGAGGTAACGGAGTATAAAAGCGAGGACACCTTTGGCGTGTTCGTATTTGCAGGGTATGCACCGGCTACAGAAGCAATCAAGGATATTGTCCAGTGCAATGAGCAAGGATATATTGTAACCGACCCATCTCAAAAGACCAGTGTTGCAGGTGTTTATGCAGCGGGAGACGTTTGCATCAAACCCTTGCGGCAGGTGGTGACAGCTACAGCAGATGGCGCGTTGGCTGCAACAGAACTAGAGAAATATGTATCTGCAGTACACCGAAAAACAGGGTTGCGTGCTGTTGCACCCTCCCCAAAGCATAGTGAAACATCGGTTAGGGTCCACACACAAGAAAATGCAAAATCCGGTGAGTTATTTACAAAAGAGATGCGCCAACAGTTAGATGCCGTATTTGGCAGAATGGAAAGAAAGCTGCTTTTGAAACTCTATTTGGACAGCCGCCCCATTTCTTCGGAGCTGGAAGATTTTATAACAAATCTTGCTGCGCTTTCGGATAAGTTGGCGATGACGGTTTGTGACAGACAGGCAGAAGAAATCTTTGCCCCCTGTGTAGAAGTTTGCTTATCGGATGGAACACCTACGGGACTTGCATTCCACGGAGTTCCCAGTGGTCACGAATTTACCTCTTTTGTGCTGGGACTATATAATGCTGCAGGTCCGGGTCAAGCCTTGGAAGAGGATGTTCGGCAGCAGATAGCAGCAATCTCGAACCCTACAGATATTATAATTCTGGTGACTTTGTCCTGTACTATGTGTCCGGATCTGGTGGTAGCTGCCCAGCGAATCGCTGCAGCAAATCCAAAGGTCACTGCGCAAGTTTATGACATCCGGCATTTTGAAAAGATCAAAAACCAGTACAATGTAATGAGTGTGCCGTGTATGGTCGTAAACGACGAGAAGGTATCATTTGGGAAAAAGAACATTTCTCAGATCCTTGAGATACTTCTGTAAGTGATCGATATACAGGCAAGAGTAAACACCCCGCCTTATAGAAAGGTGGGGTGTTATTGCAGGCTATGCTGGAATGCGGCAACTTTTCTCGAACCGATTTTTTGCTGCCTGTATGCGGAGGTTGATGATCGTATCGGAAATGCTGATTCCCATAGCTTCCTTGTATAGCGCGGATAAACGGGCACGGCTGTAATGGAAGTGGTCAGCTATACTCTGCACGGTCAGCGGCGCAGATGTGATCTAGTCCACACTCAACTGGGCAAGCTGGCAGGCAGCCGTATGACCTTAGATAACGGCGTGCGGAATATGATGACGCATACCGGTTATGGCCTGTGCCACAGTATCCGAATGGCAACATTGAACCTGGCAAAGTTTTCATTTGATAAAAATTGATAAAAAGACAGGGTGTGCAACAGCATACCCTGTCTTTATGTATCTTAGAAAAGTAATTATTCAGCGGATTCCTCTTCAGACTCCTCTTCTTCCTCTTCTTCCTCTTCTTCCTCTTCAATGGGATCTTCTTCAAAGAACTCTTCCTCTTCCTCAAAGAATTCTTCCTCTTCTTCCTCGTAGAAATCCTCTTCCTGTTCGATGAGGTATTCGTCTTCCCAAATGGTTTCCTCAGCGACGGTGGACTCAGCGGTAGGTGCAGTGATGGTTTCGTCAGGTGCCACTACGGAGTTGGGGTCAACAGCTACACCGCCACAGCCGGCAACCAGCAGACATACTGCCAAAAGCAAAAGTGCGATCGTCTTTTTCATAAAATTCTCCTCATGTAAATATAGAATAAATTAGCAAAAGTTATATACACTAATACATTATCATATCTTTTACGAAAACGCAATATATTTTTTGAAAGAAAAGGAAATGATCGTCACTTTTTTCGTGCGTAGATTTTTGCCAGACCACCTTCGCTGGTTTCCCGGAAACGGTGGTTTAAGTTGATGCCGGTTTCGTGCATTGCCCGGCAAACCATATCGTAGCTGATGTTACGGGAGCCGGTGAGGAACTGGCTTAAATTGCAGGCATCCATTGCCCGAAGTGCCGCAACGGCATTGCGTTCGATACAGGGAATTTGCACCAGACCGCAAATAGGGTCGCAGGTCAAACCTAAGTGGTGCTCCATAGCCACTTCTGCAGCATATTCCACCTGATCCATATTCTGTCCGCACAGTTCCGCCAAAGCTGCTGCTGCCATAGAACAGGCAGTGCCGATCTCTGCCTGACAACCTGCTTCTGCACCGGAAATGGATGCATTGCGTTTTGTCAGGCTGCCGATGATACCGGCAGTGGCAAGCGCACGGATAATTTGATCGTCCGTGTAGCCACAGGTATCCTGTGCGTATTTCAGCACTGCAGGAACAACGCCACAAGCACCGCAGGTAGGCGCGGTAACGATGGTTCCGTTGTCTGCGTTTTGCTCTGCGACTGCATAAGCGTAGGCGGCAACCCGCTGGAATCGTTGGGTGGCAAAGTCACTGTCTGCGGTGTTCTGCTCGAACAGATATTTTGCCTTCCGCTGAACCTTCAAACCGCCGGGAAGAATACCGGTGGCAGAAAGTCCGTCAGCAACTGCCTGCTTCATCACTTGCCAAACATCCGCAAGGAAATTCCAGATATCCTCGCCCTCGTTCAGCTCCACATAATCGCTAAGTTTTTCTATGTAACGCCATTTACAGAAATCTGCAATTTCTGCAAAGGAGTTTTCCGGATAGATGTCCGGAGTGTCCAGAAGGGATTGTCCCGGCACACGGATATCACCGCCGCCGATGGACTCGACCCGCAGAAAGCCGATCTCTTTGCCTGCTTTCAGTGCATAAAAATCCAAAGTGTTAGGATGGGACTTTTCTAAGATTTCCTCGGAAAATACGATTTGGGTAGGCAGGGGAGAGAGAACCTCCTGAATGACCCGGTCAGTACCGTGACCGACACCGGTTTTACTCAAAGAACCGTAAAGAATCACACGAAAGGCATCTGCCTCCGGATTGTCCTGCCGGAAGATCCGGGCAGACCGCTCCGGTCCCATAGTGTGGGAGGAGGAAGGTCCTTTACCAATTTTGTAAATTTCACGAATCGATTTCACGACACGATACCAGCTTTCTTTCTGTTTTCTCACAGTATAACAAACCTTGCCGAAAAAAGCAATTATCAATTCCCTTGCAGCGCTTCCAAAGAAAGCTCGCCGGCCAGCTTGAACAGCGCATCGGACAAAACCTGCTCCAAAGGGATATTTGCCTGCTTTGCAATATTGGTATAAAAAAGAGCCACAGCCGGGTCTAAAAACAAAGTCACCTGCACCATATTGGCCTCCTAAACAGAAATGTATTTCATCCTATGCAAACCCTTGACAGGCGTGCTATAATATAAGAATGAATTTACCATTCGAGAGGATGAAAGAAAGATATGGCAAAGGAAAAGAAAGTTACTGAAATTACAGATATGGAAGTGGACTTTGCGCAGTGGTTTACTGACGTGTGCAAGAAAGCCCAGCTCATTGACTATTCTTCCATTAAGGGTATGTTTATTTACCGTCCTTACGGCTATGCCATCTGGGAGAACATTCAGCGCATTATGGACGCTGAGTTCAAAAAGACCGGCGCACAGAATGTGTATATGCCTATGCTGATTCCCGAAAGCCTTCTGCAGAAGGAAAAGGATCACGTGGAGGGCTTTGCTCCCGAGTGCGCCTGGGTCACCTATGGCGGCAGTGAAAAGCTGGAGGAGCGCTACTGCATCCGTCCCACTTCTGAGACACTGTTCTGCGAATATTTTAAGAATGCCATCCAGTCTCACCGGGATCTGCCTATGATGCTCAATCAGTGGTGCAGCGTTCTGCGTTGGGAAAAGACAAGCCGTCCCTTCCTGCGCCATAGAGAATTTTTGTGGCAGGAAGGTCACACAATGCACGCCACTGCCCAGGAGGCAAGAGAAGAGACTGAGCGGATGCTGAATGTCTATGCTGACTTCTGCGAAAATGTGCTGGCAATGCCGGTTACCAAGGGTCAAAAGACCGACAAGGAGAAGTTTAACGGTGCAGAGGCAACCTATACCATCGAGTGTATGATGCACGACCGTAAGGCTCTGCAGGCAGGTACTTCCCACTACTTTGGCGATGGCTTTGCCCAGGCCTTTGACATTACCTTTACGGATAAGAACAATCAGAAGGTCAATCCCCACCAGACTTCCTGGGGCGTTTCCACCCGTCTGATCGGCGGTATTATTATGACCCACGGCGATAATAACGGTCTGGTTCTGCCTCCCAAGGTTGCTCCCATTCAGGTGGTAGTTCTGCCCATTGCTCAGCATAAAGAAGGCGTTCTGGATGCTGCAAATGCACTCAAATCCCGTCTGATTGCTGCCGGCTTCCGTGCAAGTATGGACGACTCTGACAACTCTATGGGTTGGAAGTGCGCTGAGTATGAAATGAAGGGTGTCCCTCTGCGTGTAGAGTGCGGCCCTCGGGATCTGGAGAACGGTCAGTGTGTGCTGGTTCGCAGAAACGACGGCGAGAAAGTGGTAGTTGCACTGGACGATCTGGAAACTGCAGTTGCCCAGCAGCTGGAGCTGGTCCATAAGGGTATGTACGAAAAGGCAAAGAAGAACCTGGAAGACCACATTTACGAGGCACATTCTTTGGAAGAAGCAAAGAAGCTTCAGGAGGAGCACGGTGGCTTCGTTAAGACGATGTGGTGCGGTGAGCTGGATTGCGAGCTGAAAATGAAGGAAGAGGCGGGTATGTCCTCCCGCTGTATGCCTTTCGCACAGGAAAATCTGGGCGATACCTGTCCTATCTGCGGCAAGCCTGCCAAGAAGATGATCTACTGGGGCGTTGCTTATTAAAAACATTGAGAAAACCACCGCCTAACATAGGCGGTGGTTTTGTGCTTTATTGCTCCATTTGACTAATGGCGTTTTGCGCATAAATAAAATCCTTCAGATTTTCCAGCGCGATGTATGTGGTGTGGCGGTGACCTCTGCGGGTATAGACCTGATCGTAGAAAAGAAGGGTACCGTTGCCGTTTTTATGCACCTCGATTTCCATTGGCGGCAGATCCTTGCTGTCATAAATGGAGATTTTTCTTCCTTTTTTAATAATGAGCTTTTTGCTTGTTACCACATAAAAAGTTTTATTGCGAAGATATGCAGATTGAATATATCTTCCGATCAGCATATAAAAGCCGATACACACAATGGGCAGACCCCAAAAGATAATAAAGGGCTGACCGGTTTGCAGCGCCATATATTCCCAGAATAGAGCAAAACCGCAAACCATAATGCTAAAGGGAAGAAGAATTGTTTCCCTGCGGGTTATAATATTGCCCTTTTCCGGTCTGCCTTTCCATAAAATGGCTTCACCGGGTAAAAGATAGTTATTTGCAAATTGAAAACCTTCCAAATAGTCCATACTTATCTCCTTGCCATAGGCAAAATTTGATTGACGATCGTATCATATAGAACATCCAGTTCCTCCTGAGTGCTATCCCGGGAGAGGGAAATGCGGAAGGAGCTGTCCATTGTTTCCGGGGACAAATTCATAGCGGTCAACACGTGACTGCGGTGACCCTTCGCACAGGCTGAACCGGCAGAAACGCAAATGCCTGCGTCCTGTAAAATATTAATACTGTTTTGGGTAGGTACACCGGGAACAGACAAAGAAAGGATGTGCGGTGCTTCATGGGCACCGTTGATTTTCACCCCGTCTAGTTTACATAACTTTTCGACCAATCCGTCCAGCAATTCCTTTTCCTTTGCAATATCCTGCCGGAATGTGGCATTTCCTGCAGCACAGGCAGCAGCAAACCCAAAGATTGCAGGCGTGCCTTCTGTGCCGCTGCGATAGCCGCTTTCCTGACCGCCGCCGATCAGCAGCGGAGGGAAGGATTTTAGCCGGGGGCTGATATACAATGCACCGACACCTTTCGGTCCGTGAACCTTATGGGAAGAAATGGAGATCAAATCTGCACCCAGAGTTTTCGCAGCAAAGGGAACTTTCAAAAATCCTTGCACCGCATCTGTATGAAAAATAGCATCCGGTGCGAACCGGTGGGTCAGCTTTGCCATTTGAGAAATGGGCATTACTGCTCCGGTTTCGTTGTTTACCATCATAATGGAAACAAGCACAGTGTCCTTCCGGAGTTCTGCCTTAAGGGCGTCTGCTGAAATACGACCCAGCTCGTCCGGCTGCAAATAGGTCACTTCGTAGCCTTGGGTTTCCAGCTCCTTCATACAGTTGAGAACTGCAGGATGCTCTATGGTCGTGGTGATAATGTGCTTGTTTTTCTTTCCAAACCGTTTCACAGTTCCGAAAATGGCCCAGTTGTCAGCCTCTGTTCCACCGGAAGTGAAAAATGCCCGGTCCGGCTCTGCGCCCAGGGCAGCAGCCACCTTTGTTCTGGCGGCGCGCAGCAGATGGGCAGTTTCGATGCCAAAATGATATAAGGCACTGGGGTTACCCCAGTTTTCAGTCAGTGCCTGCGTGATTGCCTCCACTGCCTCTTTGCAAGGCTTTGTGGTGGCAGAGTTATCTAAATAAATCATCGACGATACATCCTTTTTATAGGGCAGAGGCTTGTACCCACCCTGATTACTTTCCTACGCAAAACCGTTCAAAAATTCTAGCGGTAATGTCCTCCCGGACGGTTGCACCGGTTACTTCACCCATAGCATCCATTGCTGCTTCCACGTCTGTCAGCACAGCGTCCGGAGTCAAACCAAGCATAAGACCTTGCAAAGCCGAAAGCATTGCTTCATAAGCTCTGCGGACGGCATCAAACTGCCGGGGGTTGGTCAGTACCGAGCCGTCACAGGGCATATTGCCTGCAAACATTGTATCGATGGTATCTGCCAACAAATCCAGACCCTCGCCGGTCTTTGCACAGATGGGAATGACGGTCATAAAGGGTAAATCGCTGGGAACGATCGCTTTTCCCAGGTCGGATTTATTGATCAGGGCAATGCTGTGTTCGTGTTCTACACAGGCGTTGATCACTTCCCGGTCCTCATCGCTCAGTGGCTGAGAGCCATCACATACAAAAATTACAAGGTCAGCATCTTCTGCTGCCTGACGGGAACGCTCCACGCCCATAGCTTCGATCCGGTCATCCGTCTGACGAATACCGGCGGTATCGATCAAACGCAGACGGGTATTGCTCACCATAACCGTTTCTTCCACAGTGTCCCGGGTCGTGCCGGCAATTTCGGTGACAATAACCCGTTCGTAGCCTGCCAATGCATTTAGCAGACTGGATTTGCCTACATTCGGCTTGCCCACAATAGCTGCTGCAACGCCTTGCTTCAAAATGCGTCCCTGTCCGTATGTCTGCATAATGGCGTAAAGTGCCTTTGCATCCGCACGCAGAGGTGCAGTATAATTTTCAAGACCGAAATCTTCTATGTCCTCATCCGGATAGTCCAGCACTGCGTGGAAGTGACTGCAAATATCCACCAGATCATTATAAATAGGATTGAGCTTTTTCTGCAAAACGCCTTCCACCTGACCGGCGGCATTGGCAGCAGCATCTGCAGTTTCTGCCTCGATCAAGTCAATAACAGCCTCTGCCTGTGTCAGTGCCAGCTGACCGTTCATAAAAGCACGCTTGGTAAATTCACCCCGTTTGGCGGGAACTGCACCGGCTTGAAACAGTGCGTCCAGACCTGCAGCCAACACCGCCGGAGAACCGTGGCATTGAAGCTCCACAGTGTCTTCTCCTGTATAAGAGTGAGGACCACGGGTATATACTGCCAAACAGGAGTCAATCACCCGGCCTTGGGCATCGTGAAGCTGACCGAGCATCAATTTCCGGTCAGGGGATTCCTGTAAGGGTTTACCGCTATTTAATGTAAATACTTTTCCGGCAACATCAGCGCAGCCATCACCGGTTAACCGCAGAATGCCAATGGCGGATATTTGATTTCCGGTAGACACCGCAGCAATCACGTGGGACATAATCCTTCCTCCAGTATGGATACAATATTATAATATTATATCACTTCCTGCCTGAAATTTCAATTCCAATCCACATATTACCAGATGTTTTGGGAAAACTAGGCAGGAGGTGATCTTGTGCAACAGAATAATATGACAGATGAGAATGTCCGTAAAATCTTTCAGGGAGCAGCAGATTTTATTCGCCGGGAACTTCGCTGCGGGGAGCATACCATCTACGCATATGCGATTGACGGACTTATTGCCTCGGCTACCGCATCCGATTATATTTTCAAGCCGATTACCCAGCATTTGTCTGCGCCTACAATGCAGGAACTATATAACCGCGCTATGACAGGAATGATATATAATAATGTAGCGACTCCTTGCAAGGATTTGGATAATATTTCGTTTTTGCTGGTCAATGGTTTTTGCGTGGTGCTGTTTCCCGGTGTTGGTGCCATTGGCTTTGAGGTGCGAACTCCGGATAAGCGGGGCACAAGCGCACCGGAGGTGGAGAATACTGTCAAAGGGGCAAAGGATGCCTTTGTAGAGACCATCCGCTCCAACACAAGCTATGTGCGACGGCATTTGCGTAGCCCTGATTTACGGCTCTATGAAATGCAGGTGGGCAGAAGAAGCCTGACAAATGTAAGTGTTATTTGGCTGGAGGGGATCACCAATCAAACTTTGGTAGACCGGATGATCAGACGGTTGCAGGAAATTGATATTGACGGTATGCTATCCCCTTCATCAGTGGAAGAGTATGTAACCGGATCTAGGGCAACCGCCTTTCCACTGCTGCAGTATACAGAGCGGGCAGACCGATTTGCCCAGGGAATATTGGATGGAAGAGTAGGACTCTTAATAGATGGATTGCCGCTGGGATACCTTGCACCGGCAGATTTAATGTATTTAATGGAAAGCCCTGAAGACAGAGGCAGAGATTATATCGGCGCATCTGCAGTGCGAATACTGCGTTATTTTGCATTGGCTGCAAGCTTGCTGCTGCCGGGAATTTATGTGGCACTGGCAACCTTCCATCAGGCGGTGATCCCGCTGCCACTATTGCGGTCTATTATAGAAAGCAAACAGTCTGTTCCTTTTTCCACCATTGCAGAGGTTCTGGGTCTGCTGGTAGCATTTGAACTATTGCAGGAATCAGGCCTCCACTTGCCTCAGGCAATCGGGCAGTCTGTTTCTGTGGTAGGAGGTATCGTGGTAGGTACGGCGGCAGTAGAAGCGGGTCTTATTTCTCCGGTTGCGCTGATTATGGTGTCCATTGCCGGTGTGTGCGGCTTTGTGCTGCCCAATCGGGATCTTGCCAATGCCGTACGGATATGGCGATTTGGAATTGCGGTTTTGTCCGCAGTGGCGGGATTGTATGGCACAATTGCAGGTGTGCTGATTTTGCTGATCCATCTGGCAGGCTTAAAATGCTTGGATGTGCGTTATCTGGATCATACAGGAAACTTTTTCCGTAAGCGGCTGAAAAAACAAGTTTATCGGGCAGGCAAGCTGAAACCGGAAGATAGGAGAAATCAAAAATGAAACGGATTATTCTATATTGTTTAATTCTGGGCGTAGTGCTGGTAATACCTGTGAAAAAGCTGGATATCGGAAAGCTGGAACCGGTGCAGGCAGTGTGGGCATATAAAGAAAATGGAAATATCATTCTGGAAACGGACACCCAGGACCGGGGAGAAGGGCAGTCGGTGGAACAAGCCCTTGGGGATATGAAGGTTCGTAGTCCGGGAATTATTTACCTGGATACGGCTCAGTATCTGCTTATCTCAGAGGAAATGGTGGAAAGGCTACCGGAATTGGGAAAACACTTGAAAGATAGAATTGAGGTGTGCTTGTGGGATGGAGCAGGGGAAATTCAGGATGCCGCAAGGTATATGGCATCCCATAAAAATGGCAAGCGGTTGGAGAATTTAGATGATACTGACAAACTGTCTAAAATAGAGGGGATAAAAGAAAATGAAAAAGGTAAAAATAACGACTTGACAATTTCATCATAGTCTGGTAGTATACTCTAGCGCTTCCGGCTGGGGGTGCGAAAACACGCCTTGAAAAAAATGTTGAGAAAAAATGAAAAAAGTTCTTGACAAAGTGAATAAGGTGTGATAAATT
>JAZOSD010000063.1:0-21566 GCA_045656945.1 Faecousia sp.
CTGGCTCTGATGGATGCCGGTGTTCCCATTAAGCGCCCCGTTGCAGGTATTTCCTGCGGTCTGATCTCCGACCAGGAGACTGGCGAGTGGAGAACCTTCACCGATATCCAGGGTGTTGAGGACTTCCACGGTGAAATGGACTTCAAGGTAGCCGGTACCTCCGAGGGTATCACCGCTATCCAGATGGACCTGAAGAACAAGGGTCTGACTATGGAGATCATTGCTGACGCTCTGGAGCGTTGCCGCAAGGCTCGTATGGTCATTCTGGAAGAGGTTATGCTGCCCTGCATCGCTGAGCCTCGTGAAGAAGTTTCCGAGTACGCTCCCAAGATGATCAGCCTGAAGATTCCCGTGGACAAGATCCGCGAGGTCATCGGCTCCGGCGGCAAGACCATTCAGAAGATCTGCGCCGACACCGGTGCAAAGGTGGACATTGATGATGATGGTTCCGTATTCATCTCTGCGGTTGACTCCGCTGCTGCCTACGAGGCAAAGAAGATGATCGATGACATCTGCTTCGTTCCCGAAGAGGGCAAGCTGTACTACGGTAAGGTTGTCCGCATCCTGCCCATTGGTGCATTCGTTGAGATCGCTCCCGGTCACGACGGTATGGTACACATCTCCAAGCTGGAGAACCACCGTGTAGAAAAGGTTGAGGATGTCCTGAATCTGGGCGATATGACTTGGGTTAAGTTTATGGGCTTCGATGAGAAGGGCCGTGCAAACTTCAGCCGCAAGGACGCTCTGAAGGAAATGGAAAACAACCAGTAATCCAAATATAAAAGGGGTGTTGCTTAGCAACACGCCTTTTTAATTGACAATGGATAATTGACAATTATATGCAGATACGCTAGCGGCACATCCCATTTGATTTGTATCCTTTTCCTGTTCGCAGCAGAAAAGATCCGGAACGGTTAACCGTTCCGGATCTTCTTATTTAATTGCCTGCAACAGGATTTTGGACTTCCAGATTCGGTGTTTCAACAGAATCGTTGACAGACACCATATCCGGCGGGAAGAAATCTGCATCGGGATAGAATTCCCAGTTTTCCTTCTTCCAGACCTCGCCGGAAACTGTGCCCCACCGGGAGGCAATATACTGATAGCCGTTGTTATCTTCCACATTCCACTTATTGGAAAGGATGATATACTGCTTGCCTTCCTTTCCGGACATATCAATGGGATTTCCGGTGAAGGGGTTCACAGGGTTCTCCACCAGATCCGCTACAGACAAGGCTGCCACATCTGCGTTGGTCATAAATTCTTCCGAAGTGGTGAAGCCTGTAGCGCCGAAGTCCTTAACCAGCAGGATAGGCCGATAGATCTCAGTGTTCTCCATTCTTGTTTCCGGAATGTCAAACACGCCCATATCTCTGCCGTGGTCGGATACTACAATAATTCTGGTATTGTCATACACACCCTGCTCCCGGAGGTAATCAAACCACTGACCCAACAGCTTATAGGTGAGGATATTGGTGTGATAGTGGGAAATAGCATAATCGCCGTTGATCAGGTAGGTTTCTCCGTCTGCTGTAATGGGTCGGACAGAGTCCGTATAATAGGCGCTGTTATCTACCTTTTTACTGAAGGTGTAGTACGGTTCTTGCAAGATCGCCGGTTCGTGGGTGATGTTCGTGCGGTAGAACATATAGGTGTTTTCACTGCCATCGGAGATCTGCGTCATTGTGGACAAATTGCTTACCGCATTGTATTCGCTGACTAAGAGGGAGGAATAGTAATCCATATCCGTCAGCTCCCGGGCAGGATCTACTTCGTGATAGTTGCTGTCCTGATAAATGGTACTCTGCCAAAGGAGCGGTAGTGTCTTCATCACACTGAACACGAAGAAATTTCTCCGTCTGGCTTCAATGGCTTCGATCTTCTTTTCAACGCCGTCAAAGCTTCCGAAGGCGTGGTAGGTTTTCACACCTTCCATATCATCATAGATGCTTAGATCTGGAATGACCTGATAGTTTGCATAAGAGGGGTCCAGTAGGGTCACATCAAAGCCTTCTTCCGAGAAAATCGTGGGCATAACCTTCAGTGCCTCGTTGTGCTTATCCACCAAAAGCTCATCGGAACGCTCATTCATTTTCACCGGTGTATAGTCATAACCGCCATACAAAGAGGGGGTTGCGAAGTTTGTATATGCACCATAGGAAATGGTGTTCTTATAATGGGTAAAGCCGTCGAATTTTGCCTTCAGTTCCGGCTCTTCCTCCATAATATAGGGGAGAAATGCGCCGATACCCCGGTCCAGCATAACGACTACCACATTCTTGCCGTCCTTGCTCATAGTGAATTTCGGCTCTAAAGATCCTTGCTCTGCGATCCGGGTCTTTGTTTCTCCGGAGATCTTTGTGATCTTAACGGCATTGATCGCACTCATACTGGTTAAGGCAATCACACCTACCAATAAAACAGAAGTAAGCTTTTTGGGGAATTTCACTGCAATAAAATACAGTCCGGCGCCAACGATCAGAACCACTGCCACATTGAGAAGATGCACCGGCCACTTAAACCAAACCCCAGTCTCAAACAGAAGGTTTGCATTCATAATGCCTAAGTTTCTGCCAAAGAACATATAGTTGACAAGCATCACACCTGCCACTGCCCAAACAGCACGGGTAAAGATCACCTTGCCTTTGGGATTGGCCAGCCAATAGAAAACACCCAGCCACACAAGGAATGTGCCCACAGACATACACAGCGTGTTGACCACATACCAAATGGGGTGATAGAAATAGCTCATATCAATATATTCCTGGGTAGAGGCTGCAATATAGGTTGTGGGGATCAGCAGACCCACCAGCACGGTCAGGAATAATCCGCCCAAAACAAACAGCTTGGTGTTGGGTACAGCTTCCTTCTTTGCTGCAGGCAGCTTCTTTCCAATTAGGGGGATCAGCCACACAAGCTGTGCGGCAATGCCCAGATGGGCCAAAATGATCACTTCCCAATAGTAATCGGCAAGGAAGATGGTAAACAGCAGAGCTACACCCACAGCAGAAACAAGAATATTGACAACCTTTCTGGGATTTTTCATCCGGTAGAACAGGGTCTTGACCAAAGAGAAGGTGTTGTTCAGTGTCCAGTAGAATACCAGCGCAGCGGGGGAGTTATACAAAAACACCAGGAAGAAAGCTGCCATTCCATACAGCTGGATCTTGGTTTTCAGAGGGAATCCCTTCAAATACAGAGAGCTGGAAATGACATTGATGAGGGTCATCAAAATAGGCAGGACATTGACGGTAAAGCTGCCGATGGCAAACAAGCCATCAGGCTTACTCAGGTCCGTGATCGGTCCAAAGCTTGCGCCGGTAAAGACACCTACATTGGAAAGGAACTGATAAGCTGCCATAAAGAAGGGAATCTCCAGCAGAAGGGAAATCGAACCGCTGAGCACAGACAGGGGATTGTAGTTGTTCTGGCGGTAATAGGTCTGCAGGATCATCATCCGCTCATCACCGGTGAAGGTCTTTTTGATATGGGCGACCACATCTTTGAGCTTGTTTTCCGTATCCCTTGCCTCCACCTGAATGGCATCGGCCCGCTTATACAAAGGCAGGACCAAAATATTCATAGCAAGGCTCAAAATTACAACAGAAAGGCCGGGATTGCGAAGCATATTGTAAGCTATGGAAAATATGACCTCAAAGATCAGTTTAAGCGGACCGATCAAAACGGTACCAAGAATCTTAAACAGCGACATTTTCAGTCTCTCCTTCCTTTTCTTCCTGAGTCAGTTCCTCGTATTTTGCAACAAGGTAGTCAGCCGCACGGTCAGCGCCTTCGGAGAAGTAGGCCCAGGTTTCTTCCCGGACTTCCTTTCTGCCCTGGGCATACCGGGAATCCTCCAGGCAGGTGTCGATCAGCTCTTTAATGTTTTCCATATTTTCCATTTTTAATTCCTGTCCGATCCGGGGCAATGCAGAAAGTGTCCACAGGGGATGGCTCAGGAACCAGGCATCATAAGGTGCCAGATTGAAATTGGGATCGGTGTAGATCACAGGTTTATCGTAGATGAGGGAGAAGTCAAAGACCACACCGGAGAAATCGGAAATCAGGATATCGCTGCGGCGAAGCACCTCAAAGTTATCCGTATCCCGGTTCCATTCCAGCTGCTCAGACTCAGGATATTCTGCCATTAGTTTATCCAACATTTCCCTTTCTGATGCGAAGGACTGGGGATGGGGACGGATAATTACGTGGTAGCCGGTTTTCAGCAAGGTGTCAATGATTTTGCCGCCGTGGATACTGAAAATCGCACTGGGGCCCCAGGTGGGAGCCAGCAGGACGGTGCGGGGATGCTCCGGTGCAGGACCGGCAGCAGCAAACCGGGCGGCCATCTCATCCATATAGGGAATGCCCACCTTTACGATCTCCTTGGCAGGCAGACCACGAAGCTGTTCCAGTTCCCGGATATCATCTGCCTGGTAATCGCCAGCGATCATCAAAGAATCATAATAGTCAATGCCGAACATACGGTAGCGGGTCACTTCTCCGGCGGTGTGGAAAATATGGATATAGTAATCTACATCCTTAGAACGCTTCCACTGATACACATCCAGACCGGGGGTAGTGGAGAAAACAATGGTGGCCTTCAGGAAATTCAGCTTGGAAAAGGCCTTGTTTCCCGCGCCGATAAATTCTGCCCGGAAATGGGGCATTTCAATCTGCAGAGCAGGGTCATCCTCGGAGGCAGTCATATACACCACATCCATTTCCCGCTTGGAAAGCTCCCGGCAGATAGGGGCAAAAATCGTCCAGTAACGCTTATCGTCGGAGAAGATCACCAGAGGGATCTTTTTGGTATCGATATCTGCCTTTCCACCGCTGAGGGCAAAACGCAGCTTGATCCAAAGCATCCGTGCAGAATACACCGCTGCACCGATCAGTCCCAGCAGCACTGTAAAAAGCATACTTCCCGTTCCCGGGTCAATATATAATTTCATATGTAGACTCCTTTCTCAGAAAAGAAACATCGCGAATACCGCAGATAACACATATTAATGCCCCCAGCCAAAACAGAGGGTCTTTTACAACATCATATCCACTTGCTGTTACATTGATCAGCAGATGTATAACCATTCCGGGGTAAATACTGCCGCAGGACAGACGCAGTCCGGACAGGGCAAAGCCGACACACAGGGCAAAAATTACCTGACACACTGCCATTACCGGCTCCATTCCGCGCTCCAAATTAACCAAATGGACAACGCCAAAAGCGAAACTGGATAAAATAATGCCCCAGAACAGGGAATGCCGACACAGTTTTGCCGGCAGAACTCCCCGGAAAAGAATTTCTTCCAAAACCACTGCACAGATAATGCCCGGAAGCAACCTTACCGCAGGAAAGGAAAATCCAAACCGGAAAAGGTTATAAAATACCGGAGCAAAATAGAAAATGAAAAAGAAATGCTTTTTTACAGAAGAAATGGAAACCGTCTGAAAGCCCAATGCAGCGCCTTTTTCCGATACCTGTATCCAAATCACCAGAGCTATGGTATAAAGTACCAAACCCACTGTAGGCGCAATGGAAAACAGCGGTGCAACAGCTTTGGAAAGCAGAGAAATGATTCCGTAAAGAAAAAGCCAGATGAAAAGCATACTTCCTCCGTGAAAGCCCACTAACCATTCCATTTTATCATAAACTATAACTTGTTGATTTTACTCTAATTTCGTCGAAAAGTCAATATTTTCCCCGCTTTTTTCTAAGATATAAAGGAAAAGACACGCTGTTTTTGCAGCGTGTCTTAAAGTGTTTTATTTATTGTGCACAGCCATCTTCCGGTGGAGTGCAAAGTGTCTCATATGCGAGGGCATAGGTGGTGTGCAAACGGGCACCAAAACACCAATAGATCGCAAGGGTTCCTAGAATATATATAGCGTAAAACAGAAAATATGCTCCGTCTTCCGATATGGGTAGTGCTACACCCAAAGCCTCCAATAGCTTATCTCCATATGCCAGCACGGAAATCAGACCCAGCAACACATAAAATTGCCAAAAGCTTAAGTCCAGATGCAGCAAGGCACCGGCTTTTTTTCGGGTCATCCGCCAGCTTTCCACCATAGCACGCAGCGCACTTTTATTGCCGTCCATAATCATATATTCTGCCATTCGAAGCCGATAAAACAGCGGCAACAGCACAGCCAGATAAACGATCAGGAAAATGGGTATCAGCGGGATCATTGTCCGAGCCATTTCTTCCATGGCTGCAGCATCTACCGGAATCTGCTGTCCCATCTCCATTGCCTGCTCCAGAGCGGGCATCATCAGTGCCTGAAAATCTGCGGATAAGGGTGTTGCGCCAAAAATGCCTAAACTTACATACATACAGGGCATAGCCAAACTGCTGTACAAAAATAACTGCAGCAGCTTAAGCCGCAGCACCGGTCCAAACTGGCGAAAACCTGAAATCAGATCTTCCGGAGATGCTGTTTGTCCTCGGGCAAGACGAATTGCAGCATAGATAAAGCCTATTTCCCAGAAGGGAGCAAGCAGGATCAGTACAAGCTGTAAAAAGGACTGGGCAGTGGTCAGGATGCTTCGCAGTCCAATGCCGGATAAGCCACCGGTGGCGGCGATCTTCTGTTGCAAAATATAGCTGACAATAGCAATCAGCAGCGATGCGCCCAAAGAAGCACCGGTGTGGAGCAGCATCAGGCGGTGGGGGTTATAGCTTGCCTCCGAAAGACGGGAATCGGCAATCTTTTTCAAACCCTTCCGGTCACTAAGATTCATAGGATACCTCCTAAAACGATTCTTATGATAGTTATACGGCAAATACCAGAAAATAGCAAATGAATTTTTTGTAACAGTGGAAAATTCTAAAAAAATGTGATATAGTGGGTAAAAGAAATTTACCCGGAGGTTCGATATGGAATTAGGCGAAAAGCTGCGGCAGGCACGGCTGGCGGCAGGGTTGTCACAGCGTCAGCTGTGCGGGGAAGAAATCACCCGGAATATGCTCTCACAAATCGAAAACGGCAGCGCCCGTCCCTCTATGGACACCCTTCGGTATTTTGCTGCTCGGTTGGGAAAGCCGGTAAGTTATTTTCTGGAGGAAACCGTGGAGATTTCCCCCAATCAGGCACTAATGGCGCAGGCAAGAAATGCCACCGGGCAGGCAGTGTTAGAACTTCTTGCCAAATATCAGGAACCGGACGAACTGTTTGACCGGGAGCGGTGGCTGTTAGAGGCACTGACCTGTCTGGAGCTTGCCCAACAGGCACTGGATGAAAACAAAAAAGAATATGCCCGCACCCTTTTGGAGCAGGCGGAAAAAGCGGGCAGCCGCACCCCCTATTATATCCCGGAAACAGACCGTCGCAGACAGTTCCTTGCCTATCAGGCAGGACTTTTGGCTGCAGTCAAGGCTGATTGGTGGGAGTGTTCTCTTCTTGCGAGATCTGCATTGGAGCAGAATGCACCGGAAAAATGCATTGGCATTTTGCAGGCAGTAGATCTGCTGAAGGAAAAAGAGCATTTTTTGCTGGCACAAGCTTATTTGCAGCTTTCCCAGTATGAAACAGCGATCCATCATTTCCTGCTGGCAGAAGATTATGACCCTCAAGCAGTCTATGCCGGTCTGGAAAAATGTTACAGCGCCCTTGAGGATTTTAAGCAGGCTTATTTTTACGCCTGCAAGCAGCGGGAGCATACTGAAAAATAGCCAACCACGAATGTGATTGGCTATTTTTTGATCTTAACTTAGAAACGGCACTTTTCAGCGATGTAATTTTTCAGCTCGCTGATGGGAACACGGACCTGCTCCATTGTGTCACGGTCACGGACGGTGACGCAGTCATCTGCGGGGCTGTTCTCGTCACCCACAGTCTGGAAGTCCACAGTGATGCAAAGAGGTGTGCCGATCTCGTCCTCACGGCGATAACGCTTGCCGATCGAACCGGAATCGTCGAAATCGATCATAAAGTCCTTGCGCAGCTCTCTGTAAATCTCCTCTGCCTTGGGGCTGAGCTTCTTGGAAAGGGGCAGCACAGCAGCCTTAAAGGGTGCCAGTGCAGGATGCAGACGCAATACGGTACGTACATCTTCCTTGCCGTTTTTGTCTACGCCAACAACTTCTTCGTCGTAGGCTTCACACAAAAATGCCAGTGCCACACGGTCACAACCCAGAGAAGGCTCAATGACATAGGGAATGTAGTGTTCGTTACGCTCCTGATCGAAATAGGTCAGCTTCTTGCCGGAAGCCTCCTGATGGCGACCCAGATCGTAATCGGTGCGGTCTGCAATGCCCCACAGCTCGCCCCAGCCACTGCCGAAGGGGAACTGATATTCAATATCGGTGGTAGCGCGGGAATAGAAGGCAAGCTCTGCAGGCTCGTGGTCACGCAGACGCAGGCTCTCTTCCTTGATGCCCAGGCTCAGCAGCCAGTTCTTGCAGAAATCCTTCCAGTAAGCAAACCACTCCAGATCGGTACCGGGCTGGCAGAAGAATTCGCACTCCATCTGCTCAAATTCACGGGTACGGAAGGTGAAGTTGCCGGGGGTGATCTCATTACGGAATGCCTTACCTACCTGGCAAACACCAAAGGGCAGCTTCTTGCGGGTGGTGCGCTGAATATTATCGAAGTTTACGAAAATACCCTGAGCGGTTTCCGGACGGAGATAGGCGATGGAGGAAGAGTCCTCGGTAACGCCAATCTTGGTCTGGAACATCAGGTTGAAGTTACGGATAGAGGTGAAGTGATGCTTGCCGCAGTTGGGGCAGATCACATCCTCGTGCTCCTCGATAAACGCATTCATTTCCTTAGCATCCATTGCGTCCACATTGACGCCCTTGCCGCTTTCAGCTTCTTCGATCAGCTTATCTGCACGGTGACGGGCGCCGCAGCCCTTGCAGTCCACCAGAGGATCGGAGAAAGAGCCGACGTGTCCGGTGGTGACCCAGGTGGTGGGGTTCATAATAATGGCAGCATCCAGACCTACATTGTAATCAGATTCCTGCACAAACTTTTTCAGCCATGCCTTTTTTACATTGTTCTTGAATTCTACACCCAGAGGGCCGTAGTCCCAGGAGTTTGCCAGACCACCGTAAATTTCAGAACCGGCATACACATAGCCACGGTTCTTACACAGGGTCACGATCATATCCAGTGTTTTTTCGCTGTTTTTCATTTTTATAGCCTCCCAATCAGGTTCTTTTCCTTTGAAAATATATTATACAGAGATTTCTTATGCAAATCAACCCTTTTATTTTACAAAAACACTGGAAATCGTTTAATAATACTGGTATAATAACTTGGTAATTAGAATTTTTATTCCTCACAACAGGAGGTTTCTTTATGAGAAATACATTTAAGCCTACGATTTTGCCTTGGTTTACCCTGGGAGCAGGCGGTCTGGGGTTGGTTTTGCGGATTTGGCTGTTTTCGGCTGTTGATGTGAAGGGTCTGTTGCCAGAAAACCATCCGGCAACGATTCTTGCGTTGATTCTCACCGCACTGGTGTTGGCAATTTTGTTTCTTTGCACCCGGCAGCTCCCCCCCATTGCCAAATATAGTCGGTTGTATCCTGCAAGCATTGGTCGCGGTGTGGGTTGTATCGTCGGCGCTGTTGGTTGCTTACTCGGCGGTTTCCGTTTTGTTGGTAATGTGGGCGGTCTGGGGATTTTAACTTTCGTTGTGGGTATTGCCGCAGCAGCTTGTTTGGTTTTCCTTGCGTTTGCCAGAATGAAGGGGGCGCGCCCATCTATGGTGCTGCACACCATTCCCACAGTATTTTTAATGCTGTTTTTAGTGTGTAACTGTAGAATCTGGGGCGCTGAGCCGCAGGTGCAAATCTACCTTTTCCCCTTGCTTGCCTGTGTGCTTTTGATGCTTTCTGCATACTATATGACGGTTTTGTCTGTGCGCAAGGGCAGTCGGCAACGGCTGGTTTTTGCAAGTCAGGCTGCTCTCTTTTTCTGCTGCCTTTCCATTCCCGGTGAAAATCCGTTTTTCTATTTGACAATGCTCATTTATATGACACTGGACCTGTGCTATGTGGGCAGCAAGCAGCAATCTGTGGAGGATTAAGCTGTGTTTTTGCCAAAACATATCACCTGTTGTATGCAGGCACTGGAGCAGGCAGGCTTTTCTGCTTATGCCGTAGGCGGCTGCGTCCGTGATTCCATGCTGGGAATTACGCCCCACGACTATGACCTTTGCACCAATGCCCTGCCGGAGGATACCGTCAGGGTCTTTTCCCCTTATACCCTGGTGCGCAGCGGAGAAAAACACGGCACCATCGGTGTGGTCATAGATGGGGAAGTGATCGAGATTACCACCTTCCGAACAGAAGGGGGCTATCAGGACAGTCGCCATCCGGACTGGGTGCGGTTTGTACCTACATTAGAAGAGGATCTTGCCCGCCGGGATTTTACTGTCAATGCTATGGCATACAACCCCAAAACCGGATACATTGACCCCTTTGGAGGCAAGGCAGATCTGGAAAAGAAAATTTTACGGACAGTGGGCGACCCCACTGCCCGCTTCACAGAAGATGCTCTGCGGATCTTGCGGGGTGTGCGATTTGCGGTGCGCTTTGGCTTAAACGCGGAAAAGCAAACAGAGCAGGCAATGATCCACTTGGCGCACTTGCAGGAAAAGCTTGCCCGGGAACGCATCTTCGAAGAGTTATGTAAACTTCTCCCGTTGGTGACAGCCGATGATCTCCAGCGGTTTGCCCCGGTGCTGACGGCGGTCATTCCGGAGCTTGCACCGATGGTCGGCTTTTTGCAGCACACACCCCATCACGCATACGATGTTTTCACCCACACCGCATTGGTTACCGCAGGTGTAGGAAATGATCTTGCTCTGCGCTGGGCTGCGCTTTTGCACGATGCGGGAAAACCCGGCTGTTTTACAATGGACGAAACCGGACGGGGGCATTTTAAGGGTCACGCCCACTTAAGTGCAGAAATTGCAGACAGCGTTTTACACCGGCTGAAAGCACCCACTGCTCTGCGGGAAGAAGTGGTGCTTCTTATCAAGCAACATATGACGCCCTTGGAGCCGGACAAGCGGATCCTGCGCCGGCGGTTGGGGCAGTACGGAGAGAAAACCGTATATAAAATGCTCACCTTGCAAAAGGCAGATTTTGCAGGAAAAGGTGTTGTCGATTCTGATCCCGGGTTTGACCGGATCGAAGGGTTGCTGCAAGAAATTCTGGCAGAGGATGCTTGTTTTTCCTTAAAAGATCTTGCGGTGAACGGTCAGGATTTGATTACTCTGGGCTTCACCCCCGGACCTGCCATTGGCAAATGCCTTGCGCAGCTATTGGAGCAAGTGCAGGATGAAATCTTGCCAAATGAAAAAGCTGCTCTTTTGACTGCGGCAAAAAATATATTGTTATGCAAACCTTTCGACACAGAAAACCAAATCAAAAACGGTGTAGGATATATCCCTGTGAGATAATTGCAGGGACACCCGTCTCCGGGTGTCCGCGGACAGTCCGGGAGGCCTGTCCCTACATTGCGAAACGATAAAATTTGCAAAAGGAAAAATGCCCTATGACTCCAATTGAAAAAATTCAAACAATCACAAAACAAATTCAGCCGGAGCTGATTGCGCAGCGGCGGGATTTTCATAAATATGCGGAAACCGGCAAAACGACTTTGCGTGCCTTCCTTTGGCAGTGAGGACTGCGCTTATATGATGGAGCGTGTGCAGAAAAATGGCGGTATGGCTGGCTTTATGCGTCTGCCTACCAGTATGGCTGCACCTGCCCACACCCGTCGCTTTGATTTGGAAGAAAGGGTTCTTGTAAATGGCGTGAAGGCATTTTGTGCCACAGTTTTAGATATTTTGGGGTGACTATATGAAAATTGCAATTGTGACCGGTGCAAGCTCCGGTATGGGAAAGGAATTTGTTTTCCAGCTTTCCCAGTATGTAAAAGTAGATGAAATTTGGGCGATTGCCCGGCGGGAGGATGCCCTCAACGAGCTGAAAGAAAAATCCTCTGTGCCTGTGCGTATTTTGCCTATGGATCTGTGCCAAACTACAAGCTTTGACCGGCTTTGTGCTATTTTGGAAGCAGAAAATCCGGATGTAAAGCTCCTTGTAAATGCCGCAGGTTTTGGTAAATTCGGTGCGTTCCAGAAGGTTTCTCTGGAAGATGACTGCCGGATGATCGACTTAAACTGCAAGGCACTGGTGGCAATGACCCGGCTGGTTCTTCCCTATATGCATGCCGGCAGTCATATTTTGCAGCTGGACAGCCTTTCTGCTTTCCAGCCTGTGCCTTACATCACTACCTACGGTGCAACAAAGTCCTTTGTCCTGAGCTACAGCCGCGCAATCAATGAAGAGCTGCGCAGCCAGGGTGTCCGGGTAATGGCAATGAACCCGGGGTGGGTGAAAACAGAATTTTTCAACCATGCATTCCAGACAAACGAGAATGAAGTGCAGCACTTCAGCTGGCTTTTTGAGGCAAAGGATGTGGTGGCAACAGGACTGAAGGATCTGTACAAAACCAAAAAGCAGGTTTCCATTCACGATTTCCGGGTAAAGGCACAGGTGCTGCTGGTGAAATTCCTGCCCCACAGCCTTGTGATGAAAATCTGGGTAAACCAGCAGAAAAAGCCGAAAAATAATACCGGCCTCACTACGAAATAACAGGAGGTATCTATGAATACACAAAAATCTTCCGATCCTAAGCTGCAAGCCAGAATAGAGCGTCAGACTCACCACGATCACCGGGTGGAGCATATCTTCCGGAGAATCCTCCATTTTATTGAGCGGGTGATTGCCGCAATCACCTTAATTGTGCTGATCGCCACTTTTGCAGTAACGATTTATGAAATGTTTACCCTGAACGGTTATTGGGGTGGTATTGACACCTATTTACATAAGGTTTTGACCATTGTGGTTGGTCTGGAGTTTGTGCGTATGCTCATTGATACGACGCCTGCAAGTATTTTGGAGGTGCTGACAGTGGCAATTACCCGCCACGTGATCCTCAACCACGATAATTACTGGAGCAATGTGGCTTGCGTAGCTTGTATTGCAGGACTGTTTGCCATTCGTCGTTTCCTGATTCGTCGCAGCGAACTGAAGGAAGAAATGGTGGAAATGGAATAACGATATCAAAAGGCGGTGGTGGTTTGAAAACAAGAAAAATAACATCTGTGGCGTTGCTGACCGCCATTGCCCTGACGATTTTTATGGTGGAGGCGCAAATTCCCGCCCTTGTGCCGATCCCCGGCATTAAGCTGGGACTAAGCAACATTGTAACGGTGTTTGCGGTGTTTTTATTAGGCGGGAAAGAAGCAGCGGCAATTTTATTTGTACGCATCTTTTTGGGTGCGATCTTTTCCGGACAGTTTGGCACAATTTTTTATTCTGCCGCAGGAGGATTCCTTGCCTGGCTAGCAGCCATCGGTCTGAAACAGATTTTAACAAAGGAACAGATCTGGGTTGCCGGCTGTCTGGGTGCCATCGCCCATTCTATTGGGCAGATGATCGTTGCTGTGCTGCTTACAGGCACACCGGGACTTGTGATCTACCTGCCGGTGATGATTTTGTGCAGTGTGATCACAGGTCTGTTTACGGGACTTTGTGCCCAATTCCTGTTGAATCGAGGAGACAAGCTTTGGAAAACCTTTTTGAAATGAATTTTACACCGCAACAGGTCAATGCCATCTCCAATTTAGGGCTTGCCCACATTGGTGACGGTGTTTATGAGCTGCTTTGCCGCACCTATTTGTGTGCAAAGGGTGACCAAACAGTGCTCAAGCTCCATAAAGATACGGTGGCACTGGTGAAAGCGCCTACGCAGGCAAAATTTGCAGATATCCTCAAACCCCATTTGTCGGAAGAGGAATTTGCCTATTTCCGCCGGGGCAAGAATGCCCACACCCACGCAGCACCCAAGTCAGCCACCCCCCAGGAATATCAAAAAGCTACCGGACTGGAAACGCTGTTCGGTGCGCTGTACCTGCTGGGTCAAAAAGACCGGGTAAATGAATTGTTTCTGATTTGTATGGAGGCCTATTATGGCATTTGATGCGTTTTTCTTAGGAGCGGTTTTAGAGGAGATCCGGGAAAAGACTTCCGGAGCAAGAGTGGAGAAAATCCATCAGCCCAGCCGGGACACGGTGATTTTGCACCTGAAATGTCAGGAAGGCAGACAAAAGCTGACCATTGTGGCATCTCCTGCCGCACCCCGGCTGCACCTGACGGAGGCAAACCCGGAAAATCCCGCCCAGCCGCCGATGTTTTGTATGCTGCTGCGCAAGCACCTGTCCGGTGCCCGCCTGCGGGAAATTTCCCAGCTGCCTATGGAGCGTTGCGCTTTCTTCACCTTTGACTGCATAGATGAGATGGGTGACCCGGTGCAGAAAAAGCTGGTGGCAGAGCTGATGGGCAGAACATGCAATTTGTATTTGTTAGGACCGGACGGACGGATCATTGACTGTTTGCGCCGGATCGGTCTGGATGAAACTGCCAAGCGTCCCGCACTTCCGGGAATGTATTATCAGGAGCCGGATGCCATCGCAAAGGCAGACCCCAGAATTCAGGAGAATTATGTAAACCTGCTAGAAAAGCCAGGCGCTGATATTTTGGCAGACCGGCTGATGGACAGCTTTGGCGGTTTGTCGCCCCTTATCTGTCGGGAAGCATCATTGTTTGCTACCGGTCAGGCAGATGCCCGGCTGGAGGGAGAAGATTTTGCAGCCATCGAAGAAAAGCTATTTCTGTTTTTCCGGGAACATTTGACCCATCCTGCTCCTTATTATTTTGCCCAACCGGATGGTACGCCAAAGCAGTTTGCCTTCTGCCCTATCCGTCAGTATGGTGCATATTTGCAGGCAAATTCCTTTGGCGCACTGCTGGACAGCTTTTACATCCTCCGGGATCGGAAGGATGCTATGCGGCAGAAAAGTCAGGCAGTGCGAAAGACGGTGAGCAATCTCTGCCAGCGGCTGCAGCGCAAGCTTGCCATACAGGAAAAGGAGCTTGCCGCCACTTATGACCGGGAGCGTCTGCGCCAGCTGGGAGATATTTTAACTGCCAATATCCACCGCATCCAAAAGGGGCAGACCAGCGTGATGGTGGAGGATTTTTACGATGAAAATATGGCACAAATTGAAGTGCCACTGTCTCCCATTTTGTCACCCCAGCAAAATGCAGCAAAATATTATAAAGATTACACCCGTATGAAAAATGCCCAAAAGGAGCTGACTCGGCAGATTGAACTGGGTCAGCAGGAGCTGCAGTATCTGCAAAGTGTTCTGGAGGAATTAAACCGGGCAGATTCCGATGCAGAACTGGAGGAAATTCGCAAAGAACTACAGGAGGGTGGCTATGTGCGCCCGGATGCAGGCAAGCGGAAAATGAAGCAGGCAAAGCTTCCTCCCTTGCGGTTTGAGTCTACCGACGGCTATCCCATTTATGTGGGCAGAAATAACCATCAAAACGATGAGTTGACCTTCAAGTCTGCCCGGAAGGACGATTTGTGGCTTCACGCGTCCAAGGTACACGGTAGTCACGTGATCATTTCCTGTGGCGGCACAACACCTCCAGATGATACGGTGACTCAAGCAGCACAGCTGGCGGCATATTACGCAGAAACCGCAGGCGGACAGAATATCCCTGTGGATGTGACCACGGTGCGACAGGTGAAAAAGACCCCCGGTGGCAAGCCGGGTATGGTAATTTACCACACTTACCGTACAGCCATCGTCAACCCCTACCCGGATATTGTGGTGGATGCCCTGAACGCAGAACACAAACCGGAAGAATAAGAAAAACCAGCCCACAATGGGCTGGTTTTTTAATGCAAAATGCAATGTAGGGGCGGATATTATCCGCCCCTTCAAATCTAAATCAATTCATCGTTCCCTGTGCTCTGCGGAACAATTCGCCAATGCGACCCCGGAGATTTTCCGCCTCCGGGGTGTTGGCTGTACCCCATTGTTCGATCCACTCCACAGATGCTTGCTGGGCAGTTTTCAAGGTCTGCAAATCCAAACTAAGATTTGCCACCCGGAACACCGGAAGTCCCGACTGACGGCTGCCGAAGAAATCACCGGGTCCCCGCAAGCGCAGGTCCTCCTCTGCAATCTTAAAGCCATCGTTTGTTTTGCAGAAGGCTTTCATGCGCTGATTGGTTTCCGCATTTTTATTGTGTGAAGTCAGGATACAATAGCTTTTCGCTTGCCCGCGACCAACCCGCCCCCGGAGCTGATGAAGCTGAGAAAGACCAAACCGGTCTGCATCCTCGATCACCATTAAGGTGGCGTTGGGTACATCCACGCCCACCTCGATCACCGTTGTGGCAACCAGAACATCTGCATTGCCGGCGGCAAAGCTGGACATCACCGATTCTTTTTCTGCGCCCTTCATCTGCCCGTGGAGAAGGGCGATCCGCAAATCGGGGAATACCGTCTTTTGCAGCGTTTCTGCCCACACTGTGGCAGCTTTCAAATCCAGATCACCATTTTCCTCCACAGCAGGACAGACCACAAAGCACTGATGACCTTCTGTTACTTGCTTGCGGATAAAGGCATTGATCCGCGCCCGATAGCTTTCCCCCACCAGAAAGGTATCCACAGTTTCTCTACCGGGAGGCAGCTCGTCCAGAATGGACACCTCCAGATCGCCATACATCAGTAGTGCCAGCGTTCTGGGAATGGGGGTTGCAGACATTACCAGCAAATGGGGGTCGCTGCCCTTGGCAGACAAGCGGGAACGCTGTCCAACACCAAACCGGTGCTGCTCATCTGCAATCACCAGTCCTAAATTGGAAAAAGCGGTAGCATCGGCAACCAGCGCGTGAGTACCGATCACCAGATCGATTGTGCCGGTTTCGATTGCTTCCCGGGTTTCCCGTTTTTGCTTTTGGCTCAAGGAGCCGGTGAGCAAACCCACAGAAATCCCCAAAGGGGTCAGGAGCTTTGACAGGGATGCGTGGTGCTGTTCTGCCAAAATTTCCGTAGGCGCCATCAGGGCGGCTTGCTGACCGTTTTTTACAGCCAGATAGGCTGCGGCAGCCGCTACCATCGTCTTGCCACTGCCCACATCGCCCTGCACCAGCCGGTTCATAGGCGTTCCCCGGCGCAGATCGGAGGAAATCTCGTCGATGGCCCGCCTTTGGGCACCGGTGAGGGTAAAGGGGAGTGCGCCCAAAAAGGCGGAAAGGTCGGTTACTTCATAAGGGGGGATCTTTTTTTCTGTGCGGGAAGCCCGCATCAGAGAAAGACCTGCAGAAAAAACAAAAAATTCTTCAAAAATCAGCCGCCGCTTTGCCAGTTCCGCCTCCTGCATGGATGACGGCTGGTGGATGGCATAATAGGCTCGCTCCGCCGGCAGGATGTTATACTTCTCCCGCAGCTGTTGGGGTAAAATTTCTGCGGGAGGATTGCATATAGCAAGAGCCTCCTGCACAGCTTTTAGCACTACCGCATTGGAAAGTCCCGCAGTCAGCGGATAGATGGGCAGAACCCGGCGGGTGGTCAAAGGATTGCTGTCCGGAGTTTCAAAAACGGGATTTGTCATACTGTAGCCGATAAAATCTCCACTGACAGCTCCGTAGAAAATATATTCTTTGCCGTACTGCAGCTGCTGTGCAGCATACTTATTATTAAAAAAGGTAAGGTTCAGCCGTCCGGAATGATCCGCTACCTGTACCTTTGTCAGATCCAGGCCTTTGCGGATGTGATTGGTGCGAGGGGTGTTCATAACCGTTGCCTTAAAACAGGCAGGCTGGTCTACTTCCAGCTTTTCAATGGGGATCAGCCGGGTGCGATCCTCATACGCCCGGGGAAAATGGCAGATCAGATCTTCCAGCGTGAAAATATTCAGGGCAGAAAACTGCTTTGCCCGGGCAGGACCGATGCCCTTTAGAATTGTAATTGGATCAGAAAGCCTGGCCATTGGAACACACCTCCCTTTTTGATAAGATTATACCATATTGAATGGATAATTGACAATGGACAATTAACAATTTATAAGAAAACCCGGCGAGAGATTTTTTCGCAGATCGAGGTTGAAAGCCGCAGACATACTCTGTGTATTTCAAAGCTTTCAAAACGAAGATTTGCGAATTATAAATCCCGGCGAGAGATTTTTTCGCAGATCGAGGTTGAAAGCCGCAGACATACTCCCTGTATTTCAAGGCTTTCAAAACGAAGATATGCGAAAAAAGATCCGCCGGGGGAATATAATGAAAAAACTCCTTCCCGATATCAGGAAGGAGATATTTTCAGAGAAATCAGGCCAGCTTGTTCAGACGCAGAGTCAGGCTGCTCTTCTTGCGGGCAGCAGTATTCTTGTGCAGAATGTTGCTGTTCACTGCCTGGTCGATCTTCTTAACAGCTACCTTGTAAGCAGCTTCAGCAGCAGCACGGTCGTTCTCAGCAACAGCAGCTTCAAACTTCTTCACAGCAGACTTCAGTGCAGTCTTCTCGGCCTTGTTCTTCTCGTAAGCGATCTTGGAAGAAAGGACATCCTTCTTAGAGGACTTGATATTGGGCATTATGACACCTCCTAATCTATGGTTTCGCTCATGCGTTTTCCCATTATAGCGCGCTTTTCTAAGAAAATCAATACTTTTTTCTAAAAAATTTCAATATGTTATTTCAATTTTTTTGTCAAGTACTTTTTTTGCTCTCCCATTTGCGGGTATCGTCGATATTTTGACGAAGAAAAAAGTAGGAAAAAACCAGAAAGGTGTCGAAAACACTTATGTCAACTAAAATGAATAACCGCTCGATATCCACCCTGTGGAAAAGTCCTGTGGATAACCCTGTGGATAATGTGGAAAAGTCAAGGGTTTCAATGGCTATTTTCCTGATTTTGGATTAAATTCCCCCAAAAATGCTGTGTATAAACGGTTGCATACTGGCTGTAAATTATGGGCTATAAAAGGATTATGTTCCTATTTTTCCGCCATTATTTTTTACCCTTTTTTAGGGAAAAAGTTGCCATTTTATCCAAACACTTCGATCTGCAGCAGGCGTTACAAGCAGGTTATGGCAAAAAATTTGGTAATATTACACAAAAATGCTGACGGTATGATTTTTCTGCGCCCGGAGATAATGAAAGTAGCTTTTGTTGTTTCAGGAGGACTGTATGCAGGGAAAAGTAGAGATCTGCGGTGTGAACACCGCCCGGCTGAAGGTTTTGTCCCAGGCGGATATGGAAGTGCTGCTCCGGCAGGCGAAAGCGGGGGATGAGGCGGCAAGGCAGAAGCTGATCGAGGGGAATCTGCGCCTTGTGCTGTCTGTGATCCAACGGTTTGTGGGGCGGGGAGAAAACCCGGACGATCTGTTTCAGGTGGGCTGCATCGGATTGATGAAAGCAATCAGTAATTTTGATCCGGACAAGCAGGTGCGCTTTAGTACCTATGGCGTTCCAATGATCGCCGGGGAAGTGCGGCGGTATTTGCGGGATAATTCCGCTATTCGGGTCTCACGGTCTATCCGGGATGTGGCATACCGGGTGCTGCAATGTAAGGAGGGGATGCTGCTGCGATTGGGAAGAGAGCCTACATTGGAGGAGATCGCGAAGGAACTGGATCTGCCGGTTTCCGATGTTTCGGAGGCGCTGGATGCGGTGTGCGCGCCGGTGAGTCTCCACGATCCGGTATATTCCGATGGGGGCGACCCACTGACCGTAATGGATCAGGTACGAGATACAAAAAACACGGATGAAAACTGGATGGAGCGGATCACATTGCGAAACGCCTTTCAGGCATTAGGCAGCCGGGAAAAGCAGATCCTTTCTCTGCGGTTTTATGACGGCAAGACCCAAATGGAGGTGGCAGGCGTGCTGGGCATCTCCCAGGCCCAGGTCTCCCGTCTGGAAAAGGGTGCCATCAGCACCATGCGCAAGGCGTTTACTGTGTCATAATTTTCAATTTATCGAGCAATGATCTATAAATAATGCAAAATGCAAAATGTAAAATGCAAAATGAATGTGTCCGCTGACGCGGACGGATCAAAATGTAGGGAAAGGATACATCCTTTCCGCCCAGCAACGCAAAAAGCTGTTATCTTACGCGGAATGCATATATGCATTCCCTACATAGAAAATCATTTTCGAAGGAATACCACAATTGTCAATTATCAATTGTCAATTGGCATACCGTCCCATTCCAACGCATAGACTGTACAAAATTGGGGGGATAGGTATGGCTGTAAGGTTTTCGGAGCTGCACTGTAAAGAGGTTATTTGTATCAGTGACGGAAGAAGGTTGGGCTTTGTGTGTGATGCCTGTGTGGATTTGCCGGAGGGAAACCTGACTGCGATCATTGTACCCGGCACTTGCCGTTTTTTTGGTCTTTGGGGCAGGCGGGATGATTTTGTGATCCCCTGGAACTGTATCCGTCGGATCGGACCGGATATTATATTGGTGGACGCAAAGCCGGACCAGTGCAGAGTTCCCCGGCACAAGCCGGGACTACTGTTTTGAATGCAAAATGCAGAATGAATATGTCTGTCAAAAACTACTTTTTTGACAGACTGGGGGATTGGTCTTCTTCAACACATTACAATCCCTCCGTCACGGCTTACGCCGTGCCACCTCCCTTTACACAAGGGAGGCTTGGCTGGTAACATCTATCGTATCCCGAATATAATTATCAATTATCCATTGTCAATTGTCCATTAAACAGCCGTCGGGAAAGCCCGACGTCTTTTTCGAATATTTTTGAAAAAAATTGGAAAAAATACTTGCAAAATGGATTTCTTTCCTATATAATAGTTCGGCACGGGAAAATTATGCCCGTAGTAATCTACACCACACACCCGGTGATCGTACCCCCGAGTGCTCCAAAAGAGCGGGCAGTGCGAGATGATCGGGGTGGAGGAAAAAACAAAAGGAGAAATGAAAAAATGTCTGTCGTATCTATGAAGCAACTGCTGGAGGCCGGTGTACACTTCGGTCACCAGACCCGCCGCTGGAACCCCAAGATGGCTACCTACATCTACACCGAGCGTAACGGTATCTACATCATCGACCTGCAGAAGACCGTTAAGAAACTGGAGGAAGCCTACAACTTCATCCGTGACATTTCCGCTGAGGGCGGCAACGTTCTGTTCGTGTAAGTTCTCTTGTATTATGTTTTCTTTTTCTCTTGTAGTAAGTTTTGTCAATTAAATATATAATAAAGCATAAAAAGCATGCTATTCCTGCTACCGCGTAAACCACAATAATTTCTTTTGATGTTAAAAAATTAATTAATTCGTTCATTATGTCCACCTCTATATTATTAGAATATCATAGCTTATTTTTTTATCAAATAGTTAATAAAGTTTTAAGATGACATTTTAATAATTTTACATCTCTTTTTTACAAAAGAATACACTTGTTCGAGTATTCTTGTTTAATCTTTTTTTATTACGTATTCATCATATCATACTTTTATTTTTTTTGTATATATTAAGTTGTTTTTTCATATATTTTTGTATGAAAACAAAGTTTATTAAGTCTACATTTATACTTCTTGTTGGCGGATTAATTACTAAAATGCTTGGAATGTTTATTAAAATATTAATGGGTAGATTTGTTGGTGCTGAAGGGCTTGGATTATATATGATTATTCTACCTACTTTT
>JAZOSD010000064.1:0-17478 GCA_045656945.1 Faecousia sp.
GCAGTTTCTATGGCAGGTGGTCTTGCAAAGCAAGGCTTGGTGCCTGTAATTGCGCTGTATTCAACCTTTTTGCAGCGTGCCTACGATATGATTCTGCAGGATGTTTGTATGCTCAATCTCCATGTTGTCTTTGCCATCGACAGAGCTGGTTTAGTGGGTGAAGATGGAGAGACACATCACGGTATCTATGATGTTGGTTTCCTGCGTCAAGCACCGAATATGGCGATTCTTTGTCCGGTATCCTTGCAGGAGCAAGAAGATATGCTCCATTGGGCAGTTTTAGAGCATAATGGACCGGTCGCAATACGTTACCCCAGGGGCGGAAACCGTGAATTTGTGACATCTGATTGGTCTAATTGTGAGAATGTCGCAAATGAGGGCCTGCTCTCCTGCCACCGTAAGGGCGGAGATGTGACGCTTATTTGTTATGGAACAATGCTTCAAAATGCTATGGATGCTGCAAAGTTACTTTCCGAGCAAGGCGTTGAAGCAACGGTTTTACGCCTGCTGACAGTAAAACCTTTACCGGTTGAAGAGGTTGCGCTGCAGATGGCGGAAGGTGCACCAGTAGTAGTTGTTGAAGAAGTGAGTGGAAACTGTGGAATTCGAGATTCCCTTGCTTATGAATTGAGAAAAAGAAATCCTGATTGCAACGTAACTGGTATAGATCTTGGAGACCAATTTGTTCCCCACGGTGCAGTGGATAAATTATATGAGCATTGTGGGATCAGTAGTCAGAAAATTGCTGAATTTGTGCAGGAGGTGCGTGGCAAGTGAAAGTCAAGAAAAGACTGGATGTGCTTCTGGTAGAGCAGGGATATGCTGACACGCGCACCAAGGCACAAGCAATCATTATGAGCGGTCTTGTGTATGTAGATGGTCAGAAGGCGGATAAACCGGGCACTTCTTTCGAAGAAACTGTGCAGATCGAGGTTCGCAGCGGTGGATGCCCTTATGTGAGCCGTGGTGGACTGAAATTAGAAAAAGCGCTTAGAGATTTTGGCGTCGATCCTACCGGCTATGTATGTAGTGATTCCGGTGCATCAACCGGCGGCTTTACAGATTGCCTGCTTCAGCAGGGTGCAAGCAAAGTATTTGCAATTGATGTAGGGTACGGTCAGCTTGACTGGAAAATACGATCAGATCCCCGCGTGGTTGTAATGGAGCGCACAAACGTGCGTTATGTAACACCGGAACAATTGGGAGAACCGCTGGATCTATCGGTGATAGATGTGAGCTTCATTTCACTTAAAATCGTTCTTCCTGTTATTAAGACTTTTTTGAAACCTACCGGTCAGGTTTTGTGCCTGATTAAGCCACAATTTGAAGCAGGTAAAGAAAAGGTCGGTAAAAAAGGTGTTGTCCGGGAGCCGGAGACACACAAAGAAGTGCTGGATAATTTTGTAGCACTTGCCAATGAATTGGAATTTAACATTTTGGGCCTGACGTTTTCCCCGGTAAAAGGTCCGGAAGGTAATATTGAGTTTCTTGGGCATTTGACCTTGGCTGATAAGCCCGGCATTGAGCCGGATACTGCTGCAGTTGTATCACAAGCTCACGAAACGCTGAAGGGATAAGAAACAATGGAGAAGGTCATATTAACGCCCAACCCCTATCGGGACAAAGACTTCAAAACGCTGCGGGAAGCGCTGCGGATTTTGAAGGAAAATAATATCGAAACGCGGGTGTGTTTGCCGTTTGTTGTTGATAAGAGTTGCGCGTTACCAAAAGACATTTACTTTTCACGCCTGGATCGGGAATTACCAGGGGCGTCTATGGTGATCTGTTTTGGTGGAGATGGTACGATTCTCCATATGTCTAAGGCAGCTACACGCAATAACGTGCCTGTTTTAGGTGTAAATATTGGCACGATGGGTTTTATGGCGGAATTGGAAAGTGGAGAAATGTCACTGCTATCCAGAATTGCTACCGGCGAATATTCCGTTGTGAACCGAATGATGCTGGATGTAACAGTTATGCGTGACCGTGATATTATTTTTCACGATATTTGCCTGAATGATGCAGTGATTACCAAGGGCGCAATTGCCCGCATTATTCACACTGCTGTAAGCTGTGATGGAGTTCAGGCAATGGAGTGTGGTGGAGATGGCGTAATTATTGCCACTCCTACCGGTTCAACAGCCTACAGTCTGTCAGCCGGTGGGCCTATTATAGAGCCGGAAGCACATAGTATTTTAATTACGCCGATTTGTGCACATGATGTTGTTAGCAGAAGCATGGTTGCATCCGATAAGCGTGTTATTAATGTAAAACTAACACAAAATGCCCGCCAAAATGCTTTTTTATCTGTTGATGGCGGCAAGGCGTTGAAGATCGTTATGGGCGATAAAATTACTATCAAAAAGTCTAGCTTAGTGACACAGTTGGTGCGTTTGAAGGATCGTAGTTTCTATGATGTTGTCAACAACAAATTTAGAATCGTTTGAGGTGATGGGATTTGAAAACACAAAGACAAGCTAAAATTATGGAGATCATAACAAATCGCAATGTGGAAACACAGGAACAGCTTCTGGCAGCACTTCAGGAAGAAGGCTTTCGTGGAACACAGGCAACAATTTCCCGCGATATAAAAGAACTTCGGATTGTTAAAGAATTAACAAGTCTTGGAACTTATCGCTATACCACCTCTTCTGCAGAACTTAGTGGTTCGTTTTCTTCAAAATTGAACACCATTTTTCGGGAATGTGTGATTGGCTACGATTATGCGCAAAACATTATTGTAATTCGCACATTACCTGGTCTTGCTTCAGCAGCCGGTTCTGCAATCGATGCAATGAATTTACATGCTGTAGTCGGCTCCCTAGCAGGCGATGATACAGTTATGGTGATTATGCGTGACAATAATGCGGCAGCTGCTTTTTGCGGTGAAATTAAGAATTTATTAAACTGAGTTTAGGGGGGGATTAGGCGTGCTTAGCCTTCTGCATATAGAGAATATCGCGGTCATTGAGTGCGCTGACATTTCCTTTGACGCAGGTTTTAATATCCTGACAGGCGAAACCGGTGCAGGTAAATCTATTGTAATTGATGCAATCAGTGCGGTCTTGGGTGAGCGCGCTTACCGGGATATGATTCGCACGGGAAGTACAAAGGCATCTGTTCGTGCTGTTTTTACCGATGTTCCGGAATTTGAATGGTTTTCTGAAAACGATGTTGCTTATGAACCGGAAACGATGATCCAAAGAGACGTGTATCTGGATGGAAAAAACATTTGCCGGGTAAATGGAACTTTGGTAACCGTGTCTATTTTGCGCAAACTTGGTGCGCAGCTTATAGATATTCATGGGCAGCACGATTCAGCATCTTTATTCGATGAAAGCAATCACCTGACTTTTTTAGATGCTTTTGCCGGAAATGATGCACTTTTGCAGGAATATTCGAAGCGTTATCAAGATGTTGCATATTTGCAGGATCAAATTGACCGTATGACAATGGATGAAAGCGAAAAGCTTCGCCGTATGGAAACCCTTCGATATCAAATTGAGGAAATCTCAAAAGCAGATTTGCATTCCGGTGAAGATATAGAACTGGAAGATCGTAGAAAGATCCTTCAAAATGCGGAAAAGCTTAGTGATGGGATTTACGCTGCGGTAGAGATTCTTTATGGTGGTGACGATACGGATGGTGCAGTCTCTCTTCTTGCAGAAGCAGAGCGGGAACTATCAAGATTGAACCGATATACTGATGCATACGATTCTATTCGCGAAAAACTTGCTGACCTGATGTATCAAGTTCAGGATGTGGCAGATGAAGTCCGTAATGCGAAAGATAATCTTTCTTATTCCGGAGATGAATTGGAAAATATAGAATCCCGTCTGGATGTAATCCACCGACTTCGTAGGAAATACGGTGCAACCTGCGAGGATATCCTGAATTATTTGGAGAATGCAAAGCAGGAACTTGATGAAATAGAATTTGCAGACGATCATCTGGAAAAGCTGAAGATAAAGCTGGAACAAGCTGAGAAAATTGCTTGGGATGTAGCTTTCGAACTTAGGAAATCACGCCAGACGGGCGCACAGGAACTTTCGAAGCGTATTTTGACAGAACTATCGCAACTGGATATGCCTAAGGTGCAATTTTCCTGTGAATTTGAAGAAAGTAGATTGACACAAACTGGTGCAGACACAGTTGCTTTTTATATGTCTGCAAACGTAGGCGAAGCACTTAAGCCATTGAGCAAAGTTGCGTCCGGTGGTGAATTATCCCGTATTATGTTGGCAATTAAAAATGTTTTGGCCCAGCAGGATAAGGTGACAACACTTATTTTTGATGAAGTAGATACTGGCGTTTCCGGTCGAGCAGCACAAAAAGTTGCAGAGAAACTCAGAAGTGTTGCAGTTGCAAAGCAGGTCTTATGTGTGACGCATTTACCTCAACTTGCTGCCTTGGCGCAAACACATTTACTGATTGCAAAGGATGTGCGGGATGAACGTACATACACAACAGTGACCCCACTGGATTTTGAAGGCAGAAAGCGTGAAGTTGCCCGTATGATCGGTGGTGCAAATATTACTGAAACTACACTTAAGAGCGCAGAAGAAATGCTGTGCTATGAATAATGAACTATGGAGGAATCTTAAATGAAATTGTATGACGAACTGGTGGCCCGGGGTTTGATCGCTCAGGTTACAAATGAAGAAGAGATCCGTGAGATGATCGACAATGGCAAGGCTACTTTTTATATTGGTTTTGACCCCACTGCGGATTCTCTTCATGTAGGTCATTTTATGGCACTGTGCCTGATGAAGCGTCTGCAAATGGCTGGCAATAAGCCGATTGCCCTGATTGGCGGTGGTACGGCAATGATCGGAGACCCTTCCGGCAGAACCGATATGCGCTCTATGATGACTGTAGAAACGATCCAGCATAACTGCGATTGTTTCAAAAAGCAGATGGAGCGTTTTATTGAGTTTGGTGAAGACAAGGCACAGATGGTCAACAATGCTGACTGGCTGTTAGACCTGAACTATGTGGATGTCCTTCGGGAAGTGGGCGCGTGCTTCTCTGTTAATAATATGCTCCGTGCAGAATGCTATAAGCAGCGTATGGAGAAGGGTCTTAGTTTCCTGGAATTCAACTATATGATTATGCAGTCTTATGACTTCTATCATCTGTACCAGCACTACGGCTGCAATATGCAGTTTGGCGGTAACGACCAGTGGAGCAATATGCTGGGCGGTACAGAGTTGATCCGCAGAAAGCTGGGTAAGGACGCCCACGCAATGACCATTACGCTGCTGCTTAACTCCGAGGGCAAGAAGATGGGTAAGACAGCCTCCGGTGCTGTGTGGCTTGATCCTAACAAGACCGCTCCCTATGATTTCTACCAGTATTGGCGTAATGTTGAGGATGCAGATGTGCTCAAGTGCATCCGTATGCTGACATTCCTACCCTTGGAGCAGATCAATGAAATGGACTCCTGGAAGGATGCGCAGCTGAACACGGCAAAGGAAATCCTGGCTTATGAGCTGACAAAGCTTGTCCACGGTGAAGAGGAAGCTAACAAGGCTCAGGCTGCTGCTAAGGCGCTGTTTATGGGCGGTGGTGATGATGCCAATATGCCCACTACTGAGATCTCTGCAGATCAGCTGACTGAGGGTAAGATCGGCATTTTGAACCTGATGGTAGCCTGTAAGCTCGCCGGTTCTAACGGCGAAGCAAGACGGCTCATCCAGCAGGGTGGTGTGTTCGTAAATGATGAAAAAGTACCGGATCATACTTTTAGTGTCACTGAGGATGACCTGAAAAACGGTGTGAAACTTCGCAAGGGTAAAAAAGTATTCCATAAGGCAATTCTTGCTTAATGAAGTGGTCGGCAATTACATTGCCGACCACTTTTCTATCCAAAGAACATATCTAAACGCTTTTTGTTTTCCGGTGTGAGATCAGTAAGAGGAAGCCTGCATCCACCGCAATCATATCCAATACATCCCATTGCAGCTTTAACCGGAATGGGATTGACCTCGCAGAATAATAGCTCCACAAGCGGCTGAAGCTGACATTGTAGGCTGGATGCTGTATCGAAATCTCCTGCAAGTGCGGCATTTGCCATAGTTGCTGTTTCTTTAGGGCAGACATTGGAAAGAACTGAGATCACGCCAAGTGCTCCTAAAGACATTGCAGGTACGATCAGGTCATCATTGCCGGTCCAGATCGAAAAACAGTTACCGCAGGCACAGCGCGTTTTTGTTATTTTTGAAATGTCACTGCTTGCTTCTTTTACGCCTACCAAATTTGGTATAGTGCTCAATTTGGCATAAACGGATATTGGAATGTCGACACCGGTGCGTGATGGCACATTATAGGCAATGATTGGTAGATCCACAGCTTCTGCTATGGCACGATAATGAATATACAGTCCATCCGGTGTGGCTTTGTTGTAATAAGGTGTTACCATCAACAATCCATCAACGCCAGCGTTTTCTGCAGCGAGACTAAGCTCAAGACTTCTGGCAGTACAGTTTGTACCTGTGCCTGCAATTATCAGGCAACTGTTGCCAACATATGCTTTGCAGCGTCGAAACAGCTCGATTTTTTCTAAATCAGATAGGGTAGAGGCTTCTCCTGTTGTACCAGACAAAACGATTGCTTTCACGCCGGCATCAATCTGTCGTCTGATTAGCATTTCAGCCATAGGATAATTAATTTTTCCATCAATAAATGGGGTTACCAGTGCGGTGCAGACGCCAGTAAAAAAAGGATTACTCATAGGTCATACCTCCAACACAATCTATGCTGTGATTGGTTGATTTGCGTATTGCAAAGTGGAAGAAAATAGTCTATACTAGATGCAATGTATTTTTGCGGAGGCTATAATCTTGAAGACCTGTGATTTTTGGTATGATTTGCCGGAGGAACTGATTGCGCAGACTCCCTTACAACAACGTGACAGTTCCAGATTGCTTGTTTTGGACAGACTGTCTGGGAGTGTCAATCATCGGCATTTTTTTGATGTGTTGGAATATTTGAAACCTGGCGATTGTCTTGTGATGAATGATTCCCGTGTTTTGCCCGCCAGACTTTTGGGACATCGCCCCACAGGCGGTGCGGTTGAATTGCTGCTGCTGAAAGATTTAGGGGATAAGAAGTGGGAGTGCCTTGCAAAACCCGGCAGAAAGCTGCGGGATGGGCAACAAGTGGTGTTTGGCAACGGAGAACTCACGGCAACTGTTACAGAAGTAAAAGAAGACGGCAACCGAATCGTGACTTTTGATTATGAAGGAATTTTCCTTGAAGTATTAGAACGGCTTGGAAAAATGCCACTTCCACCTTACATCAAAGAGGAGCTTCAGGATCAGGAGCGGTATCAGACTGTGTATTCCAAGGAAGTTGGTTCTGCTGCAGCGCCTACAGCCGGCCTGCACTTTACACAAGAGCTTCTTGAGAAGGCTCGCAATAAAGGCGTCAACACAGCGTTTATCACATTGCATGTGGGCTTAGGCACATTTCGACCTGTGAAAGCGGAAAGTATCAACGAGCATCATATGCATAGTGAGCTGTGTATGATGAGTGCAGAGACTGCTGCAATCCTGAACGAAACAAAGGCCAGAGGCGGAAGGGTGATCTGCGTTGGTACAACCTCCTGTCGGACCCTTGAGAGTCTTGTGAATGAGGATGGATCTTTTTCTGAAAAAAGTCGCTGGACAGATATATTTATTTATCCCGGTTATAAATTTAAGGCGATGGATGGATTAATCACCAATTTTCATTTGCCGGAAAGCACACTGGTAATGTTAGTATCTGCCTTTGCCGGTAGGGAAAATATCCTAGCTGCATACGAAACAGCAGTGAGAGAAAAATACCGTTTCTTCTCATTTGGTGATGCGATGCTGATTGTTTAAGAGGAGTATTATGTTTAAGTTATTAAAGACAGAGGGGAAAGCCAGACGCGGTGAATTTACCTGCGCTCACGGTACAGTTCAAACCCCCGTATTTATGAATGTTGGCACGCAAGGTGCAATTAAAGGTGCACTTAGTGCAAAGGATCTGAAGGACATAGGCTGTCAGGTGGAGCTGAGCAATACTTACCATCTGCATTTACGACCCGGTGATAAGCTGGTGAAGGAATGTGGTGGTTTGCATAAGTTTATGACTTGGGATGGTCCAATTCTGACGGATTCCGGTGGCTTTCAGGTTTTCTCCCTTTCTTCCCTACGGAAAATTAAGGAGGAAGGCGTAACCTTTGCATCCCACATTGACGGGCATAAGATATTTATGGGACCGGAGGAAAGTATGCAGATCCAGTCTAATTTAGGCTCTGATATCTGTATGGCTTTTGATGAGTGTATTGAAAATCCTGCGCCACGGGATTATGTTCTAAAAAGTGTGGACAGAACCTATCGTTGGCTTGAGCGCTGCAAGGTAGAAAATGCCCGTTTGAATGCATTGCCTGATACAGTAAATCCGCAACAGATGCTCTGGGGTATCAACCAAGGTGGTACTTACGCAGATATCCGAGTGGATCATATGAAGCGAATTGCCGACTTGGATTTGCCCGGTTATGCCATTGGCGGTCTTGCAGTAGGCGAAACAGCGGAAGAAATGTATGACATTATCGATGCAGTTGAACCCTTTATGCCGAAAGACAAGACGCGTTACCTGATGGGTGTTGGTACACCAACCAACATTATTGAAGCTGTGGCTAGGGGAGTGGATTTCTTTGACTGCGTTATGCCGGCCAGAAATGCCCGCCATGCTCGCCTTTTCACCTGGGAAGGTGCAATCAACCTGAAAAATGCAAAGTATGCAACGGATCTGAATCCTATCGATCCGCAATGTGATTGCCCGGTGTGCCGCAGATACTCAAGAGCCTATATCCGACATTTATTTGTTGCAGAAGAAATGCTGGCAATGCGGTTGTCTGTAATGCATAATCTGTATTTCTACAATAAGCTGATGGAACGTATTCGCTTAGAACTGGATAACGGTACGTTCAATGCCTTCAGATGTGAATTTTCTGAAAAACTAGCTCGGCGAATCTAAATATGACTTGCATTTTTACTAAATAATGGTATAATGGTATATACATTCTGAACAAAGGAGTTTTATTTATGCTTCCTATTTTGACTGAAGCCGTCCCGGCTGGCGGCGGTATGACTTCTACTGTGATTATGCTTGTAGTTATGGTGGCAGTGTTCTATTTTATGCTGATCCGCCCCGAAAATAAGCGCAAGAAAGAACAGGAGAATATGCGCTCTTCTCTGAAAGTAGGCGACAAGATTGTCACCATCGGCGGAATTACCGGCACCATTGTTAATATCAAGGATGATAAGTTTGTGCTGGAAACCGGTGCTGATCAGGTTCGCATTGAGTTTGCTAAGTGGGCACTTTCTACCAATGAAACAGCCACTGAGAATGCAAAAGCTGAAGCTAAGAAGCGTCAGGAAGAGAAGGCAAAGGCAAAGGCTGAAAAAAAGCTGGATAAGTAAGAAAAAGCTTCGGATCAACGATCCGAAGCTTTTTTATATTTATGAGAGTGCCAAACTGTCCAAAGATGAACCAATGTTGATACAGTTAAAATTCCTACGGCAATGGATCCGGCAATTGCAATTGTATGAATACCTTGCGCTGAAAACGCTTGCATATCACCACGAACAAGGTGGTTTGTGGTGTAATAAACACCAGCACCGGGTATTAATGGTATTATTGAGCTTACCAAATAGGAAATCGCCGGATATTTTCTCATTCGCGCCATTACTTCTGAATAGATTGCGCCTATAACAGATGCCGCAAAATATGCAATTAAATCATTACAGCCAAAATGGAGCAATAGGGAATAGATTGACCAGCAAATTCCACCACCTAATACACAAAGGAAAAATCCGGAGCCGTGAATATTAAAAATAAGTGCAAAGCCTAGACTGCCAAGCATAGCTACAAGAATTTGAATGAGAATGGGATATGTAATCGGATCTAGGGTGTTTAAGTTTCCGTAGAGCAGATCTGTAAGATTCCAGGCCACACCTGTGCCAAGGGCAATAGCGGCGGCGATGAGTAAAACCTGCACGATTCGATTAACACCTGAAATTGTATCGCCAAAAATGATATCCCGCATTGCGTTAGTAATTAACAGACCGGGGACTAATAGCATTAATGCACCAATAACAACGGTGTCTGTATTGTTTGCTATATGGACAGCACCCATAGTATAAGCAAGGAAAGACATCAGGAATGCACATGTCATAGTGTTAAAGAAACTATTAACTTTCATCTTATCTAATTGTCTGCTGACCAGTCCAATCAGTACACCGCAAATTCCTGCACACAGTGCATCGAACAGCATTCCACCAAACAGGATGCAAAATCCAAAACCTGCAAAAAAGTTACCAAATAGATATGTGATGTATTTGTAAGACACTCTTTGCTGCTGTGTTTCTTTTAACCATTCTGCAGCCACCTTAGGTTCTGGAGTATTTGTGCAAATAATTCGACTGAGGTTGTTGTAGCGTTCAACACCGTCGAGATCGTTTCCGTGAAAACCAATTCGTCGCATACGCGTTAATGTTGTTCCGTCGGGGGTTGTTAGACTTACGATCAGACAGCTTGTAATGGCAAAAACCTCAGATTCAATTCCGTATGCTGTCATAATTCGCTTAACGCTTTCTTCAACACGGTATGTTTCTGCTCCGCACATTGCCAACTGATAGCCAAGATTTGCAACAAGATCCAAAAGTGTGTTATAATCCATTAATATCACCTTAATTGATAAAAATAAGGAAAAATCCCGAACGCTTTGCGTTCGGGATTTTATGGCGGAGAAGGAGGGATTTGAACCCTCGATACCCTTTTGGGGTATACACGATTTCCAATCGTGCGCGCTCGGCCAGCTACGCGACTTCTCCAGATATCCGACCACTTTTGCAGCCAGCCAGAGTATATTACTCTATTTAATGAGATTTGTCAAGACCTATTTTTCATTTTAATATAAAACAGTTGACTTTTTGTTAAAATAAAGCTATAATTATCAGCACTTAGCAGTAAAAGATGCTAGTGTAGCACAGTCGGTAGTGCATCTCACTCGTAATGAGAAGGTCGCCTGTTCGAGTCAGGTCACTAGCTCCAAAAATCCCGAATGCGAAAGCGTTCGGGATTTTTACTTATACCTTTTTCACTCTTCACTTTTTACTTTTCACGAAAGAAACGCATTTGGATAGAGGTGTTGCAGCTTCACCGCTTATATGCTATAATACGCCCAAGGCGGTGATAATGATGGTCAGTAACCTTATTATAGCAATTATGGAGTGGATCGGTACAATTTCTTTTGCTGTTTCCGGTGCTTTGGTTGGAATTCGCTGCAGTTTGGACCTTTTTGGTGTTGTAACCGTAGGTTGTATTACAGCAGTTGGCGGTGGTGTTATCCGTGATCTTCTTATTGGAAATATTCCTCCTAAGATTTTCTACAACCCAAGCATTCTGTTGGTTGCAGTTATAACATCGATTCTTGTGTTTTTGATTGCTTATATTTACCGAAATAGATTCAAACAGATCCGTGAAACCATAGATGCTTTTAATGTGTTTTTTGATGCATTGGGCCTGTCTGCATTTTCAATAACCGGTGTGGAAATTGCTTGCATTGCTTCAAATGATCATAATGCACTTTTGTGTATTACCCTAGGTGTGATGACCGGTATTGGCGGCGGCGTATTTCGTGACGTTTTGGTAAACGAGAAACCTTATGTGCTTACAAAGCATATTTATGCGGTTGTATCCATTCTCGGCTGCCTGTTATATTATATTTTCAGTGTGAAGCTTGGGTATAAGGTGGCAGCTACATTTATCGCAGTGATTTTTATAGTACTGATGCGACTTCTGGCTGCTAAATTCCGTTGGAGTTTACCTAAAATAAAATTTGAAGAATGATATGTGTTTGCACAATGCATACGAAAAGGACCATTGTATAAATGGTCCTTTTGTTTATATCGGCATTTTATCAAAAAACTTCGAAATTCTACTTGCGAAATTATTTCAATATAGTATAATAGTCCAATACAGTGAAACATATGTGCATCGTGGAGAAATCAGGAGGATGTTGCAATGGCGTAACCTTGTTCAGGCAAGCATTTGTGAATGCAAAAATCATCTTTGCTACAACAACACCAATGAACCCCAATGGTATCGTTGGTACCAACCCCCGCACAAATGATCAGATCGATAAGTACAATAAAATAGCTGTTGAGGTTTGCAAGGCATATAATGTGCCTGTGAGCGACCTAAATGCCTTTTGCCGTGGCTGGGATAGTGACGCCTATGCTGATTATTGTCATCTTACACGGGAGTCCTTTGCCAGTTTAGGTGAAGAGGTTGCAAAACGTTTGATGGAATTCTTAAAACTGTAAAGAAAAACGGAGGTTTTGATATGAACTATAATCGTACTTTTAACTTTTCTGCAGGTCCTGCAATGATGCCGGAAGCTGTTCTGGAGGAAATTCGCGATGAGATGATGAATTACCGTGGCAGCGGTATGTGCGTTATGGAGATGTCCCACAGAAGTGCGGTATATCAGCAGATCATCGATGAAGCGGAGCAGGACCTCCGTGACCTGATGGGAATCCCTGATAATTACAAAGTCCTGTTTATTCAAGGTGGTGCAACATTGCAGTTTTCTATGATTCCAATGAATCTTATGAAAAACGGCAAGGCTGTTTATATTGAAACCGGTGCCTGGTCCAAGAAGGCAATTGCAGAGGCTAAGAAGGTTGGAGAGGTTACAGTCATTTCCTCCAAAGATAAGAATTATACCTATATTCCTGATTGTTCCGATCTGGACATTCCGGAAGATACAGACTATGTATATATTTGTGAAAATGAAACCATCCACGGAACGACCTGGCAGACATTGCCGAACACAAAGGGCAAGGTCCTTGTTGCTGATCAGTCCTCTATGTTCCTGTCTAAGCCCTGTAATGTTTCTGACTATGGTCTTATTTATGCCGGTGTTCAGAAAAATGTTGGACCTGCCGGTATGGTCGTTGTGATCATTCGGGAAGATTTGATTCGGGATGATCTTGATAATTTGCCTGTTTATCTGCAATATAAGACCCATGCAGATGCCGGTTCTCTGTATAATACACCTAACTGCTGGGCGATCTATTGCTGTGGCAAGGTGTTTAAGTACTTGAAAAACCTTGGTGGTCTTGAAGTTGTTGATCAGATGAATGTAGAGAAAGCGAAAATCCTCTATGATTTCCTGGATAACTCAAAGATGTTCACAGGTACAGTTGATAAGGATGTTCGCAGCCTTATGAATGTGCCCTTTGTGACGGCTTCCAAGGAACTGGATGCGGAAGTTGTTGCTGCTACAAAGAAGGCTGGCTTCGACAATTTGAAGGGTCACAAGTCTGTTGGTGGCTTGAGAGCATCTATTTACAATGCAATGCCTAAAGAGGGCGTAGAAGCTCTTGTAGATTTCCTTGAGAAGTTTGAAGAAGAATACAAATAACAGGAGATAAATATGTCAATTATTAGACCGTTTCGCTCCGTAAGACCGGTATCTAAGTTAGCTGATAAAGTTGCAGCACTGCCTTATGATGTTATGGACAGCAATGAAGCCAGAAATATGGTGGCAGGAAATCCTTATTCCTTCCTTCATATTGACAAAGCTGAAATTGATCTTGATCCGTCCATTGATTTGTATGATACGCGTGTATATGAAAAAGCCAGAGATAATCTTAATCAGATGATCGCAGATGGTGTTTTCATACAGGATGATAAACCCTGCTTCTATGTTTATAAGCAGGTAATGAATGGTCGCACACAAATCGGTATTGTTGCTTGTGCATCTATTGATGATTATATTAATAATGTAATTAAAAAGCACGAACTGACAAGAGCGGACAAGGAACAAGACAGAATCAATCACGTTGATTATTGTGACGCCAATACCGGTCCGATTTTCCTTACTTATCGCGCAAAAGAAACGATTAATAAGCTTGTTGAGGACACAATGCAGGCAAAGACACCTGTTTATGATTTTGTAAGCGAAGATGGCATTGGTCACACTGTGTGGGTAATTGATGATGCTGCCGTAGTGGATGCAATTACTAAACAGTTTACAGAAATTGACAATCTTTATATTGCTGACGGCCATCACCGCAGTGCATCTGCCGTGCGTGTTGGATTAAAGCGTCGGGAAGCAAAGCCTGATTATAATGGGGAAGAGGAGTTTAACTATTTCCTTTCTGTAATCTTCCCGGATGATCAGCTGTACATTATGGATTATAACCGTATTGTTCGGGACTTGAACGGTAATTCCAAAGAGGAATTTCTTGAGAAGGTCAGTGAGAAGTTTACCATCACACCCCATGCAGGAACCGGCGCATTAAAGCCTGAAAAGAAACACACTTTTGGTATGTATTTGGATGGCGCTTGGATGTTATTGGAAGCAAAGGATGGCACTTTTGATATAACAGATCCGGTTGCACGCTTGGATGTGTCCATTCTGCAAAACAACCTGCTGCATCCTGTTTTAGGCATTGGAGATCCTAGAACTGATAAGCGGATCGATTTTGTCGGCGGAATTCGTGGCTTGGATGCCCTTTCAAATCGTGTGGATGATGGTAGTATGACGGTTGCTTTCTCTATGTATCCGACGACTATGGATGACCTGATGGATATTGCTGATGCAGGTGCAATTATGCCCCCCAAGTCAACCTGGTTTGAGCCAAAGCTTCGCAGCGGACTGTTTGTTCATAAATTAAGTGATTAACTAAAATGTGCATCTCTTTCTGAGATGCACATTTTTGCATGCTTGAAATAATATGTAATTCGTGTTATGATTATACAATAAATGACAAAATATAACATAAGGAGGCAATTGTATGCAGCATTATAATCCACTATTAAAAAACGATAAAAGCCCACAGAAGTTTATAACCATTGGTGAGATTATGCTTCGTCTGACACCGCCAAACTATGAGAAAATTCGTATGGCAAACAGTTTTGAAGCAAATTATGGTGGAAGTGAGGCAAACATTGCCCTTGCCCTTGCGAATTTAGGTATTGACAGCACTTTTTTCTCAGTTGTCCCCAATAATTCAATTGGAAAGAGTGCAATACGCACTTTACGCTCCAATGATGTCCACTGCACTCCGGTTATACTCAGTACCCCTGAGGAAACCCCCACACACCGTTTAGGTACATATTATCTGGAAACCGGTTATGGAATTCGCGCCAGTAAGGTTACCTATGATCGCAAACATAGTGCTATTACAGAATATGATTTGACAAAAGTAAATTTAGACGAGCTGCTGGACGGCTTTGATTGGCTTCATTTATCCGGAATCACCCCCGCACTTTGCAAGAGTTGTGCAGATTTTATCTTGCGTTGCCTCAAAAAAGCAAGAGAAAAGGGAATGACGGTCAGTTTTGACGGCAACTTCCGCAGTCGCTTGTGGACCTGGGAAGAGGCAAGAGATTATTGCACTTTATGTCTGCCTTATGTGGATATACTTTTTGGAATTGAGCCGTATCATCTATGGAAGGATGAGAATGACCACACTAAAGGTGACTGGAAGGATGGCGTTTCTTTACAACCGAGCTATGAACAACAGGATGAGATATTTCAGCATTTTATTGAAAAATACCCAAACCTGAAATGTATTGCGAGGCATGTGCGTTATGCACACTCCGGCTCACAAAACAGTCTAAAAGCCTTTATGTGGTATCAGGGACATACCTTTGAAAGTAAACTCTTTACTTTCAATATATTAGATCGTGTTGGCGGCGGTGATGCTTTCGCCAGCGGATTTATTTATGCAATGATGCACAATTATAAGGCAATGGATATGTTGAATTTTGCAGTTGCAAGTTCTGTGATCAAGCACACGATCCGTGGTGATGCCAATATTACTGATGATGTTCGGGCAATCCAGGAAATTATGGATTTAAGCTTTGATATTAAGCGGTAAATTTGTGCCAAGTTTTGAAAACGACCGCTTTTCAATGCTTTTTATCATATTTTACAGTAGAAAAATTTGTCCTCCTATGCTAAAATGTGAGAAGTTTAGCGTAGGAGGAATTTTTATGAAGTTAAGCACCAATAGTTCTATTGCAATCGTAACACCGAAAGTACCAACACCTCGTGAACTGTTTGCTGCTGAGGAACTGAAAAAATACCTGGGAATGATTTTCCCTGGTCTGTATGCCTATATTCGCACAGATAATGACGAAATTATTGATGAGAAAATTCTCATTGGTGGTCCAGAGCATAACAAATTAACCGCAAACTATATTTCTGAGGAAGAATTCGACAAGGTCGCTCCCGGTCCTGAGGGTATATTTATTAAGGCGTATGGTGAGGATACTTTGATTCTTGCCGGCAGCAGTAAAAATCTAAATGAATTTGAAAGAGGTACGCTATATTCTGTGTACGAGTTTCTGGAGCGCTTTCTTGGATGCTGTTTCGGCGCGTTTGTAAATCCTACCATTGCAGGCGGTGAATATGTTCCTCAGTTGGATGCCTATGATCTTACTGGAGTTGAATATATTAAATCGGCAGCGGATAACACTACAAGAGGCTCCAGCGTTGAGTATTTCGACAAAAGAGTCAACCACGTTTTGAACCGAAGCTATATCGATTGGATGTGTAAAAACAGATATATTTCTATTTCTCTGTGGGCACATTCCTATGAAGATTACAAGAAGTATGGAGTGCTTGAGGAAATTGAAAAGCGTGGAATGATACTCAGCGTGGGACATCACGAAGCAATTCCGCTGTTTCTGCCCTGGGAAGGCAATGCATATTTTCCAGAGCATTACTATGAAACCCATCCCGAGTACTATAAGCTGATGGAGGATGGAACTCGCTTTAAGAGAGATACAGTAAGACCTAATTTTGGTTCTTTGGCACTGTGCAACCGCAATCCGGAACTGCCTGGCGTGATAGCAAATAATATGCTATCCTGGCTTGAAAAGAATCCAAATGTTACAGATATTTCGTTTATACCGATGGACGGAAAAAGACCCCAATGTTGTTGCGAGGAGTGCAGTAAGTACAGTAAGATTGAAAATTATGCCCACTTGGTTAATGAGATCGCTAAAATCGTTGGAAAATCCCGTCCCGATGTTAAGATTGGTTTCCTTCTGTATGTGGACATCTGGAATCATCCGGAAGGCCTGGTAATGGAACCCAATGTAAATGTTTGTATGTGCGTCTGGCATCATACCGGTCTTAGAAATGTGGGTAAGGCAGATGGAAGTTGTATTGCAGGTACATTCTACGAAGAAGACTTGAAGGAATGGATCGCATCTGGTGCAAATACTACCTTCTCCGATTATTATATGGGTGTTCATTCTGCCCGTCAGCGTTATTTACCAATGGCAGATGAAATTCAAGCGTATTGGAAATTGTGTATGCGAATCGGTGCAAAGGGTATCGGTTCCCAGATGGAGTACTACAACTTCTGGAATAATGTTTTCAATTTCTACGCATTTTGCCGTACCGGCTATGATAGCAAT
>JAZOSD010000065.1:0-19127 GCA_045656945.1 Faecousia sp.
GCTTCGCGCATAGCAACAATAATGCTTTCATACTCTTTAATCCGTGTATATCTTCGTTTGCACATAACAACACCCCCTGATGTAATTATCCTACATCAGGGGGTGTTTTGTCTATTGTCCGATTTTACTGGTTCAGTTCAAATTCAGGCATCTGTTTTTATTTATAAATGAATTAGTTATCTAAAGATAAAGCAGCATCATAAACGGTATTCTTGGGAAGATTCAATTCTTGTGCTGTTTGTTTTACTGCATCCTTTCGACTCATACCGGACGAAATCAATTCCCGAACCCGAGCGGCAGCATCCTCGACTGTGGCAGCAACCTTTTCTTCCGGCTTTGCACCGGCGACCACCAGTACAAATTCACCCTTCGGTGCTTGCTGGTTATACAAATCAATTGCGCCACCCAAAGTGGTGCGGATAACCTCCTCGTGGAGCTTGGTCAGTTCACGGCATAGGCTGATGGGGCGGTCTGCGCCAAATACTTCGGCCATAGACTCCAGTGTTGCAAGAAGCTTATGGGGGGCTTCATAAAATATCATAGTGCGCTGCTCTGTGATTAGTGCTTCTAAATGCTCCCTGCGGCTTTTTTTTGCAGTGGAAAGAAAACCTTCAAAACAAAACCGACCGGTAGACTGACCGGATATACTCAGGGCAGTGATGACTGCACAGGGTCCGGGAATCGCACAAACTGTAATCCCTGCGTCTGCGCATTGCTTTACAAGCTCTTCACCAGGATCAGAGATTGCAGGACTTCCAGCGTCGGAAACCAGTGCGCAGGTTTCGCCTGCAAGAATTCTATCTAATATGACATTACCTTTTTGCGCCTTGTTGTGCTCGTAGTAGCTTACAAGGCTTTTTTTAATGCCTAAATAATTCAGAAGCTTCAGGGTTACCCGGGTGTCCTCGGCGGCGATAAAGTCTGCCTCTTCCAAAGTTTGGTGGCAACGCTGGGAAATATCACCCAGATTTCCAATGGGGGTAGGTACAAGGTATAACATTCCGGCCATAAGTGACCTCCTAAATATGATATAAGTTCCGGTAATATTCTGAAGGACTTCCGTCCGGTTTGTGTAAATATTCTTCCTCCCAAATAAGACCCGGTTTTGCGCCCTTTTGACACTGAACCAAAATCAGGTTCGGCGGTGCAGAGGGATGATGCCGCAGAAGGCAGATTCGTTTGGGCTCTAGACGATTTTGGTTGGCACAGGCACAGATCTCAGCAAAACGCTCCGGTCGGTGTACCAGATAGAAATTACCACCATATTTTAACGCCCACGCGGCGGAAGCAAACAGCGCTTCTATTGAACATTCATCCTCCCGTCGGGCTATCGGCAACGCCTGACTTTTCGGACCTGCGGTAAAGTAGGGAGGATTGGAAACACAGGTGGTAAAACTGCCGGGAGAAACCAAAGAGGGGACTGTGCGCAAATCAGCGCAAATACTGCTTAAACGGGAATCCAGTCGATTATTGGCAATATTCTGCAATGCGGTCATATGTGCGTTCTCGTCGATCTCAATTCCGGTTACACAGCAGGTATTGTCCTTTGCACAAAGCAAAAGACCCAGAGTGCCGCATCCGGCACCGAGATCCAGCACCCGTCCGTAACGGGGTAGTTTTACAAAACCGGACAGTGCAATGGAATCTGTGCTTAAAGGAAAACATCCCTCGCCAATTTCCAGGGTAAAACCGTTGTGAAGCTGTTCCATTTGTTGTTCCTCTTTAGTCGGTAGTTACATTATAAAAAAATCAGCCTGCGCACCGGAAAGCCGGCTCGCAGACTGACGGTGAAAGGTCGATCAGCCTTCCTCGATTGCTTCAACGGGGCAGTTGCCAGCGCAGGAGCCGCAATCGACACACAGATCAGCGTCGATAACGTACTTGCCGTCGCCTTCAGAGATTGCTTCAACGGGGCAGTTCTCTGCACAAGTGCCGCAGTTCACGCAAGCGTCAGTGATATTGTAAGCCATGATTCTTCCTCCAATAAGTATAGTGTAATGCGCATCAAAAATGATTGCACCTCTATTCTAGCACGAATTTTGTAAAGCGCAAGTGTTTTTTTGAAAAAGGTCTGTATATTTTTTATATCCGATGGGAAAAATTTCCGGACGAGGGGGGATAGGGTGTATTACACGGTGGAAGCGCAGATGCTTTTGTCCGCATCTGCAAAGCAGGCAAGAAGGCTGGGTCATAGCTATGTAGGAAGCTTGCATTTGCTGCTGGTGATTGGACGGGATCGTGGAATCTCCGGACAACTTTTGCGGGGGGCTGGTTGGGATGATTTGTTAAGTGAGAAAATGGCGGCTGTGCTTTATGGAACAGGCTCACCGGGATTGCCGTTACCCCAAGGATTTTCAGAGCAAGCGAAAAAAATACTTCATCAGGCAGGCGGGGAGAGCCGACGGTTGGGTGATCGGCAGGTTGATATATCACATATTTTGCTTGCGATCTTACGCACTGAAAGGACTCAGGCGAGAGAGCTGCTATTACTAAACGAAGTAGACACCCAGTCACTCTTTTCACGGATGGTTGACACCATCCTATGGAATCAGGAACGGGGTAAAACAAAAAAGGAGGCGACTACCACGAAACTGTTAGAACAATTTAGCGAGGATCTGCTGGCAAAGGCTTCGCAAATGGAACCGGTGATCGGAAGAGAAAAGGAAATTGATACAGTTGTGGGGATATTAAGCCGGAAAAATAAGAACAATCCGGCGCTTATTGGAGAACCGGGGGTTGGAAAAACCGCAATCGCAGAGGGACTTGCCCAACGAATGGCATCAGGCAATGTTCCACCTCAGTTGAAGGATAAAAAATTGGTAAGCCTAAATATGGCAAATCTTGTGGCGGGCACAAAATACCGGGGCGAATTTGAAGAAAGGCTTCGGGATGTACTGGCGGAGATCAAGCGAAGCGGCGATGTGATATTATTCGTGGATGAAATGCACACAATTGTGGGAGCGGGAGCGGCAGAGGGTGCTATTGACGCGGCAAACATTTTTAAGCCGGCATTGGGTCGGGGGGAACTGCAAATGCTGGGCGCGACTACTATGACAGAGTACCGAAAATATATTGAAAAAGATCCGGCATTGGAACGGCGTTTCCGTCCGGTGCAGATAGAAGAACCGGATCAGGAGGCTGTAATGGCGATCCTGCGAGGTCTAAAACCGGGATTGGAAAGGCATCACCATATCCGCATTACAGAGGAGGCTATGAAGGAGGCGATTCGTCTGTCGGTGCGGTATTTACCGGACCTGTATCTTCCGGATAAAGCAATTGACTTGCTGGATGAGGGTGCTTCTCATGCCAGGATGGAGGAACTTTATGCCAGTCGGCAAAACTATCGTCACGAACTGCAGCAGGAGCTGGAGGAGGCGGTCCGGGAGAGTCGCTATGAAAAAGCCGCGCAGCTGCGGGATAAAATGCGTCGGATGGCTGCCCGTCCCACGGATGCTCGCCGGGCAAGAGCTGTGACCGGTGGAGATGTGGCGTGGGCGGTTTCTGCAAGAACCGGAATTCCGGTGGGCAGGCTGACTGCCAACGAGCGAGAACGGCTGTTAAATTTGGAAGGCTTGTTGTCCGGTTATGTAATGGGGCAGAAGGAAGCGGTGCATCAGGTGGCAGAAACGGTACGCAGAGGACTGTCCGGACTGCAGGATGAAAGCCGCCCGGTGGCAAGCTTGCTGCTAACAGGCCCTACCGGTGTAGGAAAGACGGAGCTTTGCCGTGCACTGGCACAGGAACTCTACGGCAGTAAGGATGCAATGATCCGTTTAGATATGTCAGAATTTATGGAAAAGCAATCTGTTGCCCGGCTGATTGGCGCACCTCCCGGCTATGTGGGATATGAGGAGGGAGGCAAACTGACAGAAGCTGTACGCCGCAGACCCTATTGCCTTGTACTGATGGACGAACTGGAAAAGGCACATCCAGATGTGTCGAATATTTTGCTGCAGATTATGGAAGAGGGAGTCTTGACAGACTCCACAGGACGGCGGGTTAGCTTCAAAAATGCCATAGTGGTAATGACCTCCAATACCGGCTCGGAAGTAAACAGTGACGGTCTTGGCTTTCAACCTCAGGGTCGAAGGGAGCAGACCGAGGCCTCTTTGCGTCAGCGATTCACACCGGAATTTTTGGGAAGACTGGATAAGATCGTGACCTTTGCGCCCTTGCAGGAAAAAACTATGGAGCAGATCGCAAAGAAATATCTGGATCAACTTCAGCAGCGGGCAGCAGCTACCGGCTTGCAGTTGCAGCTTCCGGAGGAGCTTGCCTATACCCTTGGCTGCAAGTGGAAAAAGCGGGACGGTGCTAGAAACCTGCGCCATTTGGTGCAGGAGAAAGTAGAAGGACCCTTGGCGGTTTATCTGTTAGGCTGTTCAAAGCGTCCGGCTAAAGTGAAAGGAAAGCTGGAAGACGGCTTGCTGCATTTTATGAGTTGAAAAATTGCCTGCTGTTACCGAAAAAAGGTTATAGCAGGCAGTTTTTTTGCCTTTATTCTAGAACAAGTGTTTAATTATTCGAAAAAACTGTATTTTTTTATGAAAATCCCTATGTTTTTTGAAAAAATCTATTGATTTTTGAAAAAATATCCTTTATACTGTCAGTAAATGGAGCAAAATGGTAGCTAAGTGGAGTAAAATGGAAGGAGGTGAGCGTTTGTGATCGGCAAATACCCTGCAAAACTGGACGATAAGAATCGTTTGTTTGTGCCTGCAAAACTTCGTGCAGAACTGGGCGAGGATTTTTATGTGACCCTTGGCGTCAACTGTGGACATCGCTGTTTGACGGTTTATACAGCAGAAGATTGGCAAACGCTCAGCCAGAATTACAATAACCTTCCCATTTCTCAGCGTAGTGCTGCTACCAGTCTTATTTTTATGAATGCATCTCAGTGTAACCCCGATAAACAATTCCGTTTCGGACTGACCCAGTTCCTGCTGGATTATGCCGGCGTAAAGCGGGATGTGATGATCGTTGGCAGAGCCGGACAGGCTGAGATCTGGGATGCACAGGAGTTTAAGCAGTTTGAGGAAGAGAATCTTACTCCGGAAAAATTGCTTGCTTCTTTGGAGACGATTGGACTATGAGTGAATTTCATCACGTTTCTGTATTGCTGGAAGAATGCATCGAAAATCTTAACATCCGGCCTGACGGTATTTATGTAGATGGCACCTTGGGCGGCGCGGGACATTCTTCCCAAATAGCTGCCCGGCTTACTACCGGCCGATTGATCGGTATTGACCGGGACCCGGTTGCCTTGCAGGCGGCAGGGGAGAGGCTGAAACCCTTTGCAGACCGGGTCACATTGGTCCATTCCAATTTTAGTGAAATGGCACAGGTGCTTGCGGATTTGAATATTCCCGGTGTGGACGGTATCTTGCTGGATCTTGGCGTGTCCTCGCCGCAACTGGACGATGGTGCTCGAGGCTTTTCCTATATGGCGGATGCACCGCTGGATATGCGAATGAATAATCAGGACGCATTAAGCGCTGACACGGTTGTAAATACCTGGTCTCAGGAAGAACTAAAACGAATTCTTTACACCTATGGCGAAGAACGTTATGCCCCGCAAATTGCTGCAGCGATCTGCCGCCGGCGGGAAGCAGCCCCTATTCAAACCACCTTGGAGCTTGTGGATATTATCCGATCTGCAATGCCACCGGCAGCCTTGCGGGAAAAACAGCACCCGGCAAAGCGTAGCTTTCAGGCAATCCGTATTGCGGTGAATGATGAGTTGGGCGCTGTGGAAAAAATTATGAAAGATGCCATTGGCTTGCTAAACCCCGGTGGAAGGCTTGCAATCATCACATTCCATTCTCTGGAAGACCGAATCGTGAAAAATGGTATGAATGATGCGGCAAAGGGATGTACTTGTCCGCCAAGCTTTCCGGTGTGTGTCTGTGGAAAAAAGCCGCAGGTAAAGCTGGTAAGCAGAAAACCGATTATTTCTATACAAAAAGAGTTAGAGGAGAATCCACGTGCCCGGAGTGCAAAACTTCGGGTCTGCCAAAAGATATAAAAGGAGAGTAGGAGCATGGTTTACAATCAGGTTCAGTATGTGCACTTTAACACCTATGGAAACACCGCCCGTAAGATCATAAACGCTCCTGCTATACCTAAGAAGGTAGTCCTCCCCAAGCCCCGCAGCAAGAAAAAGACAAAAGCAATCTATATTGATCCTGTGGCTTTTTTAAGTATTATGGTGGCTATTTGTATGGTGCTGACTATGACTGTGGGCATCGTGCAGTTTTGCAGTGCGCGCCGGGAAGCGGTGCAAATGGAAGAATATGTTGCCCAGCTTTCTGAGCGCAATGATGCACTCAACGAACAGTATAGATCTGGATATGATATTCACCAGATCGAAAAAAGCGCACAAGCGCTGGGAATGGTGCCTAAAGACAGCGTCCAGACTGTTGCAATTCAAGTAACAGCGCCCTATCAGGTGCAAACAGTGAGCCTGTGGGAACGGATCGGCACATTCCTGACTACAATATTTGCATAATTTTTCTCCTGAACAATACACTTGCAATAGCAGCTGCAATGGGCGGCGAGGGTTTCCCTTGCTGCCCATTGCAAGCAAGTGGAAAGGTCGGGATCAAAATGGCCGGGAAAGGGAAAAAGGAGTATATTCGCCTGCGAGGTGACAGTGGACAACATCGCAGGATCATTACGGTGGCAATTTTATTGGGAATTACTGCCTTTATCCCGGTGGCGTATCGTCTGTATGACCTGATGGTGCGGCAGTATGATTACTATGCAGATCTTGCTTTGCGCAATCAAACAAGATCAACATCTGTTTCAGCAGACCGCGGTACGATCTATGATCGGAATATGAATATAATGGCTTGTTCAGTGGGCGTGGAAAATGTATATTTGGATCCCCACGAACTAAAGCAGTCAAAAGCGGACATAGAGAAAATATCCAAAGCTTTGGGAGAAATTTTAGAGAAAGAACCCCAGTGGATCGAAGAACAGGCACAGGATCGGAAAATGCGCTACAAACAAATTGGCGCAAAAATTCCGGAGGAGACAGCAGCCAAGATCCGGTCATTTATTAATGAGAATCATATTTCCGGCATTCACTTGGAGCCGGATTCTAAACGATATTACCCCTATGGGAGCCTTGCAGCACAGGTGATAGGATTTACCAATGCATCCAATACCGGTTCAGAGGGGATTGAAGCAGCATATAACAGTTATTTAGAGGGCAGTACCGGTCGTGTTATTACCACCAAGGGCAATAACGAAATGGATATGCCCTTTTCTTATGAAAGCTACGTGTCCTCCCAGCGGGGAAACGATGTGATCCTGACCGTAGATACAACGGTGCAAGCTTGCCTTGAGAAGAATTTGGAAGAGGCAATCGCTAAGTACGATGTACAAAACGGTGCGTTCGGAGTGGTAATGAATGTAAACACCGGAGAAGTTTTGGCTATGGCAACTCTGGGAAGTTACGATCCTAACAATTATCTTGAAATTGGCGATGTTGCAGAGGCAACCCGGATCGAAGCTTTGAAACAGCGTTATTTGGCAGAGACTGAGGGGACAGAAGCTTATGCAAAAGGCAAAAAAGCCTATCAGGAGGCTTTGTCCGCTGCACAACTAAAGCAATGGCGAAACCGATGTATTTCCGATGGCTACGAACCGGGTTCAACCTTTAAGGTAATGACAATGGCAGCGGCGCTGGACTGCGGTGCCATTGACCTGAATACGGCATTTCACTGTTCCGGTTCTGAACAGATACCGGGACGGTCACAGCGGCTGCATTGCTGGCGATCTTCCGGGCACGGAGCGGAGCAGACCCCACAGGCATTGCAAAACTCCTGCAATATAGCCTTTGCCCATATCGCACTGAAAATGGGTGGAGAAACCTTTTATAAATATGTAAAAAGCTTTGGAATTTTGGAAAAAACCGGTATTGATCTGGCGGGGGAAAGTAAAGGTGTGTTTTTCTCCGAGCCGATCGTTACCAATACGGATAAATGGGGAACAGCATCCCTGACTTCCGGTTCCTTTGGACAGACATTTAAGATTACACCGCTGCAGCTTGTGCGGGGAATTTCGGCAGTTGTCAATGGTGGAAACCTGATAGAACCGTACATCGTTTCGGAAGTGATAGACAAGGATGGAAATACGGTACTTAAGCAAGAACCTACCGTTACCCGCCGGGTCATCCGTGAGGAAACATCGGATATTATGTGTAAGCTTCTGCAGTCGGTTGTGGAAGAGGGCACGGCAAAAAATGCAAGTGTTTCCGGCTATTTAATCGGTGGAAAAACGGGAACCAGCGAGAAAATCGATGTATTTGACGCTAACGGACAGAGAGTGCTGGATAAAATTGTCTCCTTCGTAGGGGTTGCGCCAATGGACGATCCGGAGTATATTATATTAGTGGCTTTGGACACGCCTTCCCGCCAAACCGGTATCTACATATCCGGTGGCGTAATGGCGGCACCCACAGTCGGTGGTGTTATGGAAGATTTGCTTCCGTACCTGGGAGTGCAGCGCAACTACTCTCCGGAAGATGCAGCAGGTCAGACACTGGTTATGGAGAATGTCACCGGACTGACAGTTTCCCAGGCACAGCAGCAGCTGGAAAAAATGGGACTTGCAGTAAAGATACAAGGTGACGGTGAAAATGTAATTGCCCAGATCCCAGATGCTGGACAAAGCTTACCCGGCGGCAGTGAGGTATTGCTTTATTCTGATAGTATGCCTGCAGAAGAAATGGTTACCGTGCCGGATTTTTCAGGATTAAACCGCCAACAGGCAAGCGACCTGGCAGGCAGTTTGGGACTGTATATTCTGGTTTCCGGTAATAGTAATATAGATGTAAAAGTGGTGGTTACAGAGCAATCAGAACCCCCACAAACCCAAGTGCCTCTGGGTACAACGATCCGCTTGGTCTTCACGGATACCCAGGCAAAAGATTAAATACAAAAGGAGTTAAGGATATGAAACTGAGTCAGTTGCTGGAAAATGTGGAGATCCTCAATACCAATGTAGATTTGAATATGGAGATTACCTCCGTTGTATATGATTCCCGGAAGGTAACACCGGGATGTGTCTTTGTTGCGATCACCGGCTTTGCCACAGATGGAAATCGTTATATTCCTATGGCTCTGGAAAAGGGTGCAGTTGCAGTGGTAACGGCAAAGCAGCCGGAAGAGGATGTTCCATATGTTTTAGTAGCATCGGATCGACTGGCTCTGGCACAGATCGGCGATAATTACTTCGGTCATCCGGGAAAGGCTATGAAATTGATCGGTGTTACCGGAACCAACGGAAAAACCTCCTCGACGCTGCTGCTTAAGCACGTGCTGGAACAGGTGCTGGGTGTAAAAGTAGGACTGATGGGCACGATGCATAATATGATCGGCAGCCAGATCGTTCCTACAGAACGAACCACCCCGGAAAGCTTTGACTTGCAAGCGCTTTTAGCGCAAATGCGAGATGCAGGCTGCAGCTATGCTATAATGGAAGTTTCCTCCCATGCGATTGCTTTGGAACGGGTTGGCGGTTTGCACTATGAAGTGGCAGCTTTTACGAACCTGACAGAGGACCATTTGGATTTCCACAAGACAATGGAAAACTACTGCGACACAAAGGCACAGTTATTCTCTCGGTGCAATAAAGCAGTGGGCAATTTGGATGATGAGTGGTTTGACCGCCTTTGTAAAAATGCAAAGGGAAAGCTTCTGTCTGTTTCAGCAAAGAAAACGGCAGATTTGTATGCAATTGACGAAGAACTTTTGTCTGACGGTGTTCGGTTTACTGCAGTCAGAGGGGAAGAGCGTGTGGAAGTTAAATTGCCGATTCCCGGAAAATTCACCGTCTATAACGCCCTGACAGTGCTGGGTATGGCGCTGCAGCTGGGTATATCCCTTTCAGATGCGGCAAAAGCACTGGAAACAGCACAGGGAGTCAAAGGCAGAGTGGAAGTGGTTCCTACGCCTGACAAACCCTACACAGTTCTCATTGACTATGCCCATACACCGGACGGTCTTGAGAATGTTTTATCCTCTGTAAAAGGTTATTGTAAGGGCCGGTTGATTGCAGTGTTTGGCTGTGGCGGTGACCGTGACCCGATCAAGCGGCCTATTATGGGAAAAATTGGAGCAGAAATTGCGGACATTGCGATCGTTACCTCTGATAATCCCCGGACAGAAGATCCTGCAGCGATTATCAAAGATATTGTAGCGGGTATCGATTCTACACATAAAAATTACAAAGTGATGGAAAATCGTGTGGAAGCGATACATCACGCACTGGACATTGGCGAAAAGAATGATATAATTGTATTAGCCGGCAAGGGCCACGAAACATACCAGGAGATCCATGGGGTAAAGCACCACTTGGACGAGCGGGAGGTCGTTTCCGCATATCTGGAGAAAATGAGGAAGTAATATGGGTATGATTACATTGCAGCAGGCTGCAGATTGGTGCGGCGGCCGCATTGATCCCAAATATAAAGACATAACTTTTTTTGGCGCAAACAATGACACCCGGAAACTGCTGAAAGGTCAGCTGTTTGTAGCGCTCAAAGGTGTACGGGACGGTCATGATTTTATTCCTGCTGCACTGGAAAAAGGCGCAGCAGCAGTGTTGTGCACCCATTGCGATGGCGATTATCCAGCCATTGTGGTAGAGGACACCCGAATCGCGTTGGGAGATATCGCAAGAGGCGAGCGGGAAAAGATTGGTATGAAGGTTGTAGGCGTTACCGGTTCTGTAGGTAAAAGCACTACAAAAGAAATGATTGCAGCTGTTTTGCAGACTACCTATCGGGTGGCGAAAACACCTGCAAACCATAATAATGATATTGGTATGCCAATGGCAGTACTGGCAATGGACAGCACTACAGAAATTGCAGTTTTGGAAATGGGTATGAATCATTTCCGCGAGATTGCTTATTTGACATCTATTGCGAAGCCAGATGTGGCGGCGATTATCAATATCGGAACAATGCACATTGAACACCTTGGTTCTCAGGAAGGCATCCTGCAGGCAAAGCTTGAAATTTTAGAAGGTATGCCTGCAAATGGAAAAATTGCACTCAATGGTGATGACGGACTTCTGTGGAACCAACATCGCCTTGGTAGTATCCAGGCAGATTATTTTGGTACTCGCAATCCGGAATGTAATATTCGGGCGGAGAATGTGCACCAGGAGAATGGTTTTTTACGGTTTACAGCAAAGACCCCTGTAGGAGAATTCCCTGTGGAAATGGAGCTGGAAGGGGAACACTATGTCCACGATGCACTGGCAGCGATTGCGATAGGTCTGGATTTGGGTGTAACACCTATAAATATTCAAAAGGGTCTTGCTGGATTTCACAATATGGAAGGCCGACAGGAGATCTATCAGAAGGATGGTTATACCATTATTAAGGATTGCTACAATGCTGGCCCTGAGTCTATGGCTGCAGCACTGGCGGTGCTTGGCAGCAAGGAAGGACGCAAGGTGGCGGTGCTGGGCGATATGCTGGAGCTGGGTGTGAGAACCCAGGCTGAGCATTATAAAGTTGGCCGCATTGCGGCAGAAAAGGCTGATGTGTTGCTTGCCTATGGCCCGAACAGTTTGCGTATGATCTACGGTGCAATCACCGGCGGAATGTCGGATCGTGCCGCCAGAGCATTTACGGACAGAGATCGTATTATAGCGATTCTTAAGCAGATTGCAAAACCCGGAGATGTGATCCTTTTCAAAGGCAGCCGGGGGATGCGTATGGAATTGATACTCGATGCGTTTTTTGCACAGGAACAGGAGAAAGACGCTGAATAAACGGAGGAAAGACGGATGATCAAAGTGTTGATAGCGGCAGTGGCAGGCGGCGTTCTGTCTGGCGTGCTTGGTTATTTTTTGTTGCCGGTGCTGCGGGCACTGAAGGCTGGACAGTCCATTCGTGAGCTGGGCCCTACATGGCATAATAATAAGGCGGGTACGCCGATGATGGGCGGTCTGATGTTCATTGGTGCGGTCATCATCTGTCTTGTACTGTGCATCCCTATGATGCAGGAATATACCGCTTTTTATGTACTGCTGCTGAGTTTGTGCTTTGGCTTTGTGGGTTTTTTGGATGATTTCTGCAAAATCAAGTTCAAGCGAAATATGGGTCTGACATCCCTGCAAAAAGCACTTTTGCAGATGGCAGTGTCTGCACTGTATTTATATCTGCTGTATAAAGAGGGGAGTTTGACCAGCAATCTGTATATTCCCTTTGCGGATGTTACCTTCTATCTCCATCCACTTGTTTATATTTTTATAGCAATGTTCATTATGGTAGGCTGTGTCAATGCGGTGAACCTTACCGATGGCGTGGACGGACTTTGCGGCAGTGTAACTGTTCCGGTTATGGCATTTTTTGCTGTTGTTGCAGTGATGAAAGGCCGCTATGATTTGGCTTTATTGCCGGCTGCTTTGGCTGGTGCTTTGATTGCTTATCTGTTTTACAACTGGCATCCTGCAAAAGTGTTTATGGGTGATACCGGTTCGCTTTTCTTAGGCGGTGTCGTGTGTGCCCTTGCTTTTGCATTGGATATTCCTCTGGTACTCATTCCTGTGGGAATTATTTACATTGTTGAAACCCTGTCCGTTATTTTGCAGGTGGCTTACTTTAAGCTTACTGGCGGAAAACGGCTGTTCAAAATGTCTCCGATCCACCACCATTTTGAAATGTGCGGCTGGAAGGAAGAGAAGATCTGTATTGTCTTTACAGTAATAACGGCGATCGGCTGTGTGATCGCCTGGTTTTCAATAGCCTGAGAAAGGAGATCTTATGGCAGTACAGAATGTTCTGTATGCCAAAGAGAACCGCCGCCGGAAGTTAACGGCGGGTGAAAGTATTGATATCCCCTTTTTGGTGATATTGCTTCTGCTGCTTGTCGTTGGCCTTGCAATGCTGTATTCAGCAAGCTATGCCCAAAGTCATTTTGATACCGGCTACACGGACTCTACCCGCTATCTGCAAAAGCAGGCAGTTTGTGCTTTGATCGGTCTTGGAGCAATGTTCGTACTAAGCCGGATCCCACCGGATTTTTGGTTTCGCACAGCCTGGGTTTTATATGCTGTTAGCATAGCACTGCTGCTTATGGTGCTTTTGTTTGGACAGTCTGTCAACGGCGCAAAGCGATGGATCAACATAGCAGGATTGCAATTTCAGCCTTCTGAAATTGCGAAATTTACGCTTATATTGCTTTTTGCCAGATTGACAAAAGGCTTTGGTACATCTGCACGGCAATTTCGCTATGGTGTTCTTGGCTTTGGTGCAGCACTTTTGGGAATTCTTATTCCTTTGGCACTGGAGAAGCACCTGTCAGCGATTATGCTGATGGGAATGGTTGCTGTGGTAATGATGTTTGTGGCAGGCACAAATCCTAAATGGCTGTTAGCCGGTGCCGGTTTGGCTGCCCTGTTTGTAATTGTCTATGTAAGCCTGATGGGGTACGCTGGAGACCGGATCACTGCCTGGCTTCATCCGGAACAAGACCCCAGCGATACAGGCTATCAGATTCTGCAATCGCTGTATGCCATTGGCTCCGGTGGCCTGTTCGGCTTAGGACTGGGCAAGAGCAGACAAAAATATTTATATCTGCCATTTCAGTATAACGATTATATATTTGCAATTATCTGTGAGGAATTGGGTCTTGTGGGGGCGTTTTTGATCATAGTTCTTTTTGCAGCACTGATCCTGCGTGGGTATTGGATCGCTCTGCGTTCACCGGACCGGTTTTCCACAGTTTTAGGGGCAGGACTCATTACTTTGATCGCTGTCCAAACTATTTTGAATTTAGGCGTGGTAACAAATCTGCTACCGTCCACTGGAATTGCATTGCCTTTTTTCTCCTATGGAGGCACAGCATTGGCAGTAAATTTAGGGGAGATGGGGGTTTTGCTTAGCATTTCCCGTTATCGAGACCGGGCGACCGGACAGGAGGATTTCCTATGAATATCATCTTTAGCTGCGGCGGAACCGCAGGCCATATTAACCCAGCAATTGCGGTTGCCAATGTGTGTAAGGAACGGCATCCAGATGCCAATATCCTCTTTATTGGTGGAAAAGGCGGTATGGAGGAGTCCCTTGTACCCAAGGCTGGCTTTGAAATTAAAACATTGCCTGCAGATGGCGCCTCCAGAGGGAAGTCCATCAAGGCACTGATTCACAATATAAAGGTTCTTGCCAATGTGGTAACCTCTGTCAATGCCTGCAAACGGATCATCCGTGAATTTCAGGCAGATGTGGTGGTAGGAACCGGTGGCTATGCCAGTTTTCCTGCCCTTATGGCAGCCTCTATGTTAAAAATACCTTCCTGTGTCCACGAAAGCAATGCGATGCCGGGATTGACTACCCGACTGGTTGCGGACCGGGTAGATAAAGTTTTGGTATGTTTCCCGGAAAGCGCCCGGCACTACCGCCATCCGGAGCGGGTGGAGGTTGTGGGTATGCCGGTCAAACGGGAGTTTATCTTCACCCGCAAGGAAGATGCTCGCAAGGAACTTGGACTTGACGAGAGGCCTGTGATCGTATCTGCTTTTGGCAGTCTGGGTGCTCAGGCTATGAATGAAATGACTGCAAGACTGTTCCGGCTGGAACAGGATGCAGGTTTTCCCTTCCAGCACATTCATGCTGTAGGCAAGTATGGTTGGCGCTGGATCCACGATTACGCAGAATATCAGGGCGTGGATCTAAAAAACTGTCCTTCCTTGATGGCACAGGAGTATATCTACAATATGCCGACGGTTATGGCAGCGGCGGATATCGTGATTAGCCGTGCAGGCGCATCCAGCTGCAATGAAATTGCAGCATCCGGCACACCCTGTATCCTGATCCCGTCACCGAATGTGACCGACAATCACCAGGAGAAGAATGCCAGGGCCTTGGAAGAGAAGGGCGGTGCGGTGGTCGTATTAGAGGCAGAGTGCACAGAAAAACGGCTGTTGGATGAGATCAATGGTTTGCTTGCGGACCCTGAAAAATACACTGCTATGGGTAAGGCTTTGCAAAACATTATTATTCCGGACTGTGCAGACCGGGTGTGTGATGTGGTAGAAACCCTGGCACACCGGAAATAAAGGAGTATTCTATGCAAACAAAAGAAAGAAACGGAAAGCGACATACAGGTCGTCCTCCGATAAAACCCAGAAAGAACAGACCGGCAGACCCTACCATTGTATATACTCCGCCAAAGCCATTCGACAAAAGAAAATTTCTTTTGCGGTTGGCCACCGTAGTTGCGGTCGTGCTGGCTTTAGTTCTTGGAATGTCTATCTTTTTTAAGGTTTCCAATGTGACTGTTTCCGGTACAGAAAAATATACGCCTTGGGATGTGCGTGAAGCATCCGGTATCCGGGATGGGGAAAACCTTATGACGCTGAATAAATCAAAAATCGGCGGAAATATTACCACCAAGCTTCCTTATGTAAAGAAAGTCCGAATTGGACGGAAGCTTCCTGATACAGTAAAGATCGAAATTCAGGAAATGAATGTTGTGTATGCAATTGCAGATGAAAAGGACAGCTGGTGGCTGATGGATGCTTCCGGTAAGATTGCAGATTCTGTAAGCAGCTCTGAAGCAAAAAGCTACGGAAAAATTTTAGGTGTCCGATTGCAGTCTCCCTCAGTTGGCGCTCAGGCAGTGGCAATGGAGGCGGTGCCGGAAACGGATGAAGCCGGAGCCCCTATTCCGGTTACAGTGCAGGAAAATGAGCGGCTGCGTGCAGCTATCGATGTGCTGGAGAGTTTGGAAGAAAATGGCGTGATTGGTCAGGTGGCCAACCTGAATGTATCGGATATGACTATGATCGAACTTTGGTACGAGGATCATTATCAAGTCTTGCTGGGAAATGCAGAAAAAATTAACTACAAAATTCAAAGTATGGTAAAAGCAATTGCACAGCAAAAAGATTATCAGCGTGGAATTTTAGATGTAAGCTTTACAACTTGGGGAGATCAGGTGAATTTGAGCCCGTTTTCCGAGTGATTTCCAAAAAAATTGAAAAAACTTTGGAGAAAAATAAGAAATTTCTATTGACCTATTGGATTTTTCAGGGTAGAATATAAAAGTAAAAATGTAAATTGAGCGGAATAGGCTTATTTATTCTGCGAATACATAGGAGGAGTAGCAAATGGAATATCAGGAGCGCGTAGTTAAAATTAAGGTGATCGGCGTTGGCGGCGCCGGTAACAATGTTATTAATCGTATGATTGATGCTGGTGTAGATGGCGTAGATTTTGTTGTTGTTAACACCGATAAGCAGGATCTGAATAAGTCCGTATGTAAGAACAAGGTGCAGATCGGCGAGAAGCTTACCGGCGGTATGGGCGCAGGCTCCAAGCCTGAGATTGGTCAGAAGTCCGCTGAGGAGTCTAGAGCTGCTATCGCTAAGATCCTGGAAGGCACCGATATGGTCTTCATCACCGCAGGTATGGGCGGCGGTACCGGTACCGGTGCAGCTCCTATCGTTGCAGATTTGGCCCGTGAGGCTGGCATCCTGACTGTTGGTGTTGTAACTAAGCCCTTCAAGTTTGAGGGTGCAAATCGTATGCGTCAGGCTGAGTCCGGTATTGCTGCTCTGTCTGAAAAGGTGGACTCTCTGGTAATCATCCCCAACGATCGCCTGAAGTATGTTACCGATCAGAAGATCACCTTTGCCAATGCATTCGGTATCGCTGACGATGTGCTGAAGCAGGCTGTTACCTCTATCTCCGAGCTGGTGGGCGATGCAGGAAATGTTGTTATTAACCTGGACTTTGCTGACGTTTCCGCTATTATGAAGGATGCTGGCCGCGCACATATGGGTGTTGGCACTGCATCTGGCCGTGAGAAGGCTGAGCAGGCTGCTCTGGCTGCTGTTGCAAGCCCCTTGCTGGAGACTTCCATCAATGGTGCTACCGGTGTTCTGGTGAACGTGACCGGTTCCTCCGAGCTGACGCTGGACGACGTGGAGACTGCAGCAGGTATCGTACAGGAAGCTGCAAATCCCGAAGCAAACATCATCTTCGGTGCTACTTGGGATGAGAACTTTGAGGATGAGATGCGCGTTACCGTTATTGCTACCGGCTTTGAGCAGAAGGTCGAGGCTAGTGAAACCAAGACTTCTGTTGCTGGCGCAAAGGGATCCGACGATATCGACGAGATCTTTAGCATCTTCAATCGTTAATTGAAATGATAGATCATCCCGGACCTTGTGTCCGGGATGCTTTTTTGTGAGGATGGATTATGGACGCTTACCGCAATTTAGCAGCAAGTTATGATCAACTGACTTGGGATGTGGATTATAAAGCCACTGTAGATTTTTATTGGCAAATATTAAATAAAGAGGGGATTTCACCCAGAACAGCGGTGGACCTTGCTTGCGGGACAGGCTCTGTGTCGGTGCTTCTGGCACAGAAAGGGCTTCAGGTGATTGGGGTAGATCTGTCCGAGGATATGCTCTGTGCAGCATCCCAAAAGGCTCAGAATACCCCCAATGCCCCTCTTTTTATTTGCCAACCGCTGCAGAAATTGCGGCTCCCCCGGGGGGTTGATCTTGCAGTATGTGCACTGGACAGTTTGGATTATATTACTAATCCTGACGACTGCCAGGAGGCAATTTGCCGTGTTTATAAAGTCCTGAATCCGGGTGGCTGTTTTATTTTTGATGTGAACACACCCCAAAAGCTTCGGGCAATGGACGGTCAGGTTTTTCTGGACGAGGATGAAGATGTATATTGCGTCTGGCGGGGAGAATTTGATGAAAACACAAATATTTGCTCCTACGGTATGGACCTTTTTCAGCGACGCGGAGATCTGTGGGAACGCAGCTTTGAGGAACACAGGGAATATGCCTATTCTGCCCAGCAGCTGACTGACTATCTCCGTCAGGCTGGCTTTACCCACATTGAAGTTTATGGCGACCGGCGTATGGAGCTGCCAAAGCCTGAAGATCAGCGAATTTATTTGAAAGCGAGAAAGGGAAAAATAAAATGAATGACTATTTAGTGCGTGGTATGACAATGGATGGATTTGTCAAGGTTGTTGCCATTCGTTCCACAGTGCTTGTAAACCGCGGCGCACAAATCCATAAGACAACCCCCAATGCCACAGCAGCCTTTGGAAGAGCACTGACAGCTGCATCTATGATGGGCAATATGCAGAAGGTGGAAAACGGTTCTATGACTTTGCAGATCAAAGGCGGCGGACCCATTGGCACCATTGTATGCGTATCTGACCCGGCTGGAAATGTCCGTGGCTATGTGACCCAGCCCAATGTACCCTTGACAGAAAAGTACCCCGGAAAGCTGGATGTGGGCGCAACGGTAGGCACAAACGGTACCATTACAGTAATTCGTGATCTTCAAATGAAAGAACCCTATGTTGGCTCTGTGGAGCTTGTTACCGGCGAGATTGGCGACGATGTGACTGCTTACTTTGCCCAAAGCGAACAGACCCCTACAGCTTGTGCTTTGGGTGTGCTGGTGGATACGGACCTGAGTGTCAAGGTCGCAGGAGGCTATCTCATTCAGCTGCTGCCTGGTGCACCAGAGGAAGTGATTGATAAACTGGAAGAGGGGATCCGTCGTGCCGGTGCTGTCACAGCAATGCTGGAGCAGGGGATGACGCCGGAAGATATACTGGGTCAGGTTTGTGGTGAGCTTGGCGTTGTGTTTAAGGAAACCACGGAAATTGGCTATAAGTGCTACTGCAACAGAGAAAGAGTGGAAGCCGCGCTGATTAGCTTGGGCAGGGAAGAACTGTCCGAAATTAAGAACGAGAATAAGCCTTTCCCGGTGGAATGTCAATTTTGTGATGATATTTATACATTCACTCCGGATGACATTGAAAATATCCTGAAAAGGATATAAAACAGTGGAAAAGCAGGGCGTTTTTGCCAGTAAAAATTCTTTCAAAAAAATAGAAAAAAACTCTTGACAAAACGCTCTGCTCCTTGTATAATAAACCACGTCGCTGAGGTGCAGAGCACTAAGCGATGAACCAAATGGGAGCATAGCTCAGCTGGGAGAGCACATGCCTTACAAGCATGGGGTCACAGGTTCGAGCCCTGTTGTTCCCACCAATTTGGCCCGGTGGTGCAGTCGGTTAGCACGCCAGCCTGTCACGCTGGAGGTCGACGGTTCGAGT
>JAZOSD010000066.1:0-2727 GCA_045656945.1 Faecousia sp.
CAGGCGATTCGGTCGTGATAGCGGGCAGGTAGCATCAGCGGATAGATATCCAGCAGATTAAGCATCATAGAAATGGGTATCTGGTGGTGGAATTCTTCAAACACCAATACCGACTGTCCCTTATAGGCATCAAACTGGACATTACCTCTTGTGGGATAGTGGGTGATGCGGCAGATCTCCTCTGGAGGGTGCTTTTCATAAATGCTCCGGGTCTTGCCGGTACCGCTGTCTCCCCAAAGATAATGGACCTTGATAAACCGGTTTTTGGTTAAATACTTTTCAAACCGGATATCCTGGCGGAGCTTATCAATATGTTCCAGATGGAAAGCAAAGCTGGGATCAATGGCAAGGATCTCCTTATTGCTCATTCCTTCTTTTACACATTGCAAAAGCTTAGCGTACTTGGGGCTTTTCTCAGAAGCCTCATCGGGTAATTCACCAAACTCCTTGAACGTGCCTTCCACACTGGTTTCGGATTTGCGGGTATCTGCCCACTTGCCTTCCTTTCGGATGTATGCCCGATTATCCGCGGCTGTTCCATTGGCCTTGTCAATATGGGCGGTAGGAAACCGCTTCTTGACAGTGCCAAACCGCATAGGCGAGGATGAGTAGAGGAAAACGTGCGTGTGATATGTCCCGGATTCGCCGATCTCGTCAGCCATGCAGAAGTAGTCGGGGTTAAACTTCTGTGCCCGGTCGATGATCACATCGTGGGTCATACCATGGTCTTGGGGATTATTGATGGTCAACAGCCACTTGCGTGACTGGATTTGATTTTCATGCATAGCATTTTCTCCTTTTTTGCTACCGCTACATCGCTCGCATAGGTAATACTAACCTATGCGAGCGGGGACGCTCCCGCGTGAGGCCGGGGGATATTTTTCTTTAGGGAAAAATATTAACCCCCCAGCCATCCCGCGGGCGTGTCCGCAGCGAACAGGTGTGGATTAATCCACGGGGAAGATGCCGCTGGCCTTAGCAGAGAACTGGAGCTTGCCCTGAGACTCATAGCCGGTGACGACCAGGTCAGTAAACTCCACATCCACAAAGCCTTCCGGCTGTTCCATTTGCTGAGGTCCATCAATGCGCACACTCAGCTTCTCCAGGCGATGTTCTGCCAGGCACACCACATAGCGGTAACCGGTAACGGTCTCAGTCCGTTTGCCGTCCTTATACTCGTAGGCAGGCATCACATCAACCAGCAACATTTTACGGCCCAAACTGGCCGGGTCGATCCGAAGATCACGAAGGTTAAGCATATAACCAACTCCTTAAATAGAAGTACTGCCATCGGCCGATAGCAGCCTGATTAGTCATGAGCTCCTTGACTGAGTCTATGGTAACATACATAAGCGGACAGGTCTTTGCACGCGTGCAAATCTGGGAAATAATTTTTCCGGCACCTTGTTTTGTAACAAGATGCCGGTAGAAGGCTATGGTTTTGTCAATGTGGAATAGCCGTTTTTCTCCATAAGCTCATAGGTCTGGTATAAATTGAGGTTATTATGAATGGCTGTTATCCACAAAGGAAAGTACGGAAATGCAGCAAAAAACAATTCCGTAGATTCTTCTTCATTCAATTCAAGAACACGGGTAATGAGCATGATGGTCTCCATTGTAGGAGTGTATGGGTTGCCGTTGTTTCCGTAACCGTTTATTATTCTCGATATAGTAGACGGTTCCAGGCTGCATTCTGTAGCAAGTTTAGACGAGGAAATACCCTTGTCTTTAAGATGGCGTTGTAATAATAATGATAATTTTGTGTTGGGGCTTTGCTTGGGTTGATTCTTACCCAAGACAAACTCCTTCAATTATCTATTTCGTGATAGATCTTTGCGGGCCGGAGGTGGTCTGCGTGGTTTGTTTACGGACTGCTTGGCGGATATTTGAATTCAGGTCAAATACCATAAGCAACCACCTCCTTCGTAAAAATGCGTCAATGTGAATAGTCGTACTATCCACCTCCGACGCGCAAAGCCCATCACTTTAGCTGTCATATAGATACAAAAAGAGTACAGTCAAAAATGGCTGTACTCTTTTTGTTAGGTTGCTTTGCATCCAAAATATTAAATTGAAACAGTGTTAGCTATGTCGATTGGGCATAGTAACCCTGTTGTGGCTGGAAACAAAAATACTCGGACACTTTTGATTGCTTGCGCAAAACAGCGAAACTTTAACAACTATCCTAAAGGGCATAATATCCCTAGGAAGGCTCGGCGAAGTTAACGATCATTTCGACCGGGTAGATTGGGCTTTCTCCCGCAAATAGTGCGGAAGGGGTTACCGTCATCTACCAACGCGGCAACCATAAGCATTGGCAAGTTAACGATCATCTCGACCGGGTAGACTGGGCTTTCTCCCACAAATGGTGCAGAAGGGGTTGCCGTCATCTACCAGCGCGGCAACCATAAGCATAAGCAAGTTGACGATCATCTCGACCGGATAGATTTGCCTATTTCTGCAAATAGTGCAGAAAGCAGTTGCCGTCGTCTATCAACAGGGCAACCTTCGAGCTAGCATCCTGTGTCTTGCCAACGCAAGACTAATAAACATGTAGTGAAGAAGTTTTTGTGCCTCAAAAAGGGTATAGCATCCCTAGGGAGGCTGAAGGCAATTGACGGTCCGTAGAACGGGCAGACTTTCTCGCTCCTGCGGGTAGTACAGAAGACGGTTGCTGCCACCTGCCAGACCAGCAACCACGAAGGAAGTAAACTTAACGGTCTATCA
>JAZOSD010000067.1:0-21931 GCA_045656945.1 Faecousia sp.
GGGGGAGTCAGCATTGGTGCGGACCTTCAGTGTGCGCTACTCGTCAGCCCAAGACATAATACGACCAAACTCACCGACGATCTCAGCATCCTTAGTGGCGATCAGGCCGGCATAGATGTTACCGGTAGGACCGTCCAGGGACAGCTCGTCACCCTCGTGGAAGGTCTTGCCATCCAGAGTGAATACCTTGTTCTCTTCGTCCATATTGATCTCGGTGCAGCCGGAAACGCAGCAAGTACCCATACCACGGGCAACAACGGCTGCGTGAGAAGTCATACCACCGCGAACGGTCAGGATGCCCTGTGCTGCCATCATACCCTCGATATCCTCGGGGCTGGTCTCCAAACGAACCAGAACAACCTTCTCGCCACGCTCAGCCCAAGCCTTTGCGTCCTCAGCGGTAAAGACGATCTTACCGCAAGCAGCACCGGGGGATGCAGGCAGAGCCTTACCAATGGGGGTAGCGGCCTTCAGTGCCTTTGCATCAAACTGGGGATGGAGCAGAGTGTCCAGGTTACGGGGATCGATCATAGAAACAGCCTTCTTCTTATCGATCATACCCTCGTCCACCAGATCGCAAGCGATCTTCAGAGCAGCGGGAGCGGTACGCTTACCGTTACGGGTCTGGAGCATGTACAGCTTGCCGTTTTCAACGGTGAACTCCATATCCTGCATATCGCGATAGTGGTTCTCCAGGATCTGGCAGACATTCTTAAACTGCTCAAATGCCTCGGGGAACTTCTCAGCCATTTCAGAAATGGGCATAGGAGTACGAACACCGGCAACCACGTCTTCGCCCTGAGCGTTGGTCAGGAACTCACCCATCAGACCGGGCTTACCGGTTGCGGGGTCACGGGTAAAGGCAACACCGGTACCGCAATCGTCACCCATATTGCCGAATGCCATGGACTGCACGTTAACAGCAGTACCCCAGGAATAGGGGATGTCGTTCTCACGGCGATAGATATTTGCACGGGGGTTGTCCCAGCTGCGGAAAACAGCCTGGATTGCGCCCATCAGCTGCTCCTTGGGATCGGAGGGGAAGTCGGTGCCCAGCTTGGACTTGTACTCAGCCTTAAACTGACCAGCCAGCTCCTTCAGATCGTCAGCAGTCAGCTCGACGTCCTGGGTAACACCCTTCTTTTCCTTCATCTCGTCGATGAGGACCTCGAAATATTTCTTGCCCACTTCCATAACAACGTCGGAATACATCTGGATAAAGCGGCGGTAGCAGTCCCAAGCCCAACGGGGGTTGCCGGAACGAGCGGCCATAACCTCTACAACCTCTTCGTTCAGACCCAGGTTCAGGATGGTATCCATCATACCGGGCATAGATGCACGAGCGCCGGAACGGACAGAAACCAGCAAGGGGTTGTTCAGGTCGCCGAACTTCTTGCCGGTGATGGCTTCCATCTTCTCCACGTACTCCATGATTTGAGCCTTGATCTCATCATTGATCATACGGCCGTCCTCATAGTACTGGGTGCAAGCCTCGGTAGAAATAGTAAAGCCCTGGGGTACAGGCAGGCCAATGTTGGTCATTTCAGCCAAGTTTGCGCCTTTGCCACCCAGAAGCTCCCGCATACTGCCGTTTCCTTCAGTGAACAGATAAACATACTTATGTGCCATTGAAAAATCTCCTTTCAATTGTGTAGCAGCCGCTGGCTGCCTTTTCTTTTTCTTTTGCAATCGACCTCAAATGCGCATATAGTTTAACACATTTCTTTCCAAATGTAAACAGTTTTGCAAAAAAATATTCATAATTATCCATTTTTTACACTATATTTTGATAAATGCAAACAATTCGCGGCACTTTTCAGTGCCGCGATTCATTAATATTCCCGCACAACGGCTTTTACAAGTCCGATCAGTTCTGCTTCTGTGCCGTCGATTGGCTGGTAGGCATCGTTTTCCGGCATCAGCCACACCTGTCCGTTTTTGCGCCAAAGGCGTTTAACCGTTGCTTCATCACCGATCCGGGCAACCACAATCTGCCCGTCATTGGCAGTCTGTTGGGGGCGGACAACCACCTTGTCACCATCCAAAATGCCGGCGTTTATCATACTATCACCACGGACACGGAGGGCAAAGCAGCCGGGATCGCCTTCCCACGCCATCGTGCCTTCCTGGTTCTCAACAGCCAAAATAGGCATACCGGCAGTCACCACACCCACCACCGGGATCTGACCGGGGCGCTGGGTTGTGGCAATGGCGCGCTTGCGGCCCTTTTGGCTGGATGTGATCAGCAAGCCTTTTTCCTGCAGCCGCTCCAGCTGATAGCTGACAGAAGCAGTGGAACGCAGACCCACAGCCGCACCAATTTCCCGGACGGACGGCGCAAAGCCATTTTCCTGCACAAAGGTATTTACAAACTCCAAGATCAGTTCCGCTTTATTGCTGGTTCTGGGCATAAGGCACCCCTCCGTCACTTTGATGGATTTATTATAGCACAAATGTGTGAAAAAGAAAAGACTTTTTTCTGCGTGTTCCGTTGGGCGGCAGATTGCCGCCCCTACAAATGTTTTTTCACGTTAAGAAAGGGAGTGCCGCAATGCAGCACTCCCGAATCAGATTATTTATTTAGCACAGCTTTGCGCCAGCGGGGATGGCGTCATCCAGCATAATCAAATTCAGCTTTTCCTCGCCCTTTTCTGTATGGACTGCGCTCAGCAGCATACCGCAGGACTCTCTGCCCATCATTTTCCGGGGAGGCAGATTGGTGATCGCCACCAGAGTCTTGCCAATCAGTTCCTCCGGCTTATAGAACTTTGCAATACCGGACAGGATCTGCCGGTCTGTACCGGTGCCGTCATCCAAGGTAAACTGCAGAAGCTTATCGCTCTTTTTCACATTCTGGCAATCCTTGACCTTCACTGCCCGGAAGTCGGACTTGCAGAAGGTATCAAAATCTACGCTTTCCTCTGCATAGGGTTCAATTTCAATATCCGATACAGGCTTGCTCAGTTCTTCCAAAGCTGCCAGCTCCTTTTCCATATCAATTCTGGGGAACAGGGCGGGACCATTGACTGCTGCCACATCAGCAGGCAAGATGCCGAAAGTTCCCAGGGTATCCCAACCCATATCCGCACCGCCCAGGCGGGATGCGATTTCTGCGCTGGTTGCGGGCATAAAGGGGATCAGCAAGCCGGCGCAAACACGCACCGTTTCAAACAGGTTGTAAAGCACCTTTGCCAGGCGGGGGTGCTTTGCCTCATCCTTTGCCAGCACCCAGGGTGCATTCTCGTCAATATACTTATTGGCGCGGGAAATGACCTTAAACACTTCAGCCAGTGCATTCTGGAATGCGTATGCATCCATCTGCTCCTGATACTTATCCCGCAGACCGGTGACCATTGCCGTCAGCTCTGCGTCCATTGTATCGTCTGCTTCCTGATTTTCCGGCAGCTTTTCGCCAAAATACTTCTGTGCCATTGCAACGGTGCGGGAAACCAGGTTGCCCAAATCGTTTGCAAGGTCTGTGTTAATGGTGGAGATCAGCAGCTCGTTAGAGAAGTTGCCGTCAGAGCCGAAGGGGAAGGACCGCAGCAGGAAGAACCGCAGGGCATCCACGCCAAACCGTTCTGCCAGAATATAGGGGTCTACCACATTGCCCTTGGACTTACTCATCTTGCCACCGTCCAGCAGCAGCCAGCCGTGACCGTAGACCTTCTTGGGAAGGGGCAGATCCAGGCTCATAAGCATTGCAGGCCAGATAATGGAATGGAAACGGACGATCTCCTTACCCACAAAATGCACATCTGCAGGCCAGAAGTCGTTAAGATCCTGATACTTGTCATTCTGGAAACCCAGAGCAGTCATATAGTTAAACAGTGCATCGATCCAAACATACACCACGTGACCGGGATCGAAGTCCACAGGCACACCCCAGGTGAAGCTGGTACGGGAAACGCACAGATCCTCCAGGCCGGGCTTAATGAAATTGTTCACCATTTCGTGAACACGGCTGCGAGGCTCCAGAAAATCAGTGTTTTCCAGCAGGTCCTGGATGCGGTCTGCATACTTACTCAGGCGGAAGAAATAAGCCTCTTCCTCTGCATCCTGCACCTCTCTGCCGCAATCGGGGCACTTGCCGTCCACCAGCTGGCTTTCTGTCCAGAAGCTTTCGCAAGGCTTGCAGTATTTACCGGTGTACTTACCCTTGTAGATATCGCCATTTTCATACATCTTCTTAAAGATCTTCTGAATGGCTTCCACATGGTAGTCATCGGTGGTGCGGATAAAACGGTCGTAAGAGATGTTCATCAGCTTCCACAGATCCAGAACGCCACCCTCGCCGGTAACGATCTCATCCACAAACTGCTGGGGTGTGACACCGGCTTCCTTTGCTTTGTCCTCGATCTTCTGACCGTGCTCGTCTGTGCCGGTGAGGAACTTCACATTGTAGCCCTGCAGACGCTTATAGCGTGCCATTGCATCGGTTGCCACTGTGCAGTAAGTATGACCGATGTGCAGCTTGGCAGAGGGATAATAAATAGGGGTAGTGATGTAATAATTTCCTTTGCTCATAGTTTTCCTCCTAAAATGAAAAAATCGTCCTTGCACAGCAAGGACGATAGAATCTACCGTGGTACCACCTTGGTTCGCAGCTTCCGCTGCCTCGTTGGCGCAATTACGGGCGCACCCGGAAATGCCTACCTATCGACATTTCAGCTCCCAGGCCATCTTCTGCCGTTTCTTCCCTACCCCTTTCCACCTGCCGGGGCTCTCTGAAGGTTCGTTGCGACATACTCTCCTGTTCACAGCTTTTACCAATATATAGAAGAATTATATCCTTAAAGAAGCCTATTTGTCAATGATAATTTTCTGTTGCTTCCCAGCTATGCAAATGGACAATTGGCAACTGCCCGATAAATAGAAATTTATTGCTGTTTCTCTTTGGTCAGCAGCAGCGCAACTGCCACGGCACTGACGCCGCCTGCCAGCTTGCCCACGATCAATGCAGGCAGCATTTTGGGGGCAAATTCTGCGGTAAAACCCAGATGATCACCAAACACAAATGCCGCCGACACTGCAAAGGCAATGTTTACCACCTTGCCCCGGCGATCCATTTTCTTCACCATACCGAATGTGGCGATGGAATTGGCAAGGCTTGCCACCAGTCCGCCGGCAGCCGTATCGTTGATCCCCAAAAGCTTTCCCAATTTCAAAAGGGGTTTGCGAAGCAACCGGGTCACCACAAACACCAGGGGAAATGCGCCGGATAGCACAATGGCGATCGCACCCACTGTCTGAAATCCTTCACTGATCGGGGTCAGACCGGGAAGGATCACATAGCCTGTAAGGGCTTCCACGATTGCCGCTGCAAGTCCGGCGGTGATCACCGCCACTACGCCTTTTCCAAACAGTTCAAATCCTTTGATCATCCCTTTTTCTGCTTTCCACAGACCCAGCACGATCAATGCCGCAATGAGTACAATGGGAACAAGATTTCGAAGGATCATTTTCAGGGGAAATCCTGCCACCAAGCCGCCTGCGAGAATTCCCACAGGAATGGTAACCAGTCCGCAAAGAATTCCCTTTGCCAGCTCCGGGCGGTCCTCCTGAGACAAAATTCCCATAGCCACTGGAATGGTAAACACCACCGTAGCTCCCAGCATACTGCCGCACAGCACACCGCCTAAAAGAGCCGCTTGCGTGTCCTCCGTCAATTCCTGCGCCAGTACACCGCCGCCCATATCGCTGGCTAAGATCGTGCCGGCAAACATTGCCGGGTCTGCACCCAGAAAACGATACACCGGTACAACCACCGGACGGAGAAGATTTGCCAGCACCGGAGCAAGGCAAATAATGCCCACCATTGCCATTGCCAATGATCCCATTGCCAAAATACCCTCTTCAAACTTCTCTCCCAACCCGAAACGATTGCCGAAGATCCGGTCTGCCGCACCTGCAAGCGCAAACAACGCCATCAAGGTAATCAAAAATTTCTCTGCTGACATACAAGCAACCCCATTTTATCATTTTCGAAGAAAAGACCGCAATTGTCCATTCATTTACTGTTTTGTCCGTTGGGATCTAAGATGGCAACCACTGCCGCATCCACCGGTGCTTCCATACAAAACCGGCTGGCAACCGTGCCGGTGACCAGCAGCACCCGATCACCGGTTCCTGCGCCCACCTGATCTGCCGCCACCACTTCCCCCTCGGGGGTATCCACCACCAAAAATGTCTGCCCCATCAGGCAGGATGCCTTTCGGCTGGACCAGACTGAGCCTGTTACTGTTCCAATTTTCATAGTGTATCACTTCCTAAAATTTCCTTTGCCAGAGGGGTCAGCACTGCCCCCGGCCCAGCCACAATGCCGGATGCGCGCATCTGTCTTGCCTCCTGGGCGGTGATCAGCTTTTTCTGACCCCCATCTGTGAAAATGATCCCCCAGCTTTTCATCTCCCGGCGGGCAGATGCCAAAGATGCCGCCAGCGCCCGGTTTTTCGGTGCTTCCGGAAATCCCGGGGTATACAGAACCACCGGCTTTCCCTCCGCAAGGGCGCAAAGGGTTCGCTCGTCCGAAAAGCGAAGTGCCTGCCCCAAGGTCAGCGAGCCGATCACCACCCCGTCGTAGGGTGGCTCTGTCACATAGGTATACCCCAAAGGGCGGCTCGGCTCTGTGCCGATCAGCAGCGCCCGGATCACAGAATGATCCTCCCCAGATCTCCTTCGTGAAAACCACAAGCATTTGCCTCATCGTAATCCATATGCATACTGGTGGCAAAATCCGGTCGCACCCGTACCATTACAGAATGAAAAGTCACCGGACGGTCGGTAAAGGTCTGCACCCGCACCATCTGCTTATCCTCCACGCCCATTTTCTTTGCGTCCTCCGGAGTCATATGAATATGCCGCTGGGCAATGATCAAACCTTGCTCCAGGTTAACACAGCCTTTGGGCGTTTCAATTCGGATGCCGGGGGTTTTCACCGTCTGTCCGGACAGGCGCACAGGCGGTGTGACGCCTAAGTGCTTACTATCTGTCAGGGAAATTTCCACCTGACCCTCCGGGCGTTCCGGTCCAAGGACTGCCACATTGGAAAAAACCCCCTTAGGACCAACCACCGTCACCCGTTCATTGGAAAGAAACTGTCCCGGCTGGGATAGCTCCCGTTTGGGTGTCAGGGGGTGACCAAACAGAGTGATCGCCTGCTCTTTTGTCAGATGCACATGGCGCCCGGACGCTTCCAGCGGAATAAATATCCTTTTTGCCACTTCCTCAGCAAGGGCGTTGATATCCATAAAATCACTTCCTGCTTTTGATTTGGATCATAATTAAATACAGCATACTGCTCATTCGGTTTAATGCTTGCAAAAGATCCTGCCGCTGCAGGCTGCCGTTTTGGTCGATAAACGCCTCTGCGGCTGCAAGCTCAGCTTCCCGGGCAGCACAGCGCGCCTTATTGATTTGCAAAATTTCCCTACCGTCCTCCACGCTGGGCATAAAATGAGGCTGATTGTAAAAATCCTGGGGACGGTGGGAGCGCTCACGCAGCTCCTGCAAGGTCATTTTGCACAGGGTTTCCTCTAAAACAGGTTCTTCCAAAACTTCCCAGCGCACCAGTTTTCGCGCAAATTCCAGCACCTCTCCCAATGCCTGACGGGGTTCGCCCTCAACCTCTAATTGGCATAGCAAAAGCTCCGCCTCCAATGTGTCCATCGCACCCCGGAAACGAATTCTGGGGTGGGTCTTTGGCACAAGCACATCCCCGTTCAAGTGGGTCCAATGCTCCGGCTTTTCCTCTGCATAGCCCACCGGGCACAGACGATACCGCTCCGGCTTTGCCTGCTGGGCAGGCAGGATCTCTATGCGCTCCCGGCTTAGAAAATCCTTTGCTTCGGAAGTCAGCTGATCCCCCTTGCCCAGATAGAAAACCCGCTTACCGTTCCGGTTGCGGATATTATCCCGAACCGCTTCGATAGAGTAGAGCATTATTTTGCCTTATCCCCAGGCATCTGGTTCAGTCTGCCGTGGGGCAAAATCGCATCCACTTCCGTATGAGGACGGGCGATCACGTGGACAGAAACCAGTTCTCCCACCTTTTCTGCGGCTGCTGCGCCGGCATCGGTAGCAGCTTTCACGGCACCCACATCTCCCCGAACCATTACCGTTACCAAACCGCCGCCTACCTGTTCCTTGCCTACCAGCTGCACATTGGCAGATTTCACCATGGCGTCCGCTGCCTCAATTGCGCCAACCAGGCCCTTTGTTTCGATCATACCCAAAGAATTTGTGTCCATTTTTCATTCTTCCTTTCAGTAATTTGCACTTTGCATTTTATTATTTCAGTCTTTCGAGAATCTTAGCAGTCAGGATATCCACAAGGTCTTCGTCACAGACTTTACTTTCCGGCATACTGCCCCAAGCTACCCGACGGATATCAATCAGATTCATAGGGGAAATATTATCCGAGGAGCTGCTTCCCCCCACCGCACCGCAGCCTAAGGTCAATGCCGGGAAAAGTCCTGTTTCTGCACCGATCCCGCCCAGTGCAGAAGGAGTGTTCACCAAAAACCGGGATACCGGAATTTGCAAGGCGAATTTTTCTACCGCCTTGGGATCCTGGCAGTGCATAGAGAAGGTGTGTCCTGCCCCTTCGTGGCTTAAAACCTCCTGCACTTTTTTCAGCACTGCATCCTCGCTGTCCATCACATAAAAAGCCAGCACCGGACAAAGCTTTTCCATAGAATAGGGGCGAGTCGGACCAGCCTCCTCTTCGTAGGCAACCAGTATTTTGGTGTCTTTAGGAACGGAAAAACCTGCTTTTTCTGCCAGGAAGGTGGCTGGTTTTCCCACAATATCCGGGTTTAATGCCCCACCCGGACGAAACAAAATTTTGGCAAGCTGCTGCGCCTGATCCCTATCCATAAAGTAATAGCCCATAGCGATCGCCGCTTGTTTTACGGTCTGCTCCATTGTTTTCTCTATGATAATACTTTGCTCCGAGGCGCAGATCGTTCCGTTGTCAAAGGTTTTGGAACGCATAATATTCTCCAGTGCCTGTTGCACATTGGCAGATGGATGGATATAAGCAGGTCCGTTGCCTGCACCTACACCGATTGCCGGTTTTCCGGAAGAATAAGCCGCTTTTACCATTGCCGGACCACCGGTTGCCAAAATAAGATTTACTTCCTTTACGGTCATCAGCTCCTGACATCCTGCCATAGCCCCTGCGCCCAGACAGCTGATGCTTCCTGCCGGTGCGCCTGCTCCGACGGCTGCCTGGGAAACGATCTGCACTGCCCGAAGGGTGCAGAGAATTGCCTTTGGGTGGGGAGAAAAAACAATGCTGTTTCCCGCTTTCAGGGCGATCATAGCCTTATAGCACACAGTGGAGGTGGGATTGGTGCTGGGAACAATGGCAGCGATCACCCCCACAGGAACACCTACCTCCCATAGCTTTTCCCCGGTGCTCTCCTTTAATACGCCCACGGTTTTCATTCCCCGGATGGCTTTGGCAACGGTGCGGGAGGCAAATTCATTTTTCACCGTTTTATCCTCCACATTGCCAAAGCCGGTTTCCCGCACTGCCATATCTGCCAGTTCAACTGCCGCTTTGCTGAAGGCATCGGCAATGGCTTCTACAATTTTGTCTAATTGGCTCTGGCTCATTTGGGCAAGCTGTCGCTGGGCTGTTTTCGCCTGTTTTGCCAGAAGTCTTGCCTCCTGCCGGGCTTGCAGGTCTTTATCCAGTTCCAAACAATCACTCCTTATATCAACAAATTTCTATTTATAGGTTTGTTCCTGTAGGGGAGGGGCATTGCCCCTCCCGTCACCGCAGGCGAATAACACGGCAAAATGCGCCCATCGAGGTCGCATTTGCCGACGGGCGGCGCACTGCACCGCCCCTACATTAACGGTGCTGCAAACGGAAATTTGATATTTCTATCCTTGGGGTTTCGTTGCCACTTCTGCTACAGCTCTGGCAAAGGCAGCACAGGCGGCTTGGCAGGCAGACTGGGTCCCGGTGAGCAATCCCCCGCCAAAATTCGTCTGGCTGGGTGGGGCGTATAGTTTACATAACTTTACATCTGCTGCTTTCAACGCGCTGTCCATTGCATACATACTCTCCAGCGGTGGAGCGATCAAATAGGCCAGTGCCGAACCCTCTTTCACCCCGGCCTCCTTTGACAGATAGCTGCCGGTACGGCTGACGGTGCAGGCAAGATACGGCACATCCCCCGCCAATTCAAATCCTATATGCTCCAGTGCCTGTAATGCCGCCTCCATACCACTTTTCACTGCCCCCGGGGTGCGTCCTGCCAGCACCCCGATCACCTCTCCGGCATTGGGAGTGGTTGCATTGGCTGCCCCGGCATAAAAGCTTTGTCCATAGCACACCACCACATCGGCAGCCTTAGTGGCTTCATCCAAAGCAATATAAGTTGCATCGTCACAGTCGGTGGTAAGCATCCCCAAGCAGGGATAGCCATCCGGTGCGCCCAGTCCTTTTGCCATGGGAGCGGCTGCACTGGTAAGATACCGGATGCTTAGAACCTTCACCGGAATCATAAGGATGCCTCCAGATGCAAGCCTACTCCGGAAACTTTATGCTTTAATATTTTTTCCACCAGCTCCGCTATATGGGCGCCAGCCTCTACCGCGGGTGTGCCTTGAGAATGGATATTGGAAACCACCGTGCGGCTGGATTCCGACACACCGATTCGTGGCTGGTAGGTCATATAACAGGACATACTCTTGTCCGTCACCAGGCCCGGTCGTTCTCCCACCAGCATACAAACCAGCTCGCAGCCGGTGATATTCCCAATGGCATCCCCTGCACCTACCCGGCAATAGCGTACAAATACCCCCTGTCCGGTTTCGATCCCCCGGGCCTTTAAGCCATCCCGGATGGCTGCCATACAGGTTACAGCATTTGCCATAATCGCTGCCGAGGACAGACCATCGCCCACTACCAGCAGCACCTTAGGCGGCTGCGTAATGGCACTGCGCAAGATTTTCTCGTTTTCTTCGTCAAAGATACGACCCAAATCCGGGCGGGTCAGGTATTCCTCCTTATCCCGGCAGCGGGTCTTTACCGGGATCAAATTATTTTTCTGAGCAAAGTCCTCAGTCACCTGAGAAAAGACTGCATCCTGTGCCGCGGCGTGATCTGCCCGGAATCGGAGCATTGTCAGGGTTTTGTAACGAGGACCGGCTCTGCCAGAGCCCAACCGGGCGGGAGTTCGCTGCTTCAGCTTCCGGAAAGCATCCCCATCAGAAGGCTCGTCCACCAAATAAAGCTTGCGCAAATCCAGCTCCGACACATCCTCCACAAAATCCCCATCCTGATAATGGGTATCTGTAGGCTGGGGACCGGGATCGGCAGGATAGTATTCACTGCCCTTCACCGGCGGCTCTTGCCCCATTGTTTTCAAAATGTCCGCCACCATGGCAGATAGTTCTTGTTTATTCATAACATTCTCCTTTTCGAATTGACAATTGATAATTGACAATTGTCCATTCCTTTAGAACAGCAGGCTTGAGCCGTCGCCGGCCTTTTTCGTCAGCTTTCCATTTTCCACAAAGCCCATTTTCTCCAGCCACTTTTGGAATTCCGGAATTGCGGTTTTTCCGGTAAGCTCCCGCAAGGTTGCGGTTTCCCGGAAACCGGTGGTCTGATAGTTAAGCATAATATCGTCCCCATGCGGGATGCCCATAAAGTAATTGCAGCCTGCCATTGTCAAAAGGGATGCTAAGTTTTCAATATCATTCTGGTCTGCCTTCATATGGTTGGTGTAGCAACAGTCACAGCCCATAGAAATGCCGGTAAGCTTGCCCATAAAATGATCTTCAAGTCCTGCCCGGGTCACCTGCCGGGAATCATACAGATACTCCGGTCCGATAAAACCAACCACAGTATTCACCAAAAAGGGAGAAAACCGTTTTGCAAAGCCGTAGCACCGAGCCTCCATGGTCACCTGATCTGTATCATAGTGGGCATTAGATGACAGCTCCGAGCCCTGGCCGGTCTCAAAATACATCACATTCGGTCCTTCCGCAGTTCCTTGGGTCATCAGCAGATCCTTTGCATCCTGCAAGGTCTGTGCGTCAAAGCCAAAGGCTTCGTTACCCTTTTGACTGCCGGCAATGGACTGGAAGATCAAATCGCAGGGTGCGCCATCCCGCACAGCCTTCATTTGCGCCGTTACGTGAGCAAGCACACAGATTTGGGTGGGGATTTCCCAATGCTCCTTGATTTCCTGAAACCGTCGCAGCACCTTTCCCACCTGCTCCGGACTATCGGTTACCGGATTTAATCCAATGACCGCATCTCCTGCACCAAAGCTCAAACCCTCTAAAGTAGATGCAGTGATGCCGTCAGGGTCATCGGTGGTATGATTTGGCTGCAGTCGGCAAGACAGCGTTCCCGGCAAACCGATCGTGGTGTTACAGTGGGCGGTTACAGTGATTTTATTGGCGGCGTAAATGAGATCCAGATTGCTCATCAGCTTGGCAACTGCCGCCACCATTTCTGAGGTCAATCCCCGACTGAGCTTGCGGATATCCGCCCCGGTGGTGTTTTCACACAAGATCCACTCCCGTAGCTGTGCCACGGTCCAGTTTTTGATTCTTTCATAGGTTTTTTCGTTTACATCGTCCTGAATGATCCGGGTGACCTCGTCCTGCTCATAGGGAACAACGGGATTTTCCCGCAGATCTCCCAGTGTCAGGGCAGACAAAACCACCTTTGCCGCCACCCGCTCCTGTGCAGTTTCTGCTGCCAAGCCTGCCAGCTTATCGCCGGTTTTTTCTTCGTTGGCTTTCGCCAGCACCTGTTTAATATCCTTAAATATATATGTTTTTCCCAATAGTGTTGTTTTCAGCTTCATAAATTACCTCCCTGTTTCATCACGGGATAATACCAGTGTTTTTACAACCACAGGCAATGCCGGTCCTACCGGCACACCCACATCCAAATAGCTTCCCTCCGTGAGGCGAATCCGGTCAAGACACAGGCAAGGGGTATGGGGTGGCAGACGCAAAATCAGGCTGTGTCCCAATGCCTTTGCCATATCCTCCTGCAAGCACACATAAGCCGGTCTGTTCCCCAGTCCCCGGGATATTTTATCCGCCAAAGCTGTGACCTTTTCATAGTCCGGTGCTGAATATCCGGGAAACGCCAGCACCACCTTTTCTCCGTCTGCGGTTTTCAGCCGCTGACAGATCAGCTGTTCCAGCCGTTCATCCTCCTGCTCCTGGGAGGAAAACAGGATCACCGGCAAGTTCTTCACCGGCAAAGCTATATCTCTATAAAATACAGTGCTGCCGGAAAGCTGTGCGCTATGACAGCCTGCACCGATCACTGTGGCACGGATGGTCTCTTTGCCCAGCATATATTCCCCAGCACAAAGCTGACTTTCCCGAATTGCTTTTCCCAGCAAAGGTCCGATATCCCCAAAGGCAAAGGGGGGATGCTCCTGCAAAATACAGTCCGCCACACCACCGGAAAAGGATATCACCATATTATTTCCTCGTTCCGGACGGATCCTTGCCGCTTCCCGGGTGATCAGGGCTTCCAAAACAGGTGTTTCCTCCCGCAGACCTGCCGCCATTTCCAATGCACCAGTCAAAATTTGTGCCAGCTTTTCCAACTGTCCTGGGGTGGGATATTCCCCCACTTTTAGGTCAGTCAGTGCCGTAAGCACCGGAGAAACATAGCTTATCTTTCCGGTTTCATCCACCTTCACCAGCCGGCCGCCCACATTCAAGCAGCCGGTTTCCACGATTTTCCCATCTTCGATCCGTGCCAGATTGCTTGTTCCGCCGCCGATATCTATATGCAGCACAGTCTTTCCGGTTTGTTCGCTGTAATCCACCGCGCCTGCGCCCCGGGCGGCCAGCACGCTCTCCAAATCCGGTCCGGCGGTCGCCACCACGAAATCCCCGGCAAAGCTGCTGAGGGCATCTAAAACTGCCCGTGCATTTTCCTTTCGGGAGGTTTCCCCGGTAATGATAATCGCCCCGGTATCGATTTCGTTTTGTGCAACCCCTGCTTTTTTGTATTCTTCTTCCACGATCCGTCGGACACCCTGTCCGTCCACCAAATTTTCACCCAATAAAGGGGTAAAATACACCGGACTTTTATATAGGATCTGCCGATGGGTGATCTCCATTTCCGGCACAGCAAATCCTGTGGACCGATTTTCCACTGTCAGCTCAGACAGGATCATCTGTGTGGAGGTCGTTCCCACATCCAGACCCACCGACCGCAACCGTTCAGACACGACCGGTCACCTCTTCCAAAATCCGTCGCACCATAAAATCCTCCACCTTGATGGGATTGGTTTGACAACAGGGGTCATTGAGCACTGCTTTTACAATATCTTTCGATTGATGCCACACTTGCCGGGGGTCTACCCCCGCTTCCTGCAGTGTCTGGGGCAGTTTTAATTCCCGGCGCAAACGGACAAGGCCGTTTTTTAAATTCCGCACTGCTATGGTGTCTGCGCTGCCCCCTAAGCCTGCGCTGCGGGCAAGGTAGGCATACTTCGCTCCGGAACTGTGGGCGTTGCAGTCAATGACCGCCGGGAGGAGGATTGCATTCAGCCTTCCGTGAGGCAGATGAAACGCCCCGCCCAAGGCATGTGCCACTGCGTGACAAATTCCCAAACCTGCTTGCTGAAAAGCAAGTCCCGCCATTGTAGCAGCCGTGTGAATTTTTTGCCGCACAGCAATATTTCCGCCAAAGGACGCAGGCAGTGTGCCATAAACAATGGAAAACGCATCTTTTGCCAATGCATCGGTAAACGCACCTGCACCGGTGGCGACAAATGCCTCCAATGCGTGTGCCAGCACATCAAAGCCTGTATCCGCCACCAAGGAAGGGGGCAGGCTTTGTAAAAGATCACTATCCAAAATTGCCACATCCGGCAAAATCTTTTCATCTACCAAAGGGTGCTTGACCCCTCCGTGGGTCAAAATTGCAAAGTCCGTCACTTCAGACCCGGAGCCGGAGGTGGTGGGAATTGCCACCAGTCGGATCCCGCCGCCGGAAAAATACGCCATTGCCTTGGCGCAGTCCATAGCGCTGCCCCCGCCCAATGCCACAATGGTATCCGGCTGCAGCTGCTTTACAAGAGCCGTTCCCTCTGCCGCCAATTCCACTGTGGGGTCCGGCATTACCTTTTGAAAGATTTCGATTTTTTCCGCTCCGGTCAGTCCACCGATCCGGGTTGCTGTTCCGTTTTCCGCAAAATAAGGATCGGACACCAAAAGAAGCCGTTTAATGCCCATATTTTTTAGTTCCTGCAGCGCGCCCCCACCGGATAGGATCTTTGTTTTACAGGAAAAACACTCCATACATCCACCGCCTTTTGAGGATATCTTTTCCTCGTGGAAGAAAAATATGTATCGCAATTGCAAATTGAAAATTGAAAGTTGAAAATTAAAACATTTGTGCTATAATATACAGGAGGTGAAACCGATGGATGAAGAAATTTTAGAAACAGAAGAGCAGTCCGGCTATACCCCCCGTCCCAAATGGCAGATTATCGCTGCATGGGCAGCCCTTGCTGTATTTGTTGCCTTTCTTATTATGTACTATACCAATGTCTTTAGAGGTGGCGTGTAATGCGGATCCTGGGAATTGACCCCGGCTACGGAATTACCGGCTTTGGTCTGATCGAGGCAGACAGAAATCAATTTTCCCTTCTGCGCTGCGGTGCGATCACTACCCCCGCCGGTATGGATTTTTCTGCCCGCCTGGAGATCATTTACGAAGATATGCGAAAGCTTTTGGAAATGGCAAAGCCGGATGCGGTTGCCATTGAAGAGCTGTTTTTCGGTCAGAATGTGACCACCGGCATCGGGGTTGCCCAAAGCCGTGGCGTCATTCTCCTTGCCATTCGTCAGGCAGGTCTGGAGGTCACCTCCTATAAGCCGATGCAGGTCAAGCAGGCAGTGGTTGGCTACGGAAATGCCACCAAGCATCAGGTGCAGGATATGACCAAGCGTCTTTTACATCTGCAAGCAATGCCCAAGCCGGACGACGCGGCAGACGCCATCGCCATTGCCCTCTGCCACGCCAGATCGTCCACTTCACTCATTGCAAAAGCAATGAGAAATTAAAAATTGAAAATGGAAAATGGAAAATTAAAAATTATGGAAAACGCTATTGTGGAAAAGAGTTTTCGCTTTGCCCTGCGGATTGTAAAATTATGCAAATATCTGCAAAATGAGCAAAAAGAATATGTGTTAACAAGACAGTTGATGCGCAGTGGTACAAGTATCGGGGCAAATGTGACAGAATCGCAACACGCACAAAGTAGAGCAGATTTTTCCTCAAAGCTAAATATCGCTCTTAAAGAAGCTGCAGAAACAGATTATTGGTTGCGCTTACTGTATAAGTCAGGGTTTCTTAATCCTGCAGAGTTTCGCTCTATCTATATAGATTGCAAGGAAATTGAGCGTCTTTTAGCTGCTATCGTAAAAACTGTAAAAAAATAATTTTCAATTTTCAACTTTCAATTTTCAATTAACTCCGCAGGAGGTTTATTATGTTATATTACGTTTCCGGAACGGTGGCTGTTTTAGAGCCGGGACTGGCAGTTATCGATTGCGGTGGTGTTGGCTACGGCTGCCGTGTCACAGCTTATACAGCCGCCCAACTGAAATTAAATCAAAATGCAAAGCTTTTTATTACGGAGTCTATCCGGGAGGATGCCTTTGATCTGTATGGCTTTTCCAGCCGGGAGGAGCAACGGTGCTATGAGCTGCTGACCTCTGTAAACGGTGTTGGTCCGAAGGCTGCCCTTGCCATTCTCTCTGCCGGTCCGCAAAACTTCACCCTTGCCGTCATGACCGGAGATGAAAAGCTACTAACCGCTGCCCAGGGTGTTGGCAAAAAGCTTGCCCAGCGAATCATTCTGGAGCTGAAGGAAAAGGTTGGCGGTGCAGGCACAGAGTTGGATTTCTCCGGTCCTGCCGTTTCTGCTCCTGTAGCTGCTGGAAACAACGCGGCTATGGCAAATGCCGCACTTCAGGAGCTTGGCTATTCTCCGGCAGAAATCGCAACCGCCCTGAAAGGTGCTGACCCCAATGCCTCCACTGAAGACCTTGTTCGCCACGCCCTCCGTGCGATGGTAATGAAGGGTTAATTTATGGATCTTCCCAAACGAAAGCCAAACCGCCTGCCAGAATTTGATTACAGCAGTCCCGGTGCATATTTCATTACGATTTGCACAAAAGACAAAAAATGTATTTTCTGGGACACCGTAGGGGCGAGCATTGCTCGTCCGCAAACACCTCGATTGTCCGGTTTGGGTGCGATTGTTGATCGCTCTATACGAAGCATTTCATCGCATTATCCTGCTGTTTCCGTGGATCATTATGCGGTAATGCCAAACCATATTCATTTACTGCTCCAGATTCATACAGATAAAGACGGACGAGCAATGCTCGCCCCTACGATTTCAACAGTGGTACAGCAATTTAAAGGAATTGTCACAAAGCAAATCGGTCAAACTGTGTGGCAAAAACTGTTTTATGATCACGTTGTTCGTAACGAAAAGGATTATTTGCAAATTTGGGAATATATTGAAGGCAATCCTGCCAAATGGCAAGAAGACTGCTTTTATATAGAATAATACGGACGAGCAATGCTCGCCCCTACAATGTATTAAGGAGAACTCCTTATGAGTTTAGAATTCTCACAGGAATTGGACAGTCCTATTATTTCTCCCACCTTTGCGCCCCAGGATGCAGGGGAGATCGGTCTGCGGCCTAAGCTGCTGAGCGATTATACCGGTCAGGAAAAAGCAAAGGGAAATCTGTCCGTTTATATTGAAGCTGCCCGCTTACGGAACGAGCCGTTGGATCACACCCTGCTATATGGCCCTCCCGGTTTGGGTAAAACCACATTGGCCGGTGTTATTGCCAACGAAATGGGCGTAAATATCCGGGTCACTTCCGGTCCTGCCATCGAAAAACCCGGTGATCTGGCTGCTTTACTTACCAACTTAAATCCCGGAGATATTTTGTTCATCGACGAGATCCACCGGTTAAACCGGGTGGTTGAGGAGATCCTATACCCGGCGATGGAGGATTTTGCCATTGATATTATTGTGGGAAAAGGTCCTTCTGCCAACTCCATCCGGTTAGACCTGCCCAAATTCACATTGGTAGGTGCCACCACCCGTGCCGGTCAACTTTCCGCACCGCTGCGGGACCGTTTCGGTGTTTCTCTGCGGCTGGAGCTGTATACTCCGGAGGAGCTTTCCCGGATCGTGACCCGCTCTGCCACCATTTTGGGTATGGATATCGATCCTGCCGGTGCAATGGAGATCGCATCCCGCAGCCGGGGCACACCCCGAATTGCCAACCGGTTTTTGCGCCGTGTCCGGGATTTTGCCCAGATTATGTGCAATGGCGTTATCACCAAAGAGGCTGCCGATCTTGCCCTCTCCCGTCTGGAAGTGGATGCTCTGGGTCTGGATGCCATCGACCGTCGGATGCTTACCGCCATTATCCGCAACTACGGCGGTGGTCCGGTTGGTCTGGAAACCCTGGCTGCTACCATTGGGGAAGAAGCGATCACTCTGGAGGATGTTTATGAGCCATATTTGATGCAGCTTGGCTTCCTGACGCGGACACCCAGAGGCCGCTGTGTCACCGCTCTTGCCTATGAACATTTGCATATTGCCTATAATGGGCAGACCCATTTTGATGTTTAAGTTTGTATTTATCGTTAAAAATGCATAAATCCCAAAATTTTGGAAATAAAAAAATCATAAAGGATTGACAAAACATTACCAGTTGTGTATAATCCGTCTTGTGGCGACACTGCCACTATTTTGACCCTGCGTTACAACCAGAATTTTTGGGCTTTCACGGGGCATTATCTAACCGAAGAGAGGTATTTCCAATGTACGAAGACAAGACTTTAGTTTGCAAAGAGTGCGGCAACGAGTTCGTGTTCACCGCTGGTGAGCAGGAGTTCTACGCAGAGCGCGGCTTCCAGAATGAGCCCCAGCGCTGCAAGGCTTGCCGTGACGCTCGCAAGAACAGCGCCCGTGGCCCCCGTGAGTTCTTCACTGCTACCTGCGCCCGTTGCGGCGGTGAGGCAAAGGTTCCCTTTGAGCCTAAGACCGACCGTCCCGTATACTGCAGCGAGTGCTTCGCTCAGATGCGCGCAGAAGGCTAATAAAGCTTGGAAACAACACAGCGCCGACCAATGGTCGGCGCTGTTTGTTTTTTCTATAGAATGCGGAGAGGGTATTTTGCGCCTACGGCGAAGGAGATCGATGGAGACGCCGCAACAGGACAGTCGGGGACGCCTGTCCCTACAATATCGTCGATAATTTATGCGTAGGGCGGGGGCTTGCCCCCGCCGTTCCCCCCTCTTTTTTGCGCTGCTGGCAGTGTGACGGATTTATCCGCTGACTACAGGCGGTATTTTCAGCTCTTCCAGCAGCACCGCACCAATCCGGACACCCTCCATAAATCCCTGCTTGGAATGCTCCTCACAAAGGCGCACAATGGCACAGAACAATGTGTTGTTATCCTCAAAGCTCAGCTTTTCCAAAATATCGCCTATATCCCTGAAGTTTGCCCGGATCACAGCCGTATCCACAGCGTGTTCCAGTATAAAATAGTAAAACAACACATCCAGAATGGATTGAAAATCATCCCCATCCTTGGGAAACAGCTTTAAGTGGTCTTTCAATTTTTCCATCGTTATATTCATATTGACGACTCCTTTCTATATGCCTCTTTATTATAAGGTCACAAGTGACCTACGTCAAGTGTATTTAGGTCATTTGTGATATATTTTATATTGTAAAAGGGGGCTATACAATGGAGTATAATGAACGCATTAAAAATTTACGGATAGATCACGATAAAACACAAAAAGAAATTGCTGAATTACTAGGTACTGGGCAATCATACTATGCAAAATATGAAAACGGGCACAGACCTCTTCCCATTGACCGCTTAAGAGAGTTATGCCTATATTATAATGTAAGTGCCGATTATATTTTGGGACTTCCAGAAAATCTTCCGTACGGACTGAGTAAAACCCGGAAAAGCAAGTAGGCAAAATGTTCATAAATTTGTCGATATTTGTTTTTAATCCTGTTAATCAGTGTTCAAAATAAGGGTATATGATATTTTCGGAAGGGCGGTACAGCCGTGAACCGATCCCTTTCATCTTTTCTACCTCTCTTTTCTTTATTCCTTTGGCAAAGGGGCGCATTGCTTTTGCAATGCGCCCTGACCTTTTATAGGAAGATAGTATAGTTCCATCAAAAAAATCCTCCAACCGAATGGTTGGAGGATTTTACTGTAACGGAAATTACTTAGAGCCAGCGATCTGAGCAGCAACCTCAGCAGCGAAGTTCTCTTCCTTCTTCTCGATGCCCTCACCCTTGATGTAGTGAATAGCGTCGACAAACTTCACATTACCGCCCAGCTTCTTGGCAGCGTCGGCAATGTAGCCGGCAACGTCGCCCTTAAACAGGTCGGAACGGACGAAGTCCTGCTGCAGCAGGCAGCTTTCCTTGTAGAAAGCAGCGATCTTACCGGCAGCGATCTTCTCCTTAACAGCAGCGGGCTTGGAAGCCATCTTGGGATCGTTGTCCATCAGAGCAACCTGAACAGCCAGTTCCTTGTCCACATCAGCCTGAGGAACCTGAGCCTTATCCCAGTACTTGGGGTTCATAGCAGCGATCTGCATAGCAACGTTCTTGCCGATCTCAGTAGCGTCAACATCAGCTTCCAGGTTCACCAGAACACCGTGGGTGCCGCCCATATGGACGTAAGCAACGGAAGTGCCGGTAGCGAAGCGGTCGAAACGGCGGATCTGCATATTCTCGCCGATGGACATAACCTTCTCCTGCAGGATCTCGGTAACGGTCAGGCTGGTGCCGGGGTAGGTGCAGCCCTTCAGAGCCTCTACATCAGCGGGGTTCTGCTCAGCAACGATCACAGCCAGGTTCTTAACCAGATCCTGGAAAGCATCGGTCTTAGCAGCAAAGTCGGTCTCGGAGTTAACCTCGATCACAACGCCAACACCGCCAACGACAGTTGCATAAGCAACGCCTTCAGCAGCAATGCGGTCAGCCTTCTTAGCAGCCTTTGCCAGGCCCTTTTCACGGAGCCAGTCAACAGCCTTGTCCATATCGCCGTCGGTAGCAGTCAGGGCTGCCTTGCAGTCCATCATACCAACGTTGGTCATTTCACGGAGCTTCTTAACATCTAAAGCAGTAAATGCCATTTTAATATCCTCCTAAAAATTACTCAGCAGCAGCTTCTTCTGCAGCAACTTCTGCAACCTCTGCAGCTTCTGCATTCTCCACAACAGCATCCTCGCCCTGACGGCCTTCGATAGCAGCACTTGCCATAGCAGCAGCGATCAGGCGGATAGCGCGGATAGCGTCATCATTGCCGGGGATCACGTAATCGATCTCATCAGGATCGCAGTTGGTATCAACGATAGCCACAATGGGAATGTTCAGCTTCTTAGCCTCAGCAATTGCGTTGCGCTCCTTGCGGGGGTCAACGATAAACAGAGCAGCGGGGATCTTCTTCATTTCCTTAACGCCGCCCAGGTACTTCTCCAGCTTCTCGATCTCGCCCTGGTGCTTGATAACTTCCTTCTTGGGCAGCATAGCGAAGGTGCCGTCAGCTTCCATCTTCTTCAGCTGAGCCAGACGGTCGATACGGCTACGCATGGTGCGGAAGTTGGTGAGCATACCGCCCAGCCAACGGGAGTTAACATAGTAACCACCGCAACGAGCAGCCTCTTCCTTGATTGCATCCTGTGCCTGCTTCTTGGTGCCCACGAACAGAACGTTGCCGCCCTCAGCGGAAATGTCACGGATGAAGTTGTAGGCTTCCTCCAGTTTCTTAACGGTCTTCTGCAGGTCGATGATGTAGATACCGTTACGCTCGGTGTAGATGTAGGTAGCCATCTTGGGGT
>JAZOSD010000068.1:0-8140 GCA_045656945.1 Faecousia sp.
GAACCGTTAATGTAGGGGCGGTGCAGTGCGCCGCCCGTCGACAAAATGCGACCTCGATGGGCGCATTTTGTCGTATTATTCGCCTGCAGCGACGGGAGGGGCAATGCCCCTCCCCTACAAGAGCACATCGATAAATAGAAATTTCACTTTCAATTCCTTGTTGTGAAACATAGAAAAATGTGGTATACTTGCTTAAGGATGTGATAGTATGATTGATTTTAAGCCTTTGGATTTTTCCCAAAAGGATGAATATAACCGTTTTTTACAAAAAAGCAGTGAACGCGGCTGTGAATATAATTTTGCAAACCTCCGTTTGTGGGGGCGGCAAAAAATCGCATTTCACGAAGGAAACATTGCTTTTTTCTCTCAGTTTAACCAGAAAAGTGTCTACCCCTTCCCCTTAGGGGAGAACCTGAAACCAACTCTGGACGCAATTATCCACGATGCAAAAATGCGTGGCATTCCCTGCCGGCTTACAAGCCTCAATCAGGATGAATGCGCCCTTTTGGAAAAGCTGTATCCCGGTATGTTCCGCTTCCATTGTGACCGCAACGGCTTTGACTATGTTTACAGCATTGAGGATCTTGCCACACTGGCAGGTCGGAAATATCAGCGCAAGCGCAACCACTTCAACCGTTTCCGTCAGGCCCATCCTGACTATACGGTTGCGCCCATTACCGATGACAATATTTCTGCAGTTTCTGCCCTTCTGGACACCTGGTACACCCAGCGGGAAATGGCAGACCCCCACGGAGATTTCCACATGGAGCGTTGCGCCCTGAAAAAGGCACTGCAATACCATAAGGAATTGGGTATGGAGGGTCTTGTACTGATAGATGAAGGAAAGCTTCTTGCCATGACAATGGGCTCTTTATTATCGGAAAATACCTTCGATGTGCAGTTTGAAAAGGCATTGGAGGAGGCAGACGGAGCATATCCTGCCATCAACTGCGAATTTGCCCGGTATCTTCAGGCAAAATATCCGAACCTGCAGTTTTTGAACCGGGAGGAAGATTTAGGTCTGGAAGGTTTGCGCAAAGCAAAGCTTTCCTATAATCCCCATCATTTTGTGGAGAAAAACTGGGCCTGTTTATTGGAGGACGGCTATGATTATTGATAAACCAAAAAACACCGAGCCGCTTCGCCAGCTTTGGAAACAGGCATTTGGAGATTCGGATGCTTTCCTTGATGCCTTTTTCACCCATGCCTACTCGCCAAACCGATGCCGTCAAATCGCTGAGAATGGAACAGTTGTTGCTGCTCTTTATTGGTTCGACTGCGCTTTTTCCGGGAAAAAGATTGCCTATTTGTATGCAGTGGCAACAGACGAAGCTTATCGAAACCGGGGGTTATGCCGGCTGCTGATGGAGGACACCCACCGCCATTTGAAATCTCTGGGTTACGATGGCACTCTTTTAGTCCCCGGCAGCAAAAGCCTGTTCTCCTTCTATGAAAAGCTTGGCTACCGCACCTGCTGTAATGTCAACGAATTTACCTGCAAGGCGAATAATAGGATAACGCTGCCACCCATGACCTTAAGGCTCGAAGACGGTACCGTACCGGCATTGCCGCTGCGCGCAATTGACCCTCGGAACTATTACCATTTGCGGCAACGCTATTTGCCCGCAGGTTATGTAGAACCGGATATTTCTGTGTTTGAATTTATGAAGGAATCAGGTTATTCTTTTTATGCGGGGAATGATTTTATATTCTGTGGCACCACAAAAGATAACACGCTGATCGTGGCAGAATTTCTGGGTAACACCTCTCTTGCCCCCGGTATCGTAGCACTGCTGGGGATGAAAAAAGGACAATTCCGTACCATTGGTGAAGAGAAGCCTTTTGCAATGTATCATCCCCTTACCCACCACCTGGATAAGCCTTCCTTTTTTGCGCTGGCACTGGACTAAAATACAGAAACGGTCAAATTTCTGTTTATCGCACCGTTAATGTAGGGACGGTGCAGTGCGCCGCCCGTCGGCAAAAATGCGCCCATCGAGGGCGCATTTTTGCCGTATTATTCGCCTGTGGCGACGGGAGGGGCAATGCCCCTCCCCTACAGGGACACACCGTCAAGCTGAAATTTGACACTCTGAAGGAGGTATCTCGTTGAGATACCTCCATATTTTATTCCTTCCGATTGTCTGCCAGATCTCTTGTTTTTAGAGCAATTTCTGTTAAATAAAAGCACTCCTGCGGGGTAATTCCCACATTTTCCCCGTTTATTCTTCGCAAAAACAGGCTGAAAATATTCTCACCCGGCAGCAGGGGCAATTCCTCTTCCCCATTGGGTCCGATCCTGGTTACCACGCCGCCTTTATATTCTACGATCCCCTTTGTGCCTACGACCCGCAGCCGGTCATCATCATGGGTCGGTGCAGTCAGCGGGCGGTAGTAATCGGCGTTGACCGATGCCAAAATGCCGCCTTCCAGCTGAAACTGGCAAAGTGCCTCCATTTCCAGATCTCCCCTGTTGTCGTTGTGAAGATCGCTTACCATTGCGTTCAGTTTCTCCACCTTTGCTCCGGTAACTGCCCAGATCCAGTCGATAGCGTGGATCGCCACCCAGGGAATGATGCCGCCAAACTGCTGGCGGTTTTCATAAAATTCCGGGCGGGGTCCCAGCTTATAAGACTTCTGAGCATTGACCATGCGAATGGTGCCAATGTCCTTTACGGCCTCCTGTACCGTCAGATTCCAGCCGGTATATCGGATACCAAACATTCCAATTACCATCGCCTGTGACTTCTCCTGTGCCTTGCGAAGCATCTCCAGCTGCCGGAGTGAAGTCGCCAAGGGTTTTTCCGTAAAAGCGTGGACATTTTTCTCCAGACACTTGGCGGCAATCTCCGCATTTAAGTCAAAGCGGGTGTTGATCACCGCCACATCTGCAAGGTTGATCAGCTGCCGGTAATCCTCATAAACGGTTGCTTCGATCCCCAGTTGTGCAAGTCTTGCCTGGGCTGCAGCCATATCATCCCCGGGGTAGCCGGGGGCAATTCCCACAAGGGTATGGTTCTGCAGTTCTTTGCGGGCATAACCCCAGTGTCCGGAATTGCCAATAATACAAATTTTCATCTTAGTCATCATACTCCACCAACATTGCTATATCGCTGTGCCAGCCGCCGGTGTGGGCGGTGTAGACACCCTCATACCAGTAAACCGGCATATTGTCCTGGGCGTACACCGGCACGGTGGGACGCCAAATTTTTATATTCTTTTCTCCCGGAATTCTGCGGATCACCTGCTCCAACTGATAACTCTCTCCCAGATCCGTTGACAAATAGCTTTCCAGCACCCGATCCTTGCCGTCGAAACGGGCAATATAGATCCGGTTGGTGCAGGTGGGTGCAGGCACCCAGGGGCACAGACCCGCTTCTCCTACGCCATAGTAGTATGCCATACCGCCCAGATAGGTGTGGGCGCCATCAAAAACATCTGCCAGAAATTCTCCTGCAGGGCAGATCGGCTTGGATATATGCCACTTTCCATCCCGGAAGGTTGCGCTGTGGTACGCAGGAACGGAGGCATCCGGCAGCTTCTTTTTTTCTGCCACAAAAGGGGCAAAGCCTACCCGCAGAGGCACTGTGGAAGCAACCTCCAAAAGTCTTGCAGTTGTGCCTTCCGGCGGCTCATAGACCACATCCAGCTTGTTCAGATCGATCACACCGCCTGTAAACAGGTTCACATCCAGCGGTGTGCCGTCTGTTTTCAAAAGCTGACCGGACGCATTAAAAATGCCACTGCGGATGGTGTGATCCCCGGAGGATGTGGGATGTCCGTAAACTGCAAAGAAAAACTGTTCCTCCGCGCCATGGGGATTACGCTCGTACGGCTTGAGCACATCCAGCTTATGCATATTAAAATAGAACAAGCCGCCTGCATCGGACTGCAGAAAAGGCTTCGCCTCGCTCCAGCTTTCTCCTTCATCGGCAGACCAGGCAAACCGCCAGGTGGTGCGATCCACCCGAGTGAAAAGCCAAATCTGCTTTTTTTCTGTGTTTTCAAATACCTGAGCATAGGCAGTCAAGCCGCCGGTGGGAATTATTTTTTCCGGTCCAAAGGAGAAAATATCGTAAGGCTTTTCCGTGATCCGGTATCGGATGCAGTGGTCGGCAGTATGTCCGGTATATGCCACCAGAATGCGTCCGCTGCTTAAAATGCAAAGAGATGGCGCATTATGCTCGTCCGCATAGGTGCAGTTGAGCCTGCACAGGCGGTAATCCCGGCTGGGGGTTTTGCTACACTTGGCATCCAGCTCCTTAATATGAACTTCCCCCATATCGGTGATGTAGACGATGTAGGTCATTCCGTTATCGCCTACCACTGCCTTTTCATTGATCCACCAATCGGTATTTGCCCGCTTAATGCGAAGCTCGCTGCTTCTTTCCATATTGATCATTTCAGCCCCTCCTTTTCTTTTTTCAATATATCACGATATATGCAGGCAGAAAACCAAAAAAAGAAAACAGAAGGGTTGAATTTCGAAACAAATCCGTTATAATAAAAACGGTGATAATATGCTTTATAAATCAACAAAACCAGCCTATGAACTCCTTGGTGCCTACCATGTGCATCGCAAGCCAATGTCCCTATCTTGGGATAAAAACCGAAAGTACGCTGCCCTTTCCTACCGCACAAAAGGCAGCAGCACCTTTTGTTGTGACGGACAGGAATTTTATGTGGGTGACGGTGATATTTTGTACATTCCCGCCGGTGTGGATTACCGACACGAAAACGAAGCGGAAGAAATTTATGTGATCCATTTTCAATGTCACAATGAGTCTATCCAATCTATTTGTCATCTCCACGGCTCTTCTGAAGTGGAGCAGGCTTTTTCCAAAGTCGTTCAGCTTTGGCAGGAAAACAAGTCCTACAATCGCTCTATGGCTGCATTCTATTATCTGCTGGAGCTGCTGGAACAGCAAACAGATGAAAGCCGATCCGTCCCCCCTGTGATCGCGCCCGGGGTGGAAATGCTGCGCAAAGAATTTCGTGATCCCGGTCTGACCGTTGCACAGCTGGCAGAACGCTGCTACATCAGTCAGGTATATTTCCGGAAGCTATACCGTCAGCATTTCAGGATTTCTCCTCTGCAAGCTATTAACAATTTGCGGTTTGAATATGCTGCAAATCTTTTGCGTTCCGGATATTACACCCCCAAGCAGGCAGCAGATCTATCCGGATTTTCCGATGTGAAGTATTTCCGCACAGCATTTCATAAGCACTTTGGCTGTACACCTTCGGAATTTATACATAGCAAAATTTTATAGGAAACGAATATGTGGTTTCCCTCATCCGCCCCAGTATACGCACTGGGGCACCTCTCCCCAGGGGAAGGCAAAGCAAAGGTCCGGGCAGTTTTATTCATGCCGTTGAAGAACTGTCTTGCATTTACAATCCGCTGGGCATCTGCCAACACCGGAAGAAATATTATAATTGGTCTTACCCAGGGAGAGAACTACCTGAATATCGAATTTCTTAGTGTTTCTATCGAAGGTGAAGCAGAACAGAGTATCGGAAACCACTGCCAAATTCTGCCGTTCTCTTCGGAGTTGGGGTCTGCAGTCAAGCCGTAAACATACACAACAGGGCTTGCAAGGCCGGGAATGTAATCTCTGGGATCCACTACTGCCAGCTTTTCACGGTTCAAGTAATCGTAAGCAACGATCACTGCAGAATCGCCCATATCCCGAGAGTTGTCGCCACCCTTCCGGGAGCTGGCAGCGAACACCAGTTCATTGCTGTATGCCATATCAATAATAGACTGATCCTGCACCAGATTGCACTCGTAGTACTACTGGCCGGTGATGGTGTTATACACTGTCAACGCACCGCCATTGATCTGCGTTCCAGTGGCCCATAACCAGCTCGCCGGTGCCGGGCTCGATTTCTGTGAAACTGATGATACGGGAGCCGCCGCTAACTGCATCTCTTGTTAGGTCGATATCTGCAATGGAAGAACGGGTGCGGTTAGACACACTCAGGATCAGGATATACTCGCCTGCTGCGAAGGTACACTCACCCAGTGAGTCGGTTTTATCACTATAAGTAATGCTTGCAGTGTCCAGCTTGTTGCCATCTACCATTGCCGCAGCTACATCGGTTGCAGACATAGTACCCTCTGCAGGTGCGATAACCACCCAAGCAGTAGCATTATAGTTATAACTGACAGAAGTTGTGCCGCCAGTCAGGGAAACGCTGTGCTTGCCAGCTGTATAGGCGCCTTCAATTGCGCTCTTAACGCCGCTGGTGCCTTACTTATTGCCTTCTCCGGTAATCACCGAAGCAAGCTGGCTGTTGTTGTACAGCTGGAAGTCATAGTTGATTGCATTTGCATCATCTGCAAATGTAGCCGGGACAACAAAGGATGCCAGAGTGCATACCAATAGCAGCATTGCTGCCAGTCGCTTCATAACCTTTCTCTTCTTGTTTTTCCTCCTATAAAATTTTAGATGCAATTACCTAAAACAATTAAAATTTGACACTTTAAGTATACAGCTACTACCATAAAAATGGTAGTGCTGATTGTGTCAATAACTTTACCATTTGCGCCAGCAAAGTGCGCCTGAATTAAAATATCTTATACGGAATGCGGACATTCCCTTGTTGACTTTTTTCCTGTGCCTCTGTTATAATAAATTTTACAAAAGCTATTTTTACCCGGGACTTGTCATTTTGTGCCAGCAAATTACGCTTGTGGAAGGGATCGTATGCTGCTGAAAGAACTACAAATCGCCAAGCTCAACACCATCGTGCGCAAAGCGGACCACTATTCGATTGATGTAGGTAATATCTGGTATATGCCGGAGCATCCTTTTTCTCAAAATGTTTTTTACTATATTCTCGATGGCAGATGCACCCATTGGATTGGATTCCCAAAGTAAAAAGCTGCTAAACTATATCCCGGAATATCTGGATCAGGACTTGTCCAACGCCTCCCTCGCTGCCTATATGCATATGAGTGTGCGAAGCTTTTTGCGATACTTCAAAAACCTGACCGGTCAGCCCCCTGCCAGCTATATTGCCCTGACCCGTATGGAGCGGGCAAAAAGTCTGCTGGAGGAAACAGATCTAAGTGTTTCTGAAATTATGGATCGGGTAGGCATTTCCAGCGTTTCTTCCTTCTCCAAAACCTTCAAAAAACACTACGGTTATTCTCCCCGAACCTATTGGGAACTGTTTCGCAAATCCGTGTAAAAATTTTCTTGAATTAACCTCTTGCGCAGGAAAAAAAATAGATGTATAATGCTTTTATAAATTTTTCTTTGGAGGGAACAAATATGTCCTACGATGTTCGTCCTGAAACTATGCAGCGCATTACCACCCCGGAGCTGGCAAAAGCTTTTATCGATGAGCAGGTTGCAGCAGTCCGCGCCCAGGTGGGCGATAAAAAGGTGCTTTTGGCGCTGAGCGGCGGTGTGGATTCTTCTGTTGTTGCCGCTCTGCTGATTAAGGCAATCGGCAAGCAGCTTGTCTGTGTGCATGTCAACCACGGTCTGATGCGCAAAGGCGAAAGCGAGCAGGTAATCGAAGTGTTCGGCAAGGAGCTGGATGCTAACCTGATCTATGTGGACGCTACCGACCGTTTCCTGGATCTTCTGGCTGGTGTTGCCGATCCGGAAAAGAAGCGCAAGATCATCGGTGCTGAGTTTATCAAGGTATTTGACGAAGAGGCTGCCAAGCTGGACGGCATCTCCTTCCTGGCTCAGGGTACGATCTACCCCGACATTCTGGAGTCCATCAAGGCTGCAGAAAGCGGCAAGCCTGTAAAGTCCCACCACAATGTGGGCGGCCTGCCGGACGATATGGCAATGGAGCTGGTTGAGCCTGTGAAGCTGCTGTTTAAGGACGAGGTCCGTGTGGTGGGCGAGGCTCTGGGTCTGCCCCATGCCATGGTCTACCGTCAGCCCTTCCCCGGCCCCGGTCTGGGTGTCCGTTGCCTGGGCGCTATTACTCGTGACCGCCTGGAAGCTCTCCGTGAGGCGGATGCTATCCTGCGTGAGGAGTTCGATAAGAATGGCCTGGCAGAGAAGGTGTGGCAGTACTTCATCGCTGTTCCCGACATCAAGTCCGTTGGCGTGAAGGATGAGAGCCGCTACGAAGGCTGGCCCGCCATCATCCGCGCTGTGAATACCAA
>JAZOSD010000069.1:0-3370 GCA_045656945.1 Faecousia sp.
TACTGCTCAAAGGTACTGTCATAGGAGTAGATCAGCGGGTCATTTTCCGAAAGATAGGTGTGCAGCACCGCATTTTCACCGCTGAGCAGCACGGCATACAATACATCCAACACGCCGCCATCGAAACGCCCTGTATCCACATCGAATCCAAACTGCATGGCATACCAGCCGCCGTTCTTGACCAGCACCTTTCCATCCCGGCGGAAAATCCGCTCAGACAGCGTTACCTCATTCTTCCGCATGGCATCGCCCTGCGCAACAGCCAGCTCATCCAAACGTTCACGCAGCAGCGCCAGATCCTCCTCGCTGACATTGCCGGTGACATAGACAAAACAGTTGTCAGTTGTCAAAATTTCACTGCGATAGGCATTGAGCTTTTTCAAGGAAACGGAATCCAGCACCCTACAGTAGCCCAGCACTGTTTTTTCATTATTCGTTTCCTTCCAAACATTTCTTAGGAAGAAATGCTCCAGGGTATTTCGCTCCTCTTTTTCCCGGATCTCCGCCTTGATGCGGCCCTTCTCATGGGAAAATTCCCTGGAGTTGATCCGAATTTCCTCGAAAAGACCTTCCAGGATCTCCGCCGCAAAGTCAAAGCCAAACACGGGCCCCTCAATAGAAAAACGCAAAAACTCCCGATATGTAGTGCCGGAAAAATACAGGCCGTGGAGCTGCAGCAGATCATAAAATTCGCCGCCATACTTTCGCTTTAAGTTCCGGAAAACCATATGCTCAAACAGGTGGGTGATTCCGTTCTGCTCCGGGGACTCGAAGAGGCTACCCGCACGGATGTACAGCGCCAAACAAAACTGGTGCTGATGTCCATTGGTAAAGGCATACAGCGGCACACCGGTGCCCAAAATCTTGCGTTCCTGCATCAAAATCCCCTCCTTTTGTTTTCAGCATACCATATTCGCCCCACCAAGTCAATAAAAATACCCGGCTGCCGAAACAGCCGGGCTTTGAACATCATAATTCTTATTTCTTTGTGACCAGACGCACAATGATTCCCAGAGGGATCTGCACCGCGCTGATGACCAGCGGAATAAAGACCATATACCTGCCGATCTGTTTGGTAAACGGATCATCAGAAATCAGGGCAAAAATTCCAATCACCATGGAAAAAAACAACACGCAAGTGAAAGCGCCAACCAGCAGTTTCAAAACCCTGCGCCCCCTCCTTCCCAGAGCCCGCTGGGGCACAATCCACTGCATCAGTGAAAACCAACAGTCAATGATCAATTCAAACAGCAATTCCAAAAGAAACATCCTGCATTCCTCCTTCGCAGTCTTCTCCGATTAAACAACGTCAAATCTGCTTTTCCTCATTTACGCTCCTAAAACCATCTTACCACACAACGGTCACCAAGTCAATAAAAATACCCGGCTGCAGCAACAGCCGGGGTTCTCTCAACCCATCCTATGAACATAATTCCACGATGTTCCGTCCTCATGGGCGCTGTCAAAAACAAAACCGGCATTTAGAAAGGCTCTTTGAGACGGCAAATTTTCCGGAAAAATCACGGCACAAAATCTGTCGGGCTGTTCACCCAGCAATTCATCCGCATGGCTAACCAATTCCCGCAAAATCCGCGTGCCGATCCCATTGCCCCGGTGCAGTGGGGCAACAACGATCTCCGAAATCGTAGCGATGCCTTCATGACAACCGTAGCAAATGACAGCAACAGGCACCCCATTTTCACTTACCAGTTTACAAAAATCCTTGCAGCCGGGGAAATTGACCGCATCAGCCTGCACAGCATTCCAGTAATCGTCCCAACCCATATCGAGCCCGGTCATGGAATCCGTATTCTCATCCAACCAGGCATCCACCATAACGGCATTTTCTTTTCTGTAATCTGTCCATGTAAACTCCATATTTCATCACCTACTTTACTCCAATCCTACCATATCCACACAGGCAAGTCAATAAAAACACCCGGCTGCAGTTTTGCAGCCGGGACTCCATACAAAAGAAATTCTACGCAAAACGAAGCAAGGCTTCCATAATATTCTCATACTTCTGCGGAACAGCATAATACTGATTCCCATGGAAAAAGCCTGGCTGCGGTCCTTCAGCATATACGCTTGGACACCAAAAATACTCCTGGTTCTCGGAAACCAGCTCACCGGCAAAATAATAGAATATATGATTTTCTTCATAAACGAAAATCTGCGCCCACTGATCCACTCGGCCACGCTGGTATTCAACCGGAAAATCCCTGGCAGTCTCCAATCCCTCCACCGCATCTGCCTCTAGCCGCAGCTGAATCGTACAATCATCATCACCGCATATCTCTGCGAAATAAAAGTTGTACTGGCCTGCTGTAAGCATTGCGTGATATTGGTCATACTTTGAAGCCAACACATAATAATTCGATGTCAGTCCATCATAGTCCGTCTGTAGGTACAGGATTTCATAATCCGGTACCCCTTTCACTTCATATAAAGATACCCCAAAAAGTAATTTCATAAAGAAATTGGTACCGTTAACCTTCGCTTCGGCAGCAAGGCGCATGCCCACAGAGCATTGGGCACCATTCATCGGCAGGGGTACATACTCTTTACCACAAAAAATCAAACTGCTGTAATCCGCCGAAACAACACATCGTTCAGACCCTAATACCGAATGATAAAGAGAAACAATACGTGGCGCAGTCCAAATCAAGATAAGGATTATCAATATCGCCACTAAAATCCTATTTTCTCTACTTAACTTACGTTTCTGCTGTCCTGCAGATTGGCAAACACATATCAATGTCTGCTCAGCTGTTATTGAATCCGGTTGATCACAACGCTGTTCTCCATCAAGTAATTCCTGCACAGAAAGATCAAGTGCCTTGGCTAGTTCAGGCAATGTTTCCACATCCGGATACCCGCGGCCGGTCTCCCACCGAGAAATTGCCTTATTAGTAACGCCAAGCTTTTCAGCAAGCTGACTTTGGTTCATTCCCTTCTGTTTGCGTACAGCAGCAATCAACTCACCGGTCTTTTTCGCATCCATATAGGCACCCCCCTAGCTATGTTTTCTGTTATTCTAGTGTAGAATATCCAGAAAAGTCAAGCTACGGTTCGTAGAATGCAGCTGTGCAGTATAAAATAATAAAAACCCGGCTGCATACACAGCCAGGCGACCTTACATACTCACTATTAACTATTACCTATTACCTCAAAAATCCCGAATGCGTATCCAGTGAAAAGTGAAGAGTGAACAGGTAAAAAGTAAAATCCCGAACGCTTTCGCATTCGGGATTTTTGGCTCCCCCTGTTGGACTTGAACCAACGACCTGCGGATTAACAGTCCGTCGCTCTACCGACTGAGCTAAGGGGGAATCTTTGTGTTCGCGTTACCTATTTTCACGGCCAGTCA
>JAZOSD010000070.1:0-12582 GCA_045656945.1 Faecousia sp.
GATAAGGTCTGGACAACACATATTCATGACAACAGAGGCCAATATTCCAATGATTTACACCTTCCTCCGTTCTACGGCTCTCTTGATTGGGAAAACCTCATGGAGGGGCTAAAGGAAATCGATTACGCGGGAACCTTTAACTTTGAAATTGAGCGCCACAACATTCCGCTTGATTTCATGCACGAAGAATTCGTTTCGGTTTATCGCAAGGGTGAACGCCTACTTAAAATGATAAAGTAAAATGCCTATGCATTATGAGAGGAAATCTCTCATGGCCTCAATTGCGTATCCTGCACCAAGAAACGATAAGATATAACGACCTTGCGTCGTCCAGATTCTACGGACGATGTAAGGTCGTTTTTCTATCCTTATATTGATCTTGGCTAACCCTCAGCATCCCTGCTTTTCTCCACTTCGTGAAAGGAGCAGAACCCAGATTAGACTTTGTAATTCTCTGGGCATTCCTCATTATCTCCCCATAATCTCATATCAAATTCCATATTATTTCACATTAATTTCCGTTCATTTCACTTCATTTTTCAATTAATCTCAGTTCAGAACCAACAAACCTAGCTTTGCGGTATGACAAGAGAAAAAGAAGAAAAGAGAAGAAAAGAAGAGAAGATCTCGCCCTATCTTTACAGATCTGGCTTAGTCATGGAGTGTGCTGCCCTATGCCATGGAAGTGCCAGAGAGAAAAAGAGAAATGCGAGGAAAGAAAAGGATCGGGCAGCTGAAATTTGGAGAAGAATTGAGAAGATGGGAAAGGATGAGAGAGGATGTGGAATTTTGCCTTTTGGAGAATGTAAGAAGTTACCTGAGAATATTTGCCGTCATCGTACAACCAAAATCACTCCCAAAGGAACAATTTTGGATTATTCTCTAACCCAATAAAAATATGCCATCTGCGTTTAATCGCAGGTGGCATTTTTTATACTTATTCCCACTCAATAGTGCCAACAGGCTTCGGTTATTGGCCGAACAGCTAACTTATTACATCTACTAATATAAGTCCATTAATTACGCCTAGGAGAATATTTATTATTGTCCTTTGATAGTTATATGAACCCCCCGCGCATCGTTAAGATGCGCGGGGGGTTTACATTGCTCATCAAATGGGTTTTAGCGGTCTTTGATGTCGTAGGCTGCCCGGGGGCAGAGGAAATTATTGTGGAATAAATGCTCCAGCCGGAAGAAACCCTGGTAAGGAACACTGGGAATGGACAGATAGATCCGCCAACCGTTCAAACTGTCCGACACAGTGGGATCCAGTCCCATTTTATCAAAAAGACGGATTAGCTCGGCGTGTTTTGCCTGACTGGGGGCATCTACGATAAACTTAAACTCTGTGCCGTAAAGCTTGTGCACCGGCACATAAAAGCCAAGCATACCTTCCTCCAGAGTCCGTTTACTATAATCTTTTTCCCCTTTGTCAAAGTACCGTCCACTGGGGATAATATGGTTCAAAATAATGCATTGCTTCATATTCCGGTCCACATTCCCTTCGGAATACATTGCGCATTTTTTCTTGGAATGTTTGCAAACGCCGTCAGGGAGCAAGCATCGGTCATCGGTGGTATATGTGCCATCCATATTCAAGGTTCGGGTTGCCCAGCAATGAGCTCCATCGCCCTGATCGGCATAGTACATACCGAAATTTACCACCAGCGTGGATAGCTTGCACTCTTTGAAGATATCCTTTTTGCCTGAGAGCAAAGGAGAATTCAGGTACACCATTGTGGTGGACACATTTTTCCGCAGATCCTCCTGAAATTCACTGACCGAGTAACTCTGGCAAGCATTTGTGTACAGATCTGCATAGGTAGACAACCTCTGCAATCTATTTACCACGTCCTCTGCTGTGCGGCAAACAGGCAGGTACTGGGTCAGGTGGAAATTCAGCAGACTGTCACTGGGCAGGCCTCTGTGTGATTGACTGTGGCCAAACAGGCGTTTTTTCTCCGGTGCTCGCAGCGACAAAATATCCTTTGGGTCCCAAAGAATCACCGGATTGCCGGATTGTGAGAAATAGCCACATTCGTAATGGACCCAATCGGATGCCAGAGAATTCTCCGTAACCACGATCACACAGCCGTAGCACCGGATACACTCCCGAATCCGATCGTGGAAATTCTGACCGCCGTGGATAAAATCTCCGTCCTGAATCGGATAGATATTTACCGCGCGCATTTTTTTATCCAATTCCTTCACATAAGCAGTATCGGCGCTGGAATGGGAAATAAAAATACCAAAAAGCTTTTGTTCATCCTTGTCCGGGGGTAACGCCTGCAATTTGAATTTATATCCGTTAGCACTCATAGTAAATGCCTCCTTTTCTGTGGCTTATTGAGGATAGAGATAATCAGCCACTGTGCCAATGTTCAGCGCAGAATTGAAAGGAGATGGTGTCGCATTGGGGAAGCAAAGGCTAAAATATATCCCATCGCCATTTGTCTGAACATCGTGTTCCTGTGTAAAATCGGTTGCAAACAACATCTGTAAAATATCTGTTTCCAGAGGCTTTTCCGCCCGGATAAAGGGCTTGAAATTCACACCCAGCAGTTTGTGGATCGGTATAATAAACTCCAGTGTGTAAGTGCCTAAGATATCCTCTCCCAGATTGGAATCCTCTTTGTACATATGGGAGCAAACAAAATTCGTGGGAAAATCCACCGTGTCCAAGCATTTCTGCTCATTGGCATAAGGAGATAAGTGGGTAGTCAGTTTATCCTCTGTGCCGAAGGACAGCACTCGAACGCCACAGGTCATATGATACTGCAAAGCATTAAAGAATTCCTGCTCTGTCATACTCAGATCGTTGGTCCGGGAACGGAATGTATCATATGCATTTTTGAAATCGTTCTTGTAGATATCCAGGGTCAAGATCAGCCGTCGGTATTCGATCCGGTCACGGGTAAGGATGTTCAGGTCCTCGTCGGCATACAGATTGTTTTGCATGATCACAGAGCGGAACCGGTCATCGCCGGGACCCAGCATTTCCAGCACATCTTGGGTAGAGTCGATCACATCGGCAGCTTGCAACGGTGTTTTAGACAGATCGATCTTCTTATCTGGATCCATATAGGGCACAACGATCTGTTGACGCCGGGCTTCCAAAAAACCTACCTGATAAAAAACGCTGTTGCGAAGCACCCGATTTTCCGGCAAATCTAAACTGGGACTTAAGTACAGCAAATAACATCCGCAGCTGGACAACTCCTGTTGTATATTGGACAGATAGGCATTTTTAATAATGGTATGCAGACCCACCTCATTTTCAATATACTCATAGCCATTTTTCTGCAAAAATTCCAGTAGCGGCTGCACCGCATTTTTGTCGTCGGATAAATAGGTAACAATGAGATTTCCGCAATATTCCGTAATGTCAAAGGGGGTATTGGATAGGATTTTCATTCCGGGACCTCCGTTCGGTTGTATTTTGTGATCAGTTGCCGAAACTTGAGTGCATTTTCCTCCAGGGCAGCCAGCTTTTCCTCCGTAATGCGATAAGTCCAGTTGTGGTATCCGCTGGTGCCGGGGATGTTCATACGGCTCTCATCCCCCTCAAGCAGCAGATCCTGCACCTGAAATACCGCCCACTTCGCAGGACAAGCCAGCAGCTTTTCAATAGCAGCGTGGCAAAGGGTTTCCGGATCTGTGCTGTTTTCTTTTCCCAGAGATTTTGCAACAAATGCAAGTTTTTTCTCCTCCAGCTGTTCCAGAAACCCCCAAAAGGTGCTGTTGTCGTGGGTTCCCAGATAAGCTACTGTATTTTCCGGATAGTCGGCTGCAGTTCCATTGTCCTGAAGCGTAAACTGCAAAACGTGCATATCTCCAAAGCCGTATTTGTTCGCCAGCTCCTTGGAATTACCGGGAAAACCGCCAAAATCTTCCACTACAAATTTTTCTTTACCGATTTCTTCCACCAGCCGTTTTACAAAAGCCTCGCCTACCCCCTGCTCCCAGTGTCCCTCCCGGGGATGCCCCTTGGCTGGGATGGCATAGAACATAGAGATGGCCTGAAAATGGTCGATACGCGTTACATCATAAAAAGAAGCAGCGAAAGCCATCCGGTCAAAAAGCAGACTGTAATTCTGTTTTTTTAGCATCTGTGTATTGTAAAGCGGGTGGCACCATTTCTGTCCTGCATCATTAAATGTATCTCCGGGAACACCGGAAACAAACGCCGGTTTTCCCCATCGGTTTAGAAGAAAACACTCCGGATTGTAATAGACCTCACTGCTTTTTCTATCGGCATAGATGGGAATATCACCGATGACCTGAATGCCCCGCTGCGCTAAATAGGTATGAAGATCCCGCCATTGCTCAAAAAAGATGTACTGCAAAAAACAGTAATAAAAATAATTTTCTCGGGTGGGAAGGTGTCGGGATAAATATCTGCAAGCCTGGCAGATTCGCGGATTTTCCCGGATATATTCCAGCACTTTTTCTCCATCCCCTGCAGCTGCACAACGAATCGCTGCCCGGCGGAGATATTTCTCCCGTTTTTTTGCCAGCTTGAAATAATCCCCGGAGCAGTTTTTTGCATCTTTTTTAATTGCCTCTATCTCAGGCGCTGTCAGCAGTCCCTGTTCTTTCAAAAGCACCGGGTCAATAAACAGCGGGTTTTGGGCAAATGTAGACACAGAGCTATAGGGGCTTGCATCCCGGTGGGGGATATTAAAGGGCAACACCTGCCAAACAGAAAATCCACTCTCTGCCAAAAAATCCGCAAAGCGATAGGCGGATTTGCCAAAAGTGCCGCAGCCAAAGGGTCCCGGCAAAGAGGATATGTGTAAAAGAACACCGGCTTTTCTCATAATACGCTCCTTTTATATTTGGCTTGATTATATCATAAATCCGCCATTTTTCAACAAATAAAACCATTTTCCCGGAATTTCCACAGTCAGAACCAGGGATGATTTCTCCCTGTACCCACCTAAACATTCTATGCCGGTCGCCTGTAAATAAATAAGGGCGTGTTGCCAAGCAACACGCCCTTATTTATTTTTATTACACTTCGTCTTTGTAGATTTCCTTGAAGTACTTGTAGGTATCTACCTTCAGTTCGCCGCAGGCAGCTTCATCGCAAGCGATGATTCCGTCGGGATGGGTCTGCAGTGCGCTGATGGTCCAGGCGTGGCTTACGCCGCCCTCCACACAGTGCTTAAGAGCCCGGGCCTTTGCGTGACCGTTAATGACCAGCAGAACCTGCTTGGAATCACAAACCGTGCCAACACCCACAGACAGTGCGGTCTTAGGCACTTTGTTGGGATCGTTATCGAAGAAACGGGAGTTTACGATCAGGGTATCCTCTGTCAAAGCGCGGACACCGGTACGGGAAGCCAGAGAGGTAAAGGGCTCGTTGAAGGCAATGTGTCCGTCAACACCGCTGCCACCCAGGAACAGGTCGATGCCGCCGTAGGACGCGATCTTCTCTTCGTAGCGGCTGCATTCTGCTTCCAGATCCTCTGCCATACCGTTGAGGATGTTAATATTCTCTGCAGGGATATCGATATGGTTGAAGAAATTATCGTGCATAAAGTACCAGTAGCTCTGGTCATGCTCCCGGGGCAGACCTACATACTCGTCCATATTGAAGGTCACTACATTCTTAAAGCTCACCTTGCCTGCTTTGTTCATTTCAATCAGCTTCTTATAGGTGCCAAGGGGAGAAGAACCGGTAGGCAGACCCAGAACAAAGGGACGGTTTTCCTTATGGTTGTTAATCGCATTGGCAATATGCTGTGCTGCCCATGCGCTCATTTCCGCATAGTCATTTTTAATAATCAGTTTCATAGTCGCTCACGCTCCAAAATAGATTATAGATTGCAGTAAAATTCCTTTACTAACGGGGTACATTATACTCTTTTGCATAAAGTTTGTCTATAGCATTTTATATCCTGGATTTGCATATTTTTCCTCGTGCCCGCTCCCGGATCTGCTGTTTTTGTTATTATCCCCTTTCCGAAAGTTTATTTGTGCAAATAAATAGTCGTTTTTGATACATTTGCATTATACCACAGAGCCTTACGAAAATCAACTGAAAAATAAATGCGCGTGTTACTTTTTTGCAACACGCGCATTATCATTTTTCCAAATTAGTACAGAAGATACGGCTTTCTCTGCTCCTCAAACAGCTTTGCGCCTTCGATCCATTCATCCATAACCGGCTGCAAGGATTCTTTATTTTTAATGGCATCACAAATCTTGTCTGTGCACATACGGCTTCTTGCGTACTTGGGAGAAGCCTCCGGATCGTAAATATCCGGGTACAGCTTTGCAAATGTTGCCATCATATTCAGCTGGGTGTGAACCGGACGCCAGGCATTGCGGTCATGGATTACCATAAATACGCCATCGCACAGCTGCATATCGCCGCCAAACCGGGACATATAGAACTTAGGCACAAAGTAAATGCCGGGAAGATCCAGCTCGTTCAGCGCATCGGCAATGGCTTGTCCGGAAACATCGGGACGGCCAACATACTGGAAGGGTGTGGGTGTGCCGTGTGCCAGCGTGAAATTGCCGGACTGCATCAAGCCCGTTGCGGCAAAGTACAAAGGAGAATCCATTGTTGGAATGTTGGGACTGGGAGGTGCCCAAACAAGTCCGGTTTCATTGTACCACATATCCCGCTTCCAGCCTTTCATTTTCAGGACTGTCAGCTTTGCACCGACCTTCTTCACATCGTTGTACATCAGTGCCAGCTCGCCAATGGTCATACCGTGGCGCAAGGGATACTCAAAGCCGGAGATCAGGTGGGTGCCTGCATATTTGGTTTCTGCCGGTGCGCCTTCCACGATATCGCCCCGGATCGGATTGGGACGGTCCAGCACGATCACTTCTGTACCCACCTTGGCGCAGGCATCCATCAGCTTCATCATCCAGGGGGTATAGGTCCAGTGACGGACACCCACATCCTGGGCGCAGAAAACAACCGCATCCACCTGACTGCACAGCTCCGGTGTGGGGCAGGCTCCGGGGAACTGATACAGGCTGACGATCTTCACACCTGTAGGCTCATCCACTTCTGCTGTATCGCCGTGGGAAGCATAGAGGTTACCGCGAACACCGTGCTCCATTCCCATAAAGAATGCAATTTCCGTCCACTTTTCCTGAACCATCGCATCCACAAGAAGTCTGCCCTCATTATCGATGGCAGAGGTGTTCATCATTAAGGCAATTTTTTTGCCGGCAACTGCCTGACGGAGCTCCTCCGTAGCCAGGCGCACAGCACCAGGTTTCCACTGTTTCATAATATATCCTACCTTTCCATATATTTCCTACGGTACTCCTGGGGGGAGATCCCGTACTGTTTACAAAAGCATCTGCTAAAATAAGAAAGCGAACCAAATCCGGACTCGTATGCCACTTCCGTCACCGGCATCTGGCTGGAACGGAGCAGGTTTTCTCCGTAGCCTAAGCGCATCTGACGCAGGTATTCCCCAAAGGGGATTCCCATTTGCTCCCGGAAACAGGTGTTAAAATAATTGGGGGTATAGCCTACATAAGCCGCCGCCTCAGCAACCGTAATCGGCTCGCTGAAATGGGAGTGCAAATAACCCAACACCCGGTTGATAAAGGCTTCCGGTCTTATTTTTTCATTGGGCAGGTACTGCCGCAGAACTAAAATGATCAGCTGCTCCACCAATGCCTGCTGATAGGCTTTACTGCCCAGACGGTCTTTTCCCTGATTGCATTCATTGATCAACTGGCGGAACACAGCTTTGGCAATTTTCGCCTCTGCTTCCCCTAAATGCATATACATAGGAAGCTGATCCAGCGCGCAAAGGTCTGCCAGCCGGTCATCCAGAAGCTCATAGGAGAACTTTAAGCCATAGTAGGAAAAGCTTTCCCCTTCCCGGAGCGTATTTTTGTGAAAATCTGCCGGGGACAAAAAGAACACATCATCCGGCTGGAATGGGATATCCCTTCCGTTAAGGGTCTGCACACCCGTTCCTTCCGTAATCAGGGTCAAAAGAAAATGATGATGTCCGTGCAAACCGGAGGACTTGACGCGCACAGCTTCATAAGCATTGCACACCGTCTCCTCCATCGTCCATCGAACCAGAACTGACACAACTTCACCCTCTTTCTGTTTTCTCATAATAACATAAGACATTTCTTTTTACAAAACTATTTTTCAACAATCGTAGAATTGTACAACTCTTTCAATCTTTCCGTCAAGCATTTTTTTCTTCTTCGGTGTAGGATTAGTATAGAATAATATCGAGGAGTGAAAACGATGAAACATCCATATACCGTTATGAAGGAAAAACCCGCTTCCTTCTTTCATTTAATTCCCCAGACCGGTGTGACCCATCTGCACTGTCTGGAAGATCCGGAGCATAATGCCGTTTGGGATATGGCGATCTCTCCGGAAGGCCGGGTTTTCTTCTCTGCCTGTGGCGAAAGCTATCTGGCTCTGTATGCCCGTCTTTATGAGTACGATCATAAAAATAAGAAGCTGATCCGTCACTTTGCCTTGGATGACAAGGTGATTATGAACGATACTGCACTGCATACCAGTAAGTTCCACACTGCCATCGGCTTTATGGGCGACGGCAAGATCATCTCCGCTACCCACACCACCTCTCCTGCTCCCACCCATCCCACCTGGATGCCCTATGAGTATGCAGATCATCCCTTTGAAGGCTATCAGGGCAGTGAGATGGTGATGTATGACTACAATTCCGGAGAAGTAAAGGGTCTGGGTGTGATCTCCCCCCACGACACCGTCTACGGCGGTACATACGATCCCAAAAACGGGGATTATTTCTGCATCACCTGGATGCGTGGTACCGGCTATGTCTATAATGTCCACACCGGTCAAACCCGTTGCCTGGGTCAGGTGTCCGACTGCCACACCAGCCGCACCTTCCTGTGCTCCGACGGTCATATCTACGGCTCTACCTATTCCGGCTCTATTTTCCGTTACAACACAGACCTTCGGGATATTGAGTATCTGGGTGTGGACGCACCCGGTCTGATCCGTCACGCAAGAGAGTGGAACGGTGTTCTCTATTTCACCACCGGTCCTTGCTCCGTACCCGGAAGAGGTCAAGAGCTGTATGCCTTCGACCTGAAGACCCGGAAAATCACCACCATCGGTCGCCCTGTCCCCAAGGCAGACCCCATTGAAGAAAACCCCAATATTTTCTACAACGCCTACGGTATGGCATTTGACAGCAAGGGCCGTATGTGGTACAGCTGCCAGACCTTCATCCCCGAGCACCGCTATGTGGGCGCACGGCTGTATATGTGGGACTTCTTAAATGGCAAAGAGCCTGTGGATTGCGGCTTTGTCGGCACCGAGAAGCGCACTCTGAGCATCTGCGCAGAAATGCATATTGTTAATGATGTGCTGTTCATTTCCGACGGCAACCACACCAGCGATGTGGATATGCCCTGTGGTATTCTTGCCATCGATCTTGACCAGTTTGTTCCTGCTCTGGAAACAGAAAAGCGGATCTTCTCCCATGATTATGTAAACTACCTGCCCTATCCGGAAAGCTGCCTGCAGTACTATCCCAAGGACGATCTGGACGAATGTCTGGCTCGCTACGAAAAGTATTATAAGGATACTGTTTTGTACTTCCTGCAGTTCGTGGCAGACAACAACATTCACTATCCCTTCAAGCACACCAGCAGTGCCAGCGTCTGGCAGAAAACCGGCAGAGAAAATGCTGCCGTCCGTCACATCCGCTGGACCGGAAATGACAGTTTCTCCTTCTGGTGTGGAAACGATAAGATCACCCGCACAGACTGCACAGTAGATGCTGCCGGCAATACCCACATGGGCGAAACCGCAGCCGATGTCCTGCCGGACTTTAACGAGTGCAAGGCAGCGATTGCAGATGTAAATCTTTCCGCTGCAGCAGGCAGACGGTATTTGGCAAAGGCAGAGTCCAGCGTTCAGCTTCCCGATGGCAGTGTCCTGGTGGGCACAAAGGACACTATGCTTTGCCGTGTAAACGGCCAGCAGGTGTTTGGCTTAGGTCAGGTCTGCACTGCAGGCGGTGTGCATTCCATGGATGTTGCGCCTGACGGAACAGTGTGGGGCGTTGCCGGACATAAGGAAGGCATCGGTCAGCTGTTCAAGTTCGATGCTGTAAATGGCTTGGAGCTGCTGGGTGCAGTACCGGAAGCCTTTGCCGAAAACGGCAGAAATGTGGCTATGTTCCAGCCTGTCACATTGGCACTGAGCCCCGATGGCAAGTATCTTGCCGTAGGCGGTGCAGATGAGGTTGCCGGTGTAGCCGTGATCACCCTTTCCTAAAATCATAACGGCTCTTCTTTTACAGAAGAGCCGTTTAACCATACCGAAGAAGGGAAAGCGGACTGGATTTACATTATCCACCATTATCTCCGCTTCCCCCTTAGGAATCCCCTTATTCCATTTTATGCAATCGTTTTTTACGCTCTAAATAGCTTTCCTTTTCACACAATAGCCGTAACCGCAAAGCCCCGGTGGAAAATCCACCGGGGCTTTGCTATTTAGGGAAGGAAACGAGCCATATTGTAGGGGCGACCATTGGCCGTCTGCCCAAGGCCCCCTTGTGTAAAGGGGGCTGTCTCCGGAAGGTGACTGGGGGATTATCAATCCCTCCGTCACGGCTTACGCCGTGCCACCTCCCTTTGCACAAGGGAGGCTTCTTAGCCTTCGCTTTCTGTGACTTCTTCCTTCTTTTTGGTCTTAAAGACCTTTGCGTGAAGGGAAGGAACAAACCAGATCACTGCAAAGGCAATGCCAGCGTCAGCAATCACGATTGCAGGAATCATCCAGGTTTGCAGACCCTTCAGGATGAATTCTGCACGCTTAAGCTTACCGGCTTTGGTAACAAACTGGATTGCAGCTTCCTTCAGTGCATCGTAGGCTTCTCTTGCTGCTGCGATCCGGTCCTTATCGCCTAAGGTGACAATGCCGATTTCGCCAATGAGTGCATCCACTTCCTCTGCAGCTGCCTTTGCCTTTTTCAGGGTTCTGAGCTTACCTTCCGCACTTGTGAGCTTGGAATAGGAAACTTCCTTACGCTCATTGGTATACAGCTTATCCGCTGCTTCTCTTGCAGCAGTAATGGCAGGCTCAGCGTCCAGTGTAATTTCCTTGGGGATTGCCTGGATCAGCGTTTCCACATACTTGACAAATTCAGCTCTGAGAACCTTGATCTCTGCCTCTGCCTTTTCCAGCAGCGTGATGTCCACCAGCATTCTCTGAGATGTGGTAAGTGCATCAAAGTCATCCCGGATCTGCACCACCTCAGGCTCAAGCTCCAAGGTCATGGGGAATTTCGGCTCAAGGGCATCGATCCGTGCCTGCATTGCTGCGGCGATCTGTTCATTATTCAGGATCGATGCTTTGTTGTAAGCTTCCAGCAGGTAATTGTAGTTCTTCACATAGTTCTTCTGCCGGGCGGTCATCCCATCGTAAATATCCACATAGCCCTGCAGCAGAGGCAGCGTTTCTGCGGTCACATCTTCCAGTTTGATGGTTTCGATCTTCCGTTCCAGAAGTTCTACTTCACATTCCCGGAGTGCATCTGCTTCCTGAATCAATGCCTTATAGCGCCAGGAAAGATTTTCATAGGCAGAACGAGCTTCCTTGATGGCAGCTTCACTTTCCAAAGTGATGTCCTTGCCCAGATCCAGGATCATCTGATCCACAACATTTGCAATTTCCCAGTCTTCTTTCGTCACATTCAACGGAAGCATCCACAAATCACCGTTGGAGCCTTCGCTGTAGTACAGATCGTTTTGCTCACTAAGGGTGTATTTCAGCGCCCAGTTGGTAGTCAAACGCTCCGTCTTTGCCACCTTGATACTGCCAACAGGTGCATTGAAGTCAGCAAGCTCAATGCAGCGGAAACCGCCGTAGGAATCGAAGCAGTAGTACATCTGCTTTGTTTCCGGATTGAATTGGATCTCACGGCTGTTGGTGGGACGGCTGGAGCTGGAGGAATAGGTGTTCTTGTCATAGGACAGAATCTCCTGCACCTTGAACTTCAAGGTTTCCTTGTCGAAGGTAAATGCAAACAGTGTTTCGGAAACAACCGCCCAGAAACGACCCTCCACAAAGGGGTCAGCAGTCATACCGCCAATGTAGCCGATTTCCACATTGATACCGGAAATATAATCTCTGGGATCCATTGTGGCAATCACTTCACGGTTCTCATAATCATAGACAAAAATCTTTGCAGATTCGCCGGGCAGAGGCGACGCCTTAGAACCACCGTAGGTGCTGGTCGAACCGAACAGGAGCTTATCGTAGTACTCCACATCGATCACGCCCTGGTCCTTCACCACATGGCGCTCATAGAACCAGCGACCGGTGCGGGTATCGTAAACAACCACAGCACCGCCATACTGGGCAGTATCCGGGATCGTACCGGCAAACACATAGCCATCGCCGCCACACAGGGTATGAATACGCTTCTGACCGGATTCTGCGTGGTCAAGTCTCCAACGCTGAATTACTTCATTGCCTGAAGGCAACTGGGGATTGATCACATCCAGAGTGATCTCATTGAGGGTGGTGGAGGAATAGTTACCGTAGTAAAGCTTTCCGTTGTACCACAGAGA
>JAZOSD010000071.1:0-23597 GCA_045656945.1 Faecousia sp.
CAGTGCGGGCAGCGGTGAATCCTTATATTATAATGTATAAGGATTACAGCTTTATCTCTATCTCAACACCAGCGGGAAGGTCCAGGCTCATCAGAGCTTCGACAGTCTTCTGGTTGGGGTTGAGGATATCGATCAGTCTCTTGTGGGTTCTGCGCTCAAACTGCTCACGGCTATCCTTGTACTTGTGAACAGCGCGAAGGATAGTGATAACTTCCTTCTTGGTGGGCAGCGGGATGGGGCCGGACACGGAAGCGCCGTTGCGCTTTGCGGTCTCAACGATCTTTGCTGCACTGGAATCGATCAGCTGATGATCATAAGCTTTCAGCCGAATGCGAATCATTTCCTGGTTTGCCATTGTTTGTTTTCCTCCTTGAATTTCGTACTCAGTTTTCGTGGTGTCTGGGTACGGTGAGCTTTCTGCTAACGCCTCCGTGCGTATCATTCCGAGCCAAGAAAAATGGCCGACGCAAGGCCGACCCTCTTCCTGTCGCAGCGATATACGCAGCCTAAACAGAAAAAACTCAGCCGCCCGATGACCGGACATACTCCGCAGAAGTTACCGTCTTTTCGACGCAATCTCCTGCATCATCGCAGTGCGCACGCAGACTTCGCCTACACGCGCTCGATTATGATACCACTCATTTCGCCATTTGTCAAGCATTATTTTCAGATTTTTTCACAAATTTTCCGAATGTTTTTCAGTCATTTTGCAGATTATATTTTTGCCTTCCCCTGGGAGAAGTCAAAGGAGATTGCCACAACCAGTGTGCGCACTGGTTTCGCAATGACACGGAAAACTGATAGCTCGTGATAAATCATTTTGCATTTTGCACTTTGCATTTTACATTCAATAAGGGCGTGTCCAACGACACGCCCTTACATTATATTAATATATTATCCTTTATATCTTGGCTCACAGGTCAGGTTCACGCCCAGCCGCTTGAATATCTTTTCATCCACCGGGGACAAAATGACCGAGGAGTGACATTCACAGCCACGAAGCTTCGAAAGCTGCTCCATTGCCTTTTCTGCCTTGGGGTCGGTGGCAGCACTGATAGACAGTGCCAAAAGCACCTCATCGGTGTGCAGGCGGGGATTGCGGTTGCCTAAATGATCTACCTTCAAATGCTGGATCGGCTCGATCACCGTGGGGGAGATCAAATGGACGCTGTCTTCCATACCTGCCAGCTCCTTCAAGGCATTGAGCAGCAGTGCAGCGCAAGCACCCAGCAGGCTGGAGGTTTTTCCGGTAACGATTCTGCCGTCCGGCAATTCCAATGCCGCAGCAGGCAGACCGGTCAGCTCCGCCTTTTTCAGTGCAGGCGCGACCACCTTGCGCTGACTCTTGGAAACACCTGCTTTTTTCATCAGGAATTCCAGCTTGTAGATTTGATTGTCATCAGCTTTGCCCTGCTTCTGATCGCACAGTGCCGCAAAATAGCGGCGCAGGATCTCCTGCCGGGAAGCCTCTCGACAGGCTTCATCGTCCACAACGCAGTTGCCCACCATATTCACGCCCATATCTGTGGGGGATTTATAGGGACATTCGCCTAAAATGCGTTCAAACATTGCCACCAGCACCGGAAATGCTTCCACATCCCGGTTATAGTTAACCGTAGTTTTGCCATAAGCTTCCAAATGGAAGGGGTCGATCATATTTACATCGGAAAGGTCCGCTGTTGCCGCTTCGTAAGCCAAATTCACCGGATGGCTCAAAGGCAAATTCCACACAGGGAAGGTCTCAAACTTTGCATAGCCTGCCTTTACCCCCCGCTTATGCTCGTGGTACAGCTGGCTCAGGCATGTGGCAAGCTTGCCGCTGCCGGGACCGGGGGCAGTGACCACTACCAGTTCCCGGGTAGTTTCAATAAATTCGTTCTTTCCGTAGCCTGCATCGGAAACGATGTGAGAAATATTGGCAGGATAGCCTTCAATGGCATAATGGTGGTATACCTTTACGCCCATTGTTTCCAGACGGGACTGGAATGCCTTTGCCAAAGTCTGATCGTTAAAACGGGTCAGCACCACACTGGACACATACAGACCAAAGCCGCGGAAAATATCGATCAGTCGGATCACATCCCGGTCATAGGTAATGCCCAGATCGCCACGGATTTTGTTCTTCTCAATATCATCCGCACTAATGGCAATAACCACTTCCACCTGATCCTTGATCTGCAGCAGCATCTGCAGCTTGCTGTCCGGACGGAAGCCGGGCAGAACGCGGGATGCATGGTAATCGTCATAAAGCTTGCCGCCAAACTCCAGATAGAGCTTGCCACCAAACTTTGCAATTCGCTCCTGAATGTGTGCCGATTGCATCTGAATATATTTTTCGTTATCAAATCCGATTTTCATAGGAAACACGCCTCTTTCTTTCGGCAGTTAAAATCAAATATACTATTTATTGTATAAGAAATCCACCGAAAAAACAAGACCCTTTTTCTTAGGTGGAAAGCATAATCTTAATGATCTCTATATCGGTTTTCCGCATACCCTCGCTTGCCACCTGGCTGACATTGCGAATGGTATTCTCCACGCCCTTGGTAACAATGCCGTCACCGCTCATAAACTGGCTGCCCTGACGGAACATTTCCATACCCAAAAGACCTGCCTCCACCGCAGAGGCAATTTTTGCTGCACAGCTTGCCTTTGCACCGTCACAGATCACACCGGAGTTGATCGCCAGCGCATTGACAACTGTGTGGGCAATCTCACGGTAGCGTCCGCCATACAGATAGGTCACACCCGCAGCTGCACCGCAGCCTGCGCTGGTTGCACCGCAATAGGCAGACAGCGGGCCGATACCGGTTTTCAAGTGGATGGTTACCAAATTGGAAACCACCAATGCCCGGTAAAGCTGCTCCTGGGTCGCGCCCATATCCTGAGCATAAACGATTACCGGTACGGAGGCAGTAATACCCTGATTGCCGGAGCCGGAATTGATCACCACCGGCTTTTCGCAGCCATTCATCCGGGCATCGGATGCGGCAGCTGCCCACGCTTTTGCCATGGTGACCGTGTCTTTTCCTCTGGTTTTTAGAAGTACCTGACCGATTCTGGCACCGTACTGACGGGTCATACCCTCCCGGGCAATGTCCATATTGCAGCGGATCTGCCGATCCAACACTTCCTGAACATCTGCAATATCCACTGCTTCTGCAAAGGCAACAATATCTTCAATGGTCAAAAGCTGCTTGTCGGCATCGTCCTCAGCCGCTGCTGAAATTTCCTTCTCCAGCGCAGGCTTGCCGTTCCTTTCAATGCGCACCACATTGGTGTGGTCGCCGGCAATGCGGCACAGACTCTGATCCCCTGCCCCTTCCAGCCGGATGCAAATATCAAACAACTCGCCGGCGGCAGACTCCTCCACAACAAACTCTGCCTGCTGCAGATAGTCTGCAATTTCTTCTTTCTGTTCATCGGTTACTTCTGCGATCACCAGCAGCTTCTTTTCCGGCTGACCGGCAATAATACCTGCTGCCGCCGCAGCCTCTAAGCCGTGCAATCCGCCTGTATTTGGTACGATCACACTCTTTACATTTTTAATAATATTACTGCTGACGCAGATATGTACCTTTTCCGGCTTGCCGGAAAGCTCCCGGGCAGCCATTGCCGTTGCATAGGCAACTGCAATCGGCTCTGTACAGCCCATTGCAGGAACAAGCTCCTGCTCCAAAATCCGGATATATGCCTGATATTTCTTTGTGTCCATATATGGCACCGCCCTTTTCAATCTTTTGTTACAGTATATCACACTTTTATCCAAAATCCAGCATAAATTTACAGGAGAGGTGTTGCCTCTCCTGTAAATGATTCTTTATTCACCTTGCTGCAATCTTGCATAAGCATCCTGGTGTGCTTTCTGAAGGGCATCGTGCATATAGATCTCCTTGTAATACTGGAACACCGTATCCCACTGATCAAAGGCTTGCTGCCCCTGCACGAATTTCAACCATTCAGCACACACCCGCTTGTAAAAACCGGATGCATAGGTTTTCATCAGCAGCTTCTCATCCTCATTGAAAGGAAGTGCTACCTGCTCTGCGCCCTTGCCGGCATATTTTTTCGCACTTTCATAGGCCTCCCGCATATAGGAACCGCTGCCCGCCAAATAGGCATCGAAATCCACTTTGCCGGAGCAGGCTGTCAGGCACAAGCCGGTATGCTCCCAACCGCCAACTGACTCAATGAAGCCTTCTGCAAACACTTTATTGCCCTTGGCATCAATAATATAGGATTCATCCTCCACGCCCCAGTTGGTCATCCGCTGACCTTCCTCAGAGTACAGCCAATCCACATACTGCAGCACATTATCCAGGTTCGCATTATCGCCGATCAAATAGGAGTAGCCGCTGATACCACCGGAAAAGGATGTGATCACCTGATCGGTTTCCTTTGCGTGGGAACCCATATTAAAAGGTTCTCCGCCAGTCATCAAAAAGTCCGGATTTTGCTCCTGTCCGGTAGCATTGAGAATCGGCAGACGGTCTACTTTGTCGTAAGTAATAAAGGATTCGTCCGTATAAAAAGCCTTCTGCCAGCCGTTTGTGTCAATACTCAGGCTGTTTTTATTCATCAGTCCCTCGCCAATCAGATTGTAAAAGAACTCTGCCATTTCCTTGTAGGCATTGCTGATAGGTGCAAGATAGTAAGTACCGTCATTGCCCAAGGTAAACAGATTGTTGCCCGGAACCACATGGGATGCGCCCCACAAATGGCCCATCATTTGCGCTGCCTGAATGTTTTTTTGCATATTCCGCAGTACAAAAGGCTGGGAATTGGGATAAAGCTTCTTTAATTTCCGCAGCACTGCCACAAACTCTTCCTGATTGGTGGGCCACTGAAGATCATGCTTCTGGAAAATATCCTTGCGATATAAGAAAGTATAGATCGCAGCAGAGCCACTTTGGTGCACAGGAATGGCGTACATTTCCCCTTCTTTATAGGTGTATGCCTGCACAATTTTTGCATTGGCAGGATCCTCCAGATACGCCTTTACATTGGGCATTGCTTCCAGGTATTTCAAAATGTTGATAAATGCGCCCTGCTCACCGTAAACACCATAAGCAGCGTGGGAATATCCATTAGACCAAATCAGATCCGGCAAGTTCCACTGGGCAACCATATCCCGCAGCAGTCCGGTCAATCCATCTGCTTCCACAATTTCCAGATCCACACCCAAATGCGCCTCAATCGCAGTATTCAGCCAGCACTTTTCCGGGTCCGCATCGGAGTTGGTGGGCATATACTGGGTGATTTTTGCGCCTGTAAGATCCGGTGTTTCATAGCCAACAACTGTCTGCTGATTTTCACTGGGCTGGGTCTGCTCTGTATTGCTGTTACAGCCTGCAAGCATAGTGACCATACACACCACGGCCAGCAACAGAGAAATACCTCTTTTACTCATATTCTTGCCTCACTTATCCTAAAATTCGGTAATTATATCATAACGGTATGCCATCTAAAAAGCAAGTTAATTTTTTTTGCAAGGATCATCAAATTTCAGTTTGCCGGACTGTTAATGTAGGGGATCCCGGCAAAGGCCCCCTTGTGTAAAGGGGGCTGTCAGCGAAGCTGACTGGGGGATTGTAATGTGTCAATAAAAGCAATCCCCCCGTCTGCCCTGCGGGCAGCCACCTCCCTTTGCACAAGGGAGGCTCTTGGCAGTTGCCTCTACATTAACTGTTCGTCAAACTGAAATTTGATAAAATGATGGAGGTTGTTCAATGTACAACCTCCATCATTTAATTAGCAATATATGCGTTTTTTCTCACTTCATCAGCTTGCAAACAAGCTCTGTATAAGCCATAGGATCTTCCAGCGGCAGCTCTGCCATAAGCTGCGCCTGAGCGCACAGAAGGGCGGCATAATCTTTTGCCTTCTGGGTGTCGGAAATCATTGCGCTTTGCATTGCCTGCACTGCCGGATGCTCCGGATTCAGCTCCAGGATTCGCTGAGAGGGGAATGCCATATCGGGATTGACCCGGCGCATATACTTCTCCATTTCAAAGCTCATACCGGAAGCCGGTGTCATACAAGCGGGGGCGCTGCCCAAGTTTCCGGACAGCTTTACTTCCTGCACCTGCTCGCCCAAGGTTTCCTTCACAAAGGTGAGGAAATCCTTCATCTCTTCTGCCTTTTCTTCAATTGCTTTCTTCTCTTCCTCAGACTGCAGACCCAGATCCTCTGTGGATGCGTTGCAGAACTGCTTTTCTGCGTAGGTCATCAGGGTCTGCGGGATGAACTCGTCCACCTCGTCGGTAAAGAGCAGAACATCATAGCCCTTTTCCTCCAATGCCCGCACCTGGGGAAGCTTAGAAAGGCGATCCTTATTTTCACCGGGCACATAGTAGATCTTTTCCTGACCTTCTGCCATAGCTTCCACATATTCTTTCAAGGTGATGGTCTTTCCCTGCTTGTGGCTGTAGAACAGCAAAAGATCCTGGGTTGCCTCCTTATGGGCACCGTAATCGGCAACTGTGCCGTATTTCAGCTGGCGGCCGAATACACCGTAAAAGCGCTCGTACTTTTCCCGGTCATTTTCCAGCATGGACATCAGTTCACTTTTGATCTTCTTTTCAATGTTCCGGGCAATCAGGGTCAGCTGGCGGTTATGCTGCAGCATTTCCCGGCTGATATTCAGGGAAAGGTCCTGACTGTCCACCACGCCACGGACAAAACGGAAATGCTCCGGCAAAAGATCCTCGCAGTTTTCCATAATCATCACACCGGAAGAATACAGCTGCAGACCTCTCTTAAAGTCCTTGGTATAAAAATCGTAAGGTGCTTTTCCCGGGATGAACAGCAGTGCCTTAAAGCTGACGGTACCCTCTGCACTGGTATGGATCACCCGCAAAGGCTCAGAAAAATCATAGAATTTTTCCCGATAGAAGCTGTGGTATTCTTCCTCGGTCACATCCTTCTTTGCCCGCTGCCAAAGAGGAATCATAGAATTGAGGGTGTCCTCTTCCTGATAGCTTTCGTACTCCGGCTTATCCTCCGGGCAATCCTCCTTCAGGCGGGACTTGCTCACCTCCATACGAATGGGGTAGCGGATATAGTCGGAATACTTTTTGATCAGGCTGCGGATCTCATATTCTTCCAGGAAACGGGAATACTTTTCTTCCTCGGTGTCTGCTTTCAGGGTCATAATAATATCTGTGCCGGGATTTTCCCGCTGGCTTTGGGTAATGGTATAGCCGTCTGCACCGTTGGAGGTCCACTGCCAGGCGGTGTCCTCGCCATATTTTTTGGAGATCACCGTCACATTGGATGCCACCATAAATGCGGCATAGAAGCCTACACCAAACTGACCGATAATGTCAATATCCTCCGTCTTTTCCATAGCCTGCTTAAATCCCAGAGAGCCGGATTTGCAAATCGTGCCCAGGTTTTCTTCCATTTCCTCTTTGTTCATACCGATGCCGTTATCGGACACGGTCAGTGTGCCGGCATCCTTGTTGCGGACAATGGAAATGGCAAACTGATCCCGGGAAATACCCACCTTGTCATCGGTCAGGGCAGTGTATGCCAGCTTGTCAATGGCATCGGACGCATTGGAAATAATTTCCCGGAGAAAAATCTCCTGATGGGTGTAGATAGAATTGATCATTAAATCCAGCAGTCGCTTGGACTCTGCCTTAAATTGCTTTTTTGCCATAGTAAACGCTCCTTTTCGTTAGCACTCTTTTTGTGTGAGTGCTAATATTATAGCGCACTTTTGAAAAAAAGCAACCCTTTGGAAAAAAGTTCTTTAATTCTTAATAATTTTATGCTATTATTATAATGTATGATTATGCGCCAATGGCCCCCTTGTGTAAAGGGGGCTGGCAAAAATCGTTTTTTAAAATCGATTTTTGACTGGGGGATTGTTTATATCAAATCTTTACAATCCCTCCGTCTGCCTTTCGGCAGCCACCTCCCTTTACACAAGGGAGGCTTTTACGCAACGAAATAACACTTTGCTAAATAGAATAAGGAGTATGAAATGATCACAGTCAGTAATTTAGGTATGCAATTTGGCGGTCAGTGGCTGTTTCAGCATGTAGACCTGCAATTTTTACCCGGCAACTGCTACGGCATCATTGGCGCAAACGGTGCCGGCAAGTCCACCTTCCTTCGTCTGCTCACCGGAGAGCTGGAATCCACCTCCGGCAATATTTCCATTGACCCGGATAAGCGGGTATCTGTTTTGAAGCAGAATCAGAATGCCTATGACGAGTACACCGTTATGGACACCGTCATTATGGGTAACGGCAAGCTTTACAGCATTATGAAAGAAAAGGATGCCATTTACGAAAAGCCGGACTTCTCCGACGAAGATGGCATCCGTGCATCCGAGCTGGAAGCAGAATTTGCAGAAATGGGTGGCTGGGAAGCAGAGTCTGACGCCTCCCGCCTGCTGCAGGGTCTGGGCATTGGCACAGAACTGCACTACGATATGATGAGCACCGTCGATCCCCGTTTGAAGGTGAAGGTTTTGCTTGCCCAGGCACTGTTTGGCAATCCCGACATTGTTATGCTGGACGAGCCTACCAACAACTTAGACATTGAGGCCATTAACTGGCTGGAGGATTTTCTTCTGGACTTTACCGGTATGGTCATCGCTGTTTCCCACGACCGGCACTTCCTGAACACCGTCTGCACCCACACCGTAGATATTGACTACGGCAAGATCAAGATGTATGTGGGCAACTACGATTTCTGGTATGAGTCCTCCCAGATGGTGCAGGCAATGATCCGCAACAAGAACAAGAAAAATCAGGAGAAGATCGAAGAACTGCAGCTGTTCATTCAGCGTTTCTCTGCCAACAAATCCAAGGCAAAGCAGGCTACCGCCCGCCGGAAGCTGCTGGACAAGCTGACTGTTGAAGAGATGCCCTGTTCCACCCGCCGCTATCCCTTTGTTGGCTTTATGCCGGAGCGGGAGCTGGGTAAGGACATCCTGACTGTGAACGATGTTTCCGTCACGGTGGACGGCGTTAAGCTTTTGGACAAGGTCTACTTCTCCGTGGGTAAAAATGATAAGATCGCCTTTGTAGGTGAAAACGAGCTTGCACAGACAGCACTGTTCCAGATCCTCATGGGTGAACTGGAGCCGGACGAAGGTTCTGTTAAGTGGGGCATTTCCACCATCCGCAGCTATCTTCCCAAGGACAATTCCGAATACTTTGAAGGAAATAAAATGGAGTTGGTGGACTGGCTGCGCCAGTACTCTGTGAAAAAGGACGATGTGTATCTGCGCGGCTACTTAGGCCGTATGCTCTTTAGTAACGAAGATGTATTCAAGCAGGTCAATGTTCTCTCCGGTGGTGAAAAGGTTCGTTGTATGCTCTCTAAAATGATGCTCAGCGGCGCAAATGTGGTGCTGCTGGTCCAGCCCACTACCCACTTGGATATGCAGTCCATTCAGGCTGTCAATAAGGGTCTTGAGGCATTTAACGGCGTTGTGCTTCTTGCCTCCCACGACCACGAAATGCTGACCTCCACCTGTAACCGCGTGATCGCCTTCCAGCCGGACGGCACCATCATTGACCGCTACGGCACTTACGACGATTACCTTGCCTGGATGGCAGAAAACAAGGCGCAGTAAGGAGATATATGTATGGAAAAAATCTTGGATATTATATCAGGCAAAATGCAAAAAGCATTTTCCGATGCAGGCTACGATGCATCTTATGGTCGGGTAACGGTGTCCAACCGTCCGGACCTGTGTCAGTATCAGTGCAACGGTGCGCTGGCTGCCGCAAAGGCATATAAATGTGCACCCATCCAGATCGCAAACGCAGTTGCAGAAAAGCTGGATGCGGCTGACTTCTCTATGTGCGAGGCAGTAATGCCCGGTTTTATTAACCTGAACCTGAGTGACGCATTTCTCCAGTCTTATCTGGAGCAGATGCGTACCGCTCCGGATTTCGGTGCAGAAAAGATCGGTGCAGGCAAGACAGTCATCGTGGACTACGGCGGACCGAACGTTGCCAAGCCTTTGCACATCGGTCACCTGCGCTCTGCCATCATCGGTGAAAGCCTGAAGCGGCTGTATAAGTTCTTCGGCTATAACGCCATTGGCGATATTCACTTGGGTGACTGGGGTCTGCAGATGGGTCTGATCATTGCCGAACTGCAGGAGCGTCAGCCGGAGCTGTGCTATTTTGACGAAAACTACACCGGGGAATATCCCGCTGAACCTCCTTTCACTATTAGCCAGTTGGAGGAAATTTATCCTGCTGCTGCCGCGAAAAAGAAAGAGGACGAGGTCTTTGGGGAAAAGGCACACACCGCAACCTACGAATTGCAGACAGGACGCCCCGGCTATCGGGCGCTGTGGAAGCACATTATGAATGTATCTCTTGCGGATATGCGGAAGATCTACGATCACTTAGATGTGCATTTTGAGTCCTGGCTGGGTGAAAGTGATGCCGACCCCTATATCCCTGCTATGATCGAAGACCTGAAAGCCCGTGGCCTGGCAGTCCAGTCCGAAGGTGCCTGGGTCATTCCCGTGGCAGAAGAAACCGACAAGAAGGAAGTTCCTCCCTGTATTCTGGTGAAAAGCGATGGCTCTGCCATTTATGCTACCACTGACCTGGCAACTATGGTTCAGCGTATGCAGGATTTCCAGCTGGACAAAATGTTCTACATCACCGATAAGCGGCAGGCACTGCACTTTGAGCAGATCTTCCGTGCTGCGAAAAAGAGTGGCATCGTTCCGGAATCTGTGGAGCTGGAGCATCTTGGCTTTGGCACAATGAACGGTGCAGACGGCAAACCCTTTAAGACCCGTGAAGGCGGTGTTATGCGCTTGGAGCGGCTGATCGGGGAAATGACCGATTTCGTCCGGACAAAGGTGGTAGAAAACAAGATCGTTGCGGAAAGCGAAGTGGAAGAAACCACCCAGAAGATTGCAATGGCTGCCCTGAAATACGGTGACCTTTCTAACCAGCCCACTAAGGACTATGTGTTCGATATGGACCGTTTTGCCGCCTTTGAAGGCAACACCGGTCCTTACATCCTGTACACCATCGTGCGGATCAAGTCCATCCTTGCCCGGTATGGTGCTTGGGAAAACCTTCCTATTCAGGCACCGGCAAATGAATACGCAAAAGACCTGATGCTGGCAATCACCAAGCTGACTCCCGCACTGGAATCCGCTCTGCGTTCCTCTGCTCCCAACCTGATCTGTGCATACATCTATGAGCTGGCAGGTGCGGTCAATAAGTTCTACCACGAAACCCGCATTTTGTCCGAGGAGGATAAAAATCTGCAGGCTGGCTACATCTCCCTGATTGCTCTGGCAAAAGGCATTCTGGAGCGTTGCATTGACCTGCTAGGCTTCTCCGCCCCCGAGAAAATGTAACAGAGTGCTTAACCAGGCGTTGCTTTTGATGCAACGCCTGTTTTTATATCTTGTCAAATTACTGTTTATCGGGCGGTAGGGGCGATTCACGAATCGCCCGCGGGTCATTCGTGAATGACCCCTACGGTTTGTCGAGATGTTCATAACATCTCGACAAACTGAAATTTGATGGTTACGATCTTATTCCAGTGCCGCTTTTAGCTTTTCCAGTGCCCGCTTTTCAATGCGGGAAACATAGCTGCGGCTGATACCGGTTGCCTGCGCCACTTCCCGCTGACGACGGGGTGTCTGCCCGCCCAGTCCATAGCGCATACAGATCACCTGCCGTTCCTGTTCGGTCAGGACAGTATCCACTGCCTTTCCCATCTGACGCAGCAGCTCCCGATTGGTGACCTGTTCAAAAAGGTCATCGTCCTGACTGACTACATCCATCAAGGAAAGTGCCGCACCATCCGTTCCTGTTTCAATATAATCAGACAGAGACACATCCTGACTGCTTTTTTTCTGACTTCGGAAGTGCATTAAAATTTCATTTTCCACGCACCGGGCAGCGTAGGTTGCCAGCCTTGCCCCCTTTGACGGGTCAAAGGTAGTGATCCCCTTGATCAGTCCAATGGTTCCAATGGAGATCAGGTCCTCCTGATCCGAACCCTGGGCGTAGTATTTTTTCATAATATGTGCAACCAGGCGCAAATTGCGCTCAATGAGTATATTCCGGGCGTCCAAGTCCCCTTTTGCGGAAAGTTCCAGATAGTGCCGTTCTTCCTCCTGTGTCAGAGGCTTTGGGAAACTGCCGGTTTGCAGCTGCAGTGAGTACATCAGTCCGCTAAGGATCAGCCAAGCGGCGGCGATCATACGCCTCACCTCCACTATCCACCCTATTCACACCGGCAAGTCCATTTTCCCTTTATTTTAGAAAGCCATACATTCCCGTAACCGGGTCCCGAAAAAAGGGAATATGAGGTGGCAGGAAGGTAAATGCGGTAAACACAAGGGCGATCAGGCAAATTGCCGCCACCGCCCATTTCGATTCCATTTGGCAATGATTCCTTAAAAACAATTTCGTTTCTGCCCAATACACCAGACCGGCAACAAGAAAAAACAGCGTAATGTTAAACCAGTCTGCATTGACGCCTAAAATCCCGGTGTAGGTGTAATACACCACAGGAATCAGCACAAGTCCCAAGAGGATCCCGGTCAGCTTGATCCCCCAAAAGCCCCGGATATCCTTGCCCCAGAAAAAATATTGGAGGATCCCCACTGCAACCATTGGATAAAACATCAGTTTCAAATGCTCCCAGATGGATTCATTCACAGCTGAAAAAATTGCTGCGATCCCACTTCCATCTGTCCAGTCAAAGAGAAAATGCAGCAGTGTTCCGGCTGCCGCTGTAAAAACAAAGCCCACCATTTGCCAAAGCGGAATATTCCGTTTCATCGCTCCCCGCCCTTCCTGTTTTGATATAGACAAGTATATTCCCATTTTGCTGGCCTAATACAGTAAAAAGACCTTCCGGTTTGCCCGAAAGGTCTTTTTGTCATACTTTTATTCACAGTGCTCACGCCTTCATTGCGTTGCGCAAGACCGCCTGCCACTGGTTATGGGTAAGCTCTGCCGCATCTGTCACCAGGAAGATCCCCATATCCTGCGCCCGCTGGGCAAAGGAACGGTTTGCCGCCGGACTTTTCCGGTCCAGATGGGTGGCAATCAGCATTTTCCTGGCGTAAGGACCACCAAAGCGGGTGGCTACAGTGTGCAGCTTAAACAGCTCCCCATCGTCCACGCTTCCGTTTTTACAGGATATAAACAGAGGTGTTGTTCCGTGCATCAGCACCACATCCACCTCATTGCGGGTTTCCGGTATCCGATCTTCCGGCTGGTAAATCAGTCCATCCCAGTCAATGGCAACGCCCATTTGACCATCGTGGAAAAAGGGTTTGCCCTGTTGTTTCACAGATCTGCCTTCCAGCAAGGTTTTAATTTCCAGCACATTTCCGGCTTTGTTGACACAATAACGCAAAAACTCAGACCGATAAGTGTAAGCAATCACATCGCTGGTGCTGCGGTTATCGATCACTCCGTATTGATGCAACGTGTCAAGAAGCTCCCGGAGGATCGGTTCTTTTTTGTCCATATTGGAAACGCGATTTTGAAGGGTTTTCAGCGGCAAGCAGATGTTCTTTTTGGATTTTGAATAGCTTTCCATTTTTTTCAGGAAGGAATTGCGCGTATTCCACTGCTTTGGATCGCTGATCACTACCTTCCACAGACCATTTAAGGCTTTATACTTATAGTTCACCGGGGGCTGATAGGTGTCCGGGTAAATGCTGCCACCATGGAGTGCAATCAGTTCCTGCACAGTGATATGCACTTCCTCACAGGGCAGGGTGCGGTTGCCATTGACACAGTCTATCACTTTATTTTGTTCCCGGTCAAACCGCTGTACCTGTATCTTTTTCCTTTTTTCGGCATCCATCCCCGCCAGAGATGCACCCATTGCCAGCAGTACTGTTTCGCTGCCACCGGTCAAGTCAATTATACAGGTGTCTTCCGAAGAAATCTGCTGATACAGTGTCTGGTATAGTGTCCAAACATCTCTGCAGTAGGTATCACAAATTTCCACTTGTGTGGGTATGCCCCTTTGGGCAAATAACGCTTGATACCGGGAAATAGGCGCTTCCATTTCTTCTGCATCCCCAACATACAGCACTTTATCCGGCTTTAAGCGCAAACAGGCCATAACATTGTCAATGTGGGACGCAGTAAAGCATTCAATCAGTGTCATAACCTTCCCCCCAGTCTTTCTTTTGTATATTATAAGATAGATTCTGCCGCTTTTCAACGATGTTTTTAGGCGCGTTCTTTCGAACGCGCCCGTTTGCTTTTTTATTTTACAGTGCCTTGTTGTTCAAGCGCTCACCCACAGCTCCACCGGGGTGGATCAGGGCAAACTGCTCTGCCTGATAGCCGGTCTGCTCGATCATTGCAGCCTGGAGAGCGTGGAAGATCATACACAGGGCAGTAGAGCTGGTAGTTCCCTGGGCATTCCACTTGTCGGTCTCCCGGTTCACGTACTGCTTAATCACTACATCTGCAGCCTGTGCCAGGGGAGATTCCAGATTCTCCGTAATGGTAATGATTTTCACGCCCTTTGCCTTGCAAATATCCACAATGGGCAAAAGCTCTTTGGTCTTACCGCCACGGGAGGCAAACACCATTACATCGCCCGGCTGCAGATAGCCGGTAGCACCGTGAACTGCCTCAGCGGGGCTGATAAAACGGGCAGGACGCTCAATGCAGCACATCAAATGGCAGAAATGCTGGCACAAAATACCGGAATGGCCGCTGCCTGCCGCACCGATCTTAGGGGCATCGCAAAGCAGCTCCACAGCCTTGGAAAAAGCCTCCTTATTGACAAATGCCTTCATTTCCTGAATGCAAGCTGCCTCAATATCATAGGCATCCATCGCTGCCTGCATAGCTTCTTTTGTGATCATAGGTATGTATCTCCTTATATAATTATTATTGTATATACATTATCCTTTTCCCGCTTGTTTTTCAAGTCGCAAAATACACAACATTTCAGTTTTTTTCTTATTTAGATTAACAATTCTTTCAATTTTTGAATTTACGATTGACTATTCAAATAGATAAGTTTATAATACATAATGGAAAAATTATGAAGGAGAGATAGTAAGATGAACAAGCGCAAAATTTCTGTTCCTTTCTTTGAGATCGGTCCGAAATCCTATCTGTACGGTGACGAAATTCTGGATCTGGCACTGGCTGCCGATCAGGCATCTGAAAAGTACGGTGTGGATATTATTTTTACCTGCCCCGTTGTGGACATCCGCCGGGTCAAGGAGGCAACAAAGCACATTCACGTGTTTGCTCCCCATATGGACCCCATCCCCGTAGGCCGTGGTCTGGCTGACATCCTGCCGGAATCTCTGGTAGCTGCCGGCGCAGAGGGCGTTATGCTCAACCACGTAGAAAAGCCTGTCACTTTCGAGGTTCTGTCCCAAACCATCGATCGGGCAAACGAAGTTGGCCTGACCACCATCGTCTGTGCAGACTCTATGGCTGACGCCAGCAAGATCGCATCCCTGCACCCCGACATCATCGTTGCTGAGCCTTCCGAGCTGATCGGCACCGGTGTGAGCGTAGGTCCTGAGTATGTGGAAGCTGCTATGCAGTCTGTAAAGGGTGTGGATGAAAACATTCTGGTACTCACCGCTGCCGGCATTTCTAACGGCACCGATGTGTACAACACCATCATTGCAGGCGCAGACGCTACCGGTTCTTCTTCCGGTGTTGCCAAGGCTGCTGACCGCGCTGCTATGGTGGATGAAATGATCGCTGCTGTCCGCAAAGCCTGGGACGAGCGTCATAACTAAGTCAATAAATTAAATTTTACATATTTGGAGGAAAACAAAATGGAATTTAAGATGATTCAAAAGGAAATCCAGCTGCAGTCCCGTGGATGGGTCCCCACCTTCCATGACATCTCTATTGATGTTCATAAGATTGTGGAAGAGTCCGGTATCAAGAACGGTACTGTTTCTGTGGTTTCTCACCACACCACCTGCTCCGTTATGATTCAGGAGTGCTCTCACGACTTTGACACCTTCGACCTGGAATTCCTGCAGCATGATCTGCTGGATATCATGCGGAAAATGATCCCCGACTATGTAAACGAGGGCGACTACCGTCATCCCGGTCCCGTACACGCTCAGTTCGGCCGCTATGTTGACGAGCCCGGCAACTTCACCTCTATGAACACCGACGGTCACCTGCGCAGCGTTTTCTTCGGCAGAAGCGAAACACTGACTATCAAGGACGGCAAGCTGGATCTGGGTGAGTTTGCACACATCTACTTCATCGACTGGGATCACGTTCGTGCTCGTCCCCGTCAGGTCAACCTGACTCTGTTCGGTACCACCGAGGATATGGGTGACCGTAAGTACAACGACGGCAAGGTTGTGAACACTCTGCGTAAGTTCCCCGCAGAAGAGAAGGCCTATATGGCTCAGTACGACGAGTGGAAGATCCGCTAATCACATTGTAAGAAAAGGGAGCGTTGCAAATGAAGCAACGCGCCCTTTTTTATCTGCAAAAAATCGAAGGTGCAATTTTGAAAATTATAGTGTATACTATATTTTAGGATAACAGGGAAAGCCTGAAAAAACAAATTATTGATAAGCAAAGGAGAACAAAACAATGAAAATTGGTTGCGTTTCACTGGACACTTCCCATCCCAAGGGACTGGCTACTCAGATGGAAAAGAACTGCATGGATATGAATTATGAGTATCTGTGGGACAAGGGCTTCCGTCAGGAGTGCGAGAAGGAATGGTTTGTTAAGCGTTTCGGCCTGAAGGGTATTGTAGAAAACATCGAAGATATGGTTGACAAGGTGGATATGGGATTTATTCACGCTTGCAACTGGAACAAGCACATTGACCACGCTATGCCATTCATCAACGCAGGCAAGCCTGTCTTTATGGATAAGCCCCTGGTTGGCTCTATGAAGGATGTAAAGAAAATCCGCGAACTGATGGCACAGGGTGCCAAGATCTACGGTTCCTCTTCCTGCCGTTACTGCCCTGAAGTGCAGGCTTTCAAGAATGAGAAGCCTGAGACCAAGGGTGAAGTGCTGGGCATCTTCTGCACCGTAGGTACCGACGAATTCAACTACGGCGTTCACGTTCTGGAGATTATGTCCGAGATCGCCGGTGCAAAGGCAGTTTCCTCTCAGTTTGCCGGCTACGGCAAGACCTCCGGCAATATGCACTGTGAAATCTACAATGTGCAGTTTGAAAACGGCATCCGCGGTACATACCACTTAACGGTTGGCAAGCATCAGCACTTCCACCTGACTGTCAGCACCACCAACGGAATCCGTTACTGGCACCTGGATCCCGGTTTCTTCCTGGTAAGCATCCTGAAGGAGCTGTATAACGAGTGGCGCTACGGCAAGAGCAATCTTACCGACATTGAGACCATTCTCAATTGCACCGAGGTTATGCTCTGCGGCAAGAAGTCCCGGGATGAGAAGAACGGCGCAGAGGTCACTCTGGCTGAACTGACCGAGGACGATGCATTCGATGGCGACGCTTTCGAAGCAGGCTACGCTGCTGCTGCCGGCATTGCCTACAAAGACTAATATTTAAGGGCGCGTTCTTCTGAACGCGCCCTTAAAAATGCAAAATGAATCTAAAATAGGATTATTTCTTATACAAACTTTCTTCATCCACCGGAATGCTTCCGTTAGCAGCTTCATATTCCTTCACACAGTTTTGTGCAAGATATTCCAGCTGTGCATTCAGTGATCGTTTGTTGTCCTTGGCAACATACGTGATTTTGTATAGCAGTTCCGGTTCAAATCGAATACCGGTTTGAATTTTATTTGTTGCCATTGATAACACCTCACTACAATTATGATAACAGTATACCAACAGAACTGTTGAAATTATACAAACAAAGTGTTATCATATTGTAGTAAAACTGCAAATAATAATGAGGTGTTGTTATGATTAACTTAGTGGAAAAAATCGAAAAGGCAGATGATACTGAAATTGAGAAGCTACTAAAAGCGGTGCTTCATCGGTATGCTGTGTTGTTCCCAAATTTGGAATTGGGTGTCATTTCACTGACGAAAGAATCAGACCCCAATAAGCAGATTGATGAAATGATTGCATTATTGAAAAAAACAAAAACCTTATATTCACAGAAAGCAGATGAAACCTTAAAAATGCAAAACATAATGTAGGGGCATCGTACCGCTACGCTGTTGGGAAACACCCTCTCCGTCAGCCCTTTGGGCTGCCACCTCTCCCAAAGGGAGAGGGTAGGCACGCTCCCCCTCTGGGGGAGCTGGCACGGCAAAGCCGTGACTGAGAGGGCAAATACAATTTTCGCAGATGGGACAAGCAGGGCGGTGGCTTGCACCCGCTGTTTGCTTTTGCACCTTCCACGATGCAGCGGCACACAGGCCGTTCCCTACAAGCTTTTTCTTCCTATTCACTTTGCATTTTACAAAAAATCCTCCAACCAAAGGGTTGGAGGATTTTTAATGTAACTTAAGCCATAGTAGCCAGCTTGGTCAGGTCGATTTCGGTGCGCATCTTCTCACCGGCAACAAAACGGTCCATCTCCTCGCAGACGTGCTTTGCAATACGGCGCTGACCGTTTGCAGCAGCACCTGCAATGTGGGGAGTCAGGATAACATTGGGCAGGTAACGCAGCTCATTCTCCTTAACGGGAGGCTCGGGATCGGTAACGTCGATGCAAGCGAAGAAACGCTGCTTCTTCAGCTCCTCGATCAGAGCGGGCTCATCAAACACAGCACCACGGGAGGTGTTGATCAGCACAGCACCGTCCTTAATGAGGGGCAGGTTGCTTGCGTTGAGCATCTTAGCAGTAGCGGGGATGGAGGGAGCGTGAACAGAGATCGCATCAGACTTGCTCAGCAGCTCATCCAGCTCTGCCTTGGTTGCACCCAGCTCGGCACACTGCTCAGCAGTCAGGGTGGGATCGTACAGCAGAATGTCAACATTGAAGTTGCGCATCAGCTTAATGAAGTGACGGCCAACGAAACCGGCGCTGATAACACCAACAGTGATGTCATAGATATCGGTAACGTACTCGTCCTTGTGCTCCTTCCACATACCGTGGTGGGTGTCCTTTGCCAGAGTGAACACGCCCTTGCAGGCAGCGATCAGCAGACCAACAGAGGTTTCTGCAACGCCTTCGCCCAGAGCAACAGCAGAACCGGTGACACGGATGCCGCGAGCCATAAACTCTTCCTCATCCACAACACCCTTAACAGAGCCGGCTGCGTGCATAACTGTCTTCAGGTTGGGGCAGAGGTCCAGGTATTCCTTGGTCAGCTTAGGAGTACCCCAGGAAGTGATGATCACATCTGCATCCTTAACATAGGACTTGGTCTTTTCCACATCCTCGAAGTTCTCACCTTCATAAATGACTACATCACCGTGCTGACGCAGGCGATCATAGTACTTGTCGCTGAAGATTTTCTTGCGGGTTACATCTTTTACCAGTACAACGATTTTCATTTTTTTATCTCCTTATTAAAAATATTTTTTGATTTATTCAACGACCTTACTGTAATAAGGTGCGTCGCAGAAAATACCGCCGCTGGTGCGGTAAAATTCTTCACCTAAGTGGAACAGACCATTTCTTGTGGAAATGAAATCTGCCTTCCCGTACAGGGGGTGCTGGGCAGTCATTTGCAACCAGTTTGCATAGTTCTGTGCGCCGTTGGACTCCAGAACACCGATTTTCATACCGGGCAGAGGCGCGATGCGGGCTGCCACATTTTTATTAAAGTCCACCATCCAGGGATTTACCGTCAGGTCTGCGCAGAAGCAGGGAATATTCCGCTTATGTGCTTCCTCCAGAATCCGCAAGGACATTGACATTGTTTTGGCGATGGGCTTTAAGGCAATTGCCTTGTACCCCAGCTCGATCCGCTGGATGGCATCCTCATCGGAGTGGGCAGATTCGTCTGCTGCCAAACGCACTGGCAGGTCGGAAACATCTACCAGATACTCCTCCGGGAAAGGCTCTTCCAAAATGGCGATCCGCTCCAGTGCGCCAATACTGTCTGCATATTCCAGCAGCTGAGAAAGGCGTTCCTTGCTGTCGTATCTGCCATTGGCATCTAAGTAATAAGGGATGTGTCCACTTTCCGTATAGGGGGTGGTCATATCCTTCACCGCTTCGTGGATTTCCCGGATGCGGTTTTTGTCCCACTGGAGCATTTTCTCCCGGTCACCGTCCTTATCCGGATCGGAACCGATTTTGATCTTCAGGAAGAAGTGACCGTCATCGATCAGCTTTTTCACAGCAGCCATATCCATGCCGTATGTAACCAGAGGAATACTGCACAGAGCTTCCTGCTTGCCCATTAAGGGGGCGCGCGTTTCTTCCGGAACAAGCTGCAGGAAATCATCCTTCCCCTGCTCCTTTGCGTACAGCTGCCAGGCAGCATTATCTACTGCCACCAGTGCATTTAATGCAAAGGTCTTACGCAGATCGCTGCGTCCGGTGATCTGCTTGCCATATTTATAAACCTTGGGATAAAGCTCGTCCAGCAAGGCGAAGGGATCGGTAAAATCCATACCCTCCGCAAGCTTTAAGGCATGTTCCGTCATTGCGAACATATACCCATTACCACCAGCCTCAGAGGCGGTAGAGAACACAGCAGAATCGGACCACAAAACGCTTTGTACGCCCACACCGATACCGGTGTGTTCTGCGGTGCTCAATTTGGCAACGGTCTGCCAAAGCTCTGTCAGGTAGGAACCTTTGAAGCCAAAGGGGGCAGCCATCGGCTCTCTGACAAAATTTGAATTTGTAGAAATAATTTTCATAGTCCGCTCCTTACAGCTTAGAAAGGGTGCTGACCAACCATTCCATACTGATCTTCGAAGGCATATAGCCGCCTTCGGAGAAGGCTGCGCCGCCGGGACGCTTCAAAAGCTCCTCGTCGATCTCGCCCTCTAAACGGAAGTGGGGTTCCAGGGTGACCCAGCCGGTATAACCGTCTGCGATCAGCGCCCGGAACTGACCGGGGAAATCCATCCAGCCTTCACCGGGTGCAACGCCCTTTGCTTCACCGTCAATATGCACGGCATCCTTTACATGGACATGGCGCACAAAGGGGCGAACCACTTCGTATTCATCAGGATAAGGCTTCACTGCATCACCGCAGGTGTAAATATCATTGCCGGGATCCCACAAAATGCCAATGTTGCGCAAGTTGTGGCTGCTGAAAAATCTTGCCAGAGCATTGCCGGTGTTCAGGTTGACAGCCGGATCGTTTTCCAGCATCAGGGTAATACCCTCTTTTTCCAGCAACGCATCGTAGGTTTTTAAGTAATCGGCAAACTTCTGGTCGGTATAATCCTCTGCTGCCCAGAAGCTAAAGCCACGGATCTTATTGCAGTCCAGCACGCGGCAAGCCTTTACCAAACGGTCAAACTTTGCCCGGTCATCATTTCCCCAGTCATCCTTCAGGAAGGAAGAGGCAATGGCAGAAACCTGCAGACCACATTCTTTGATGCGGGCAGCCAGTGCGCACATTTTTTCCTCCGGAAGCTGCTCTACAGGAGTATCCCACACACTGCGCAGCTCTACGCCATCAAAGCCATACTCTTTTGCCAGAGAAAAGGCTACCTCCGGGTCCTGAGAAATTTCGTCGGTAATAATAGAAAGTAAGAAAGGGTGCTTCTTTTCCATAATCTGTGCCTCCTTACAGGAAAACTTCCTGACCTTCTCTGGAAGACTTGTAAATGGCAAGGATGGTATCCACTGCCCGTCTTGCCTCCTTCGGTCCAATGGAAGGCTCGGTATTATTCAAAATGCTGTTTACCAGATCATCCACCATGGGACTGTGACCACACTCGTTGAGCTTGGTGGGGTCTTCCTTAGCTCCCAGGTCACCGGAAGAACCGGTAACGACCTGATCCTCTCCGTTTAATACCCACTGGAGCACGCCACCGTCATCGAAGCTGATGGTGCCGTTTTCACAATGGATCTCAAAGCGGCAGTTGTTGGCAGGATTGACGCAGGTAGAGCCTTCAATCACGCCGATTGCACCATTGTTAAATTCCACAGCAGCAACCGCTGCGTCTTCCACTTCAATGCTGTGCAGCTGGGTGCGGGTAATGGCATTGACCTTCTTCACACCGCCCATAAACCAGCACAGCAGGTCGATGCCGTGGACACCCTGATTCATCAGGCATCCACCACCGTCATATTCCCAGGTAGCGCGCCAGCCGGCACTTGCATAGTATTCCGGTGAGCGCCAGTACTTCATATAAACACTGGCCATCAGCACCTTACCGAACACACCGCTGTCCAGCGCTGCCTTGACCTTCATCGGTACTTCCTGGAAACGACGCTGATAAACACAGTCCATTTTTACATTGTGGGCTTCCACTTCCCGGATCAGCTCATCAATCTTTTCTGCCTTGGTTTCGATGGGCTTTTCGCACAGGATATGCTTGCCTGCCTTTGCCGCAGCAATGGAAATTTCACCGTGGGTGCCGCTGGGGGTGCAAATGCTCACTGCGTGGATTTCCGGATCATTCAGCAGCTGGTGATAATCCGAAAACACCTTCGGTGCATGATGCTCTGCTGCAAATTCCTTCGCTCTTTCCTCGTTCATATCGCAAACGGCCGCCACTTGGGCGTTGGGATTCATACCAATCGCCAGTGCGTGATATTTGGCAATCACACCGGTGCCGATAATTGCAAAATTGATCATATGTAAATTCCCTCCTGAATCCCGAAGTATTTCATTGTTTATTATAATAGTTCCTATTGGAGAAATCCAGTGCTTTCCCCTACAAAAAACCTTTGATTTTTTGCACTTTTCCCTTCAAAAAGTCTCAAACGCGAAAAAATGGCACAATATCACCCCCCAAAAAATGAAATTTGATACAAATATCCATACCCAAATAAGGAAAAGTATGGTATAATCCAAAAGATGTAAAAACAATAGATTACCATCATGTTAAAAACAAACGGAGGAAATTCTATGAAAATTCTTTGTGCTTGGCCTGCAGGTCTGCGGCGGGACACCTATTTAACCCCGGAAAATGTAGAGCTTCTGAACAGCCTGGGTGAGATCACCTGGTGCGATGTAGGAGAAAGAGGCAGACTGAATCCGGAAGATGTGCGCAACGCTTTGGAGGATGTGGATATCTGCATTACCGGCTGGGGTACCTGCAGACTGGATGAGTATGTGCTGGAAAAGGCAAATAAGCTGAAGCTGGTTGCCCATACTGCCGGTTCTGTTGCCGGTATCGTCAGCGATGCACTGTATGCCAAGGGCATCCGCGTTGTCTGCGGCAACGAGGTTTTCGCCCGGGTGGTTGCCGAAGGCACCATCGCACAGATGATGTACTCTTTGCGGAATTTTGCCGGCTATGATATGCGTGTATGCCACTGGAAGCCCGGAGATTATTTTAATGAATCCTTGTGGGAACAGAGAGTGGGTATCGTAGGCTTTGGTGCGATCAGCCGCAACCTGATCAATATGCTGAAGGTTTTCAATGCAAAAATCAAGCTGTACTCCCGTCACATGACCGAGGAACAGGCTGCTGCACTGGGCGTACAGAAGGCATCTTTGGAGGAGATCTTCTCCACTTGCCGTGTGGTTTCTTTGAACACTGCCAAGAGTCCTGAAAACCACCATATGATCACC
>JAZOSD010000072.1:0-5784 GCA_045656945.1 Faecousia sp.
CAGCCGCCTACTCCCACAGTTGAAAACGTTTGGTTTGGGATTTTGAATTCTATAAAGATTCTGCCTATGCAAATATCGTAGGCGCAAAGGCCCAGCTTTCCGATCTCTGCGGCTGTGGTCAATACCACACTGTCAAAGAGCGTTTGGATAGCATTTATGACCCGGCAGGACTTGACATGTCTATAATATGCATAATGAAAATCGAAAAAAGGTGTGTAGAACCAAAAATAAGGACATCCGAAAGGATGTCCTTATTTTTTTCTATCCACAGGCACGTATAAACATCAGAGTGTTTTCCAATACTATCCAAAAAGGAGTTGGGGTTATGGAATCACTATGGCAAAACACAAAGGATCGGGTGAAGTATCCCAGTCTGAAAAAGGACATTGATACGGAAGTGCTGGTAATCGGTGGCGGAATGGCAGGTGTCTTGTGTGCAAGAAAGCTACAAGATGCCGGGAAAAAGGTTGTGCTGGTAGAGGCAGAGCGTATCGGTGCTGGAATCACTGCCCGTACCACTGCAGTCCTCACAGCCCAGCATGACTACCTGTATCAGGATATGGAAACGTACTTTGGGGAAAATACGGCAAAAGCCTATTTGCAAGCAAATCTGGATGCTGTGGAGGAATTTCGCAAGCTGTCAAAAAGAATCCCTTGTGATTTTGAAACACTGCCCTCTGTTCAATACACTGCCAATGATCCTGCCCGTCTAGAAAGGGAAGTGGAGGTGGTTAACAGGCTGGGATTTTCTGCCCGGTTTACAGAAGAAATCCCACTGCCGGTTTTTGCAGTGGGTGGAGTGATCTATCCGGATATGGGTCAGTTTCATCCTCTGAAATTTCTTGCCGGTGCGGCAGAAGGTTTGGAGATTTACGAAAACTCCCGGGTGCTGGATTTGGAGGGCACGACAGCAAAGCTGGAAAAAGCAACCATCCGGGCAAAGGCTGTGATCGTAGCAACCCATTTCCCCTTTATCAATCGCCACGGACTGTATTTTATGAAGCTGTACCAAAACCGCTCCTATGTGCTGGCATTGGAGAATGTGCCGGATATGGATGTGACGATGGCAGAACTGGAAGGCTTGGGTCTGTATTTTCGTCCTTACGGAGATATGCTTTTGATGGGTGGCGGTGATCACCGAACCGGTAAAAAGGGCGGGGGATTTGTATATCTTCGCGCCATTGCCGGGAAGTATTTTCCGGAAAGCAAGGAGCGGTTTGCCTGGGCAAATCAGGACTGTATGACCCTGGACGGACTGCCTTATGTGGGAGCATACGCACCCAATATGCCGGGGGTTTATGTGGCGACCGGTTTTAATGCCTGGGGGATGACCAATTCTATGGTGGCGGCCAATTTACTGCGGGATATGATTTTGGGCAAAGAAAATCCCTTGAAAGAAGTCCTTGATCCCAACCGCACAATGCTCCACAAACAGCTTTGGCGCAATCTTGGCGCGACGGTTGCAGATTTTGCCATTCCTACAAATAAACGATGCCCCCATTTGGGCTGTGCGCTGAAATGGAATCCCCAGGAACACAGCTGGGATTGCCCTTGTCACGGTTCCCGCTTTGCAAAAGATGGAAAGCTGTTGGACACCCCAGCACAAAAAGATGCAGATGTGTAAGTAAAGACCGCTGGAGTGCAGCTTAGCGCTCCAGGGGTTTTACGATTAAACATTAAACAGGAAGTTGACGATATCGCCATCCTTCATTACATATTCCTTACCTTCGCTGCGTACAAGACCCTTTGCTTTTGCTGCAGCCATTGTGCCGCATTCCTTCATATCGTTAAATGCGATCACCTCGGCACGGATGAAGCCACGCTCAAAGTCAGTATGGATCTTTCCGGCTGCCTGAGGTGCTTTTGTGCCCTTCTTAATGGTCCAGGCGCGGCACTCGTCGCTACCAGCAGTGAGGAAGGAGATCAGACCAAGCAGTGCGTAGCTGCTCTTGATCAGCTTGTCAAGACCGGATTCGTTGACACCCAGTTCCTCCATAAACATTGCTTTTTCTTCGGGATCGTCCAGCTCTGCAATATCCGCCTCCAGCTTGGCGCAAATGGGAATCAGCTGGCTGCCTTCTTCGTCGGCAAGCTTTTTCACTGCCATATAGTGGCGGTTTGCTTCCGGATCGTTGATCTCGTTTTCAGCCAGATTGGAAACATAAATGGTTTTCTTCAGGGTGAGCAGATCGGAAGTGGCAATCAGCGCCAAGTCCTCTGCATCGTCGGTATATGTCCGTGCCAGCTTGCCTTCATTCAGGTGTGCAAGCAGACCTGTGAATAGATCCACTTCCCGCTGGAACTTCTTGTCGCCGCCCTTCATAGCCTTTTGTGCCTTGTCGATGCGACGCTCTACCATTTCGATATCCGCCATCACCAGCTCCAGATTGATGATGTCAATGTCACGGATCGGATCGGTGCTGCCCTCTACGTGGGTCACGTTGGAGTCCTCAAAACAGCGAACCACGTGAACAATGGCATCGGTGGTACGGATGTTGGAAAGGAATTTGTTACCCAGACCTTCACCCTTGGATGCGCCCTTCACAAGACCGGCGATATCTACGAATTCAATAACCGCAGGGGTGGTCTTTTTAGGCTGATGGAAATCAGCCAACCAGTCAAGCCGCTCATCAGGCACAGAAACCACACCCACATTGGGGTCGATGGTGCAGAAAGCGTAGTTGTCTGCCGGTACGCCGGCATTGGTAATGGCATTAAACAGAGTGGACTTACCCACGTTAGGAAGTCCTACGATACCTAATTTCATATATACTCATATCTCCTTTATTTCCAATGGTTTTTTCGTTTAGGGTGATGGCTTTTACACCATTTTTACACCATTTTATGCAAACAGTCTTTCAAACTGCTGTACAGCCAAGTTCATAGAATCGTCTGTCACATGGACATATCGATCCATTGTGGTCTTAATGCTTGCATGACCGAGTAACTTCTGCAGCACCTTTGGCTGCATACCACTTTCAATAGCACGGGTTGCGTAGGTGTGACGAAGGGCGTGCATACAAAATCGCTTAATGCCTGCCTCGTCGCATAACTTATAGAGGTGGGTATCATAGGAACTGTTTTTAGCGGGTTCCCCGGTCCGCCAATTGATGAAAACTAAATCTTCCATAACAAGGATTTTCTGTTGGCCGGTACGCCTGTCCATATAGGGGAGTTCTTGAGATAGTTTTTCGGAACGCTTGTGGTTTTCTCGATTATCATAGATGGTTTTCAGAATTTCGTAGGCATGGTTCGTCAGCGGAATGGTTCGGTAGCTCTGTTGGGTTTTGGGTGGACCGGCTCGCCAATCCTTTTGCTTATGCCGAAATTCCAAGGTCTTATTGACAGTCAGTGTTCGCTTCTCCCAATTAATCGCATCCCAGGTCAGGCCGATCAATTCACCGGTACGAAGACCAGTCTCCAAGATCAAAGCGTACTGGTAGTAGTTGTGGGATCGCTTGGCAACCTCCAAGAACTTCATCTGTTCTTCCACAGTGAGGAACTTGATGTCATTGACTGCCCGAACCGGTTTGGTGTATCTTACACCATCCATGGGGTGCTTGGCAATCAAATCGTTCATGAGTGCTGCACGGAACATTGTACCCATTGCGATATAGGTCTGCCGAATGGTAGAGCCTGCATAGTCTGCTTCCATCTGATTGAGGACCATCTTGCAGTACATGGGTTTCACATCGGTGAGCCGCATTTTGCCGAGCACAGGCTGAATGTTGTGCTTGTACCGTTCGCGGTAATTTCTCCGGGTATTGGGTGCCAAATCGCCAACAATGTTGGTGATCCAAAACTCAAACCATGCATCAACGGTCATTTCTGTGGGAATAAACAGATCAGTCTGGGGCGTTGGGTTCTTGGATTCTTCCAACCATTTCCGGGCTTCCGGGAGGGTAGGAAAATACTTCTGATGTCTGTTTCCTAATTCATCTACGTATCTTGCTGAGTAAAGTCCATCCTTTCTTTGGCAGATACCCTTGCCGCATTCTTTACCTTTAAGGTTTTTACCCATTGGATCAACTCCTTTCTCTAGGATTAAGAAAAGAGCCAATGCAACATTCAAGATTATATCGCATTGGCTCGATTTTTTCAATAGTGCAGGGTTAAATTATCAACTTCTGACTGATGAATTGCTCAAATTCTTTGCGTTTCACCAGTTTCTTGGTGCCGACATAGAGGACAAAGGGGCAATTGGGAGTGCGAAGTAAGCTGTCGATCTTGTTGATACCGATGTTGCTGTACTCGGCAGCTTCCCGTATGGTCAATGTAACCTTCAAATGGATCGGCACCCTCTCAGGTGTGATCATCATTCATCCTCCGTTCAGTTACAGATTGGCGTCATCGAACCAATAGGCTTGGAAAAGGGTGCCGTCGTGGAGCAGGAAGCGGCCACAAGCATCTTTGGGGATCTGCTCTGCTGCGGCGGTGCTATCCAGGATAATTTGTGACAGGATGGTATCCGCACGACCGCAGATCCGGCAGTTCACATTGTTCTTGATCTGACCGGAAAGGATATTGGCATCCGGACGCTGTGTGGCAAGAATCAGGTGGATACCAAAGGCTCGGCCTTGTCGGGCAATCATGGAAAACTTACTTTCAATCTTACCGACGATTTCCTTCTGCTCCTTTGTCAGACCGGTTTTGTCCAACACCTCTGCAATCTCATCACAGGCGAATATATACCGTGGCAGGTCTTTTCCTGTGGCTTCGTTATAGCGGTCAATGTTGGGCTGTCCGGAGGCTGCCAGCAAGGTTTTCCTGCGTTGTAGCTCGTCCACAAGCTCTGTAAGGAGTGTAAGTGTAGATTCCTCCTCAATACACATCTGGCATTGCTTGTGCCAAATAGGTGGGAAATCCACGCCACCTTTGAAATCGGCAATGCAGACTTTAGCGCCTTTCTTGATTGCCTGCATGAGGAGCAGCTTTAGCAGAACGCTCTTACCGCTACCGGTAGATCCGCCTAAGAGAATGTGCGGCACTTTTACAAGATCCACTGTGACCGGTCCGGTAAAGCTTTCACCCAAAGCCAATATGAAGGACTTGTGAGAAAGGTACTTATCGTTCCAGTCTATTACCTCAGGCAGATCTGTTCTGGCAGGAACTGTGTAGAGAAGAATACGGCTTTTCCCAGATCCATATTTCATCTTGACGATGGTGATGTCCAGGATCGTTTCAATGGCTGCCTGCTTGTCCTCCCAAGTCTTTAATGGAATGCCTTGAGAACTAAACTCCCAAACTGAAATACGGGGATTCTGTTTATCCTTGTACTTCCGTTTCAGAGCAGGTACCATATCGGTATGGTTCACAAGACCGATACTCCTAAGCTGATCCTGGGCTGCCTTCTTCCCAAGAGGAAACAGAATGAGTATGGTGAGGAATACACCGCCAACCAGCAGGTATACAGCGAGAATGTGCTGCATTACCAAACTGGCTATGGGTGAAAGTAATGCGGTGGTTTCTGCGGTCCTTGCGATCTCGTCTTGCTTGCTCCATACCAGGATTGCTCCAAGGATATAGAGCAAAACAAAAATGAGTTTCACAGGCGCGTCGGAGGTGGAACTAGGCCTGGGGAGATGCTCCCGGAGACTGGAACGGCGTTGCAGCCGTTCCTTTTCAAACCGTCTCATAAGGCACCTCTCGGATCGTACCATCCCGTCTAAACTCCGTTACCGTATGGATCCGTCGCAAAAACGCATTCCATGTTTCCATCTCTTGCTTTTGGATATCGGGATATTGAGCCTCCAGAGGAATGTTGGAGGTGATGTAAACCGTATC
>JAZOSD010000073.1:0-30696 GCA_045656945.1 Faecousia sp.
TCTGTCAGAATCGATCATTGTGCCAATCAGGGGGTCGTTGATTGCGTCCCAAACCTGCAGAATAACGATCAGCAGAGAATACCATGCGCTCAGACCCATAACCTGAGTCCAGAACAGCGGCATAATTGTGCCCTTCAGGGCAAAACTCATGTTACAACCCAAGTCACCGGCAGCATAGGCAACGCTGTCGCGAATGCCAAACTTACGATGGCCCTGAGCGTCTAATTGGGGGGCTTTTGCCATTTGTTTTTTCCTCCTTAAATGAAGCGCAGCAGAAGCTGCGCAATCTCGTATAGAGTATAAAACAAAAGCCGGAAAAAGTCTAGACACGAAATTTACAATTTGTTTGTCTGGTATTTATACAAAATCAATAAAGGTTTACCGGAAAAGGCAAAAACCAAAAACGAATGTACGCAGGAAAAAGAATAATACTGCCATCCGTTTGTCAAATTTCAGTTTGACGCACCGTTAATGTAGGGGCGGTGCAGTGCGCCGCCCGTCGGCAAAATGCGACCTCGATGGGCGCATTTTGTCGTATTATTCGCCTGCGGCGAGGGGAGGGGCAATGCCCCTCCCCTACAGGGCACACCGAGAAATAGAAATTTGACAGTTTTTTCCAGACTGGATTAAGGATTATCGTGCTTTTTCTTTAGCTGAGCAATGTTTTCCTCCACCTGCTTTTTGTGCAGAGGATACCAAAACCACAGCACCGCTGCCAGAGCAACAAAACCCACAGCAGGCACGATGGTGGAAATGGTAAAGATCCCGTTTTTTACTGCGTCCGTTTGCGCCACCCCTTGGGCTAAGGCGTTTTCGTTGTAGGCGATGGCGGTCAGCAGCCAGCCGGACAGTCCCGAAGCCAGAGCCTGCCCCAATTTCCGGGCAAAAGAATAGATGGCGTATACAGTGCCGTCCTCCCGGATTCCGTTTTTTAATTCTGAGTAGTCGATCACATCGGTGATCAGCGCCCAGTTGACCATAGAGAATACCCCTAAAAACAGCCAGAACAGGGTGGTCATTGCCATATAGCCATAAACATTGGGGCGGATTATGAAAATGGCAAGGCAAACCACTGCGCCTGCTAAGCTGCACACAGAGGAAACCTCTGCTTTTCCAAATCTTGTGGTGACCGGCTTGGCAACGGCTGCCGCTGCGCCCATACCCAGGATCATGGTCAGGGAGCCTACACTTTGCAAGGAGGCGGCGTTATAGTAGTCCGGATATACATAGCTCATCATATTTTGCATCGTCAGCTGGGCAAGGAGCATAAACACAGATGCCACGATGATCGAGATCAGCGCCCGGTTTTGGAAGGCACTTTTCAGCATCACACCCACAGATGGTCCTTTTTTCGGTGCCGGATCGGAAACGACCCGTTCTGTACACATTTTATAACAAAGGTAGTAGCAGAGGATCGCCAAAATAGAGAAAATTCCGGCAGCGATGGCTACATTCGGACCGGAAAGCACATCCTGCGCTGCACCGTTTTCCAATGTAACGGTTTCGTAGGCAAACAGGGGAAGTGCAACACCGATAAACATACCTGCCAGTGTGCCGCCTAAGGTGCGGAAGGTGGAAAGACTTGCCCGGTCACCGGCATCGGGAGAAATGGCAGACGCCATAGAACCATAGGGAATATTGATTCCTGTGTAGCAAAAAGAACCCCATAATAAATAGGTAACGATCAGCCAGACTACCCGGGTGCCATAGGACCAGACTTCCGTGATGTTCGTTTGCAGACCCGGTGCATACATTAAAAAAGAGGACAGTGCCACAGGAACGCACATCCGCATCAGCCAGGGTTTGAACTTTCCCGCTTTGGTGCGTTTGGATGCATCGCAGATTCTGCCCATAGTCACATCCGTAACGGCATCCACAAACCGGGCAAGCATCATCAGCGTACCTACTACCCCGGCAGAAACACCCATAACATCGGTGTAAAATTTCATTAAAATGGTGGTAGAGAGAATAAAGGTAAAGTCATTGCCAAAATCACCAAATAGATACCCAAAATTGTCACGGGCACCAAATGCCCGGTATTTTTTGGAGCCAGCCATAGAAAAAGCCTCCTTGCTTTGAAATGGAGTACAGTATAGTATGACCGAAACAAGGATATCTAAACGGCAATTTAAGGGCGGAATAGAAGAGGGAAAATGATAAACTATTGCAAAATGTTCAAAAAACGCGATTTTGACATTGCATTTTTCGCCTTGTTTTCAAAAGGGGGAAGTTTTATATTGCAAAAAAAGTGCTTTTGTGATAAGGTGACACTATAATGTGTACTTGCAAAAACTGGAAAGGAAGCAAAAAATATGATGGAAAAGAGAGCGTTTGACAATTTGGCAGAAGGTACAAAACTCTATGTTTACAGCAATGTAAATGCAGGACTTCTGTATGTGGAAACTCCGGAGCCGTTGGATAGTTATTGCATTACCGATGCAGAAGGCAAAGCGGTTGATTGTCCGATGCTGATCAGCAAGCCTTGTGAAAATGGTTTTGTAACTACTTTTGATGCATCCAATTTGACTCCCTGGTCTTTAGATGCACCTGTGCTGTATACTCTGGAAGCAAACGGTGAAACGGTTCGTTTCGGTCACACGGCGATCTGCACAATGCAAAATAAAATGATTCTTCTCAACGATAAGCCTGTCTATTTGCGTGGCTATATCCGCGGTATCATTGCCCACGAGCATCCCAATATGACCGGTGGCTCGGATTATGAGGCGGCTTGCAAGAACATCCGTCAGGCAAAGAAATATGGCTTTAATATCGTCCGTTTCCATACTACCGTTCCCTCGGAGGACTTCCTGCGGGCGGCAGATGAACTGGGTCTGCTGATCCATCTGGAAACCGGCTTCCTGTTTGAAAGAACGGTCAATCCGGAAACCGGCAAGCCGATGAAGCGGGTGCTGGATTTTGGTGAGGGCAAATGGGAAAATACCATCCGTTCCTTGCGCAATCACCCCTCTGTGGCTGTTTTCTGCATTGGCAACGAAATGCACTGCTCTGCCCATTTCCCGGAGGTTCACGAAATGGTGAAGCTGGGTCGGAAGCTTGCGCCCAGTAAGATCATTATGGATAACTGCGGTTGGGGCGAATATGACCGGGATTGCTCCGATATGTTCATTCAGCATATGGGCTATTACCTGCCCTATGCCCATCATGGGGATATGTTTGTTTCCGATCTGTGCTGGAAGGAAGACGAATCTGCCTACAGCGTACCGCTGAAGCTGATTTCCAAGACCGAAGGCGCAGACACCCAGGTGGACCGTTATGCAATGCCCCTGAAGCCGGTGCTGTCCCACGAGGCAATGCACTATGTGGATATTGTGGACTATGAAGCACTGGAAAAGAAGTTTGACGAGTTCTGTGAAAAAGTAGGTCCTGAGTACATAGAAAAGCACGGCATTAAGAAGCCTAAGTACTTTGCAGGCCTCAAGAAGCTGATCGAGATGAAGGGCATCCAGGATTTGATGCCTGAGTATATTGCATCTACCCGGAAGTTCCGTCTGGTTTGTACGAAGATCTTCCTGGAAACACTGCGTATGAGCCACCTGTGCGGCTACGAAATGCTGCAGCTTTCCGACTGCTTAAAGTATGAGAACAAGAACGGCTTCCTTGACATCTTCGATGACGACAAGGGCATTGACGCTGCCTGGGTTCGCCAGATGAATGACGATCTGGTGCTGCTTGCTGAGTTTGAAAAGGAGCGTCTGTATGAGGACGAGGAAATCCATGTAAAGTTCTTCGCTTCCGATTTCCTGCCGGACTTCCGTGTCAACGGCACACTGGAGATCGCACTGGATGATGAAGTGATCTACAATGGTGAGCAGTTTGCTTTGGCTGGCGGTCTGCAGCAGCTGGCAACATTGAACATCAAGGCAAAGCCTGCAGGCAAGCCTACATACCGCACCATTTCTGCCCGATTTGTTTATGAGGGTCAGGAAGTGAAAAATAGCTGGAAGATCTGGACTTATCCCAGAGTCCGTCCCCAGACTGTTCCGGAAATGAACCTGACCAATACAGCTCTGGCTGAGTACTTAAGCAAGGGCAGCAAGAAGTCCGATTTGTATGTGACTGATGCTCTGGATCAGAAGCTGCTGGATGTGCTGGCTGCGGGCAAGACTGCACTGCTGCTGTATAACTATAAAGCACAGCAGAACCAGTGGGATGTGCAGGCATCCATTGAACGCTTTAAGCCCTGTATCTGGGACCGTGGCAATGGCCTGGGCGGTATTCTGCAGAACAAGGCTGTGGAAGAAACACTGGGCGATGACCGCTACTTCGATAAGAATGTACAGCCTCTTCTGGATGTCAGCTGCAAGGTCAATCTGGACACTTGGCCCTGGGCAGTTACCGAGCATGTGCAGGGTGTGGATAAGCCCATTCGTGACCGCTATAGATGTTTGCGGGATGGCGTTAAGGACTTCCTGCCGGAAGATACCCTCCGCCGGTTCTGCCACCTGCTGTCTGTAAAGATCGGGGAAGGCACACTGGTGATCTGCACCTTCAATGTCAGTGATCCTGAGAATCCTGTGGTCAGCAATCTGCTGACTTTGCTGGTGGATCGCACCCAGGAATTTGCCTCCGACCGTACCATCGATGCAGCCGAGTTTAAGGCTTGGCTGGAGAAGGTCAATGCAGAGGGCTTCCGTGAGGAGGACCGGATGAACAGCATTTGGGAAAATGACAAGCTTCCCGTTGAGAGAGTTCTCTTCTGGGAAGACCTGAATGTGAACCTGGCTACAATTAAGCAGTAAATAAAAACAACCGGAGGTGTGAAAACACCTCCGGTTGTCAGTTTTCCATTGTCAATTGTGCAATTTGCGCTGCAACGGTGCAGTTCGGGGTGTAGGGGCAGGTTTCAAAGCTGCAATCCACTTCCACCAGTTTGCCGTTTTCTGTGACAACACAGACGGTGCGGCTGCCGTCTACCGTGCGGCAATAGCCGCTGATAAAATTCTCTTTTTCCATATGTTTATGCCTCTGCAATACAAAAATCCATAGGTGCCAAAGACACCCAGTTGGGTGCAAGGGTGTTTAGGGTGTGTCCATAAAGCAATTTCTTTTGGGGAATGTGCCAAATTTCATTGCTCCGGTTTACATAAATCTCCAGTGTCCGGTTTTCATAAGTTCTGGTAAAGGCTAATTTCTGCGCGTTTGCCATCCGGAATTCCAAATCCCCCAGCCGCAGTACTTCCTGCTTACTGCGAAGATTGCCAAGCTGACGGTAATGCTCCAGCAAAGCCGGATCTTCCCACCCCCAGGGAAAGGGACGGCGGTTAAAGGGATCTTTTCCGCCTTCCATACCGGCTTCATCCCCATAGTACACACTGGGCGCACCGGGGAGCATATATTGCAGGAAGGAAGCCAGCATCAGCCGCTTTTTCCCTTCTTCTCTTTGTGCCTTTGAGAGAAACCGGCAGGCAAGCGCCTCACGGCTGCCGTCAAAATCGTCTACAAGGGCATTTAAGATACGGGGAGTATCGTGGCTGCCCAATAGGTTCATATTGCATAAAAATACCTGTGGGGGATAGTTTTCCATAATGGTTTCCACAGTCTGCCGAAGGCGGCTGCCATCATCTGTTCCTTTTATAAAATCCGTAATTGCGGTGCGGAAGGGGTAATTCATAGCAGCGTCCAGCACACCGTCTGTAAAATACCGGCGGCGGATGCCATAGGCGATTTTGTTGGAGGCATCCTCCCACACTTCGCCAATCAAAAGTGCATCCGGGCGAATAGATCGAATCCTGTCTTTTAGCAGTTTTATAAATTCGTTGGGCAGCTCGTCAGCCACATCCAGCCGAAAACCGTCCGCCCCCAGCTTCAGCCAGTGTGCCACCACAGAATTTTCATCGGTGATCACATAGGAAAGAAAGCCGGCATCCATTTTATTTACAGTGGGGAGGGTATCAAACCCCCACCAGCTTGTGTAGGTGTCCGGATAGTGCTGGAAGGTGTACCAGCGAAAATAGGGAGAATCGGGGGTGCAGTATGCACCCTTTCCGCCAAAGGCGCGTTCTTTGTCAAAATACAGGCTGTTTGCACCGGTATGAGAGAACACCCCGTCTAAAATGACCCGGATTCCGCTTTCGTGCGCAGCTTGACACATAGCTTGAAAATCTTCCGTTGTACCCAGCATAGGGTCGGGCGTTTTATAGTCGCCGGTGTCATACCGATGGCTGGAAAAGCTTTTGCAAATGGGATTCAGATATAGGATTGTAGCACCCAACGAGGCAATATAATCCATTTTTTCCGTAATTCCCCGGAAATTGCCGCCATAGAAATCATTGTTTAGGATTTTTCCTTCCGGTGTAGCTTGCCACGCGACCTCTTCGTTCCAGTTTTCGTGGAGGGTGTAAGGGGTCAGCTTGCCGGTCAGGTCGCAATCTCCGGATTTGGAAAACCGGTCGGGAAACACCTGATAGATCACAGCACCCTTTGCCCAATCCGGGGTGGTGAAATCTGCGGGGATGCAGGAAAGCTGCCACATTTCGCCAGCTTCCATATTGGTGCCGCTGCCTTGCTTGAAAAGACGAAAGCTGCTGTCTGCCTTATCAATTTGAAAATAGTAAAAATACAGTCCCGGTTGGGATATGGAAAATTCGCCCCGGAAAATATGATAGTCATCCAAGGTTTTTGCGCACACCATTGGAACAGAAAAAGCAGTAGTTCCGTTTTCAAAAGTAACGATACACCCGGCGGAAACCACCGGAACACTGATGGGAATGTGAATGTGCAAAATGCATTTTTCTTCCGGTGCTACTGTGCCGAAAGGGGTTTTATATTCTGTTTTTTTGGAGTCAAACAAAATACGCATAGATACTCCTGGTTTATAAGTGATAGGGAGAGGCGTTTGCCTCTCCCATATTCATTATATCCTGTTCCAGTGGTAACATTCAGGCAAAGCCAGTGTATGTATCTTTTTGTCCGTGTGCAGTGTCCATTGACCGGTATATTCCGGCAGGACCAGTCCCTCTGGCAACTGAAATTGAGCAAAGGGCAGAAGCTGGGTCAGAACATCCGGGATGTCATTTTCACCGGGGAGCATATAGATGTTTTCCGCACCGGCGTTTTTCAGGATATCCGCCAACTGTCCGGCAGCCTGAGTATATTCTTCCCGCACATCAGGGATGCGTCCGGCTTTTACTTCCTCTACAAAATTGCCGTTGTGGATAATTATTTTTGGTTTTACTGTTTCGATAATTTTGCGGATGTAGGGATAATGGCAGGAGAAGGTGTTTCCGATTTGCAGGATTTTTTCTCCGGCTACGGTCATAAATACATCCGGGATCTGCAATTCCTGATTCAAAAATTCTTCGGTCAGCTTTTCATCTTCTTCCTTTTGCCAGATCCGGTTAAAGGTGCGCATCCCGTATGGGAGATGGCTGCCGTCCATATAGGCAAAATCATTTTCCGCTTGGGAATTATACATAGAAAAACCGCAGTTATAGTTGTTGCCCTTGCATTTGGACAGCTTTAGCACCTCGCAGGCGCAGTACACACTGGCACCGTGTCCTACCAGCAGGATATCCTCCGTGGGCGCAAGGGCGTCCAGACCTGCCTGAATTCTGGCGATCACATCCTCGGCTTTTTCCGGCTGCAGCCCCCACCAGGGATAGGGAAGGGTGGCGTTGGGATCAATAAATTTGAATTTCTCCCGGATTTTCTCCAGTGTCAAGCCGGTAAAATCAGCAGTGGATTCTTTTGTTTTTACGATCTCCCGGATAGGCGCCCAAGGCACGATCAGCGAACCGGTCTGGGAGGCGATTGCTTCTGCGGTTTCCAAAGCACGGGCAAAGGGAGAGCTGTAAATTTTTCCGGAAAAGCCCAGGTGCTTCAGATATTTACCCAGTTGCGCACCTTGATCCCGTCCAAGCTGGGACAGCGGGGGATCCCCTTTGGGAAACTGGGCATCGCCGCCGATGCCCCAGTCCAGAACTTGTCCGTGCCGTGTAATATAGATTTTCATTTTTCTCTTTCTCCTGACATCTGCTTAAAAAGTTCCATATATCGCCGGGCAGGCTTGTCCCAGCTGAAGTCTTGCGCCATATCGGTTTTTTGCAACGCCTGAAACCCTTCCGGATCCTTATGGTACAGGTTCAGCGCATTTTTTAGTGCCCCATAGAAATCATCGGCATTGTAGCTTTGAAAAGTAAAGCCAAGACCGCCCTTTCCCCCATTGTCGCAGGGTGGGACAGTGTCCTTCAAACCACCGGTTGCGTGAACTACCGGGACTGTTCCGTAGCGCATGGCATTCATCTGACTCAAACCGCAAGGCTCGGATTTGGAGGGCATCAGGTAAATATCGCCGCCGGCATAGACCCGGGAAGCCAGTGCCGGATCGAAGGTGATTTTCGCGGTAGCCTTTTGCGGATATTTTCTGGCAAGCTCCCGGAAAAAATCTTCATAATGCCCATCCCCAGTGCCTAAAATCAGAAGCTGACAGTCCTCTTCCATCAGCCGGTAGGCAATGTGGCACAAAAGATCCAATCCCTTGTGACCCACAAGCCGGGACACCATCACAAGAAGGGGCGTATCTGCCAAAACCGGAAGCCCCACTTCCTTTTGCAGGGCAGCCTTGCAGATCGCTTTTCCCTGTATGAAATTATTTTCATTATAACAGATAGGCAGAGCCAAGTCAAACGCCGGGTTAAAAGTGTTTGTATCGATGCCGTTGGTGATGCCTGTCAGCTTGCCGGAAGCACGGCAGATCACATCCTGCAAGCCATGGGCATAGTAGGCATACATCAGCTCTTTGGCATAGGTTTGGGAAACCGTGGTCAGAAGGTCACAGGTTTCGATTGCACCCTTGAGCAAATTGACCGCACCGTTCATATCCAGGCAGCTTCGGTAACTTTCCGGCAGAGATAATACATCGTCAAAAAAATCGCCCCATGCCCAGCCTTGATATTCAATGTTGTGAATGGTGAACATACACCGGGTCTTTTCAAAACAGACCCGGGGCTGTGCTTTCAAAAGCACGGGAACCAGAGCAGTCTGCCAATCGTTGCAAGCAATCACCTGGGGAATGAAATTTACAATTTCCAAACCCATCAAACAGGCTTTGGAGAAAAAGGCAAACCGTTCTGCGTCATCGCCGTGCCCGTAGCCGGAGCTGTCCCGCCCGCCAAAGTAATATAGATTGTCAACAAACCATACCTGCACAGCATCTTTCCGGTTTTTCAGCCTTAGAATACCGGCATACTGTTGTCGCCAACCAAGCTCCACATAAAATTGGGCAACTTCCTCCACTTCATAAGATGGATTTTCCTGGATCTTTTTATAGTAGGGGAGAATCAGTACCACCTCATTTCCGTCCATCCGGGAAAGGGCGGCAGGCAAAGCCTCCATCACATCCCCCAAGCCGCCGGATTTGCAATAGGGCGCACCTTCGGAGGCAAGGATCGCGATTTTCATACCGTATCTCCTCTCTTCACAACAATGGGATTGTGGGGTGTGCCGATCAGCTGAGCACCGGGACGGACAGTTACATCCTTATCCAAAATCACATATTTGAGCATACTGCCTTCTCCCACGACCGTATCGTTCATAATCACGCAATTTGCCACATTCGCACTGGTGCAAATAGATACCTGACGGAAAAGAATGCTGTTTTTCACGCTGCCTTCCAGCATACAGCCGTCGGCAACCAGACAGTTTTCTACGCTGCTGTTTTCTCCGTAGTAGGTAGGTACCCGATCCCGGACCTTGGTGTATACCGGATGATTATAGCCAAATAAATCGTGGCGTACTTTTTTGTTCAGCAGGGCAAGGTTGTTTTGGAAATATTGCTCCACAGACTCTGTAAACAGTGCTTCCCCGGGGAACACATAGGGGTTGACAGTGATTGCGCCTTTCTGCCATTGTCCCAGCACCAGATCCCGGTCCATATGATAGAGATTGTGGGCAATGTGTTCCCGGACCTGCCGGGAAAGCCACTTCTTGCTGACCACAAAAATATCCATAGAGGCTACATAATCAGCCGGTGCGGCGTAGTCCACTGCCATATCGGAAATGTTTCCACTTTTGTCCAGCTTCATGGTAAGATCAAATTGCTGCCTGCCGTTGCAAACTCCTGCCTTGGTCACCACCGTCACATCCTTGCCGCTGGCAATGTGCTTGGCGATCACATCGGAAAGATCAATGTTACTGAGCACAGAGGCATCGATCATAACCAGGTGCTCATCCTGGGCACCGTGTTCTAAAAATCCCATTGCAGAATGAAGAGATTCCAGCTTGCCCCGGTAGGTGCTTACTGTGCTCATTGCATAAGGCGTTAAAAATTCCAGCCCCCCTTCTCCCAGCTCCATACCCCATTCCTCACCGGAACCGATATGATTGATGAGGGATTGGTAGTGATGGCGGGTTGCAATGCCCACGTGGCGTACACCGATGGCTGCCAGATTGGAAAGGGCAAAATCTACCTGCCGGTAGCGTCCACCGAAGGGAAGGCTTGCCATTGTGCGGTGAGCGGTCAGTGTGCCTAAAGAGCCATCATTGGCAAAAATAATACCCATTACTTTCATAGACGATCCCTCCTTACAGCATTTGACCGGGGAGCAGTGCTGTGCCGGCTTTGACGACTGCGCCTTTGGAGGTGACGCTGATCTGCTTTTTCTCATTGGGGGCAAATGCGCCGCCAACCACTGCATTGCGGCAGACCTTGCTGTTTTCGCTGAGGATCGCGTGGCGGACGATGGCTCCGGATTCGATAATAACTCCGGGCATTACCACACTATCCTCCACCAGTGCGCCCTCGCCAATGGCACACCCCATAGAAATCACGCTGTGGCGGATCGTTCCGTAAATTTCAGAGCCTTCTGCAATGAAACTGCCTTCAATACTCGATTGCGCGTCAATATAAGAGGAGGGAAGGGCATTGTTTCGGGCGCAGATCTTGCTGCGCTCATCTCCCCGGATGTTAAATTCCGGATTTTTTCCCAGAAGCTCCATATTCGCTTCCCACAAAGAATCGATGGTTCCCACATCCTTCCAGTAACCACCAAAGGTGTAGGCCATCATTTTGTGTCCGGCATTTAAGAGATTGGGTATAATATTTTTGCCAAAATCATTGGAGGAATTTTCATCATCCTCATCGGCGATCAATGCCTGACGGAGCACATCCCAATTAAACACATATATGCCCATAGAGGCGTTGGTGGACTTTGGCTTTTTTGGCTTTTCTTCAAATTCGTAAATGGTGCCATCGGGATGGGTGTTCAGGATGCCGAACCGGGAGGCTTCTTTTAGTGGCACATCCCGGACGGCAATGGTACAGGAGGCACCGCTTTTTTCGTGATATTCCACCATAGCGGCATAGTCCATTTTGTAAATGTGGTCGCCGGAGACGATCACCACATAGTCCGGATCAAAGCGCTCAATAAAGTCAATATTCTGATAAATGGCATTGGCAGTGCCCTTGTACCAGCCGCTTTTTTTATCGTGCCGTTCATAGGGTGGCAGGACCTGGGCACAGCTGTGGGTCTTATTTAAGCCCCAGGGCTGTCCGTTGCCGATATACTCATTGAGTTCCAAAGGCTGATACTGTGTCAGAATTCCAACTGTATCGATTCCGGAGTTGACACAGTTGCTTAAAGGAAAGTCGATAATGCGGTATTTTCCCCCAAAGGGAACAGCAGGTTTTGCGGTTTTCTCTGTAAGGACCTTCAGGCGGCTGCCTTGACCGCCAGCCAGAAGCATTGCAATGCAGCGTTTTTTCTGGAAATACATAATCACAGCTCCTTTGCTCCAAACAAATCTTATCACTGTTAGAATAACATAAAAGCCGTGTTAAAAACGTATTAATGTGTCTAATCTCTTATAAACTTTCTGACAGATTTTGCGGATTTTTCCTTAAAAAATAAATATTTCCCCAGAAAATCCCGCTGTGGAAAATATATGGATATTTTGGCTTGACAAAGGCTGATTTCTGGAAGTACAATAACCATATATGTTTTTCAAAAGGAGGGAAAATTATGGACGCTGGCAGTAGTGGCAATATATCGGACCGAAGTAGACTGCCCGTCTGTAATGGGCATCTGATAACGGTCCGTGTGGAATCAAATTAAAGGAGGACACCGGATGACAGAACGGTTTGAAATCGTTGAAAAAACACTCTTAAAAATGCTGGAAGAGAAAAAGTATGCCACCGCCCGGGATATTCTGGGAACGATGAACCCGGCGGATATTGCGGTATTTTTCTCTTCGCTGGAGGAACAGAAGATCCCTTTTCTGTTCCGGCTGCTGCCGAAGGAACTGGCGGCAGAAAGCTTTGTGGAAATGGATGTGGATGCGCAGGAATTGCTGATCCGCAGCTTTTCCGATAATGAGCTGAAAGAAATTATTGACGAATTATATGTGGACGATGCGGCAGATCTGGTAGAGGAAATGCCTGCCAATGTGGTCAAGCGTATTTTGCGTCAGGCAGACCCGGAAATGCGCAGATCCATTAACCAGATCCTGCGATATCCGGAAAATTCAGCCGGATCGCTTATGACCACGGAATATGTTTCCCTGCGCCCGGATATGACGGTGGAGGAGGCAATTCTCCGTATCCGCCGGCAAGGCGTGGATAAGGAAACGATCTATACCTGCTACGTTACCAATCCGGACAGAACGCTTATTGGTCTTGTGACCGTAAAGGATCTGCTCCTTGCTCCGGATGATGAAATGCTGATCCGGGAGCTGATGCTGGAAAACATCATTTCCGTCACCACCCATACCGATCAGGAAGAAGTGGGACGGATGTTCCGAAAGTATGACTTCCTGGCACTGCCGGTGGTGGACGGTGAAAACCGTATGGTTGGCATCGTAACCTTCGATGATGCTATGGACGTGATCGAAGAAGAGGCTACACAGGATATCGAAATGATGGGCGGTATGCTGCCCTCGGAAAGAACCTACCTGAAAAGCAGTGTTTGGGAGCTGTTCAAAAACCGCATTCCCTGGCTGATGCTTTTGATGGTGTCTGCTACCTTTACCGGTATGATCATTACCGGCTTTGAGGATTCTCTGGCAGCGCAAGTGGCACTGACGGCATTTATTCCTATGCTGATGGGTACAGGCGGTAACTCCGGTTCTCAGTCCTCGGTTACGGTGATCCGCTCTTTGAGTCTGGGAGAGCTGGAATTTTCTGATCTGCCCCGGGTGCTGTGGAAAGAGATCCGTACCGCTGTGATCTGCGGTCTTGCATTGGCAGCAGTCTGCTTTGTAAAGATATGGCTGGTGGATCGGCTGCTTTTGGGCAATGAGGACATCACCCTGATGATCGACGCGGTGGTGTGTATTGCATTGTTTGTCACAGTGGTGTTGGCGAAGATCGTTGGTGCGGCGCTGCCCTTGGGCGCAAAGGCGCTGAAATTGGACCCGGCAGTAATGGCAAGTCCTTTCATCACATCCATTGTGGATGCGGTGTCGCTCCTTGTCTACTTCCTGGCTGCGAAGATGTTGTTGCATATATAATATGTAGGGGAGGGGCAATGCCCCTCCCGCTTGCTTTCTCTGACGGTACAACCTTATTGCGATTTGTCACCTCGTAGGGACACCCCTCCCGGGGTGTCCGCGGACAGCCGGGGACGTCTGTCCCTACAAGGATCAGGGGTGCATTATAAAAACAGAGCCTGTCACCGACAGGCTCTGTTTTTATAAGGGTAGATCATTTTCCGGAAATAATTCAATTAAGGGGATATTCAATGCCCGTGAAAAGATAACCAGATCGATATCTGTGACAAATCGTTCTCCGTTTTCCACACGGCGAATGAAATAGTGATCCACATCGAAACCCAGTAACTGCATTTTGATTGCCAGCTTCCGCTGGGACAGTTTCTTTTCTTTTCGGATCTGTGCGATTTTACGGCCACAAAGATTGTTCGTGCCGTCGGCGGCTTTTATTTTGAACATAAAACCCTCTCACTTTTTGTTGAATAGTGTTTACATTTTTTATATTTTATGCTACAATAGCGCAAATAATGGTGAATACTATTCAACAAAACGATATTTTCAAATGGAGGGCTTTCAATGGAAAATCGGACGATGAACAAAAAACGTATATTTTTGAAAATCGCTTGTGTGATGCTGGCAATTATCCTTGTGATTGGCATTGCGGCGGTGGTTGCACTGTTTGTTCACAAGAATAAAGGCAGTGGAGAGATCCGGGTGGAAAACGGTCTTTCTGCCTATGAGCTGGCAGTGGAAAGCGGCTATGATGGAACATTGCAGCAGTGGCTTCATTCTTTGAGCGGAAAATCTGCCTATGAGATCGCTAAGGAGAACGGATATTCCGGTACAGAGGAAGAATGGGCAAAGGCTTTGAACCGGATGGGGGAAAGCACTGCACAGAAAATTGAAAGTGCCTCTTTTAACGATAAGGGTGAGTTGGTGATCACCCTGGCAGATAAAACAACGATAAATGCGGGAAAAGCTATCGGTACAAATGGAAAAAATGGCACAGATGGCAAAGACGGAACTGACGGCAAGGATGGCAAGGATGGAGTCAGCGGCATTGACGGTATCAGCATAACAGATGCAGATATCAATGATGCCGGGGAATTGGTGCTGACTTTTTCCGATGGCAAGAAGATAAATGTAGGTAAGATCGTAGGTGCAACCGGTTTGCAAGGCTCTCAGGGTGAACAAGGCATTCAGGGCGAGAAGGGCGATAAAGGCGACAAGGGTGACACCGGCGCGACCGGTGCGCAAGGCCCGCAGGGTGAACAGGGTGTTCAGGGCGAGAAGGGCGTTAAAGGCGACAAGGGTGACACCGGTGCGACCGGCGCGCAAGGCCCGCAGGGTGAACAAGGCGTTCAGGGCGAGAAGGGCGATAAAGGTGACAAGGGTGACACCGGCGCGACCGGTGCGCAAGGTCCTCAGGGTGAACAGGGTGTTCAGGGCGAGAAGGGCGATAAAGGCGACAAGGGTGACACCGGTGCAACCGGTGCGCAAGGTCCTCAGGGTGAACAAGGCGTTCAGGGCGAGAAGGGCGATAAAGGCGACAAGGGTGACACCGGCGCGACCGGTGCGCAAGGTCCTCAGGGTGAACAAGGCGTTCAGGGCGATAAAGGCGACAAGGGTGACACCGGCGCAACTGGCCCGCAAGGTCCTCAGGGTGAACAAGGCGTTCAGGGCGAGCAAGGCGAACAAGGTCCTCAGGGTGATGGTATTCAACACATTGCCATTGATAACAGCACTCGCAAAATGACGATTACCTTGACAAATGGAAAAGTATTTGTATTTGAGAATATTGTCGGTGCAGACGGAAAGGACGGAATCACCCCTCAGATCCGTATCAATGCAACAACCAATCAGTGGGAAATTTCCACCGACGACGGAACAACTTGGACAGCTACCGGCGTGAATGCTACCGGACCTAAGGGCGAACAAGGAGCACCCGGTAAGGATGGCGAAGACGGAAAAGATGGTGCGCCTGGTAAAGACGGCGAAGACGGAAAAGACGGTGCGCCCGGCAAGGACGGGAAAGATGGCATTACCCCTCAGATTCGTATTAACACGGATACTAACCTGTGGGAGATTTCTACAGACAATGGTGAAAGCTGGGTCAGCACCAATGTGCCTGCCACCGGCGAAAAGGGTAAAGACGGTACAGACGGCAAAGATGGTGCAAACGGAAAAGACGGCGTAAACGGAAAAGATGGCAACGGCATTACCGGCATCACCATCAATGAAGACAACTGCCTTGTGATCGCTATGAAAGAGGGCAATCCTATCGTCATTGAACAGTCCATTGTGGGAGCAACCGGCGCACAGGGTGTCGGGATCCAGTCAGTCCGACTGAGTGAGGATATGCTGGTGTTTACTTTAACAGACGGCACGGAGCTGCCTGCCATTGGTCCTATCCGGGGCCCGCAGGGCATCCAAGGTGTTCAGGGTGAAACCGGCGCAACCGGCGCAACCGGTCCTCAAGGTCCGGAAGGTCCTCAAGGCAAACCCGGTGCAGACGGCTTAACCCCCTACCTTTTCATAGACGATGAGGGCAACCTCTATGTAAAATACGGCGAAACAGGCACAGCAACATTGCTTGCCAATATCAAAGGCCCCAAGGGCGACCCCGGCGAAAAGGGCGAACCCGGTGCAACCGGTGCTACCGGTCCGCAAGGTCCTGAGGGTGCAACCGGTGCTACCGGCCCGCAGGGCCCAGAGGGCGCAACCGGTCCTCAGGGCGCACAGGGCATCCCCGGCAGAGGTGTCGAAAATATTGAAGTTAAGGACGGGCATTTGTGGGTCACCTATACAGATGATTTAGAACATCCCATCAATGTTGGTGCGATCGTAGAAAATGACGGTATTGCAGAGGTTACAGACGGTGATTTTACTTATGTGTACTTGGATGACGGAACATACGGAATTAAAGCATCCAGCACCTTTGCTTTAACGAATGTAGTGATTCCATCTGCTTATCAGGGTGTTCCTGTTACACAGATAATGGAAAGCGGCTTTAAGAACAAGACAGAAATTACTTCACTGACCTTCGCTGATACGATCACCAAAATCGGACGACATGCGTTTACAAACTGTACCGGCTTAACAGAGATAACAATACCGAAAAGTGTGAATTTTATTGGCGCATACGCTTTTTATAAAGCAGGGTTGATCAGAGCTGTATTCAAAACCACAGGATGGAAGCCAGCCGGAGCGGATGGTTTTTGGTATATGCATTTCAATGATAGTAATCGTGTGAATAAAACTGAGTATTCTCTAGATGTTGCACAAACTGCAGCAAAGGCGTTGATTGATGTTGTCAGTGTATCAATTTCAACGAGATCATACCAAGATAAATACTGGTATACAGAAGACTGGACCAATGGTGAAATCTACTCCACTGCACAGCCCTACTATATTAAAAATGCACAAGCTGCGGTTGGTCCGCAGGGTGTAGACGGCAAGTCTGCCTATGAACTTTACAAGCAGGCGCATCCTGAATATACTGGCACCCTTGAGGAATGGTTGAACAGTCTTAAAGGTGTAGATGGTCGTGGCATTTTAAGAACAGAGTTCGCTGGCACGAATTTCGTTATCTATTATACAGATGGAACATCTGAAACCCACGATTTAAGTGATATGCTTGGCGACCCGAATGAAAATGCTGTTTTGGTTTATAGCTTGCTTTCTGACGGCACCTATGGCGTTATGGCTGGTGGAATGGCAAAATACCAAGCATATATTGAGATTCCCGCTACCTATAACGATGTACCAGTAACGCAAATAATAGCCGTTGGATTCAGCAACTTGACAAGTTTGCAGGAAGTAAGTATATCCCAAGGAATTACTGCAATCGGTGCGGAAGCTTTTAATGGTTGTACGAACTTGACAAAATTATCTCTTCCCTCAGGATTGTCGAAAATCGGCGCATCTGCATTTTCTAACTGTACATCATTAACAGAGGTAACTATACCTGCTTCTGTAACAAATATTGGTGCAAACGCTTTCAAAAATACTGGTCTGAAGAAGGCTACATTTGAGATAACAGATGGCTGGAAAGCAGGAGATAAACAGATACCCTACGAGTATACATCCAATCGAAATGGCGTCAACGTTGTCTACAGCTATGGTATTGATTCCCCTGAGAATGCTGCAGCAGCATTGATTGGTCAGCTAAAGCTGGAAAAATCGATGACTACAACGGGATATGGACAAAATTCATTTACATATCAATATGTTAGTCTGTACAGCACCGAGTGGGTGCGTGCAGAGTGAGGTTGGTGAGTAGATATTGTTAAATACTCAAAGCAATAAAAGACCATCGGCAAAGCTATCCCCAGCTCAGTTAGAGCTTGCTAAGAAATACTTGCAAGGTTCCGTACATAGCTTTTGTAAGAACAATCTCGGAGAACTGTTTTCTCTACGAGACCTTGTCGGCGGAGAAAATAAGGATTGGGGCGAAACGCCTTTGCAGGCGATTTATGATTATCACATTTCCATCGGCAAAACGAAAAAAGAGGCTAAGAGGCAGGCAGCAATTGATGCTGGATTACTGCTGAAGACTGTCCTTGCTGAGGAAGAAAAAAGATGCTTTGAACAGCTGCAAGGACCAAGATCAAAACTGTATCGCAAAATTGATTAAACCAAAAGCACACTGCGTTTTGCGGTGTGCTTTTCCTTTGGGGTGACGGATTGCTTAGTGGATCGCAATGACGGTGGGTTGCGGCGGACGGTTGATAACCGCCCCTACATTGGAAATGTGGGTTCGTGGGTGTAGGGGCGGATATTATCCGCCCGTATTGTATTGGGGGTGTGCCAGAGCGGTGATGAGGATCGTGCTTTTGTTTTTTCGGTTATGGTGGCGGGAGCAAGCCCCGCCCTACGAACACATTAAAATAAGTCCGCGACAGCGGACGCATTCATTTTGCACTTTGCATTAAAAAAGGGGCGTGCCGAAGCACGCCCCTTATGTTTATGTTGTTAGAACATTAATCTGTAAAGATTAGCCCATGTAGAAGATGTTCTGATCCTTCAGCTCGTCGATGTTCTCAGCGGTGTACCACTGACCGGCGATACCTACATCAGCAACTTCTTCGCCCTTCAGCTCAGCGATTGCCAGCTTAACAGACTCGTAACCGATTGCATAGGAGTCCTGAGCAACAGAACCTACCAGCAGAGCATAGCTCTCGCCAGCGTCCTTGATCCAGTTGTACTGGTTGGTGCCTGCGTCGAAGCCGCAGAACAGGATGTCCTTGTACATTGCAGCGTTGTCGGAGATCTCGGGGAATACTTCGTTCACAACACCTTCGTTGGTCATAAAGATTGCCTGTGCCTCGTCATCGTGCAGAGCAGTCAGACCCAGCTTGTATTCGCCGGCATTGTTAGCCTTAACCTGACGGTTGATTTCAATCTTGATGCCGTCAGCCTCAGCCAGCTCGTTGATCTTCTCAATGAAGCCTTCTGCGCGGTCGATACCGGTAGCGGTGGAGTCGTGCTGAATAACGCCGATCTTGTAGCCGTCAGCCAGAACCTTCTGCTCCTTCAGGTAAGCGTAGAAGTTCTCAGCAACCAGAGCAGCAGCCTTCTTGTTATCGGTAGCAACGGAGCCGATAGTGGGATCCTTACCCTCGGTGATGTCAGCGCCGCCTTCGTACAGACCGGAGTCGAATTCAACAACGGGCAGACCCTTGTCGTAAGCTGCGGTCAGCTCATCAGCAAAGCCCAGACCGATGGTAGCCAGAACGATACCCTTAACATCGTCGTTGTTCAGAGCAGCCTGAACCATTTCACGCTGAGAACCAACATACTCTTCGCTTTCAGCGGTGGGGCCACGGAAAGTGACTTCGTAGCCAGCTTCCTTACCGGCAGCCTCTGCACCAGCCTTAACAGCCTGCCAGAAAGCGTGGGTTTCGCCCTTAGCGATCACAGCGATCGTGCCGCCCTCTTCGGTAGCATCGCCAGTGTCCACAACTACATCGGAATTGGGATCCTTTGCAGCGCCAGTGGTCTCATTGCCAGCACCGGCATTGCCGCAAGCAACCAGACCGAAAACCATAACCAGGGAAAGAAGTAATGCGATAAGTTTCTTCATTTTGAGTTCCTCCTAGAATTGATTTTATATAAAACCTTCCGGTTTTACTACAAATTATTTAACAGATTCTTTGTTTTTTGCCTTTTTATCTGTCTTAACCTTTGCAGCGGACTTCTTTTTCAGAACGTCCAGCATAACAGCACCAACAACGATCACACCGGTGACGGCATAGGTGATGTTGGTAGCAGAAACTGCGCTGCCGCCGCTCATTGCCAGGTTCAGACCCTGACGGATGATCACCAGGATGATAGAGCCAAGGATAGAGCCAATTACGGAAGCAGAACCACCGGTGGTGGAAGTGCCACCGATATAGACGCCTGCGATGGCATCCAGTTCCATACCGTTACCGCTGGCGATGTTCAAAGAGGGGTTTGCTGCAGTGTAGAACAGGGCAGCCATACCGGCAAACAGACCGCAGATGGCATAAGCGATGATCTTGTACTTGTCGGTGTTGATACCGGACAGGCGGGCAGCTTCCTCGTTGGAGCCAATGGCGAGAATGTAACGACCAACCTTGGTCTTATACATAACGATCATACAGATAATGGTCAGCACCAGAACCCAGACAAGACCGATGGGGAAACCGTTCAGGTTGGTAAACACCTTCTGGAACCAGCCGGTAGAGGGGAATTTTACGGCGGAGGACATTTCACGGACAGCCTCGGAGATCACAGCGGTGATGCCCCGGGAGACCAGCATAGTGCCCAGTGTGGCGATGAAGGGGGCAAGCTTACACTTAGCTACCAGCAGACCATTGATCAAACCGAAAAGCAAGCCGGTCAGCAGAATGATGGGGATTACCAGCCAGAGCGTGCCGTCGGTAACGGAAACACCGGTCTTGCACAGCGCACCTGCCAATACAGCAGAGCCGATACATACAGTGCCGATGGACAGGTCGATACCGCCGGTGGCGATAACAAAGGTAACACCCAATGCGAGAATTGCATAGGGGACCAGCGATTTGGTCATTGTCAGCAGGTTGCCGCTTTTGGCGAAGCCGGGGTTGATCAGGGTAAAGCCCAGAAACAGCACGATGGCTGCAAGGATGATCACAAAATTCTGCTTACCGCCGGACAGCAGATTTTTCATTTTTTTGTTGTTCATATCAGTTTTCCTCCCGCATAGTAGCAAGTTGCATAATGTTTTCCTGTGTTGCCTCCGAAATGTCCAGCTCACCGGTCTTGCGACCTTCACACATAACCACGATTCGGTCGGACATACGAAGAACCTCGGGCAGCTCGGAGGAAATCATAATAATGGATTTTCCCTGCGCCACCAGATCTTCCATCAGACGGTAGATCTCACTTTTTGCACCCACATCGATACCGCGGGTAGGCTCATCGAAAATGAAAATATCAGAGTTTTTCATCAGCCAGCGGGCGATGATAACTTTTTGCTGGTTACCGCCGGAAAGATTTTTCAGCTGCTGCTCCATATGGGGCGTTTTGGTACGCAGCTTCTCGTTGAAGGTTTGGGAAACTTCCCGCATTTTTCCGTCCTGGATCAGTCCGAAACGGATAAAGTCGGAAACAGATGCAATGGCAGAGTTTTCTGTAACGGATTTATCCAGCATCAGGCCGAAACGCTTCCGGTCCTCACTTAAGTAGCAAATGCCGTTTTTAACAGCGTGCTCCGGTGTTTTGATCTTTACTTTTTTACCGTTTAATTTAATAGTACCGGATTGCTTGGGGTCTGCACTGTACAGTGCCCGAACCACTTCGGTACGGCCTGCGCCCATCAGACCGGCAAAACCCAGGATCTCGCCCTTTTTCAGATTGAAGCTGACATGCTGCACTTCCTTGCCGGCGCACAGATCTTCAACTTCCAAAATCACAGGGGCATCTGCAGGGCAGGTGCTGCAAGCCTTCTGCTCACCCATAATCACACGGCCGACCATCATTTTAACGATATCGTCCTTGGTGACGGAAGCAGTGTCCACCGTGCCCACATATTCGCCGTCACGCATAACGGTGACCCGGTCGGAAATGCGGGTGATCTCATCCATACGGTGGGATATGTAGATCATACCGATGCCCTTGGCCTTCATATCGTTCATAATCTTAAACAGCTCTTCTACCTCGGGGAGGGTAAGGGCGGCAGTGGGTTCGTCCAGAACCAGAAGCTTACAGTCACGGGAAACCGCTTTGGCGATCTCAACCATTTGCTGCTTACCCACTGTCAGGCTGCCTAATTTGGCTGCGGGGTCGATATGCACGCCCATTTTTTCGAATTGGAGCCGTGCCTGCTCTTCCATAGCCTTATCGTCGATCAAGCCGTTTTTCATAATCTCCTGACCGATGAACATATTTTGTGCCACAGTCAGGTGGTTCATCATATTCAGTTCCTGATGGATAACACTGATGCCTGCATCCTGAGATTGGGCGATGTTATCAAACTGTACTTCCTTGCCAAAGTACTCGATGGTGCCGCTGTCCCGCTGATAGATGCCACAAAGGACTTTGATTAGTGTGGATTTACCGGCACCGTTTTCGCCCATAAGGGCGTGGACTTCACCGGCCCGCAGATCAAACTGAACATCGTTCAGCGCCCGGACACCGGGGAATGTCTTGGTGATTCCACGAAGCTGTAAAATGGTTTCTGCCATTATCATTACTCCTTGCTCTTGATAATACATAAATTGGAGTGAAAAGTAGTTTCCTCCAGATATACAAATACAACTGTCGAATTTTGTGCAAATTGCTCAAAAAAGAGAGATAAGTGCATTTCTTCTGTATGCATAATATCATTAATCTGTGAAAAAATCAACTATTTTTACGAACTATTTATAAATTTTGGCAGCGATTCCCAATAGGGGGAACAAGTGTTCTGCACAGGTGGAAAATACTGAGTAATATTGCACAAAAACTTATTCGGCACAAAATTTTCCATAAAAGCGTTGTGCAACACGCACAAAACGCCCATAATGTCCGCACCTTATGGAAAAAGCATTTTCTAAATGGAGGCATTTCAATAGCAGACACATTCATTTTGCACTTGCAAAAAAGAGCGCGTTGCAAAATGATGCAATGCGCTCTTTTTTATGTAATTATCTAACTCTTGCGGATGTAGGGGCGGTCTGTGACCGCCCGCGCTCATGTTGTAATAGTCTTAAACTTTGTCTTGCGGTGCGCGTTTTTGCTTTCTGTTTGTATCCGGTGTTGTACCTAACAGGTAATCGGCAGATACATTATAAAACTTACACAGTGCGATTAAGTGACGAATGGGTAGATCATTTGCACCACGCTCATAACGGGCGTACATTGTTTGAGATGTACCCAGTACAGATGCAACCTTAGCTTGGGTAATATCGTTATCCTCTCGTAAACCTCGCAATTTGTCCATATATGTGGGCATATACAAACCTCATTTTATTATACGATCTGCGTATTCTTAATGCCGTGTTCCAGAATGATATTAATAATTTCGTTTCTGGAGCGATTGGATTTGCTAGCTAAATTGTCTAATTCAGCCAGTAAATCTTCACGGATGCGGATGGAAATGACACGGTTTCCGTCGTCATACTTCTTTTTAATTTTCAGTGGCTCATTACTCACTGTAAACACCTCACAATCTAGTAATCATTATAGATTGACAAGATGAATCTAAATATATTACAATCAGAATACAAAACGAATACAACGGAGAAATTATTATGGAAAATCCAAGTAAGACAAAAAGACTATATGCTTTAGCGGAACAGGATCCTATCTATAATGTGTGGAGGAAAGGTTATGAGGATAGTATTTCTTCCTTTAAGGCATTCGTACAAGAGCAACCGGAAGATGTGCAAAAATTCTTATGTGGATACGCGGACTGCGGACGGATGATGATGCAGAGAATCGTAAATATTGCTTGCGAAACGATGGAGTTTGTGGCAGAAGAAAAGCAGCAAATGTAGGGGAGGGTTTTCCGTTCCTAAATTCAAATCCGTCTGCGGTAGCAGACACATTCATTTTGCATTTTGCATTTTGCACTTTGCATTAAAAAAGACGCATTCATTCGAATGCGTCTTTTTGTTATCTTATTTAACCAGCAGTTCTGCAATCTGGATGCAGTTGGTAGCAGCGCCCTTACGGACCTGGTCACCGCAGCACCACAGACTGATGCCGCAGGGGTCGGGCAGGTCGGGACGGATACGGCGCACGAACACGATATCCTGATCGGTGGTGTCCAGAGGCATAGGATACTGCTTCTTGGAAAGATCGTCCACCAGCTTACAGCCGGGGGCAGTTGCGATCACATCCCGAACTTCCTGAACGGTTACAGGCTTGTCGAACTTCACGCTGACAGAAATGGAGTGGCTGCGTACAACCGGCACACGGATACAGGTGCAGGTAACATTCAGCTCGGGCAGGTGCATAATCTTTCTGCCCTCGTTCTGCATCTTCATTTCCTCGCTGGTGTAGCCTTCAAAAGCTTCGCCTCCGATCTGGGGGATCAGGTTGAATGCGATCTGATAGGGGAAGATCTTGGGCTCGTAGGTTTCGCCCTTGCTAAGTGCTTCCACTTCGCCCATCAGCTCCACAGGACCGCCGGCACCTGCACCGGAAACAGCCTGATAAGTAGAAGCGGTCATTGCCTTGATGGGGGAGAGCTTGTTGAGGGCATTGACAGCGGTGATGGTGATGATGGTGGAGCAGTTGGGGTTAGAGATGATGCCGTTGTGCCACTTCACATCTTCTGCGTTCACTTCGGGAACGATCAGAGGAACCTTGGGATCCATACGGAAAGCGGAGGAGTTGTCCACGAATACGGCACCGGCCTTGACGATTGCAGGTGCAAACTTCTCTGCAATATCGTTTTCAGCAGCACCCAGAACGATATCCACACCCTCAAAGGCCTCGTCACAAGCAAGCTCGATGGTCACATCCTCACCCTTGAACTTCAGGGTCTTGCCTGCACTGCGGGCACTTGCCAGGGGAACCAGCTTGCCAACGGGGAAATTGCGTTCTTCCAGAATTTTGATCATTTCCTGTCCCACAGCGCCGGTTGCGCCCAGAACAGCAACAGTATAAAGCTTGCTCATAATTTACCTCCAAAAATCAATCGTAGGGGCGACCCTTGCGGTCGCCCATACATTATATAATATTATTTTACAAAGCTGTTGTACAGCACACGGATCGCCTCAGCAAAGTCCTTGTTGTCCACACCGAAAATGATGTTCAGCTCGTCGGGACCCTGGTTGATCATACGGATGTTGATGCCTGCCTGACCCAGTGCGGCAAAAACCTTGCCGGAAGTGCCGGGACGGAACGCCATCCGACGGCCAACGGCAGCAACCACAGCAATCTGATCCTGAACCTCCAGGGAGTCAGGATGTACTTCCTGCTGGATCTCAGCCAGAACAGAGTACAGATCTGCAGCAATGGCGTCTGTGGAAACAACTACGGAAACGCTGTCGATGCCGTTGGGAACATAGTCAACGGAAATATTGTACTTTTCCAGAACGGACAGAACCTTGCGCAGCGTGCCCACTTCGTTGCTCAGACCACGCTTGGACAGGGAGATGATGGTAAAATCCTTTTTGCCGGTGATACCGGTGATGAACAGATTGGGATCTGCATCGGTATCAAAGCTCTCCCGGATCATTGTGCCGGGATCTTCCGGTGCATTGGTGTTGCGGATGTTTAAGGGGATGTTCTTCTCACGGACGGGGAAGATGGTACCCTCGTGGAGCACCTGCGCACCGGAATAGCTTAATTCACGCAGCTCATCGTAGGTAACCTCGGGGATGGGCTGGGGATTTTCCACAATGCGGGGGTCTGCCATCAGAATACCGGAAACATCGGTCCAGTTTTCGTAGACATCTGCATCCAGTGCAGCTGCTGCCAGCGCACCGGTAATATCACTGCCGCCTCTGGAGAAGGTGCGGATTGCACCGTTGGGCATTGTGCCGTAGAATCCGGGAATGACAATGCCTGTACCTGTAACTGCATTTTTCAGCGCAGCATAGGAAATTTCCTCGTTTACAGTGCCGTCCATATTGAACTTGACCCAGTCGGCAGAGTCTACAAACTGGAAGCCCAGGAAAGCTGCCATCAGCTTTGCGGAGAAATACTCACCACGGCTGACCAGTGCATCCTGAGAAACGCGCTTTGCGATCAGGTCTTCCTTCAGCTGGGCAAATTCACTTTCCAGATCCAAATCCAGCTGCAGATCATCCCGGATCTCCAGATAACGGGAGGTGATCATATCGAAAATAGGGGTGCAGTCCACACCGTACTGCAGGTGTGCATAGCACAGATACAGAAGATCTGTAAGCTTGTGGTCACTGCTGTTCCGTTTACCGGCAGCGGAAACGATCACGACCCGGCGGGCATCGTCTGCCAGCAGGATATCCCGTACCTTCCGGTACTGACCGGCGTCTGCCATGGAAGAGCCGCCGAATTTTGCAACTTTAAGCATATTTTACCTTCTTTCAGAGGGGAATTTATTATTGTTCGCTGACGGGAAGTGCAGCGATAAATGCGTCGGGATTGTTCTTGAGCCAGGCGTGCATTTCCTTTACGGAAACAGGCTTGGTGATCACAGCATCGCCCCAGGCTGCCTGCCGGTTTTCTTCCAGCCAGCTATCCTGCGCACCGCTGACATAGTAGCAAAGTGCATCGTCGTTGACAGCACTGATTTTCTTGCCGTAGGGACTGTAGAAATGCTTGCCGGAGAGAACATCCACACAGTCCTGCACCACATTATATGCAGTGGGGTAACGGCCTGCGCCCTGACCGTAGAAGCTCATTCTGCCGGAAGCACTGCCAACCAGTGTGATCAGGTTGTAGTTGGCGGGAACTGCTGCCTCAGGCTCACCCTGATGCACCAGAGTAGGCTGCACATAGGCACTGAAGCTGCCGTCCTGGCTCTTGCCGGTGGAGATCAGCTTACATACAAGACCGTGGGCTTTGAAGTTTGCCACATCCTCTGCACGGATGTTACGGATGCCTGCAGCGGGAACGCTTTCCGGATCCAGACTGATGCCAAAGCCAATGTTAGAAGAGAGGATCAGCTTATGCCAGGTGTCAATGCCGTCCACATCGGTGGAGGGATTGGCTTCAGCATAGCCAAGAGCCTGTGCCTGAGAAAGGGCATCGCCATAGCTCAGATCCAGACGGGTCATAGAGTCGAGAATGTAGTTGCAGGTGCCGTTCATAATGCCGCCTACCCGATGGATAGACTGGGCGCGGCGTGCCCGCTCCAGTTCGCTCAGCCAGCCGATACCGCCGCCTACTGCTGCGGTGCAGCGGAAGCAGACACCCTTGCTCTCTGCCAGGGGGATCAGTTCGTCATAGAAAGTGGCAACCAAAGCCTTGTTGGAAGTGACAATGTTTTTGCCTGCTTCAATGGCAGCACGAACAAACTCGTATGCCGGGTGCAGACCGCCCATTGCTTCTACAACTGTGTCGATGGTGCTGTCGTTTAACACATCGTCAAAGCTCTTTGTTACCTGTGCGTCCGGCAGGGAAATGTCCTCCAGACACACGACTTTGGCTACCTCCATATCGTTGCGCAGTGCAATGATATCATAGACACCGCGACCCACAACACCGAAGCCTAATAAACCAATTCGCATAGTATGTACCTCCTGTTTCGTACTTTATGACGAAAATACTTGCATTTTAATAGGAAACAGTATATCATATATCTATTAAAAAAGCAATAGTTGCAAAAAAACAAGTATTAAAATGAAATTGCAAAAGTTTTGTGCAATTTTTTGAGTTTTCACAGGAGGATCCTATGCTTTACCATTCTACCCGTTCAAGTGATGCAAAAGTAGACAGCGCACAGGCAGTCCTTGCCGGTCTTGCACCGGATGGCGGACTGTATGTACCCCAGCAGCTTCCCAAGCTGGATGTGCAGGCCTGTCTGCAGGAAAATACAATGGCTATGGCTGCCCGGATCATTGGCGCAATGCTTCCGGATATTGAAAATATGGAGAATCTGGTGCGCAAGGCTTACACCGGAAAATTCCAGACAGAAGAGCTGACCCCTACGGTTGACACCGGTAAGTTTACTGTGCTGGAGCTGTTCCGCGGACCTACCTCTGCATTTAAGGATGTGGCACTTTGTATGCTGCCCCAGCTGCTGACTGCAGCCAAGACCCAAAAGGGAATGGCAGAGGATATTCTGATTCTGACAGCAACCTCCGGTGACACCGGCAAGGCTGCCCTGGCAGGTTTTCAGGATGTAGACGGTGTAAAGATCTGCGTATTCTATCCCCACGGTGGTGTATCCAAGGTCCAGCGGGCGCAGATGGTGACCCAGGAGGGTAACAATGTGGCGGTTTGCGCTGTGGAAGGCAACTTCGACGATGCGCAGACCGGTGTGAAAAATATTTTTGCAGCTGCCGAAAACGGCTGCTTGCCCGGTGGCAACCGCAGCCGCCTGTCCACTGCCAATTCCATTAACATTGGCAGACTTGCTCCCCAGATCACCTATTATTTCAAGGCCTATGCTGACCTTTTGAAGCGTGGAAGAATCCAAATGGGCGACAAGGTGAATTTCTGTGTACCTACCGGCAACTTCGGTGATATTCTGGCAGGCTGGCTGGCAAAGAAGCTGGGTCTGCCTGTGGGCAAGCTGGTGTGCGCTTCCAATGCAAACAATGTGCTGACCGATTTTATCCGCACCGGCACTTATGACCGCCGCCGTCCTCTCCATAAGACCATTTCTCCCTCGATGGACATTCTGGTATCCTCCAATCTGGAGCGGCTTTTGTTCTTTATGTCCGGTGGCAATACGGAGCTTGTTGCGCAGCTGATGGCTAAGCTGAACAAGGAAGGCGTCTATACCGTTCCGGAAGAAATGAAAAATGCCATTTTGGAGGAGTTCTGGGCTGGCTGCTGCGATGATGCACAGGCAAGCAAAACCATCGAGAAGGTTTGGAAGGAGCAGCATTATCTGTGCGACACCCACACCGCTACCGGTTGGGCAGTGGCAGAAGATTATGTGGCAGCGACCGGTGATCACCGTCCTATGGTGGTGCTGTCCACCGCTTCTCCCTATAAGTTCCCTGCAGCAGTGCTGTCCGCACTGGAAGGGGCGCAGGAGATGGATGAATTTGCAATGATGGATCGGCTGCAGGAAACAACCGCTGTTCCCGTTCCGGAGAATCTGTGCGGTCTGCAGGAAAAGAAAGAGCTGCACACCGGTGTGATCCCGAAAGAGAAAATGCTGGAATTTGTAATGGCATTATAAAAGCTACCGAAAACCCATAGGGACGACCGAAAGGTCGTCCCTATAAGCCTCCCTTTACACAAGGGAGCCTTTGGTGCTCCCGCACCGGTGCAAGAATCAAGCCGACCTATGATCGAACGCATAGGTCGGCTTGATTTTTATTGGCTGATCCCGTCGATTACCGGGTCGGAAGAAAATTGCAAAACCAGCCGGTTGGGCAGGCACACGATCTGCGCCCCCCGGTCACAAAAGCCTCTTGCCATACAGTGTCCGTCAGGGCAGTCTGCCTGCGTGACAGCAACCTTACCGTCTTTTACAGTGACAGTATTTGATCCGGTTGAAGAGGAAATTTCCATAGATTGATCCACTCCTAAAGAAAGGGTATAGAGCACCTTTCCTTCAGAAATAACGGTGACTGTATTGGCAGCCTCCCCGGACCGGAACAGCCACACTGAGAGAACCAGGCAAAGCACCAGAATACCGGCAGTCAGGAAAATCCAGAATTTAGTTTTCACGGCATATCACCTCATATTCGCAGCCGGACAGAGCCGCACCGTCGGTGGCGTAAACGCTGCCGTCTGTGGTAATAAACACTGCCTGGAAATCATCTCGTTCCTGCCAAAAATCTTTGGCTGCTTCCAGACCCATTACGAATAAAGCGGTGGACAGGGCATCGGCAGTTTTGCCGTTTTTGCAAATTACAGTGACGGATGCCAGACCGGAATCGGCAGGATACCCGGTTTTCGGATCGATAATATGGTGGTAGCGGACACCGTCTTTTTCAAAATATCGCTGATAATCTCCGGAGGTGACTACGGCACAAGTGCCCACAATGGATACGATACCAACATAATTGTTCCCCCGGGGGTTTTGGATGCCGATCTGCCAGGGCGTACCATCCGCTTTTTGACCGAAGGTTTGGATGTTGCCGCCAAAATTCAAAATAGCACCGTCTACATCGGTTTCTTCCAAAATAGCAACAGCCTGGTCACCGGCATAGCCTTTCATCACAGCGCCCAGGTCCCACTTGGGATCGGACAGGGCGGAAGACAGCGTTTCTTCTGTGGGGATGCGGTGGTCTTTCTCATAAAAGCCCCATGCCTTGCTGACAGAAAGAAGCCGGGGATCAAAAGCACCATTTGTTTCCTTGTTGAGTACCTGCACATCCTCCAATAGCTCCGCCTGCTCCCTTGTTAAGGATACGGATTCCTTTCGGTTTAATTGGCTGATCAGGGAATCCTCCTTTGCGGCAGACCAGGTGTTATCCAGCCGGAGCAGCAGGGAAGAGATGCTTTTGGCGGCAGAGTCTGCCTCTGCACCCCATATTTGCAGATCCATTACCGTATCCATAGCGAACACAGTTTCCTGTACCGGTTTTGTATTTTTACAGCCTGCAAGACCGAAAAAAAAGCAAAAGACGGTCAGCAAGCAAAGTGTCCTTTTCATAAAAACTCCTTATTTGTAATTATCTAATGGCAAGTATAGCAAAAAAGTGGCAAAAAGGCAATAAAAAGCGAAAAATAATGCTTGACTTTTTCTGGGTGTTTTGCTAAAATGGACGAGCCGCATTGAAGAGGCTGAAGTTGGTGCGCCCAAATGCACCCGCCTTAAAAGCGAGACTACACAATATAAAGTAGGTGAAAAGAATGAAAGCAGTTATCGTGACCGGTGGTAAGCAGTATACCGTCTCCGAGGGTGATGTCCTGTACATCGAGAAGCTGGAGGCAGAGGAGACCGCTACCGTGAAGTTCGACCAGGTCCTGGCAGTGCTGGATGGCGAGAACTCCAAGATCGGTGCTCCTGTTGTTGAGGGCGCTTCCGTGGAGGCTAAGGTCATCAAGAACGGCAAGGGCAAGAAGATCGACGTCCTGCGGTACAAGGCTAAGAAGAACGAGAAGAAGAAGATCGGTCATCGTCAGCCCTATACCAAGGTGGAGATCACCAAGATCGCTCTGTAATTATGACTAGATGCGAATTTTTTACTGAGGAAGACAGAATCA
>JAZOSD010000074.1:0-19246 GCA_045656945.1 Faecousia sp.
AGACCCTCATCCGTCTTGAAAATGACCAGATATGGTCATTTTCAAGCCACCTTCCCCCAGGGGAAGGCTTTAGTTCGCCGTTTTATCCTTATGCATACAGCATTTCTTATATTTCTTGCCGCTGCCGCAGGGACAGGGGTCATTGGGGCCGGCCTTTTTGGCCTTGCGGATGGGCTGGGGCTTGACGGTGCCGTCGGTGGCGCCGGTGGAAGTTTCCTTAGCCACCTTCTCCCGCTTGACCTCCTGGGTGGGATTCACCCGCACCAGGAACATCCGCCGCACAGTCTCCTCCCGGATGGCGTTGACCATGGCGGTGAACATCTCATAGCCTTCCTCTTTATAGGCGATGACCGGATCGTGCTGACCGTATGCCCGCAAGCCGATACCTTGCTTCAAATCATCCATGGCATCGATGTTGTCCATCCAGTATTCGTCTACCACCCGGAGCATAATCACCCGCTCCAGCTCCCGCATAATTGTGGGGGTAATGCTCTGCTCTTTTCGCTCATAGGTCTGCTCTGCCAAGGCATACAAATCTTGGGAAAGGGCGTCGGCAGTCAGCTTTCCTGCCGGTGCTTCATAAGCACCTCTGGGGAAATAAACACCCTGCAGCTTGGCAAGCACAGCGCGCAGGCTGTCATCGTCGGCAACGCCGCCGGTCTGGCTCAGGGCATCCATCACAGTAGACTCGATCACGCCCCGGAGCATACTAAGCATATTCTCCCGCAGGTCCTCACCGTCCAGCACCTTCTGCCGTTGGGCGTAGATCACCTCACGCTGGGTATTCATAACGTTATCGTATTCCAGCACGCTCTTTCTGGATTTGAAATGGCGGCTTTCCACAGTTTTCTGGGCGTTTTCCACTGCGCCGGACAGAATCTTTGCATCAATCGGTGTGTCCTCGTCCAGACCCAGGGTGTCCATCATTCCCATAATCCGGTCGGAGGAGAACAGGCGCATCAAATCGTCCTGCAAGCTCAGGTAGAACCGGCTTTCACCGGGGTCACCCTGACGACCAGAACGACCGCGAAGCTGATTGTCGATTCGCCGGGATTCGTGGCGCTCTGTGCCAATAATGAACAGACCGCCTGCCTGACGCACCTTTTCGGCTTCCTCTGCCATTTCCGATTTATACTTGTTCAAAAGTGCCTCGTAGCGGCTGCGGATCTCCAAAATCTCCGGATCGCCGGTTTCCGAGTAGGCATTCGCCTCGCGAAGAAGCTCTTCCGGAATATCCGCCTTGCGCAATTCGTTCATTGCCATAAATTCCGCATTGCCGCCCAGCACAATATCCGTACCACGGCCTGCCATATTGGTGGCAATGGTAACCGCGCCCAGCTTACCTGCCTGGGCAACGATCTGTGCTTCCTGCTCGTGGAACTTAGCATTAAGCACATTGTGAGGAACACCGGTTTTCTTCAAAAGCTTACTTAAAATTTCACTTTTCTCAATGGAAACCGTACCAACCAGCACAGGCTGTCCCTTGGCGTGGCACTCCTGCACCTGACGGATAATGGCACGGAATTTGCCCAGCTCTGTCTTATACACCACATCGTTTTGATCCAGACGGGCAATGGGCTTATTGGTGGGGATCTCCACCACATCCAGCCGGTAAATGGATGCAAATTCTTCCTCTTCCGTCAGTGCCGTACCGGTCATACCGGACAGCTTGTCATACAGGCGGAAGAAATTCTGGAAGGTGATGGTCGCCAGGGTCTTGCTCTCCCCAGCCACAGTCACCCGCTCCTTGGCTTCGATTGCCTGATGGAGTCCTTCATTATACCGGCGACCGTACATCAGTCGTCCGGTAAATTCGTCCACAATGATGATCTGTCCGTCTTTTACCACATAGTCAATATCCTTTTTCATCAGGCCACGGGCCTTCATTGCCTGATTGATGTGGTGAGAAAGGGTGGTGTTCTCCGGGTCTGCCAGATTTTCCACGTGGAAATAAGCTTCCGCTTTGGCAATACCGGAAGCGGTCAGGGATACGGTGCGCGCTTTTTCATCTACAAAGTAATCGCAATCGTAGTCATCCTGAACCTCTTTATCCTCTGTTTTCGCAAAAACCTGCTTGCGAAGGGTGGAAACAAAATAATCTGCCATTTCATACAGCTTGGAAGATTCCTCACCCTTACCGGAAATGATCAAAGGTGTCCGTGCCTCGTCAATGAGGATCGAGTCCACCTCGTCCACAATGGCAAAGCTATGTCCCCGCTGGACAAGCTCCTGCTTGTAAATTGCCATATTATCCCGGAGGTAGTCAAAGCCTAATTCGTTATTGGTGCAGTAGGTGATATCCGCAGCATAAGCATCCCGCCGCTGGGCAGGCTGCATACCGGGAATTACCAATCCCACAGACAATCCCATATACCGGTAGACCTTACCCATCCACTCTGAGTCACGCTTGGCAAGGTAATCGTTCACCGTAACCACATGGACACCCAGACCTGTCAGGGCGTTGAGGTAACATGGGAGGATTGCCACCAGCGTTTTACCTTCACCGGTTTTCATTTCTGCAATGCGGCCTTGATGGAGCACAATACCGCCCAAAAGCTGCACAGGATAAGGCTTCATCCCCAGTACACGCCATGCTGCTTCCCGGATGGCTGCAAACGCCTCCGGCAGCAGCTGATCCAGTGTTTCGCCCTGTGCCAATCTTTCCTTAAAAGCAGCGGTCTTACCCTTCAGTTCTTCTTCGGAAAGTGCGCTATATTCCGCTTCCAGTGCCAAAATCTTATCCACGGTCGGCTGGAGCTTTTTGATCTCCCGCTCGGAACGCGTGCCAAACAATTTTGTTAACAGTCCCATAAATTCCTCCCAGAGGCATAATTTTATTCATTATAGCATAGTCTGTGCAAAAATAATAGACCAATTTGTAAACAAACCCACCCAGGATGGCAAATTTCTGTTTATCGGGCTGTAGGGGCGATTCACGAATCGCCCGCGGGTCATTCGTGAATGACCCCTACGGTTTGACGAACAAAAAGGAGGTGCGATGCACCTCCTTTTTATCAGCTTAGCAGGTCTTGACCTGCATAGTATTTTTTCATTGGCACATACAGCACCCCTGCCACTGCCAATGCCAGCAGCATACAAGGAAGCATATATGCTCCGTTATACACAAGTGAATACACAACCGGATCATCGAACACACCAATTCCCGGAATTTCCGTAGGCATCACAATGCGGTAAATGGTTACGCCGCTGATGTAATGCACCAAAAACCGCACAGCGCATCCCAGCACTGTACCGGGGAAAATGCCCCATTTCTTTCCTTTGAAAAGACCGGCAAGACCTAAGGGCGTAAATGCTACCAGATAATCCAGGAGCATAGACTGCCAGCCCCAGGCGTATGCCCCGTCAAAGATCATCTGCAAAAGTCCAAAGACAAAGCCTGCCAGCAGACCCTTTCCCAGTCCCCACCGCACAGCAAAAAGCAAAATGGGAAAGGCAGCAAAGGTGATGGAGCCACCGTTTGGCATATTGCCAAACAGCTTGATATAGCCCAGGATTTGGGCCAATGCCACCATAATTGCGCCTTCGCACAATGCCCGCACCCGCAAGTGCATTTTGTTTACTTTCTGTTCCATAAAAATACCTCCTGTTTTTTCTTCGCTCTCAATGGAGCAACACTGGGCAGCCGATGAAAATAGATTGTTGTGATAGCAGCAGAAGATTTTTTCACAGGCTGTCCATTCTTCTCTGCAGAAATACTTTGTGTATTTCAAAGAGGAAAATGGGCAGGATGGGGAAAAAGATTCGCTGCTAACCAGCAAGATATTTTTGGAGGTTGCCCGAAAAAAATAATCGCATTGCGACCCGCCTAAGGTGCAATGCGATACGAGGTATCTTAGTGCATCTTTTCCTACGACGGTACTGACCGTATCAGGTTCACGGGTCAAGGCTACAAAGCCTTATCTCAGCCGGATGCATCCGGCCCCCCGAAGATGGATCTTTATGCGATTTATGTGCATTATAGCACAGAATTTCAAAATGTCAAGCCATTTGAAGGGACAGTTCCTTGCCTCCAAGAATGTGGAAATGGAGATGGAACACAGTCTGTCCCGCATCCGGTCCGCAGTTGCTGACTACCCGGTAGCCATTTGCCAAGCCCTCTGCCTCTGCGATCTTGGGGATCACTTCAAAAATGTGTGCAACCAAATTACTGTTATCGCCGGTTACCTCTGCCACAGATGCAATGTGGGTCTTGGGGATCACCAAAATATGGGTAGGTGCCTGGGGGTTAATATCCCGGAAGGCGTATACCATATCATCCTCATAAACCTTTGTGGAGGGGATATCCCCTGCAATGATCTTACAAAACAGACAGTCCATTTTTTACGCTCCAATCATATGAAATACACCGGCACTTGCCAGCGACATAATAATGCCAGCCATAATAACGCCCAAACAAACAGATGCCACTGTGGACTTAACGCCCATATTCAGAAAGCTTGCGCCCATTGTGCCGGTCCAGGCACCTGTTCCCGGCAGCGGAATGCCCACAAACAGCATCAGTGCCACAAACAGACCGCCACGACCTGCAGTTTTCACCAGCTTCTGACCGGCACGCTCGCCCTTTTCCAGAAGAAATCTGCAAATTTTCCCCACATATTTTTGCTCTGCGCCCCAAACCAGAATTTTCCGAGCGAAGAAATAAATAAAGGGTACAGGGATCATATTGCCGATCACACAAATGATTAATGCCGGGATCTCATCAATGCCCATACCCTGAGCAATGGGCACTGCGCCCCGCAGCTCCAGAATTGGGATCATTGAAACAAAAAATGCAATCAAATATTTTTTCAACATCATTATGCACTCTCTTTGACGATTACAAAGCCATCCACTAAATTTGCGCACTCCAGTGTGCCTTCAATGGCAACGCTGCGATCCATTAAATCGGTAAGGATCACACAGCCATCCTTGCACTCAATGCGCATTACATTTTTCATAACCACCGTTTCCGGCTTCATTTCATTTTTATATACGGTTGAAAGGCACATAATTATCCCTCCAAGCTTGCCAGCACCATAGAAAGGCGCATATTACCCTTTTCAAAATCGGAAACCGCTGCCATTACCTGCTCAAAAGCTGCGTGGTTTCCTGTTTTGTCCAGCTGCGCTGCCAAATCTGCCAATTCCTTGGCGTGGGCAGCGTTGTGTCCTGCCATATATTTCATCAGTGCCACCAGTTCCTCCATAGGGGTATGCTCGCACTTGGATGCACATCCGGCGCAGCCACCACTGCAATCGTGGGAATGGGTGTGACCATGACCTTCTTCATGAAGATGGTCGTGATCGTGAGGATGCTCGTGACCGTGGGTATGCTCATGGGTGTGGGCGTGGGTATGGGCAACACCGTCGTGGGTGTGCTCGTGGGTATGTTCATGGGTGTGGCTATGAGAATGATCGCCGCCCATAGAATGATCGTGTCCGATATGCATAGGAATTCTCCTTTTTTGGTTTTCTTTTATTATACTGAATTGTCACCTTGCTGTCAATTATGCCAGCACTTCTTTCAGGGCATCATGGATCGCACCAATAGAATACAAAGAACCAAAGCAAAGCACTGCGCCGTCCTTGCCGGATAGCTCCATTGCTTTCACAACACCCTGGTGGGTGCTTTCGCAAGCCACAGCATCTGCGCCAGCCGCCTGCAAGTATTTTGCCAGATCCTTTGCATCCAGCTTCCGGGGATTATCCGGTGTGATACACACAAATTTCTCTACCAGCGGCATCACCGGACGGTACATATCTCCATAGTCCTTATCTGCCAGAACACCGGTCAGGGCAATCACCTTTTTGTCCTGCAGGTAATCCTGAATGTTTTTCACCAAAGCTTCCAGACACTGGGGATTGTGACCACCGTCAATAATAAACAACGGCTCCCGGCTGACGATATCAAAGCGACCGGGCCAGCTGGCATCCCGCAAGCCTTCGTAAATGTTCTGTTCGGTGATATTCCAGCCGTTTTCGATCAATGTATCTGCAATGCCCAGCACCACTGCCGCATTGTGCAGCTGATGGTCGCCCAGCAGGGGCAGGGTGATGTTTTTGCGGTTTCCGCAATCAAACACCTGACCTTCCAGACCGTGGCTATGCAGCCGGATGGAATCAAAATCTGCCTTTTTCAGCTTTACATTCTTCTTGTTGCAAACTTCCTCAAATACAGCTTCCACAGAGGGCGTACCCCGATAGATCACCGCATTGCCGTTCTCTTTGAAAATACCGGCCTTGGTGCGGGCAATTTCCTCTACTGTGCTGCCCAGCACATCTGTATGATCCAGACCAATATTGGTGATGACCGCTACCTCCGGTGTGGGGATCACATTGGTGGCGTCATATTCGCCGCCCATACCAACCTCCAGCACCACAATGTCGCATCCCTTGCGCTTAAAATACTCAAAGGCAATGCAGCAAACCAGCTCAAATTCTGTGGGACTTTCTTCCATAGTATCTGCAAGAGGCTTAACATATTCCGTCACCGCCACCAGATCTTCATCGCTGATCTGCTCGCCGTTGATCTGCATCCGCTCATGGAAACGGTAGATATAGGGAGAGGTATACAGTCCCGTCCGGTATCCTGCCTTCTGCAAAATAGAGGCAGTCATAGCTGCTGTAGAACCTTTGCCGTTTGTGCCGGCAATATGGATAAATTTCAGGTCCTTTTCGGGATTTCCCATTTTCTTCAGCAGTGTCTGGGTTCTTCCAAGACCGGGGACGCTTCCCTTCCAGAACACAGAATGGATATATGCGATTGCCTGTTCTACATTCATTGCCATCTTTCTTCCTCTTTCCTTATAAATGCCTCATCCTGCTTTACGGTTCCTTTTTTCGGAGGCCACACACCTATACGGTTGAAGATTTTTCCCTTGAACATCAGGTAGATGATTCCCACATCCAGTGCCATAGTGATCGCAAACTGGACAGACCGGGTGGTAAGCTTCAAAATCAGGCCCTCCAGAAAGGTGCTGCTGAAATAGACCAGTGCCAGAGTAACGCTCTGATACAAAATAGATCCCAGCACCACCGGGGGCAAAAAGCTGACCACCAAACGGGGGATCGATACTTTTTTTGCCAGATAATTTTGGAAAACGCCTCCAAATACGCCATAAAGGATGGGCGGTACGCAAAAAAGCGGATTAAAGCCGAAGGGAGAAAACAAGCAGCCTACAAAATCCGCGGCAAATCCCACCAAACCGCCAGCCAAGGGACCGAATAACATTCCTGCTGTAAAAATAGGGATCGCCTCAAGGGAAAAGCGGGAAGATTCGTCCGGCATTAGTCCAGCCAGTCTGGCAAGTGCCACACTGATTGCTGCCAGCATTGCACAAAATGCAAGGGTTCTGGTTGCCATTTTCTTGTTTTGTTTCATACATAAAACCTCCTAAAATGCAGGCAAACTGTCGGCTGCTTTTCTTCCGGTATCTGTCCAAATAAAAAACCCTTGTGCCAAAGCACAAGGGGAGCAGACAGAATATAAAACCGGACAGGGAAAGACAGCAAAATCAGCCGACACTTTCGTCTGACCGAGTATCGCCTTCCATAAAGGAGGTTGTCCTTTTATGGCGCAGCGGGTGCGGACACCTCATCGCGGATCATATCCTTCGTCTGTCACTCAACTCCCCATTTTGACAGCACTTCACGCGAGGTTTCCTACTCTGTTCCTATGTATCATACATCAGGAAAGGAAAAATGTAAACAACTTTTTCCTATTTTCAGAAGGTTTTCGCATTCGCCTGCTAATTCCCCCCATTATTTTGTGGATAATGATGAAAAAACTTCCGAAATTCCTATGAAAACCCTTGCTTTTTGTGCGATATTGCTTTATAATCAATTCAAATCAAAAAGGAGGGATGGCTTTTGGCTGAATTGATCGCAGTTCTGTCCGGAAAAGGCGGCACAGGAAAAACTTCTGTGTGTGCCGGACTTGCCCAGGCATTGGCAAAAAGCGGTGAGAAGGTCCTGTGCATTGATTGCGATGTAGGCCTTCGCAACCTGGATATTGCGCTGGGTTTGAGCCAGTTTAGTGCCTTGTCCTTTCTGGACGTCAGCGAGGGCGGCTACAACCTGGATCTTGCTGTTCGCCATCCCCTGTTTCCCTCTTTGGCTTTTTTGACCGCACCGGTCAATTGCCTGGCAGATACCATTGATATCGATGCCTTTGGGGCAATGCTCCAAAAAGCCCGCAGTGCATTTTCTTATGTACTTCTGGATGCCCCGGCAGGTATGGATGCCGGTTTCCGTCTGGCAGCCCGGTTTGCAGACCGGATCTTGCTGGTTACCGGTCCGGACCCTGCGGCGATTCGGGATGCTGCCCGGGCAGCAGATGAACTGGAGCAAATGGGAAAAACCAATGTACGGCTGGTAGTAAACCGGATCAGCAAAAAAGTGGCGTCTTCCCTGCATTTAACAGTGGATGATATTATGGATCAGTCCGGCCTTCCCCTGATGGGTATTGTTCCCGATGATTGGAATGTGATTATGGCAACAGCTTATAAGCAACCTCTTCTTGTTTTCAAGAAAAAAGGTGCCGCTGCTGCCTTCTGCCGAATTGCCAAACGCCTCCAGGGTATGAAAGTCCCTGTGAAGATATAGAAAAGGAGTGAGCGTTTTGAATATTGCATTTTTGGCCCACGATAAGAAGAAGGAACTGATGGTTCAGTTCTGTACCGCCTACAAAAGTGTGCTCAGTAAACATACGCTGTTCGCCACTGCCACCACAGGCCGTTTGATCGTAGATAACACCGGTCTGCCTATTACGCTGCTCCTGTCTCATAAGCAAGGCGGTCACCAACAGATCAACGCCCGAATTGCTTATAACGAGATCGATCTGGTTTTGCTGTTTACAGACCCCAATGCTGCAGATCCCTGGGATGACAGCCAGATGATGGAAACCATCCGACACTGCGACAAGCACAATGTCCCCATCGCCACAAACCTTGCCAGCGCAGAAATGCTGATTATGGGTCTGCAAAGAGGCGATCTGGACTGGCGTGAGGTCTACCATAACAAACCGAAATATTAATAAATATAGGGCGGGGGCTTGCTCCCGCCTTGCCGTTTGAAAGGAACATACTATGGAAATTATCAAGCCCCGGACGCTGTCCGGTTTTATGGAACTGCTGCCGAAAAAACAGGCGCACTTTGAAAAGATCGTGCAAATTCTGCGGGACACCTATTCCCTCTATGGCTTTGCACCCCTGGACACCCCCGCCATTGAGGATGCAAAAATTTTGCTGGCAAAGGGTGGCGGTGAAACGGAAAAGCAAATCTACCGTTTCCAAAAGGGTGACAGCGATCTGGCTCTGCGCTTTGACCTGACTGTACCCCTTGCAAAATATGTGGCACTGCATTATAACGATCTTTCTTTCCCCTTCCGCCGGTATCAGATCAGCAAGGTCTACCGGGGTGAGCGGGCGCAGCGGGGTCGTTTCCGGGAATTCTATCAGGCGGATATCGACATTATCGGTGACGGCAAGCTGGACATCCTCAACGAGGCAGAAATTCCTGCGATTATTTATAAAGTGTTCCGTGGCTTTGGTTTAAGCCGCTTCCAGATCCGGGTGAATAACCGGAAGATCCTCACCGGTTTTTACGGTATGCTGGGTCTTAGTGAAAAGAGTGGCGACATTATGCGCACTGTGGACAAGCTGGATAAGATCGGTGCAGAAAAGGTATCCGCTCTTCTGATTGCCGAGTGTGGACTGACAGAGGAGCAGGCTGCTGAGATTTTGAAGTTTATCGCCATCCGGGGCAGCAATCAGGAAGTGCTGTCCGCATTGGAAGGCTATCTGGGTAAGAATGAAACCTTTGATCTGGGCGTTGCCGAGCTGACTGCTGTTACCAAAAATCTGTCCGCTTTTGGTGTTCCGGAAGAAAACTTCTCTGTAGACCTGACGATTGCAAGAGGTCTGGATTACTACACCGGCACAGTATATGAAACCACCCTGCTGGATCATCCGGAGATCGGCTCTGTTTGCTCCGGTGGCCGATACGACAATCTGGCTGGTTACTATATTGACAAAGCTTTGCCCGGTGTTGGTATTTCCATTGGTCTGACAAGACTTTTCTATGTGCTGGACGAGCAGGGACTTCTCAATCCGGAGATTCCCTGTGCTCCCGCTGATGCTCTGGTCCTGCCGATGACCGACGATCCCGCTCCCGCTATTGCTCTGGCAGAGACCCTACGCAGTAAGGGTGTTCGGGTACAGCTTTACGGCGAACAGAAAAAATTCAAGCAGAAAATGAGCTATGCAGACAAGCTGGGCGTTCCCTTTGCTATTTTGCTGGGCGAGGACGAGCTTGCTGCCGGCAAGTGTTCTGTAAAGGATATGCGCACCGGTGAGCAGATCACCGTCACACCGGACCAGGCTGCTGACCATATTCTCTCTGCTCTTTCCGGAAATGCACCTCTGATTTTGGAGAAATAATAGGAGATACCCTGATGTCACAAGTTTTCTCAGCTACGCTAAGCGCAATGCTCACAATGCTGATCTGTATGCTGATAGGCTTCATCCTGCGAACAAAAAAAATCGAGCCCGAGGATACGGACTCTGTTTTTTCCCGATTCTTAAGCTTCGTGGTTTCCCCGGCACTGAATTTCAACAGTTTTCTGAATAATTTCAACATGCAAAGCTTGCAGGAAAACTACCAGATCATCCTGTTTAGTCTGTTGATTGCCGGAATTGCTGTAACGATCGCAACCTTTCTGGCACGGCTATTTGTAAAAGAGGGCTATGCCCAGGGCATTTACAAATATGCCATTGCCTTTGCCAACTTCGGCTATATGGGTAACGCTGTGGTGCTTTCCATTTTTGGAGAAGAAATGCTTTACTACTATCTGCTGTTTACTACCCCTATGAACCTGATCGTTTACACTTGGGGTATGACTCAGCTGATCCCGGGTAAAAAAGGTATTAAAGCAACTCTGGTGCGGGTGACCAATCCTACTACCATCGCTGTTTTGCTGGGTGTTGTGGCTGGTCTGTTAAACCTAAAAGCATATATTCCCCAATTTGTTACCGGTGCGCTTTCCTCTTTGGGAAGTTGTATGGGTCCCATTTCTATGGTGCTGACCGGCTATGTGATCGGCAAGTTTGATATAAAGTCAGCACTAACCAGCAAGAAGATCTACATTGTTTCTTTCCTTCGACTGATCGTCTTTCCTGCGCTGTACTGCGGCCTGCTGATTTTGCTGGGCGCAAACGATCGGCTCCTGACCATTGCCCTGATCGCTTATGCAATGCCTTTGGGTCTGAATACTGTGGTATTCCCCGCAGCTTACGGGGCAGACACATCGGTGGGTGCCAGTATGGCGCTGATTTCCAATGTTTTATGCATCATCACCTTCCCCCTGATGTATGCACTTCTTTCATTTGTTCTATAAATATCCGGAAGCGGCAGCTGCATTTTGTGGCTGCCGCTTTTCTTTATAATTATAGTAATCGGTTACTTTTTGTTTTCCGCGTTTTTTGATACAATTAACCCTTGATTTTCCGAAATAAGTGGAGTATTATATTGTAAATTCTTCAATTTTATGAGTTTTTGGGAGAAAATTACAGTAATCGGTTTCTGTTCTGTAGAAAGGGGGATATTGCAAAATGACACACCAGCCGGATGTTTTGAACGAGAAAACAGATGTGCAAAGCATACCTGTAGATTTGCACAGGCAGCTTTTAGACTATGTGAATCAGCATTGTTGCAACAGTTCCCTTTGTCTCAATTCCGTTGCCGATTATATGGACACCTCTATCTACGCAGTGAGCCGCACCTTTAAGGATCTTACCGGTGTAGGATTTAGAGAATATGTTACCGGCAAACGACTGCAGCGAGCTTGTCAACTTTTATCCACCACCAACCATACCATTTGGGAGATTGCTGTGCAGTCCGGTTTTGAAAACGCAACCTATTTTACCACCGTATTCAAAAACGAATACGGCATCCCCCCTTCCAAGTACCGAACCATCACCCGCAAAAATCCCCAATCCGATACATAAGCATCCCTTTCATTATTAGTAAATAAAATCGGGGTCTGTTGCAGTTTTTTGCAACAGACCCTTTTGAATTAGCGCTGACCAAATTTTGCACCATATTGATACATACGCAAAGCCATTTCCCTTGCTAATTCTTCCATATTTCGGACAAGCTCGTTCAAATCTTGATCTTCATCTTTTTTGCCCAAACGATGACAAACCTTAGCATATGCATTTTTAGCCTTTTCGTACAGTTCTATGCCTATGCCACCTTCCACAAAAATATCCTCCACCTCTGCAATTGCACACTCCGGTATCAACTCACCCTGCATTGTAAGGTAGACTAATTCCATAAAGCTTTCGTTCATTTTGCTTTCTCCTCCTTGTTGGTATACCTAGTATACTAAGTATATCTAGAGTTGTCAATTAAAAAGGTATACCATATATACGGGTGATATTTATGAAAAAGACAGAATTTATTACATTCCGAACAAACGAAGCTACCAAAAATGCTTTAGAGGAATATGCTGCCCAAAAGAAGTGGACAATTTCTTTTGTTGTGGAACAAATCGTTCAGGAATGGATTGAAAATTACGAAACGCACACCGGCAATGACAAAAAATAAGCAGACAGTTCAGAATGCACTGTCTGCTTATTTTTATTGGATTACACAGGCTCTTTTAAGTAGTCCTTCATATAGGCGCTGACTTTCTTGCCGTCCACTTCGATAGGCTGAATGCCTTCCTTGGCGCAGATTGCAGCAGCATAGCCGGCAGCCTCACCAACACCTGCCATATTGCCAATAACACGGTAGGATGAGAAGGGATAGAAGTCACCGGAAATGCAGCGTCCCGCCAGAATCATATTATCGCTGCCCAGAGGGATCATACTGCGATAAGGAATGTGATAGGGCTTCATTTCGTAGCCACGGGTCTGCTCGATGGTGTCCTTTGCGTGAAGCTTATGGACATCCACATGGAAGGTGACCAGGCAAACTGCGTCCTCAAAGCGGGCACCGGACAGAATATCCTCGTTGGAAATGCGGTAGTGTCCGAAAATGCGGCGGCCTTCGCGAATACCAAGCTGGGGATTTGTACCATTGATCGTCACCTTCTCAAAACCGGGGACGCGGCGGTGTGCTTCCACCAATTCAAAAGCTTCCTTACGCTTTGCGTAAATAGCCTGAGAAAGGCGCTCAATATTATCGGGCGTAACACCGTAGTCCATTACGCCGCCAAGACCCCAAGTGCCATACGGGCTCTTGGTGACCGTTACCTGACCGGCAGAAACCTCAATGCCGTATTTTTTCAGGTTGTTTGCATAAATTGTTTTCTGATCCTCTGTGTCTGTACCATTGTAATCTGCAGGGAAACCGATGGCGCTGACACCCATACTGACCGGGCTGGGACGATGCTCATCCGGATCGCCGCATTCCCACTGACAGCCAACCAGATCTGCCACAGCACCACTGCCGGAAGCATCAATATATACCTTGGCATTTAAGCTGAAGTTGCCGCACTGGGTGCAAAGCAGCAGCTCGTGGATATGTCCATCGGTGTGGTTTGCAGCGCAAACCATACTATGGAACAAAACCTTCACACCGGCTTCATGGCAAAGCTTATCGAAGAAATACTTCATGCCCTCACCGTGGAGCAGGTTGCCGGGGATGATGTTGCCGTCTTTGTCAAAACGCTCACCACGACGCGCCCAGGTCATACCGCGGGCATTTAGGAAATCACGCATTTCCTGAATGATACCGCCCTTATTGTCGGCATCGATCAGATTGCCCATACCGGCAAGGGTCATCGTGCCACCCAGCATACCGGACGCCTCGATCAATACTACATTTGCGCCCTGTCTTGCGGCAGTGACTGCTGCGCAAACGCCGGCAATACCGCCGCCACAAACTGCCACATCAAAGCTGCCCAAAGGCTTTGCTTTTACTTCAAACATACCATTACCTCCTGTGAATGTCTAATTCTTCAAACTCGTCAAAAACTGAATTTATAAACACATATAATCCAGTCTTCAACACTATACTCCCCGTTTTTCAAATTGTCAACCTTTTTGCAAAAAATTATAAATTCCATACTAAAAAGCTCGTTGCAACGCAACGAGCTTTCAGTCTGTCAAAAAAGTAGTTTTTGACAGACTGGCAGAGGTCAAAGAAGCTTCAAAGACAACGGGTTCGCACTCGTCGGCGTATGTTGATACGGTAGAGGGCGAACCCGGCAGTAAGTCAAAACAGCTTGCATAGCAAGCTGTTTCCATCTCATCCGTCAAAAATCAATAGATTTTTGCCACCTTCTCCTCCAGGAGAAGGCTTTGTCTGTTGCTATTAGATGATTCTATGTTTTGACGATTTGGAGGTTCTTTGACACGCTAAAAGCTCGTTGCAACGCAACGAGCTTTTGTGTTCAATAATTATCTTACACTGCGGATGGCTGTGCTTGCATCCCGGGTCAGCAGATTATCTGCCGCCATTGTGGGAGTGATCTGGGTGATCTGCTCACCAGCGGTAATGATCCGGCGGGCACACAGATAATTCTGGCTGCACCACATACCGTCCAGCTCCGCATAGCAAATTCCGCTGCCACCGGCATGGATCATTTGGCCGTCACCTACATAAATACCTACATGGTCAACGCCACTGAGGGAATATCCAAAGAAAATCAAATCGCCCACCTGCAAACCTTCCCGGGAGACGATCACGCTTTGGGACAGCTGTCCACTGCAGGTCCGCAGCAGATTAAAGCCGTTGTTGCCAAATACATAGGATGTGAAGCCGGAGCAGTCGAAGGCATTGGGGCCGGTTGCGCCATAGCAATAAGGGTCACCCAGCTGTGCCTTTGCCAGCTCTAAAATAGCTGCACGCAGCAGCAGTATATCGCTCACCTTCTGGGTTTCCATTTTTGCTGTGTGCTGAGATTCCGGCTGGCAGCTGATATAATATTCACCGTTTTCTCTTTGCTTGACCTGTGTGGCAGCTATGTAGCCGGTTGTGTCATAGCAGTCGATTTTATAATAACCTCTGCTCTGACTTAAAACGCTAACGACCGTTCCGTCTTCCATTCTTCCAATCACACGACTGCGGGAGGAATATCCACTGTAAATCAAGCTGGTATAGATCGTTTCCGGTTCTTCCGGAGCTTGTTCTGCCGTAGCTGCCACAGGGGGCAGTATGCTGTATAAGCACGCAAAGCACAGTACCAGACTCAAGATCCGTATTCCCCAGGATCGGGTTCCAGTCATAGAAAAAATCCTTTCAAAATTACATTTTCGTTTCCAAAAGTTACAATACGGTTACGAATTATAGCACGAAAGACCTCCATTGTCAACCCCTATTTCTTTTTCCATTTATATGGTATTCCCTATATAACGCAATTATTCCCCTTATTTTATCATTCTCAGTGGAGGATGATAGCAGAATTTGTCCCTACTTTTATTTCTTTTCTATCATTATGTAAACAAAAACGGCACAGCCACAACCGTACCGTTTTGTTACTATTAGCTTTCCATTTGCTTTCCCAGGAAGCCTGCCACCGTCTGTGCCAGCTTCTGATCGGACTCCGCAAGGGGCGTATCATTCTCACCCATCAGCAGCATTACGCAGCCCATCAGATCGCCCTGACACAAAATCGGTGCCGCCACACCAAGGTGATACTTATCGGAGGCTTCTGTCGCTTTGATCATCTCATCTCCGGATACATAGCGATAATTTTTTCGTTGCTCCATCAGCTGGTCCAGCTCCTGAGAGTTAGGCTTGTCCATCAGTTCCCGCTTGGGTGCGCCGGACAGGGCAATGATGCTGTCCCGATCGGAAACCGCTGCAATCCGCCCGGTGTTGGAGCCAATGGAATCGCAGATCTGCGCTGCAAAATCCTGCAGATCCCCCATAGGGGAATATTTCCGGAAGATCACACCCCCGTCCTTTTCGGTATAAATTTCCAGCGGATCGCCCTCTCTAATCTTGAGGGTTCTTCTGATTTCTTTGGGAATCACAATACGGCCTAAATCGTCAACTCTTCTGACAATGCCAGTTGCTTTCATATTTCTATCTCCTTTTCTCGTAGGGACACCCGAGGACGGGTGTCCCTACAATTATTTTACAAATTACGATGCTATTATTTGTAAAAGGGGAAGATTTATACTGATGTCTTTACATTTAGTTTTTGCTATGTTATTATGAATTAAGGTAAAGCAATTACCTACATATTGCGAAACAGTAAAGGGAGAGAAATGTTATGATTGATTTTAAAAATGCGTCCTTTATAAAATTGAAACCTGTAAGCGACAATGACTTTGCAGGCATGATTGAGCCGATGTTCGCACCTGGCGAGCAAATTATCCAGACCTTTAGAGGTATTCGCGACGGTGTTGTTTTCACAAACAAAAGAATTATTACCATCAATGTACAAGGACTCACAGGCAAGAAAAAGGACTTCACTTCCCTGCCCTATAGTAAGATTCAGGCCTATTCTGTAGAAAGCGCAGGTGTCTTTGACCTCGACAGCGAATTGGATTTGTGGTTTTCTGGAATGGGCAGAGTTCGGTTTGAATTTGTGGCTCGTGCAAACGTTTCCGAAATTTGTCGCATCATTTCTGAGAGAGTTCTATAAGCGTTTACAGCGGAGTGATTTCACTCCGCTGTTATTCTTTGCACTAAACTATGTATCGCCATACAAAACCTGTCGATTGGTGTCAATGTTGTCAGCAAGGGGTCGCCCTCACGAATCTTGAGGGTTCTTCTAATCTCTTTGGGAATTACAATACGCCCGAGGTCATCTATTCTTCTCACAATACCTGTTGCTTTCATATATGCATTTCTCCTTAAATTACAAATTGTGTTGTTATTATCTGTAATTGTGGGAGAAATATACCGCAAGATTTACTATTTAGAGTGATTATGATATAATGAACTAAATGAGGTGATTTTATGAAAGCTAAAGCACTTTTATCTGCAATTACAGGTTTCTTTTTTGGCTTGATTACATATTTCTTACTGCAATATTTACAAATGGATGACGCTCTTTTAATTTCAGGTTTGGGAGGATTTCTATTCTATATTCTGTTATTTGCATTTCTTCTTTTTTACGGAAAAATTATGGATAAAAAGTATGCAGAATTTGAAAAAGAGATAACCTCTCCTGTTTTTTATAAAACCAATGGTAATTTTAACTTAGGAAACGGCAAAGTAAAAAACGGAAATGTATATTTTTGCGAAGCAGGTATCGTTTGTTTATGCCTTGATGAAAAACCATATACATTGGATGAAATATTATTACAAGATGTTGACCGTTATCAATTTGATGATATTCACTTAAACATTTTCACCAAGGACGGAAGACTGTTTGTTATTACCCTTCCAGATGCCAAAAACGTTATAAAAACATTAAAAGAAAAAGATTGGATAGAGTTTTAATTGCAAAGGCGGTGATTTTGTGGAAGGTATGTTTCTTCGCAAGAAATTTAACATTTGGCTTTTTCTATTGTTTGTTTGTGGCTTGTTTTTTATCGGTCTATATATTTTTCTAAATATAGTTGACCCAAAAGCAACCAGTGAATTACTAACCTTTTTGATTATAGGCATTCTTATTATTTTGGTTGTAATTCCGTCATGGCTGTTAAATTTCGGTGCGTATATACACATTGATAAAACTTCAATCAAGGCAAAATATCATTGGTTTGGTAAAATTGATTGCAAACTTTCAGATGTGGTTTTTGCTGTAGCTCGAGTTAATACTTTGATCATTCAATTAAAAGATGGTAAAACGCATACCATAATGGGGATCGAGAATTCTTGGCCGCTTTGCTCTGTTATTCGCCGTAATATGAGTTTTGATATGACAGAACAACCGGAAACGCTAAACGAAAAGTTAAACAATTTAAAAGCAACAAAAAAGAATGGGCTTATATATGTTTGTTCCGGCATTGCTTTAATGTTTATCAATATCTTTATCACCGTATTCTTGACCGGCGAAAGAGAAATGCACGAATTCAGCAACATCGATTGGACAATATTCGCCATTATGTGTGCAATAGAAATTGCTACAGTGATTGCTACATTCTACTTTGCTCAAAAGACTGGAAAAAATAATATTCCAATCGAAAAGTTGCAATATGAAATCCAACGGAGAATTATTGAAACCCAACCGCTATTACCCGGTTTTGTTATAGCGGTTTATACTGATGAAAATTATACGGGACGCATCACCTTGTTTGGATATCCAAACGATAGTGCCGTTTATTATTCAGTGCAAGAATTCGCTTCTGATTATACTCTTTTTAGGGCATATACATCTGATGTCTATGGGAGCCAAGATGAGTTGCCAGCAGATTTCGAAACTTTGATTGATATAACAGATAAAGTATTATATTAACCGCAAAAGCGAGGTGGATTTCACCTCGCTTTTGCTATGTATAGGTCATAATGTGCCTTTTTTCGTCAAAAATTTTTCTTCGAAATCGCCCGAAAAACCAGTGTTTATAAGGGTTTATCACACTTTTGTGTTATTATAACACGAGCCTCCACTCTTCTGACAATGCCAGTTGCTTTCATATATCTTTCTCCTTTTACGATACATTTGTCGGGCGGTCACAGACCGCCCCTACGGATTCTAACCGACATTTCGTAGGGGCGAGCATTGCTCGTCCGCTTGTTGGACATCGTACTGCGGTAACGGACGGCCAATGGCCGCCCCTACAATCATTTTATAAATTACGATGCTATTATTTATAAAGGAATACGGATTGAACACCCATAATTGTCACTGATCGAATGTTGCTTTTCTCGTTTCCCTGTTGTATAATAAATTCCACTTGAATGGACAAAGAGAGGCGAGAAAGATGCCCCATAATGTATTGATTGGGCAACTGATCGGTTTCGTTGGTGTTATTGCTGTTGTAATTGGTATGCAGCAGAAAAGCTACGACCGGATTGTACTGTGCAAAATACTTAACTCCTTTTTTGGTGGTGTTCACTATATATTTCTTGGCGGCTATACCGGAATGGTGATCAATCTGGCGAGCATTTTTACAAGCGGTGTTTACTGGTACAGAAACAAGAAAAACAAAAACAATTTACCCTTCCAGATTATATTTGGAATCTCTTTTGTTATTCTGGCTCTCCTATCCTGGGACGGTCCTATTAGCCTTTTTGTGGTTGCAGCAAAGTTATTATCTTCCGTTGCACTGGGCATCAAAAACCCCCGTGCGATTCGATTCCTAAATTCCCTCAGCAGTCCTTGCTGGTTGGTTTACAATGCC
>JAZOSD010000075.1:0-60854 GCA_045656945.1 Faecousia sp.
CAATGCAACGGCTATGCTGGCACCCTTTATGCCTTGCGGTGCAAAGCTGCCGGTAATTGCACTGTTTGCCGGTGCGTTCTTTGGAGATGCTTCCTGGGTGGGTACGCTGATGTACTTTGTTGGCATTGTGCTGATCCTGCTTTGCGCATTGTTGGTGGGTAAGATTGCAGGTCATAAAAACCGCAAGTCATTCTTTATCATCGAACTGCCTGAGTATAAAACGCCCTCTTTGAAGCGGGCTTGTATGGATATGCTCAGCCGCGGCTGGGCGTACATCGTCAAGGCTGGCACGATCATTTTGCTGTGTAATGCGGTGGTGTTTATTATGCAGTCCTTTGACTTTAGTCTTTCTCTGGTTGCAGAGGATGCTGCCCATACCTCAATTCTGGCATCCATCGCCAGTCCCATTGCCACCATTTTGGTGCCGGTTGTGGGTATTGCCGCATGGCAGCTGGCTGCAGCAGCGGTTACCGGCTTTATTGCTAAGGAAAATGTAGTCGGCACACTGGCTGTTTGTTATGGCTTTGCGGTGAATGAGGACCTGGAAATGCTGGGCTCCGGAAACGAAGTCGCTGCTGCAATGGTGGGTATGACAAAGGTTGCAGCACTGGCATACCTGATGTTCAACCTGTTCTCACCCCCTTGCTTTGCGGCTTTGGGCGCAATGAATGCAGAAATCAAGCAGAAAAAATGGCTGTGGGGCGGCATTGCGCTGCAGCTGTGCGTTGGATATACCATCGGCTTTGCGGTCTACCAGATCGGCACACTGATTACTACCGGTAGCTTGGGTGCAGGTTTTGCAGGCGGTTTGATTGCAGTGCTGGTGATGGCAGCAATCATAGTTTACTTGTGCGTCCGTGCAGACCGGAAAATCAAGGCAGAGTATGCGGTGAGCGGGAAATAATATGGAAAATCTGATTCTTGTTTTGATCCTGGTGCTGATTTTAGGCGGCGCAGCGATGTATGTTTACAAAGCAAAAAAGAAGGGTGTCAAATGCATTGGTTGCCCCGCTGGTAGTACTTGTAGTGGCAAATGCGCAGGCTGTCAACATAGCGATCGAGACCAATAAAACAATCCCCACGCCGGCTTAAATCCCGGCGTGGGATTAAAAAATAAAGATAGAGTAAAATTTATACTTGCTATTTTCAAAAAGATGTAGTATAATACCTTAGCACCTGCCGGTGCGATGGGGAGCGATGGGAGCGCCGCCTGTGGCGGAAGAAGCGACCAGAGCGAGTGGCAGCGGTCGACGATGGACGCAGCCGTACCACCGGCAAGGACATTCGTCGGGTACCGCAACAGGAGATTGGTAGAAGCGAAGCGCATTCGGTATAAGTATCGAAAGAACAAAAAACAACACACCTGCCGGTGTGATGGAATTGGTAGACGTAGTGGACTCAAAATCCACCGATGGCGACATCGTGCCGGTTCGAGTCCGGCCACCGGCACCAATAAATCCCATAGTGAATGATACATTCACTATGGGATTTATTTTTGTACCGGTCGGACTCGAACCGGAGGTGAGAGTCTGGGGAGCGAGGGGAGCGCTGCCGGTGGCAGATGAAGCGACCCGAGCGAGTGGCAGCGGGCGGTGTGCAACGCAGCCGCACCGTCGGCAAGGCGCACACCGGGCACCGCAACAGGAACACCGGCACCAAAGAAACCACGACATTTGCCGTGGTTTCTTTTATATTCATAAAAGATAAAAAGGAGTCAGGTTATTACCTGACTCCAATTTTTAACCTGTCTGTTAGTGATGGTTCAAAACAGCGTTCGGTTTTTTATGGATTTTTCCTGCGCTTTGATGGTTTCACGAATGGTCATAGAAGTGGTCCTTTCCGGAGTACTTGAGGGGGCTAAAGGATATTAGGTAAATTTTACTGACAAATGTAACGAAAGTCAAGAAAATGCATATAGAATCAAAATACAACCCGCCCAAGCTGTTTAGGCTTGGGTGGGTTGTCAGTCTGTCAAAAACTACTTTTTTGACAGACTGAACGGGGTCTGTTGCAATGCAACAGACCCCGTTATAGGTGGCTGATTTATTTTTCTGCGATGGCTTCGATTTCACAAAGGACGCCCTTGGGGAGCGCCTTGACAGCTACGCAGCTGCGGGCGGGCTTGGAGATGAAGTACTTAGCGTACACTTCGTTGAAAACAGCGAAATCTGCCATATCTGCCAGGAAACAGGTGGTTTTGAATACCTTGCTAAAGCCTGTGCCGGCGGCTTCCAGAATAGCCCCTACATTGGCACAGCTTTGTTCTGCCTGTGCGGCAATGCCTTCCGGGATATTTCCGGTTGCCGGATCTACCGGGATCTGTCCGGAGGTGTAAACAAAGCCGTTTACAATATATCCCTGAGAATAAGGACCGATTGCGCCGGGCGCCTTTTCTGTGCTGATGATTTCCATTATAGATCACTCCTTTTCTGCCAGTATATCACGCTGGGAAGGAAATAGCAACTGATAGTGGTATTTATTATGAATTTATGTTATAATCCGCGTAAATGACTTTATTTGGCTATGAAATGGAGGATCCTATGAAGGAAAAACGCGGTTTTTATTGTGAAATTGCCTTTATTGTTGGAATTATGATATTGGCGTTCAGCACAGCGCTGATGGAAAAAGCGGATTTCGGACTGTCTATGGTGGTTGCACCTGCCTATTTGATCCATTTGAAGGTGTCACAGGTTTTGCCGGCTTATACATTCGGTATGTCTGAATATATTTTTCAGGCTGTGCTGCTGATTTTGCTGGCTTTCATTATGAGAAAATTTAAGGTTAGCTATCTGCTTTCTTTTGCAACCGCCCTTATTTACGGATTGCTTTTGGATGGTATGATGGAAATTGTAGCATTGTTTCCGTTTGAAGGGATTTTCTGGCGGTTTTTGTATTTTATAGTTGGATTGCTGACTTGTTCTTTGAGCATAGCGCTTCTGTTTCATACATATATTCCTCCGGAAGCATACGAAATGTTTGTCAAAGAATTCTCGGGAAAATACAGATTCCCTATAGCCAAAGTGAAAACAGTGTACGATTTGATCAGTTGTGCCGGTTCAATTGTGCTGTCTTTTGCATTTTTTGGATTTGGTGTTTTTGCAGGAATCAAATGGGGGACGGTGGTTTGTGCAGCTACCAATGGCTGGATTATTGGACAAATCAGCAAATGGTTGGAAACAAGATATGATTTCCAGGATGCTCTACCATTTAGAAATAAGCTTAGTTAAAAAATCCTGCTTTTGCCATTGTGACAAAAGCAGGATTTTATTAAAAGTCGAAATCCAAACCTACATATTGCAGGGCCTGGTGATAGGTATCTAATTTTTTTGAAGAACGATTGTTTAGAATGGTTGCGTAATTGTTAATGTTTTTATGGCGGAATAGCAGCGCACTGACCCAGCGAACAGGCCACATCAGCGGCAGTAGGAAGGGCACTTTATCCAGGATCGGATAACGCTTTTTCAAAATGCTGGCGGGAGGGAATAAGACTAAGAGAATATATTGCAGGCGACTTTTTGTCCGAGAGCCTGCTGTTTTTTCCAGGCGCAGACCAGTTGCAGTTTGATGTGATTCCTGAGAGCCCCAGCTTCCACTGTTCCATATAAAGTCTGTCATATGGGAAACTTTTTCATCCAATATACCACCGTCGAACCAGGCTGCCAGCATTTTTTGTGTATTGCCAAAAAAAGTATGCAGCTTGAGCTTAGAAAGCTCTGCCCGAACATAGTCCAAATCCATATTCGGGTTAGATCTTTGATAGACCCAAAGATCTACCAGCTGTCGCAGACCGATACCACCACCGCGATAGTGCTTTGCGTAATGAACAAACAGGAAAATGAAATGATCCTCCTCCCGATAAGTATACCGGGAACCGGAGAAAGGAATGGCTTTAGACCAGCCGGTTTCAAAATAACGGTGCAGGTCAACGCTCGTTTTAGGCACAAGCCATCTATGCAGCTCCACATGCAACCAGGGATGATACCAATGCAACTCGTGGTCGGATTGCGGCCCTTCCTGAAAACCAAGCTGTTCCATAACAGGTTTGATTTTATCATACTGTTCTTCACGGATGAGGATATCCGCATCTCCCATAATTCGGGTAGCCGGTTGGGGATACAGCGCTTTGAGAACTGTGCCTTTCAAAGGTAAATAAGCAATGTCGTTTTCCTGAAAAGCTGTTTCCATTTTTTTGAGCAAATTCATTTGTCGCTCATTATGGATAATGCTTGCATAATAACCCTGAAACAATTCCTGCATAGTACTGCTTTGTTTGTCAATACCACATATGGCAGCACCCTCATAAGCCAGACCGATGATTTTGTGACGGCGGATCATTTTCATTGCATCTGCAAGCTGAAATCCTTCTGGTAGTACACAAGGATTCCCGGTAAGTGCTGCGTGGATCAGCATCAATGTACCTTTTTGCAATACGTCCATTTTTACGCTCCTTTAGGTTATTTATTTTCAGTATATCATAATTCATTTGAACAATCAATACAAGCGTGGGGATTTGCTGGAAGGAAAAAGGAAAAAAGTATTGCTTTTAGGATTGATTTCGTGTAAAATAAATGTGGATTTTTATAGACAAATGGACACAGGAGGAAGTTGTTATGGATAAGAGAAAGCTGTACATAATTTTAATTGCGGTCGCTACAGTTGTTTTGATCGGTCTTGTTGTTTTGGCTGTTTGTTTGAACGGAAATCGGTCTGCAAACGGCACAGATGCAACCAAAGGTCAGGCAGCAATAAGCACACAGAGCAATGAAGATACAAAAGAGGAAAATACTACTTTGCCGGAGGAAAGTACCACCGGTGTGGAAACGACCGCTCCCCAGGATACAACCGGCACAACAGAAACGGCTACAGATGAAACTGCACAGAACAATGAAGCTGAGGGAAATACCGGAAACAATTCCGGTTCCAATGGAGATAAAGAAGCAGAATCTGATGCTGACGAAGAAGATGAGTCAGATTCTGGCGATAATAGCGGCAACAGCAATTCCAGCAGCAACGGCAATTCTGGTAGCAACAGCAATTCCGGTAGCAACAGCAATACAGCAAAGCCTACAGAGCCTCCCCTTCCGGATGTATACCCCTATACCTTGACTTACAAGGAGTATTTGGATATGTCCGAGGACGAGCAGATCGATTTCTATAAATTGTTTAAGAACCACAATGAATTCAAAAGATGGCGTACTGCGGCCAAAAAGGAATACGACGATAATAAACTCGTGTATGAAATTGGCAAGGATGGTCAAATCGATTTAAGTAAGCCACCTAAGAAAAAAGGATAATTTATCATTGGTAAAATAGTAGGAAAGTTGGGAAATAATGGAAAAACCCATCATTGAAAAGGATGTCAGATTGGAACAGCTGATGCCCTTGTTCCGGGAACGTTTGGAAATGGGTCGAACGGTGCGTTTTATGCCCAGAGGTGTCAGCATGCTGCCTATGCTGCGGCAGGGAATTGACAGTGTAGTACTTTCACCCCTGCCTGAGAAATTGAAAAAATACGATCTGCCCCTGTATCAGCGGAGAAACGGGAAATATGTACTGCACCGGATCGTTGATGTGGCAGATACCTATACATGCCTGGGCGATAATCAGTTTGAGAAAGAGCCTGGGTTGGAGCATGATCAGATGATCGGTCTGGTTACTGCATTTTATCGGGGTGAAAAGTATCATAGCGTCAACGAAATCGGCTATAAGCTCTATTGCCGGTTCTGGTATCACAGCAGAGAGCTGCGCAGGTTTATAAAACGCTGTAAAAATTGCCTGAGATACCGTACAAAACTGTTGGTGAGCTATTTGTTTAAACGGTAAAATATAAGCGTGCTACAGTTACGCAGCACGCTTTCGCTTTTTGATTCTGATAAACGGAGGACCTTATAGTATGAATAAAAAATGGGGAGCATTTACAAAGCTTTTGCGCCCATTTATCGGTCGGGAGATATTGCTTGTTTTGTTGGCGGTAGTGCAGTCGTGCCTTCAGGTAGGATTCTCCCTTGTTACAAAATATGTAATTGATTCTGCAGTTGGAAAAGACGGAAGGCTTGCTTTCTGGGGAACTATGCTGGCAGGAGTGATCGCTATGTTTATCGTGATCCATTTGCTGCAGATTTGGTTTTCCGGAAGCACCATGGACCGGTGTATGGCCCGTATGCGTCAAGCACTGCTTACTTCCGCAGCCCATAGCGAAGATGTACGGCTGCAGTCCTATCACAGCGGCGAATTATTGAGCCGGGGCATTGAGGATGTGCGTATTGTCAGCGAGGGGATTGTCAACTCTTTGCCTACGCTGGCAGGACAGGTGGTTCGTCTGGTAGGCGCGTTTGTGGCGGTCATGACGATCTATCCGCCCTTGTGCCCGATCCTTTTGATCGCAGGCGGTGGACTTGCCCTGATGGCAATTCTGATCCGTCCGATCTCAAAACGCAGATACCGGGCGGTTCGGAAGACAGAAGATCAGGTTATGGCAACGATGCAGGAGAATCTGCAGCAGTTGGAGCTGATCAAGAGCATTCAGGCGGAACAAAGTGTCCTGCAGCGTTTTCGTGCAAAGCTGAAAGAGGACCTGAAGGCAAAGGCACGGCGCAGACGCTGGACCACAACATCAAGTATGCTGATCTATTCTGTTTCTCAGATCGGCATGGGTATCTTGCTGCTTTGGGGCGCAATTCAGGTAGCAGCGGGCGCATTAAGCTATGGCTCTCTGACGGCTATGCAATCCCTTGTGGGGCAGTTCCGTGGTCCTGCGATCGGCTTGTCCGGTCAGTTCTCCAAGCTGTCCGGTATAGAGGTAGCAGCTTCCCGCTTGTCAGAAATGCTGCAGGTGGAGGAGCTGGAAGAAGAACCTGTCCCCAATGATATCCGGATCCAGTCTGTTGTTTTTGAGAATGTTACCTTCCGGTATCCCACTGATGAAGCACCGGTGGTCAAGGATTTCAGCATCAGCTTCCCTTTGGAAAACTGGTCCTGTCTGACCGGTATTTCCGGAAAAGGAAAAACCACGTTGTTTAAGCTGATGCTGGGTCTGTATAAGCCCCAGGAGGGAAGAATATTCCTGAAAACGGACAAGGGGGAGATTCCCTGTGGAAAAAGCACGCGGCATTTTTTTGCCTATGTACCGCAGGATTATGCCCTGTTTTCCGGTACAGTGCTGGAGAATTTGCAGTTGGTTGCGCCTAAAGCTGACGAAGCAACGATCAGAAATGCCATTTCTGTGGCGCAGGCAGATTATATTTGGGATCAAACTTATCAGCTGGAAACCCAGGTGCGGGAAAATAATGCAGGCCTTTCCAAGGGTCAGCTGCAAAGACTGGCTATTGCCAGAGCGGTGCTAATGGAGCGTCCCATCTTTCTGTTGGATGAATGCACCTCTGCATTGGATGCAAAGACAGAAGATGCAGTTTTGCTAAATCTTCAAAAACTGGGCAAACAGGCTATTCTGGTTACCCACCGTCCGGAGGCTGTGGAAAAGCTGGAAACAGTGGCATTTGTTTCTATGGAGGATGAATAATAAAAACCGTCCGGAATATCCCGGACGGTTTTTTATTGCAAAATTCTCTTGCAAAAGAGCAAAAAAACAGCTATCATATGTGCAGGAGGGATGCTTTATGAAACAGGAAATCAAAGTGTGGGATTATGCTCCGCAGATTTTGGAAGCATTGCCAAAGGGTGTGTTGCTGACAGTAAAGGCCGAAGACCAGGTCAATACAATGACCATAGGCTGGGGCACACTGGGAATTGAATGGGGCAAGCCTATTTTTATTGCTTATGTGCGGGAAAGTCGGTATACTAAAAAATTGTTGGATAAAAATCCGGAGTTTACGGTGAATATTCCCCTTGGAGAATACGATAAAACAATTCTGGGTGTTTGCGGTTCCAAATCCGGCAGAGATATGGATAAGATCAGTCAGCTGAACCTGACATTGGAAGACCCCTTGACCGTCAGCGTGCCGGCAATCCGGCAGCTGCCTCTGACTTTGGAGTGTAAGGTCATCTATCGGCAGGATCAGGATCCGAAGGCAATTGATCCGGAATCCGATACCCGCTTTTATGCAAAAGGAACACCCAATGAGGGTGATTATCATACTGCCTATTATGGCCAGATCACTGCAGCATACATTGTGAAATAAAGGATAATGTGATAATGCAGAATACTAAGGATGGGATACTATGAAAAAAACAATCGGTGTTCTTGGTGCCGGTACCTGGGGTATGGCACTGGCAAGAATGCTCAGTAACAGTGGACACGATGTGACTGTTTGGTCTGCCCTTGAAAAAGAAGTAGAGGAATTTTCCACAAACCGCCGTCATCCGAATCTTCCGGGAATGGAGATTCCGGAGCATATCCTTTTTACAAAGGATATGCAGGAAGTTTGCAAGGAAAAGGATGTTCTGCTTTTTGCAGTCCCTTCTGTATTTGTCCGTGCCACTGCAAAAAAAGCAGCACCTTATATGCAGGATGGTCAGATCATTGTGGATGTGGCAAAGGGCATAGAAGCGGATACGCTGTTTACAATGACACAAATCATTGCAGATGAAGTTAAGAACGCTACTGTGAAGTTGGTGGCGCTTTCAGGACCGACCCACGCGGAAGAAGTGGCAAAGGACTTGCCCACTACCATTGTGTCCGCCTGTGAGGAGCTGGAGGCAGCACAGAAGGTGCAGCAGATATTCTCAAACACCTGTATGCGGGTTTATACCAATGATGATGTGCTGGGCGTTGAATTGTGTGGCGCACTGAAAAATGTGATTGCACTGGCATCCGGTGTGGCAACGGGAATGGGCTATGGCGATAATACAAAAGCGGCCCTGATCACCCGGGGTATGGCTGAAATTTCCAGACTGGGTGTGGCAATGGGCTGCAGAGAGCAGACCTTTGGCGGTCTGGCGGGTATTGGTGACCTGATCGTGACTGCCACAAGCCAGCATAGCCGGAATAACCGCTGCGGTATGCTGTTAGGTCAGGGAGTCAGTCCCCAAGAGGCAGTAAAGCAGGTGGGAATGGTTGTGGAAGGCTTAAATGCACTGCCGGCAGCTATGCGCCTGAAAGAAAAGTATCAGGTGGAAATGCCTATTGTTGAGGCGGTAAATGCGCTGGTAAACAAGGGCGTGACCCCGGCAGAAACCGTCCGGTCCCTTATGGAGCGCCAGCAAACCCATGAAATGCCCTATGTAGCAATCGATGACCAATGTAAATAAGAAAACCCCTCCGGCAGGAGGGGTTATACTTTTATTATAGGTATATGCTATAAAAATCAGTTAAGTTCAGCTTGACTCATATCCAGTGCTGCAGCAATTACTGCATCCATATCATAGTACTTATATTCACCTAAACGACCACCAAAAATTACATTAGGTTCTTTTTGTGCCAGGTTACAGTATTGCTCATAGAGTGCAGTGTTTTTCTCATCGTTGACCGGATAGTAGGGTTCATCACCGGGTTTCCATTCAGAGCTGTATTCCCGGCTAATCACAGTTTTAGGCTGCGTTCCAAACTCAAACCATTTGTGTTCAATAATTCGAGTCCAAGGAGTTTCACGGTCAGTGTAATTCACAGCTGCATTACCTTGGAAGTTAGGTTTGTCCAGGACCTCGGTTTCAAAACGTACAGAACGGTATTCCAAAGTGCCAAGCTGGAAACCAAAGTATGCATCAATAGGTCCGGTATAGACAACTTTTGTCGCCAGCGCATCAAACTCAGCTTTGTTTTCCAGATAGTCCACGCCCAGACGCACTTCGATTCCTTCCAACATTTTCTCAACAAGCTTAGTATAGCCACCCATAGGAATTCCTTGGTATAGTGCGTTGAAGTAATTGTTGTCGAAAGTAAGACGAACAGGCAGCCGCTTAATGATAAAGGCGGGGAGCTCTTTACAGTCGCGCCCCCATTGTTTTTCAGTGTAGCCTTTTACCAGCTTTTCATAAATGTCAGTTCCTACCAAAGAAATTGCTTGTTCTTCCAGATTTTTCGGCTCTGATATACCCGCTGCGGCTTTTTGCTCCTCAATTTTAGCAGCAGCTTCTTCTGGTGTTACTACACCCCACATTTTATTGAAGGTATACATATTAAAAGGCAAGCTATATAGTTCACCTTTGTAATTGGCAACAGGTGAATTTGTGAAACGGTTAAACTCAATATAACGGTTTACATACTCCCAAACTGTTTTGTTATTTGTGTGAAAGATATGAGCACCATATACATGAACATTAATGCCTTCTATTTCCTTGGTGTACACATTGCCGGCAATGTGATCCCGTTTCTCTATAACCAAAACTTTTTTGCCGGCGTCTGTTGCTTGCCGGGCAAATACTGCACCGTACAAACCAGCACCAACCACTAAATAATCGTATTTCATATTGCACCTCGTTTTTTGTAAAATTATCTAAGGATCTTTGCTTTTGCAGCGGTCCAGAATTTTTGCAGGAGGGGAGCAAAAAAGCTATCATTAAGTAAAAGCAGAACGACACAATATACACTGATGCCTACTACAACCTGACAGCAGACCGTTAGTATAGAGTTAGCAAAGATGCCGACCATAGGAATAATGGCTGCTGTCATAAATAAAGCAGCAACCAGCTTTTTCCAGAAGTGCTTCCAGATATAAAGGACAGTGAAGTGCTTTTGACTATAACCAATATGTAAAACTGTAATTATAGCTTCTGCAATTACAGAGGCGATAGCTGCACCAAGGCTACCCAATGTAGGAATCATAATGCAGTTTAAAACCAGATTTACCACAGCGCCAGTAATTAAAAATGCAGATATCTGCTTGAAATAGCCAGCAGGTGTATAATAGTGCGAGGCAATACAGTTACTAATGCCAATAATAATGATAATAGGACTAAAAATACGTAACAGGCTGATGACTGCGGTATATCCTTCACCAAAGAATGCTGTTACAAAATCAGGAGCGACACCAATCAGACCAAAGGTAATACCTACACACATAAAGCTGATATAGCCCATAGATTCGTCGGTGCGGCTGCGGATTTGCTTATAGTCATTTTGCGCATAGAGATAGGACATACGGGAGGTGAGCACATTGTTGATGGCTACAAAAGCAACAGATTTTGCCATGTTGATAATCTTAGTAGCCTGCTCGTAGAAACCGTTTTCAGCATTGTTTTTTGTAATAACACCGATCAGGGTTTTGTCCAGTACAGTGTACACAGAAGTCGCGATGGTAGGAATAAAATAGGTTAGCGTTTTGGGGAAATGATGCCAAACTTTTAGATTCTTCCAATCGGGCTTTTGAATATATTTAGGGAGAAAAACCCATAAGGATAGATTGCTTAGGAAGGTGCTCAGTGCAAAGATTAGCATAAAACGGCTTAAATGGGACGGCGTTTTCACAAAGAGAAAAATACAAATAACGCTCAGGATTTTAACCACAGTACTGATGAGCACCGTATAATCGAAACGCTCGACTCCACCGAAAAACCAGGAGACTTCAAATATAACGGCAATTAGATGGAAGGTTTTGATAATATAATAGGTTCGATTTTCTCCGCCAGCCAGTATCACGATTATCCATCCCAAAAGACAGAGCATAGTGGTACACATAGTTACCAGCTCGATTTCCCAAAAGAGCTGACTGCGCCGGTAGGCATTGTCCCGGTTACGGGCAATTTCCCGGCTGCCATACACATGAGTTCCGAAGGCGGCCAGCAGAAGAAAATAGGTTTGAATAGAACTGGTATAGCTGTTAATACCCACACACTCCGCACCTAACACACGGGCGGTATAAGGCGCTGTAATCAGCGGAGTTATCATGGTGAGGATTTGGTATAAAGTGCTTAGCAAAACGTTAAGCTGAACACTTGGCTTTTTCATGGAGCACTCCTTAGTCCAATTCTTTTTTTCTCAGAAGAGAATAAAGGCTAAAACCGGACAAACGCATCAATTTCATTCGATTTCCTTCTACTTGCTGCCGCATAGTAAACAAATCAGGACAGTTATGTTCTAGATGCTGGTCAAAGTCTTTCAGCTGATATTTCTTGTTTCCCAAGACCATATACAGCTTGTATTGCCAATGGATAAGACCCAACAACCGCTGTGTGAGCTGATACGCTACAGGTTCACTGCATTGGCATAGCAGATCATACTTGGTCAACAGCTGGCGAATGACCCGGTCGTGCTCTGCACAGTGCTTCTGCCAACCCTCCAGGCTGACACTCTGTCCGTCACGACCCAAGCGATAGCAGTATATATACTGGTCAAATACATAAACGGTTTTTGCGTGCAACAGGGGATAGATCACATATTCCTGATCTGTATAGAAGCAATGCTCCAGAATCTGCACATTATTTTCCCGTAACAGATCTGTACGGAAGGCAAGACCGTGCATTTGCATAAACCAGTCTCGACTGATCACATCAACAAGCGGATATTGGCCCGGATTTAACTCTGTTTTGCCACGCAGGATTTGAGAGTTATCCTCTTCATAGACCTCCATAAAGGGGGTAAAAATGCAATCAGCATCTACGTTCTCCAGTTGGCTTATAAGGGACTCCAGATGTTCGGTTTCATACCAATCATCACCGTCCAGCTGTTTGAAGTATTTACCGGTAGCTAAACGGATGCTGTTGTTGATTGTAGAGCCGTAGCCACCATTTTCCTTGTTTATAAGACGAAACACACCGGGGTACTTTTCTTCATAGGTTTTTGCAATGGCAGCAGTATTGTCCTTACTGCCGTCATTTTCAATCAGTACCTCCAGCTTATCCATACTGGGAATCAAGAGTGAGTTTAAGCAGTTTTCTAAATATTCCTGTACATTATAGGCAGCAATGGAAATGGTCAGTAATTTATTCATGGGTGTCTCCTTTATATGCGTTATTTTCAACATTTTGTGTATTTGTAGATGAATTCGGTGAAGAGGAAGATTTAATTAGCTGCTTTAGTTTACGCACAAAGGTGGTTAAGGGTTTAATGCGACGTAGCATAGATTTTATTGTCAGTTTAACCAGACTTTCACCGCGCAGAGCTACCGCCTTCCGGTAGATGGGGTCCTGCTCAGCGCGCAGATGTACTGCATCAAATTGACCGGAGTTATCTTTAGGCAGCCGGGCAAACAGAACATTGATTTGATTATCATACAGAGCATATGCCTGGGAAATATCTGTACCATAGCGTTCTGTTAGCAACTTCAATGCGGTAAATGCATTTTTTGCTTTTTCAAAGTGACGATCTATAGACTCACGCTTTGTCATAGAGCTCATATTGCTGATGTTGTAATAATAGCTGTTGCAGTTTTTGACAGCGCGACCTCCACGACTTTTCTGCAGAAGAAGATAGGTGAAAATAGTATCCTCTCCTAAGGAAATGTGCTTAAACGCACTAAATTCTTTTGCAATTTCTTGCACAAGTTCTGTTCGGTAGAATTTATTACACCTTGAATTGTATAAACGACTGGGGGCATCTGGTGCTGCAGGATCATAGAAAAAAACATTGGCAAGTTGACGCAGATCTTCGTATGAGTATATCCGGTCTTCACGTAGATAAACGGGGGAAAGCACACCGTTGTTTTCTGTATAAATACCAGCAGCAACAAAATCGCAGTTATCTGTCATCAAATTCAGGAAAAACGCAATGTAATCAGGACCAAATTGATCGTCCGGATCCAGAAAGCAAAGATACTCTCCGGTGGCAGCGGCGATTCCCGCAAGAGTAGCATCCACCAATCCACCGTTTGGTTTCTCGATGATTTTTACCCGATTATCCTGTTGCGCATATTTCTGCAGCATGGCGTCACTAGCATCTGTGGAACCATCATTAACAAAAATCATTTCCAGATTGGAATAGCTTTGCTTTTTGAGACAGTGATAGGCGGCATCCAGGTATTTTTCCTGATTATATACAGGCAGTACAATGGATACCAGAGAGTTGGAAGTCATAATAGTTTCTCCTTTGCAGGCGGGAAATTAGGATAATCTTTTAACAATATCTTTCAGCAGAAGAACGGGGGAGAAGTCTCCCTGATAACCGTAATCTACGGTAATGGGCTGTTTTACCCATTCCCAATCAATATCCTCAACCTTTTCGAAATACTGCATATTGGCCGGGTTATAGTATTTGAAATTCAGAATATTTTTATTGTTAGTTAAGAGTTTGCGGTTGTATACTACAGCCTCATAGGCACGCAAGGTAAATCCCGATTGGTTGGGTCTGACCAGCTCTAAAATACACCGGGCGTTCAAAGTGTGACGAAGGGCGTCCATATAAGGCATCACATCGCCCACACTATGGGTACATACACAGTTTTGGAAGGCTGCCAGTTCCGGTCTTTCCTCAAATTGAATCACATCCATCTTCACAGATACGGCGTTTTCTGTACCCTTATGCAAAACCGCGCATATCTGCGCTAGTCGCTCCGTTTCAATGCCAATAAAGTATAAATCACAGTCGGTGGTGGAGGGCGGGTCCATAACCCGGGAATAGGGCGTAGTCCAATGAATCAGACCGTATTTTTTTGCGTCCTCGGGGTCAAAGGTATAGATAGCATCAAACAAATGCTGATCCTGCAGGTATTTTGCATACAGGCAGACGCTGCGGTCTATAGGATCAATGTAGTACAAGATATAGCGGATATTGGACCACTTTTTTCGGTAGGATTCTAAAATCTCCGCAGGAAAGCGCACTGTAGTGAAAGCGGTGTTTAAAAACAGAACATAGATCCGATCATACTGCGGCGCTTTCTCTGCCAATATTTGTGTCAGCTGATAGCGGGGCGCTAAAGCAAAATTAAATATACCGCCGGTCAGCTGTTGGAACTTGCGTCTGGCAAGAAATTGGGCGATGGAATCCTGAGAATTTTCCTTCACTTCCGCAATGTCTAAATCCGATTGGAGTGCATCACCGAACATAGTGTTTTCCAGCAAGTTCGCTTCAACGATATCATTTCTGACAAAAACCCAAAAGTTACTCATATTTATTAATTCTCACTTAATTGTTCCAGCCGTTCAATAATCCGAAGCGGTGAAAAGCATTGATCATCTTCATATTTTACCGGCTGATTGGATGTGATAAAATCTAAATCAATATCCTCGGGATCGGTGAATATCTTCATATACCGGGGATCGTAGAAGGGCATCTTTGCCAGTTCCTGGTTGTTTGTCAGCAGCTTTTTGTTAAAAGCCACTGCCTCACAGGTTCGCAGGGTAACGCCCTTTTGGGATTGGCGCAGAATCTCGAGGATGCACTGGGTATTGTACTGCATTTGCATTTCCTCGTGAAAGGACATGGTTTGGTTATAGATTACATTGGGTATAGGTTTGCAATCCTGTTTTTGCACACCGACTATGTAAAATTTGCAATTATCCACAGCGGTGGAGATCTTGGCAAATACACGCTGGAGTAGCTCCAATCTTCCGGGAGCGCCACCAATGAAAAAGGCATTGCTTTGTTTTTTGGGGGTTACTGTAATATGGTCGGGTTTAGAAAAACAGCTGTAAAAATGCTCCATGCCGAATGTTTTGCAGTCTTCCTGGTCAAAGGAGAACTTGTAGTCAAAAACGGGCAGTAGCTGGATAGCTCTCTTTGCACCGGAATAAGAGGAATGATCAAATATCAATACTGCCAGTTTTACATTGGGATGCTTTTTCTTTAGGCGAAGCAGATAGGATTTCTCAAAATGCTTCCGCAAAGAGCCATTCATAAAGATAACACAGTAGGTCTGCTTCGGGTCAAAGGGATATTTGTGGAGTCGGTAGAAGGGTGTCCAGATGGACTTAAAGGGCAGCTTGATTCTACGGTTGATCCGTTGATCATAATGAACATTATAGAGTTTTCGTAAAAATTCGGGCATAACCATTCTGGGAATTTGGGTCACATCATACTGTGTTTGTGTGAATAATTCGCCCATCATGGCATAATACAACTCGTGCTCATCGTCAACAATCAGATATTTCATAATATCTCCTTATTTCAGCAACTTATACAGTGCGCTGTAAACACCCAACATAATGGCTGCACCCCGTAGCTTCCAGCTTGTGCTGATGTTCCGGTTGAAGAAAAGATCTGCCGGGTGCGCCCGCAAGGGCTTTATGTAGCGCTTGTAGTGGTCGGGATACTGTTTCCGGGCTTGTGGGTTCTTTAGCATCAGGCTGAGTTGATGACAGCAGGTGTAGACAAGATATTGTTGGCAATAGGGCTTAAGGGCCGGATAGGACTGGCAAAGCAATGTTTGAATCTGCTCGGCATGCTCCAGAGCTTGAATTTTGTTGGGTTTATATCCGGATTTAGTGATACTGCCGCTGCGACAGCGGTAGTAGTACATGGGACTGCCAATATGCGCCAAACGCTCCGCGCCAATCAGTAGCTGGAAAATAATGGCGGCATCCTCGTTGATCCTACCAACAGGGAAACGGATTTCCTTAAAAAGGTCCACATGAAACAGCTTGTCCCATGCTGCCACATCCACTTCACCGGAGGTTAAAATCTGTTTGGCGGCATCCTGAATAGTATAGCAACGGGGGGCGGGGAGGGTGTATGCAGTGCCAGTGACAGAGCCGGCTTCGTCAGTCAAGTATCTGCCGCAGGTTGTAATCTGACTGTTGCAGGTTACCGCTGTTTCCAGCAAATCCCTGAACATAGTTGGCGCCACAAAATCGTCACTGTCCACAAAACCAATATAGCTGCCCTTAGCCGCATCAATGCCTGCATTCCGGGCGGAGGATAAACCACCGTTTTCTTTGTGTATGACCCGGATGTGAGGGTGCTTTTCAGCATACTGATCACAAATAGCAGGACAGTTGTCCTCAGAGCCATCATCCACCAGAATGATTTCCAGATTGGGATGGGTCTGCGCTAGCAAGCTGTCAATACACTGAGGCAGAAACGCCTCCACCTTATAAATTGGAACGATTACACTAATCAGTATGTGATCCAAACAATCAAAGGGTTGCATAATAAATTCTCCTTAGGATTCATTAACCTTTTGCGCGGAGTAGAACATAGCAAAAAAGGTGCATCTTGGTTTTGGCTAAAGATAAAAGAAGTCTGCGACCCTTGCTGTCCAAGGGATTCAGACCGATTTTCAAAAGGCACTGCGTAACCGGGTCATGGACTATGGCTTTGACGCCAGCTAAATTTTCCTTCAGGGAGCGAGGTGCAGCAGCCTCTTGTTTTAGAGCGGCAATAGTATAGGAAAGCGTTACCATAGCTAAGCGCTGCTGCATCTTTTTGTTGTAACCAAGCGACTCCATCTGTTTCCGACTTTCTGCATAAAAATGCTTGATGCCGTTGAAACGGTCCGGACGATAGCTGTGGGTCAGCGAAGCATTGTTCTCACAATAGTAGTAGAACGCTTCGGGTAAAATGGCTACCTTATGGACATAGGAATAAAACCGAGTTAGAGAAAATACATCCTCGGCTATAATTTCACGCTCGGAAACCAGCCGCCAGTTGTTTTTTAGCATAATATCCAGACGGAACATAGCTCCGCACATACTCATCCATAAATGATTTTGTGCATCCAACGTGGGGTCGTCATACATTAAATCAGGCAAGAAATCTGTCAGCACTTCCTGACCTTCGTAAAGAATTTTTTTTGGATTAGGAATATGCGTTCGTACGATTTGGCCAGCACGATTAACATTGTAATAGCCGTACTGCACCACATCGGCATTCGTTGTAGTTAAGCATTTAATACATTTTTCTATAGCGTCCGGAGCAATATAATCATCGCTGTCCAAAAAACAAATATAGGTTCCGGTAGCATGTTCGATGCCTGTATTTCTAGCCATGCCTAAGCCGGCATTTTTTTTATGAATTACATGAATACGACTGTCAGTGGCAGCTAATTCATCACACATTTGGGGGCAATTATCTGGGGATCCGTCATCGATCAGTAGGATTTCCAGATTAGAATAGGTTTGGCAGATAACGCTAGCCACACTTCTGTGCAGATAAGTTTCCACATTATAAATTGGCAATACCACAGATACCAAAGGATTATCCATATGATATGACTCCTTTAAGTGATTTTTTTAGGCGATTCCACCTCAAATATACCGAAAATAGCAAATAGCAGAAAGCTGGCAGGATTAAAAAAACTGGATTCGGCGGTGGAGTTGATGAGCATGTTGATAAGAATCATAAGCATAGAAAAACCAGCTAAAAGATTTTTCTTTAGGGACTTTATACTGTAAGTTACAAACAATATTAATATTCCGATAAATAAAAAAGTACCAACCAGACCGAATTGGGCAAAGATTTCGGGCCAGAAACTGTCAGTTAAATAGGCAGTGTTACCAGGACCCATGCCATCGAGAGTGACATACCCCAGTTGTTCATAAAGTGGGGAATAATTTTGCGCGGCAATGGTAGAACCAAAGGTGCCAAAGCCTGTGCCTAAAGGGAAATGCTTTATAGCAAGGGGGATGCTGTCCTTGAGCAGTATTTGCCGAGGGGAAAAGCGGGTGGTGGTGAGAAAATAATCGGAAATTTGCTCATAACCGATTATTACACAGGTAATACCACCGATAATAATCAGCGCAGTCAAATTTCGAACGCGGAAGGTGATCAAACACAAATACATCATCCAATAGACTGCGAAGAATGCAATTGCTTTTCCACGAAGGGTCATAATGCCGATAAAGCTAGCCATTACCATAAAGGGAATGTTGCGATTGTCCTTATTGGTATAACCTAAAAGCACCAGCAATGTAACCATTGCGGCGGAGAGATAGGTAGAATGAGGAAACATAAGAACAAGGCTTTGTGTGAAATACCGATATTCACCCCGAGGAAAGAACGGAGTCATTACCATATCGTGTACAGCAATCACAAATAAAAGCACAGTAATTAATCGGGCAGCACCCATCAATCGTTGACTTAGAGTATCTCGGTGTATGCTGCAGTACACATAGGCGGTTAGATACCCCACCATGAATTTGCTGATAACTACGATAGCATCGATTAGTGTAGGTATTGTGCTTTGGTAACGATAAATCAGACTGGATGCAGCACCGATAGCCATAAAACCCAACCATAAGTACAGAAGCCGCCATTTTTTGCGGAACACATAGTGAATATGCAGTGTAAGATAGACATAGCATATCAATACCAAAACTTCATCAATGTGCTTAAAAAAGGATTGGAGCAGGGAAATGTTAGTCAAATCCTCTAGGCACATTAAAAACAAAAGGAGTGTAAAAGCACATTGAGGAAGGAAATTCTTTGTATGCAATTGTCCCAATTGGCTCACGCTCCTTTTATAGCTTGTTAGCCGGCAATTAAGTTGCAGCTCGAAAGGTGGCTTTGATTGTTGATAATTTGCAGTTGCTAGATTATGCGACTGTAATTACTCTTGCCGCATTGGAGTAGCGGCAGGGTACAGTTATTATCAGGAAAGAACTTCACAATGCGTCCGCATTTTTTACAGATTAGATATTTGCGGAGGGGTCTGCCATCGATTTGCAGAATGAAAACTAACGCCAACAAAGAGGTTTAGACGGTGGCGTAATCAACATTACTCGCCACTGATAGAGAATTATAAAGAGTAGATCCTTGCTGCAGATTGCGCAGTTTCCTATTTCCTGCATAGATATATTTCTTGCGTTATCTTACTGAAAAAGAGTGGTATAATAGGTGTTTTCTTTTTCAAATTCAGACTGAGAGAATTTATAGCTGAGTTTATGGAATGGGGTTTGGGTGCGGGTTGCTTGCCATATTTCATCAGAATACGGTTCAAACAATCTTAAAAGCAGAATATGGGGCACAGAGTTGCAGAAGGGAACGACCTGACTCCATTCCTCCGGATATACCTCTATAGCCAGCTGGAAGAAATCGTGCAGAAGAAAATAATCTACCATTTTGTTGTTTCTTGCCCAGTAGGCGTACAGAAGCTGCCGGGTCAGTAACAAAATGGGATGATTGGTGCAACCGGTCATAAACCAACTGGAAAGACAGGTTGGATGACCATCCAGACCGGGTTTAAGGGATTGAAATGTAAACAGCTGGGAATCCAGCATATAACTGGGGATATTACTGCCGGAGCAAAGTACTGTGGCATCAATCCAAGTGCCACCGTGGTTTAGCAGCAACTCCAGTCGTAGCAAATCAGAAAAATGAGTGCGGGTGATAATATTACTATCAATTTTCTCCTGTATATGGCTGGGAAAGCTTACGTAATTCCGATAGTTATCTTCGGTCAGGAGTATGATTTCCCGATCCTTAAGATGCTCCAATAGGGATTCATAGCATTTTTGCACCAGTGCGGGAGCATTTTCCATACCTTGCAACCAGCAGACCCAAACCTTTTTAGATTGTTGCCGAGGTTGAGGCTTATATTCGGCTTTGAATTGCGCAATAACCTTACAGTATTTCTTACGTAGCTTACCCAGTATCTTATTGTTTACAGAAAGTCTAACAATTTCTAACGCTTTTTTTGAAAAGCCGTTGAGTGCTGTTTGCACTAAGGCAAACAGAAACACATGGGCGCGCAAATATTGTCCCAGCATATTCCAACCGCCCACTTTTTTGAAAATTCCTAAAAAACTTTTCATCTACTATTCTCCGTGTGCTATCTTGTGCAATATAAGATTAATTATATGATTAATTGTCCTTCTTATATGCTTTATAGAAATGATGGGCAATTTGGTCCTTTTCAGGAGGTAGCTGCATATAATTGCCGTAAAGTCTGGACAGAACAGCGTCGTAATTTATCGGTGCCTTAAAGGTTCTGCCTTCAAATTGTACGTCTGCAGTGCCTGCAAACCATTCTTTGGGGAATACACCGTTGACGCCATCGGAACCCCAAACCAAGCACCCTACATAGTCACTAGTGTCATAATTGCATTTTGCAGCCATAGCTTCCAGCTTTTTGATAAATACATTCTTTCCACAAAGGCGGGCAAATAAAAAGGCTGGATACTTAATAAGCATTTTCCATTTCTTTTTCGTGTTTCCTTTTTCACAATGAAGTCGAGTGGATAAGAAACACAGAGAGGAATACCGGGTTGCTTGATTCTTTAATGCTGTGTACTCTGCTACAGAGTTGCCCATACCGTCCAAGGGATAAATGTCGATAAATAAACCCAGTCCGTAGGGTTTTTCGTTATGCACATCCAGAATGTACTCGCTGTTACTGATCCGGGTAATCATATAGGGATACTCTGGACAGTTGTATATGCTGTACAGTTCCAAAGGTTTTAATTCTTCTGTGTGATCCTGGAAATATTGGAGAAGAACCTTGTAGTCTTCCCGGGGCATCATAATATCGATGTCATCATCCCAGGGAATAAAGCCTTGATGTCGCACAGCACCAATCAAAGTGCCGTAGGCTAAATAATAGCGTAGTTGCAGCTTTTCACACAAAGCTACGACGGTATCTAAAATTTTGAGGGATTGTTGCTGGATCTGCCCCATTTCCATTTCGTTTCGACCCATCATATATCACTCCTGTAGTATTATTTTTTGTCTAGCTGTTTTTTTATATCAGAAGAACAGATATTGGGAGTTCGCTCCATAAGGATTACTTGCTTTCCATTTTCACGGCACCACTGCATCGCCCGTTGAAAACCGGCGTGCTGCTGATCAGCACCAATGGCAAAAATATCAAATTCTACTGTTTTTATAGTGTTATCCACCTGGTCATAGGGAATGACCGCGTCCACATAACGCAGGGCACCCACCATCTCCATTCGCTGCTGGGTAGAATACATAATCTTTGCATCTGGTTTGGTTTTGTGAATTTCTTCATCCACTTGTATGGCAACGGTGAGATAATCGCCCAGTGCTTTGGCATGCTCAAACAGTTTTAGATGACCATAATGAAAATAATCAAATACACCGAAAGTCAATACCTTCATAATCTTTGTATGGCTTGCAGTATATACAAGCTTCCCTCTTTCTCAGAATTCTTTTCGCCAATAAAAGGCAACTGGTTTATAAACAGTTAGTTTTCGGATAAAAACAGTGTTTCGTATTCATCTGCGATAAATTGCCAGCTATAGGCATCAGCAATGCGCTTTTTCGCCTTTTCTCCCAGTGCAGCGATTTCTGCAGTGGACAAAGCATCAGCTTGCTCAATGAGACCAGCCAGATCACCGGACTCTTTACTCCAGTACAGGGCAGATTCCTCAGCGACTTCCTTATTAAAGCCAACATTTAGCAGTAAATTCAGATCTGTACAACCAAGTGCTTCCAGAAGGCTGGGATTGGTGCCGCCAACCTCGTGGCCGTGGAAATAACCGTAGGCGTTTTCCCGGATCTTCATCAGAAGCTCCTGATCGTAGACTGTGCCAACAAAACGGATACGGGGATCAGAGCGGTAATGGAGTTTTTCTTCCAGTTCATCCAGGAACTTATCGTTGACATTGGTGATAATAGCAAAAATCTTATTTGTGTGGCTGCTCATAAATTCCCGAATCATTGTCTCGTAATTATTTTCAGGAACAAAGCGACCAACTACCAGGTAATACTCTTTCGCAGTAAGACCGCGCTCTGCATACCAGTCCAGTAACTTTTGGTCATCGTCAGATAAGCTGCTTTTACGGGTTTCTGCACCGTAGGAAATATAGGTGGTGCGGGGCTGATACTGGCTGTAATTTTCGCGGATGTATTTTTCAATGTTTTTACTGTCACATACTAATAAATCTGCATCCTTCACCATAAGCTGCTCGGAAATCTTCCAATACTTCCGTACAGGTGCCGGCCATTTTGCGCGAAGCCACTCGTGACCATCGGGATTCACATACACCTTACCGCCCAGCTTGTGGAGCTTATTTACAAAATGCTTCATAAAGGGTCCAATCCGACAGGCAAGAATATAAACGATCGGCTTTTCAATCTTGTTGGCAGCAATATACTTGCAGCATGCAGAAAGGGCAGCGACATCATACCAGATAGCTTGCGCAGGTCCAATGTTAGGAACTTTAATATGGAAACACCGGGCATTATGATAAATTTCTTCCCAGGTTTTGGTATCTTTACAAGCTACATGATATTTCAGGTTGGTATGATCCTGATGATATTCAGTCAGCTTGTCAACAAAAGTCTCATAGCCACCGTAAGCTCCCGGAATACCCTTAGAACCTACGATAAAAATGTGCTGCATAGCAATTCTCCTACTCTCTCTATAATGACAGGTTGTTAAAATTGGAATGTATCTGCCAAGCCCAACCACTTCTGGTCTTTTTCACTGAGGTTCAGAGGCGTACCGTCGGACAGCGTATAGCCTTCAGCAGAGGCAGAGCCGGAATATGCACCCATAACCTCCGGCCATTGGATGCCGATAGCAGGGTCGTTCCAAGCCAATCCACCCTCATCATTTGCGTGGTAGAAATCGTCACACTTATAGCAGAATTCTGCAGTATCTGTCAAAACCAAAAAACCGTGGGCAAAGCCCTTGGGGATCAGAAACTGCTTTTTATTTTCTTCAGTCAGCAGAACACCGTACCATTTTCCGTAAGTTGCAGAACCGGAACGCAGATCCACTGCCACATCAAACACACTGCCCTTGATTGCCCGGACCAGCTTAGTCTGGGGATACTGCTTCTGGAAGTGCAGACCTCTTAAAACACCCTTAGTAGACATAGATTGATTGTCCTGCACAAAAGGAATGTTCAAACCGGCTTCTTCCATATCCCGCTGGGAATAGGTCTCCATAAAATATCCACGGTTATCGCCGTGAACGGCAGGGGTGATAACACAAAGCCCCTCAATACCGCCAACATTTTTTTCTACTGTAATCTGGCCCATAATTATTCCTCAATTTCTTTCAGATATCGTTTCAGAGCATCCTGCCAGTGGGGCAGGGGGGTAAAGCCGTTTTCAATCAGCTTAGATTTATCCAGTCGGCTGTTGAAAGGCCGCGCTGCCTTGGAAAGACCGTATTCTGCGGTGGTGACTGGGGTAACAGTCATAGATTTTCCAGCCTGACGGAAAATCTCGCAGGCAAAGTCATACCAGGAAATGTAGCCGCCTTCGTTGGTGGCGTGGTAGTAACCGTATTTTTCTGTTTCAACCATATCCACAAGCAGGCGGGCCAGATCCAGCGTGTAGGTAGGCGTGCCGATCTGATCATTTACTACCCGCAATGCATCATATTTTTCAGAAAGCTTTAGCATCGTTTTAATGAAATTGTTGCCATTGCGGCCAAAAACCCAGGCAATGCGGACAATATAAAATTTCTCCAAAGTGTTGGATACTGCCAGCTCACCTTCCAGCTTGGTCTGGCCGTAGACATTCAGGGGAGCATAATCCTTGCAGTCCGGATCCCACGGGGTTTCCCCCTGACCGTTAAACACATAGTCGGTAGAGATATACATCATTTTGCAGCCGGCTGTTTTACAGGCGTCCGCAATGTTTTGTGTGCCACCGGCATTGATGGCACGGACCTTTTCAATTTTATCCTCGTCCTCTGCCAGATCCACAGCAGTCCAGGCTGCACAATGGATCACTGCATCGGGCTTGATTTCGCAGATGACCCGCGCAACAGCGCGGGCATCGGTAATATCCAAAGAAACATAAGGCATAGTGCAGACGGCAGAGCTATCCTGCACACCGCTGTATTGGGGGGCAATATCGCTGCCAATACCTTGGTAACCACGTTTTGCCAATTCATTCATCACATCGTGGCCAAGCTGTCCAGCAACGCCAGTAACAAAAATCTTCATAAACATCACCTTTGTTCATTATCCGTTGAGAAGTACACAACCCAAAAGAGTTTTCTCGTTATCTGCGATCACGGACATCGTCTGCAGAATGTCGGAGTAGTGGGAAACACCACATTTTTCCACCAACAGCACACGGTCACAATTGGAAAGCGCATGGACAGCAGAAACATCTCTTAAAAGGCTGCCGCAAAGATCAATTTGCACATTAGGCATAGCCTGCTTAAGCGCATCGGAAAGAACTGCACTTTCAGCAGAGCCAGTGATCAGCAGATGCTTGGCATCTGCGCACAGATTCTGAATGTTTGCAGCAATCAGCTTTGCTTGTTGCTCACCTTCAACAAGAGAGCGGTTGTCAAGCCGGCGAAGTGCACGGGTAATGGAGTCCATCTTCTCGATTGTGTTCATAGCACCCAAAATTTTCACATGGGTGCGGTTGGACAGTGTACGGGCAGAATAGACCTTGTTGCTGGCTATATGATTTACAAAAATAACCGCAACAACAACAAATGCACCAAGAACAAAACCAATGATTCCGAAAATAACGGTAGATTTCAATACAGAAGGCGTGTTGACTTGTATCAGCATATCAGCGGGGGCATCTACGGATGCCTTGAGTTCGTCAATGGAGACTTGAAGGTCCAAAAGACGCTGTATGTTCTGCGCTTGTATATCGGCCAAAGCGGGATCTTTTGCTTCATAGGCATCTTGCTGATAAATATGGATCTGGTGAGCTTGTACAGTTTGGGCAATTTCCGGTTGCTTTTGCTCCAGATGCAGAACCAAATCGTCCATAAGTGCTTGCGCTCCCTCCTGGAGGGGGTGGGAAATGGTAATGCTTAGCATACGGGTATTGCTGTCGGTAGATATGTTAAGCAATTCTTTGATGTGACTGGATGTTGTGCCTAATTTAGTTGCCAGATCTTTCATATAGTTTTCGCTTGTAATTCTGCTCACATAACTACTAAGAATCACATTGGAAAGATCGGGTGTCTGGTAGTCCATACCAGGCATGATCTGATAGTCATTAGAAACATATACAGACAGGGATGCACGATAAAAATCATAAGGGTCGATCTGCATAAGAATGGATTCCTGCAGATAAGCTTCCTGATAGGCATAAGAGGCCTGCAATATTTCCAGCTTGCTTTGCTGAGAATCTTTCTCTACATCTTCTGTAATTGGTGCCTCGCTGCCGGTTTCACCGACTTGTGCAGACCGATAGGTAGATACACCTTTCAAACCACCCAATAAAACGGCAAGGATCAAACCAAAAATCAAAATGTGTTTCCAGCGATACAGTACGGAAAACAGTAAATCTTTCAGGTAAATCACCTGATCATCGTGATTGTTTTGCATAAAATCCTCCTATCTAGAATAAGACATACTTATACTTATAACTATTATACGCATTATAACTTATTTAGGCAGAAATGTCAACAGAACATTCCACAAGATACCTTAAAAAACCACAAAAGAAGGCTTGTGTATCTGGGGGTATATTGTGAAAAATGACGAAACAATGTGGCAAATATAAAAACGGAGATGTATTCATCTGAATACATCTCCGTGTTATACTGCTTGTTTAGCGATTGCCGTACATCTTTTCGTAGTAGCTTTGGTATTCACCGGAGAGGATCTCCTCCCACCAGGGTTTATTATCCAAATACCACTGGATGGTTTTTTGAATGCCGTCTACAAATTTGGTTTCCGGGAGCCAGCCAAGCTCGCTATGGATCTTGGTAGGATCGATTGCGTAACGCATATCGTGTCCCTTCCGGTCTGTCACATAGGTGATCAGGCTTTCCGGCTTGCCCAAAGCCTTGCAGATGATCTTAACAATGTCAATGTTGCGCATTTCATTGTGACCGCCAATGTTGTAAACTTCACCAACACGACCCTTGTGAATGATCAGGTCGATCGCCTTGCAGTGATCCTCTACATACAGCCAGTCACGAACATTCAAACCTTCGCCGTAAACGGGCAGAGGCTTGTCTGCCAATGCGTTTGCGATCATCAGGGGGATCAGCTTCTCGGGGAAGTGATAAGGACCGTAGTTGTTGGAACAACGGGAAATGGTTACCGGCAGTCCGTAGGTGCGGTGATAAGCCATAACCAACAGGTCAGCACCTGCTTTGGAGGAAGAATAGGGAGAGCTGGTGTGGATAGGGGTCTCTTCTGTAAAGAACAGGTCGGGACGGTCCAGGGGCAGGTCACCATATACTTCGTCGGTAGAAACCTGATGATAACGCTCAATGCCATACTTGCGGCAAGCGTCCATCAGCACTTGGGTGCCCAGAATATTGGTTTGCAGGAAAATCTCAGGATTTTCGATGGAGCGGTCCACATGGCTTTCTGCAGCGAAGTTAACTACCACATCAGGCTTTTCTTCCTCAAACAGGTTGTAAACACCTGCCCGGTCACAGATATCCAGCTTCACAAAGCGGAAGTTGGGGTGATCCATAACGGACTTCAGGGTAGACAGATTGCCGGCATAAGTCAGCTTATCCAGACAAACAATGCGATAGTCCGGATATTTACCCAGCATATGGAATACGAAATTGCTTCCGATGAAACCGGCACCACCGGTTACGATAATTGTCTTTTTCATTTTTCCAATTCCTCCAGCCGCTTTTTGTCGTGAAGCACATCGATGTACTTTCCGTCCAAAACATCCTGAAGATAACGGCCATATTGATTTCGATATACCTTGATAACCGCTTCCACATCCTCCCGGGTGATCCAGCCATTGACGTACGCAATGTCTTCCAGACAGCCGATCTTGCGGTTTTGATGGGTCTCAACAGTTTTAACAAAGTTGGTAGCTTCCACCAGACTTTCGTGGGTGCCGGTGTCCAGCCAGGTAAAGCCCTGACCCAACAGCTCCACATTCAGATCGCCCTGTTCCAGATAGATCCGGTTCAGGTCGGTGATCTCCAACTCACCCCGGGGGGAGGGTTGGAGATTTTTTGCATATTCCACAACACGGTTGTCATAGAAGTATAAGCCGGTCACACAGTAGTTGCTCTTGGGATGTGCAGGCTTTTCTTCAATAGAGATCGCGTGACCGCTTTCATCGAATTCCACGATGCCAAAACGCTCCGGATCGTCCACATAATAGCCAAAGACTGTTGCACCCTTACCGCTTCTTGCATTACGCACAGCAGCACGCAGACGCTTCTTCAAACCGTGACCGAAGAAAATGTTGTCACCAAGGATCATAGCAACAGAGTCTTTACCAATAAATTCCTCGCCAATGATAAAGGCTTGTGCTAAACCGTCAGGACTGGGCTGAACTGCATAGCTCAGCTTCAGACCAAACTGGTGACCGTCACCCAGCAGCTCCTGGAAACGGGGGGTGTCCTGAGGGGTGGAAATAATGAGAATATCCCGGATGCCGGCACTCATAAGAACCGACATAGGATAGTAGATCATAGGCTTATCGTAGATGGGTAGAAGCTGTTTGGATGTCACTTTCGTCAGGGGATACAGTCGTGTACCGGAGCCTCCGGCAAGAATGATACCTTTCATAGTTCGTCTCCTGTTTGCTACAGATGATCTGCAGTTATTTATGTAAAACCAGCAGGCGCACAGACGCCTGCTGGCGAAATTATAACACATAATGTTTTTCTTTTCAAGAGGGAAGGCGAATTTTGCCGAGAAAAGGAGATTTGCATAGAAATAAGATTGCAAAGAATAGTATCTTATGATATAGTAAATCTATCCCCTAAATATATGAAACGAGGTGGTTTGGATGTATCCTGGAAATTTTGGTGTATATGATTTTAACGGATATGTGCCGGAAGGCTTGATAGGCGCAGCCTTGGCAATCGTTTTGGTTTGCGTGGGAATCGCTTTGCTGTCTATGGCATACAGCATCGTGATGTATGCGCTTCACAGTCTGGGCTTGTTTACGATTGCAAAACGGCGTGGAATTCATAATCCTTGGCTTAGCTGGGTGCCGGTTGCAAATGTGTGGATATTGGGAAGCATTTCCGATCAGTATCAGTATGTGGCAAAAGGTAAGATCCGCAATCGTCGGAAACTCTTGATTGGACTGAATATTGCTGCCTGCGTGCTTATGATCCTGTTCTGGATCTTCTATATCGTGATTATGATTCGTTCCGCTGGTTCTGTTTTTGGCCAGATGGCAGGAGAAACACAGATATTGCGCACTGTGCTGCAAATGCTTGGAGCTTCCGGAGTGATGTCTGTGATTGCGATTTTAACAGCAGTGTTTCAGTATATTGCTTATTATGATCTATTCCAGTCCTGCAATCCCAACAACTCATCTGCATTTTTAGTGCTGAGTATTTTGTTCAACTTCCTGCTGCCAATCTTTGTATTTGTCAGCCGGAAGAAAGATTTGGGAATGCCTCCAAGAAGAAGTGCTGCTGCAGAACCGGAACAAAAACCGGAAGTGATTCATGTAGATCCTGTTGAATCCGATGTGGTGGAAGCACAGGAAGAAGATTTTGAAGAATAAACGAATCCGGACCTGTTCACAACAGGTCCGGATATTTTGTTAAAGGATGCCTTGCATAACCAGAATAAAAACAATACAAGTGATCACCACGGCAGAAGCAATTAAATAAATCACAGGCTTCCCACTGACCTTTCCGGAGGCAGTGCTTGGGGGCAGTAGCTGGGTCTTGCGAAGTGCAGAAGTTAAAGGCTTGTAAAGGGCGAGTGTTAAAGCACTGTTGAGTCCGGCTTTCAGTACGTTAAAGGGAAGAAACACCGGTAGCAGCATTTGGGCAACCGCTTCCCGTGTGCCACCCATATAGAGGGGTGTAATGAGCCAGTTCCAAAGGAGCATTACGCAGATCATTGCAATAGAACCAGTCAAAAGACCGATAATGGCACCCTTGAGGGTGTGTGATTTTTTGTATATGACGGCAGCAGTGAGTGAAAAACTAACTGTGGACAGAAAATTCATAAGACAGCCGATAATTCCCGTATCACTGATGGAAACCATTTCAATCAAGCTTACTACAGCAGATATGATTATACTGGATAAGGGTCCCAGCAAGAACCCGCCAATGGTGATGGCAATATCTTTAGGCTCATATTTTAGAAACAATACGACCGGAATCCGGACAGTGGAAACCAGAAGGAAAGATACAGCTGCCAGCATAGCCATAACAATCATTTTCCGCAAGCGTTCGTTTTTCTGTTTCATTGAAATTCCTCCGACAAAATACGCCCTGAGTATATTTACTCAGGGCGTGAAAAATACTGCATAAAACAGTAGCCTTCTTCCATCCAGACTTTACTGTCGGTATCGGAATTACACCGATTCAGCACCTTTGTGCTCGCGGACTATAAGCAGCGCATTACCTACTGCCCTCACCGCCGGTCGGGAATTACACCCTGCCCTGAAGACTTTTCTATGAAGTTTCTATGAGAATAGCACGAAAACCGGGCGGTTGTCAAGAGAAAAAGAATGTGCTAAAATGAAACAGCTGTCAACTCTCAGTTTCTGTCTCAGTGGGGGCGGTTGTTTCCACTGAGGTACTGGGGGCGGGAAGTGCTTCTGCTTTTTTTAATGCCCGGATCTGTCCCCCTGGAGCAGTATCTGTAATATCGCCGCCAATGATCTGGTTTTTATAGACCAGGATTGTTGCGTAGACCGGCTCTGTGGCACCGGGGTAATTATTGACCTGATATACATAGCGCATAACTGTTTTTCCAGCGTACTGGCTTAAATCGTATTGCTGATTTTTCTGAAGTGCATTGTAGCGGTCAAATACCTCGTCTGCCTCCTTGGGGATGCGCACCTGACCGGACTGTGTAGGTGATGTGGTCACATCCCACCCCAAGTCCTTCAAAAATGCTACTCTGGCATCATTGCTGGATATGGCGGAGGCTGCGGTAGGCGAGGACTCGTTACCACCTCCCAGAAGCAGAACCAGTGCAACGATCACTGCGGCAGCAGCAATCAGACCAACGATGATCTTTTTGAAATTGACCTTTGCGGTCATTACCATCATAAATAACCCTCCTTAGGCTTGTATTATGCTATAGCCTATTCAGTCTTTCGGGAGGGTAGAACGGAGAAATTATGCAACGGCTGGATAAATTTTTGTGCGACTGTGGAATTGGTACCCGCAGTCAGGTAAAAAGCATATTGAAAGCAGGACGGGTGACTGTGGATGGTGTTCCAGAACGGGATAACGGACGGAAGATCGATCCAGGCTCCCAAAAAGTTGCGTTGGACGGACAACTGCTGCAGTCTGTGGGCAGGGTGGTCGTTATGCTCAATAAGCCGGCAGGCTTCGTAACAGCAACGGAGGATGCTAAAGAAAAAACAGTTATGGAGCTTCTGCCGGAGCAGTATCGCCATTTGGACTTAAAACCTGTGGGACGGCTGGATAAGCAGACGGAAGGTCTTTTGCTGTTTACCAATGACGGAGATCTGCTGCACCGGCTGATTAGTCCCAAAAAAGAAGTGCCGAAGGTTTATTATGCGCAGCACGAGGGAAATGCTACTAAAGAAGATGTGAAGGCTTTTTCTACAGGGCTGATGCTGGCAGATGGGACAGTATGCCTGCCTGCGGTTCTGGAGATCCTTGGACCGGGAGAAAGTATGGTGACTGTCTGCGAAGGAAAGTACCATCAAGTGCGTAGAATGTTGGCGTCCCGGGAGCTTCCTGTTACCTATTTGGAACGACAGAAGGAAGGGAATCTCACGTTGGGAAATCTGGCCAGAGGACAAACCCGCCTGCTGACAGAGCAAGAAGTAGAGGAGCTGGACCACTGGCAAGTTGTATAAAACCGGTTGGGACAATCCTAGATGAATCGGAGAGGAATTGGGTAAATTTCCCCAAAAAATATGGGCATTTTTGCAATAAAATGTCAAAAAGGACTTGCATATTGTGCAAAAGATGTGTATAATACCAGTATTATTTTGTGAAATGCGCATTTGTGCAATTTCCTAAAGGAGGACCCGAAAATGACAAACGGTGTTTTTCAGAATGTGATTTCCCAGTTAAAAGATGTTACCGACAGAGTGTTCGGCGTGGTGGATGCAGATGGCTTTGTGATCGCCTGCACAGATACTACCCTGATGGGTGAGCGCTGGACAGAAGTAGTGCTGAAAGTGTCCGGCAGTACAGAGCAGACTGTTACTTTCGGTCAGCGTACATTCCGTGCAATGGTCAGCAATGCAAACTTCTTTGAGTGTGCTGTGTTCTGCTCCGGTGAAGATGAGCTGGCAAAAACATATTGTTCTATGGCGTTTATTGCTCTGCGCAATGCCAAGTCCTTCTATGAGGAAAAGCACGACCGGGGTACATTTGTGAAGAATATCATTATGGACAATATTTTGCCCGGTGATATTTATATCCGTGCAAAGGAACTGCACTTCGCCACCGATGCACCCAGAGCAGTATTTCTGGTTCGACAGATCGGCCATAGCGATGTGGCAACGGTAGATGTGCTGTCCGGTATGTTCCCGGACAAAATGCAGGATTTTGTGATCAGCATCAACGAAACGGATGTTGCGGTCGTTAAGCAGATCCCCTCCGGTGCAACTGTGCAAGATCTGGAGAAAATCGCTGTTTCTATGGAAGATACCCTGCGTAATGAACTGTATGTTAAGACTGTGATCGGTATCGGCACAGTGGCAAATCATTTGCGGGAACTGGCAGATGCCTATAAAGAAGCCCAAACTGCAATCGATGTGGGCAAGGTCTTTGACACAGAAAAGACGATTATCAACTATGAAAATTTGGGTATTGGTCGCCTGATCTATCAGTTGCCCACTACTTTGTGTGAGATTTTCCTGACAGAAGTGTTTAAGAAAAACTCTATTGATTCTCTGGATCAGGAAACATTGTTTACGATCAACAAATTCTTTGAGAATAACCTGAATGTGTCTGAGACATCCCGGAAGCTGTTTGTCCACAGAAATACGCTGGTATACCGTCTGGAAAAGATCAAGAAGCTGACAGGACTGGATCTGCGGCAGTTTGACCACGCCATCGTGTTCAAGGTTGCGTTGATGGTTCGTAAGTACCTGTCCTCCCGTGAATTACATTAAAAACTGAAATTGGCGCACCTGCAAAAAAGCAGGTGCGCCAATTTGGTTAAATTGCCATAATTGACATTTTCCATTATTTTTCCCCTCACGGCTGATTGACATAATATTTGCAATGTGTTACAATTTGGTTACACTACTAATTTGGGGTAAGAATATGATTGAGTTTACAAATGTTACGAAATCCTATACGGTCGGCACCCACGCCTTGCGTGGTGTTTCTATGCAGATCGAGGATGGAGAATTCGCTTTTTTGGTTGGACCTTCCGGCTCCGGAAAATCTACCATTATTAAATTGATTACCGGCGAGTTGAAGCCTACTTCCGGTATGGTCCATGTGAACGGTTATTCTCTGGAGCGTATCCGCAAGCGGGAAATTCCTTATCTGCGTCGCACAGTTGGCGTTGTTTTCCAGGATTTCCGCCTGATCGAAAGTAAGACAGTCTACGAAAATGTGGCTTTCGTTATGCGCGCGATCGGTGCAACCACAAAGGAGATCCGGGATCGTGTTCCTTACATTTTGGAGCTGGTGGGTCTGGAAACAAAGAGCCGTCGCCATCCCACCGAGCTTTCCGGTGGTGAGCAGCAGCGATTGGCTATCGCCAGAGCACTGGTGAATAATCCTTCCACCATTATTGCTGACGAACCCACCGGCAACCTGGACCCGGATCGCTCTCTGGAGATTATGAGCCTTCTGCAGGAAATTAACAATCTGGGAACTACTATGCTGGTGGTTACCCACGAGAAAGATCTGGTTGAGCGGTTTTCCAAGCGTGTAATCGCCATCAATGAGGGCCTTGTGGTCCACGACGGAATGGATGGGTATTATAAAGTATGAAAATAAATAATCTTGGATATTTACTCAAAGAGGGCATCCGGGGTATTTTTCTCCACGGATTTATGTCCTTTGCTGCTGTGTGTGTAACGGTGGCCTGCCTGCTGATCGTAGGCACATTCTCCAGCTTGATGTACAACCTGAACATCATTGTGGAGGACCTGAATAAGACCAACGAGATCGTTGTATATGTGGACGAGACTCTTACAGATGCAGAGGCAAGAAGCATCGGTACGCAGATCAACCGAATTGCAAATGTACATCAGTCTGTATTTGTTTCCCGGGAAGAAGCGCTGGAAAACTTTGTGGCTGACTATGCAGAAAGCGGTACTTTCAACGGCGTGGATGCCAGCTATCTGCGTCACCGTTTTGTGGTGACATTGGTGGACAATCACCTGATGGAGGACACCACATCTGCGATCCGGGAGGTTTCCGGTGTTGCAGATATTTCTGCGGCCTTTGAGCTGGCAGAAGGTTTTTCTGCCTTGCAGGATATTCTGCGGATCGCATCGATCTTGATTATTGTCGTTTTGCTGATCGTAAGCTTGCTGATCATTTCCAATACCGTCAAGCTGGCTATGTACGACCGTCGGGATGAGATCGCGGTTATGAAAATGGTTGGTGCTACCAACAGCTTTATCCGTCTGCCCTTTGTGGTAGAGGGATTTGCGCTGGGCATGCTGGGCGCAGGACTTGCGTTCTTGTTTGAGTGGCTGATGTATGATGCCCTTTCTACCAGAATTGCCGCGGTGGACACCCTGAAGCTGTTCAATTTTGTTCCTTTCCGGGAAATGGTTTGGCCTATGGTGGCAACCTTTGTGGCAGCCGGTGTGTTTGTTGGTATTGTAGGAAGCTGGACTTCTATCCGTAAGTTTATGGATGTATAAGAGGTTATTTATGAAAAACAGAAAGTTATTTGTTTCGATTCTGGCTGGGCTGATGGCATTTATTATGCTGTTCGGTCTGGTTATGGGCGTATTGCCCAGCCGGGCGAGTGCAGCAAGTTCCGGTGCAATCAAGGAACAGTTGAATGAACTGGAAAAAGATAAAGAGAAGATTCAGGCGGAAATTGAAGCACTGGAAAATCAGCTCTCTGCCAATATGGGCGAAATGGAAGCCGTTGTTGCCCAGAAAGACCTGATCGATCAGGAAGTATTTCTGCTTCATGAGCAGGTTAAGAACATTAATGAGCAGATCTCTGCGTATAGTGTTTTAATTGCAGATAAGCAGGATGAGCTGGTGGAGGCTGAGACCAAGCTGGCGGAACTAAACGAAAAGAATAAAGAGCGCATCCGGGCAATGGAAGAAAACGGAACACTTTCTTATTGGTCCGTGCTGTTTCAGGCAAACAGTTTTTCTGACTTGCTGGACCGGCTGAATATTGTTCAGGAGATCGCAGCCGCTGATAATAAGCGGATGCAGGAAATGAGTGCAGCGGCAAAGGTGGTAGCTGAAGCCAAGGCAGAGCTGGAAACAGAAAAAACTGCACTGGAGGAAAACCGCACTGAGCTGGCAGAAACAGAAAAAACTCTGGAGAAGAAACGGGCAGAAGCAGACGCACTGCTGGTAGATCTGGTGGCAAAAGGTCAGGAATTTGAGGATCTGATCGCCCAGTCCGAGGACGAAGAAGCAGAGCTGCTTTTGCAGATCGCTAAAAAGGAAAAGGAATACGACAAAGCAAAGCACGAGGAATGGCTGGCAACTTCCGTTCCTACTCCTACCTACAAACCCAGCACCAGTATTCCTTCCAGCAGTGGCTGGATTACACCTTGCTCTTATGTGGCATTTACCAGTCCTTTCGGATACCGATACCATCCCATTGGTGGAAACTGGAAAATGCACTACGGTGTTGACCTTGCAGGTCCTACCGGCACACCCATTTATGCGGCAAAATCCGGTCGAGTGGCAATCGCTTCTTATAACGGAAGCGCCGGTTACCATGTGGAACTCATCCACGAAAATGGTTTTGCCTCTGTTTATATGCATATGACCCATTATGTGGTATCCGTGGGCGATTATGTAAGCCAGGGCCAGGTAATTGGTTATATGGGTTCTACCGGTGGTTCCACTGGACCCCATCTCCACTTCGGTATCAGCTATAACGGTACCTATGTGAACCCGGCAGACTACATCAATATATAATGTTTTTCCCTTTTCGGAGTATATTAAAAATAAGAAATCCTGGGCGCGTTCATTGGAACGCGCCCAAATTTACAAGGTGATCATATGCAAAAATGGATAAAAAACCTTTTGCGGGTAGTATCTTATGTTTTGACAGCTGCGATAACAGCGGCAACTGTGCTGTATTGTACCCAGAACTCCGGAAAACTCCGGCAGCTCCAGATCTTGCTTGAAAACAATTTTATTGGAGAAACAGATTCCGTAGCAATGGAAGATGCAGCAGCAAGTGCAATGGTAGCTTCTCTGGGAGATCGCTGGAGCTATTATATTTCTGCAGCGGATTACGAAGCTTATGAAGCGGGAAAAAAGAATGCCTATGTAGGCATTGGAATTACAATCCGTGCCCAAGAGGACCAGGAAGGCTTTGAGATTTTACAGGTCCAGTCCGGTGGCTCTGCCCAACAGGCAGGTATTATGCCTGGGGATATCCTGACAGAGGTGGAAGAACAGCAAGTTGCATCATTGGGAATGGAAGGAACCAGAAACTTGATCCGGGGTAAGGAAGGAACGGATGTAACCATTTCTGTCTTGCGGGGGGAGGAGACTATTACATTCACATTGACCCGTAAAGCAATCCGTATGGATGTAGCCACTGGTCAGATGCTTTCGGAAAATATCGGATTGATTACCATCGCAAACTTTAACGAAAACTGTGCAGATGAAACCATAAAAGCAATCCAACAGCTAAAAGAGGCGGGTGCCAAGTCGCTGATCTTTGATGTGCGTAATAATCCCGGTGGATACCTGACGGAGCTAACAAAACTGCTGGATTACCTGCTGCCTGAGGGTGTGATTTTCCAAAGTGAAGATTATAGAGGGGAAAAAGCAACAGAACACTCCGATGAGGCGTGCCTGAAAATGCCTATGGCAGTGCTTGTAAACGGTGATAGCTATTCGGCTGCGGAGTTTTTTGCGGCAGCGTTGGAAGAATATGATTGGGCAGTTACGGTAGGCGAACAGACCTGCGGCAAGGGATATTTTCAAAATACCTACCGGCTGACAGACGGCTCAGCGGTTGGCTTGTCTGTTGGTAAATATTATACGCCAAAAGGCGTAAGCCTTGCCGAAACCGGTGGATTGATACCAAAAATTGTGGCAGAAGCGGATGAAGAAACGGCTATGAAGATCGCTGCAAAAATGATTGAACCGGAAAATGACCCCCAGCTTCAAGCTGCCATAGAAGCAATGGATAAATAAAACTTATCAAAAATAGAAAAAAACTTGACTCTACGTGGATTTTCTCCTATAATATAGTGAACAAATTTGCTCAGAAAGGATCTTTTTGTTATGGCAAAGGAATTTAAGATTACCAGTCTGCGTCTTCATGACCTGGAAAAAGAACTCAATTATTTGAAAACAACCCGTGAGCGCGAGATCGCTGCAATGATCGCAGAAGCCCGCTCCTACGGTGACTTGTCCGAAAACTCCGAATACGATGCTGCTAAGAACGAGCAGGCAAAGCTCTATGGTCGTATTGCTGAGATCGAGGACATCCTGTCCCACGCAGTTATTATTGAGGATGAAAACGAAGCTACCGGCCGTGTAGGTCTGGGTTGCTCCGTTACGGTAGAGGATTTGGCTACCGGTGAAAAGACCACCTACCGGATCACCGGTTCTCAGGAAGCCAATCCTATGGAATATAAGCTCTCCGACGATTCTCCCTTCGGTCGTGCAGTTGTCGGCAAGTCTGTTGGCGATACCTTCAGCGTTGCTGCACCCTCCGGAAGCTACGAGATGAAGGTCGTTGAAGTGAACCGGGATTAAGGAGAAAATAATGGCAAAGTTTGAACCCCAGGCAGAAATGCCTTTATCTGACCAGGTCCAGGTCCGGCACGATAAGCTGAAGGCTTTGCGTGCAGAGGGCCGTGACCCCTTTGTGCAGACTAAGTTTGACTTCAATGCAACCTCTGTGCAGATCAAGGAAACCTACGACGAAATGGAAGGCAAGATCGTGTCTGTTGCCGGCCGTTTGATGTCTAAGCGCGGCCAGGGCAAGGTTATGTTCTGCGATTTGCAGGACGGCGAAGGCCGCATCCAGCTTTTTGTAAAGATCGACGAGCTGGGCGAAGAGGAATATGCCCGCTTTAAGAAAAATGATATCGGTGATATTGTCGGTGTCACCGGTGAGGTCTTTAAGACCAAAACAGAGGAAATTTCTATCCGCGCAAAGGAAGTGACCCTTCTTTCCAAGGCACTTCTTCCCCTGCCGGAGAAGTTCCACGGTCTGACCGATAAGGAGATCCGCTTCCGTCAGCGTTATGTGGACCTGATGGTAAATCCGGAAGTGAAGCGTAACTTTGTGGTCCGTTCCAAGTTTATTAAGCATATGCGCAACTACCTGGATAATATGGGCTATATTGAAGTGGAAACCCCTGTCTTGAACACTATTGCCGGTGGCGCATCTGCCCGTCCCTTCGTGACCCATCATAATACCTTGGACATCGATATGTTTATGCGTATCGCAACCGAGCTGCCCCTGAAGCGTCTGATTATCGGCGGTATGGACCGGGTGTACGAGATCGGCAGAATTTTCCGTAACGAGGGTATGGACCCCAAGCATAACCCTGAGTTTACTTCTGTGGAGCTTTATCAGGCTTATGCGGATTTCCACGATATGATGGACATTGCCGAAGGCATCTTTACCACCTTTGCAAAGGAATACTTAGGTACTTATGAGCTGGAGTGGATGGGTGAAAAGGTTAATTTGGCACCCGGCTGGCCCAGAATGACTATGGTGGAAGCTGTTAAGAAGTATGTGGGCATCGACTTCGGTGCTATTACAGATGATGCCGAAGCTGTGGCTGCTGCAAAGGCTAAGGGCGTAGAGCTTGCCGATGCTGCAGAAAAGACCTGGGGCAATGCACTGTATGCTTGCTTCGACCAGCGGGTAGAGGAACACCTGATCCAGCCTACTTTCATTACTATGTACCCCGTGGAGGTTTCTCCCTTGACGAAGCGCAGTCCGGAAGATCCCCGGCTGACCGAGCGTTTTGAGTTTTTTATCTGCCACAGTGAAATGGGCAATGCCTATTCTGAGCTGAACGATCCTATCGACCAGAGAGAGCGCTTTATGAAGCAGGTCGAGCAGCGTGAGCGTGGCGACGATGAAGCGGAAATGCTGGACGAGGATTTTCTCAATGCGATGGAATACGGTATGCCTCCCACAGGCGGTATGGGCATCGGCATCGACCGGGCAGTTATGCTCTTCACCGGCGCCGATACCATCCGGGAAGTCATCCTGTTCCCCACGATGAAGCCCCTGGATTAATGAAATTAACACCCTATGGCAGTAAAAAGGTCATAGGGCGTTTTTTATGCACAGAATCCTTTCGGTTGTTTCAATATCAAAGTTTTGAGAAAAACTTTTTTTGTTTCTTTTTTCATATACTTATGCTACAATGAAAAAAACAGCTTTGGAGGGATGATATGAAACGGAGCTTAAAAGAAACTTGCATCCGGCTTGCCATATTGTTGGTAGGTCTGACCATTGCCCATTTGGGCGTGACTTTATTTATTTTGGCGGATATGGGAACGGACCCTTTTAATGTGTTGGTGCAGGGCATTTTTCGCACACTGGGAAAGATCTCGTTCCTTAGTTTCCTGACACATGGCTATACCCATATGGCAATGTGCTTTTTGATTATGGCAGTGTTGCTGTTTGTGGATCGGTCTTACATAAAGATCGGAACCATTGTTTGTATGTTCTGTGGCGGTCCAATCATTGATGTATTCACGGTGCTTTTGAAAGGTATTATCCACGCAGGCAATCCACTGGCGGTGCGCTTACTGACCCTGGCTGCCGGTTGCGTGATCCTCGCCTTTGGTATGACGATTGTTATGAAGTCAGATGCCGGTGTAGGACCCAACGATCTGGTGGCTATTTCCATCAGCGATAAGTTAAATAAGAAATTTGGAATTGTCCGGGTAATTGTGGATGTCAGCTTTGTGGCGATCGGCTTTGCCCTTGGCGGTGCGCTGGGTGTGGGAACTGTGGTATGCGCTTTTCTTGTAGGTCCGGTTGCAGAATTGTTTTTGCCGTTGCAGGAAAAATGGATCACCAAATTACTTTCCAAAACGATTACAGTATAATGGATATCGCGCATTTACAGTCTGTAGATGCGCGATAAAATTTTAAGGTATATTCGTTCATAAACAAATATACCTATTGCAAAATAATGGGAAAAGATATACTATTAACATAACAAATTAAGGAGGGAATCCTATGCGTCAAATTAAAGTTCAGCCCCTTACTGTGGAAGATTTTGCACCCTTTGGTGATTTTTATCACATAGACAAGCCAGAGGGCTATGCCCTGTGTGGTGAAATTCATCAATTTTTCCCGGATCGATTGACTGCAGATAGTAACCACCGGGTAGGCTATTCTCCCATTATAGTAAAGAAACTGGAGAAAATGATCATTACCCAGCAGGAGTACCATACCACTACGTGGGAAATGATTATGCCCTTGGACGATGATATGATCCTCCATTGCGCACCTGCCTCTGCCGGCACTCCGGTTACCCATTTGGCAAAGGCTTTCCTTGTGCCGAAAGATACCCTTATCAAGATGAACGCTGCAATTTGGCATTTGGCACCCTTGCCGGCAAGTAAGGACCAGCTGACGGCTATGATCATTCTGCCGGAGTGTACTTATGCGAACGATTGTACTGTTGTAGACTTAAAGCCGGAGGAACAGTTTGAGATTGTTCTCTAAGAGGAGAAATTATGCTGAAAAGAGAAGAAAAGTACACATTTCAAAAAAGATTTTGTCAGGTACATAAGCCCATCCGGAATTGGAAAGAAAAGACACCGACTGCAGATGAGTTTGTATTGGAAAACGAAATGACGATCTGCTTAAACTGCGACAGTCCCGTGGCAAAGACAGCAGTCAAGGACTTTGCGGCATTCCTGAAAACGGCCTTTGGCTTTTCTGCGAAGTTTGCAACAGAAAATGGGGATCTTCAGCTTTCCATTGATCCGATAATGACGGATTATATGTCCCGTAAAATCACAGTAGGGGATAAGGGAATTGCCGTTACTGCTGCTGATGACCGGGGCATTGCCCAGGCGCTCTACGACCTGGAAAACTGTATGAATGACCGGAAAGCACCGTTCCTGAAAAAGGGTGTTAGTGAAAAGAAACCGTTGTTTTCTCCCCGTATGATCCATTCCGGTTATGCAATAGATGAATTTCCCGATGCATACTTAAATGTTTGCGCGCACCACGGTTTTGATGCGATCTTGGTCTATGTGGCAGCACCCAACCGTTCCAGAACCTTTTCTACAGATGACTATGATTTCAACGACCTGATCAATCGTGCCGCCAAGTACGGCATCGATGTGTATGCTTACTGCTGTGCCACCAACTTTGTCCACCCGGAAGAAGAGGGCGCAAAGGAAAAGTACGATGCAGTTTATGGAGAAATTTTTCGTACCCATCCCTTTAAGGGTATGGTGTTCGTAGGGGAAAGTGTGGAATTCCCCAGCAAAGACCCCCGCTCCACAGGCATTAAACACCGCACCCTGCCCCCGGATGGCATTCCTACCGGAAAACCCAGTCCCAGCCGCTATCCCTGCCGGGACTACGCGGAATGGATCAGCCTTGTGCGGGATACGATCCGCAATGTAAAGCCGGATGCTGACATTGTATTCTGGACCTACAACTGGGGTTGGGCAGACGAAGAAGTGCGTCTGGAGCTGATTGACAGACTTCCCACAGATATTTCTCTTCTGGTTACATTTGAAATGTTTCAAACGTTCGAAATGGGTAACAGCTGGGGCAATGTGTCTGATTACAGCATCTATTTGCCCGGTCCCGGAGCCTATTTTGCCAGCGAAGCCCAAAGAGCAAAAGAACGGGGAATCCGTCTATATACCCAGGCCAACTCCGCCGGTCGTTCCTGGGACTTTGGCGTTGTGCCATATGAGCCCTTCCCCGGTCGTTGGCATCTGCGCAATCAGGCGCTGATTAAATCCCAGGAGGACTGGGGTCTTTGCGGTCTGATGGAAACCCACCATATGGGTTTTACCCCCTCCTTTGTCACGAAGCTCAGCAGAGAAACCTTTTCGGCTGGCAGTGAGGATTACCGTGCCCGTCTGGAGAAAATTGCAAAGAACTACTCCGAAACGGACTATCAGACAGTCCTGAAAGCCTTGGAAGAACTGGATGCTTCTGTGGACGGCATTGCGCCCAGTGTGGAAAATCAGTACGGTCCTTACCGGATTGGACCGGCATATCCTTTCTGCATTACGAAAGAGCTGAAAAAGCCGGATAAGCCTGGTGTGATCTTTGGAAACAGCATTTATAAGGTTTTGGCACAAAATCGGGATACTTTCCGGAATTCTCCCTACAGTGTCCGGATCTGGGATGAAATGCGCTATGCAAAGCTTGCCTTAAAGCATACGAAGAATGCGATTAAGCGGCTAAAGACTGTCAAGAATAAATCGGTAGAGCTTCAGCGGCTTCTGAATATGGCTGAGTTTATGGCTTGCTGCCACCAGACGACCCTCAACTTCCAGAACTTCTACATCCTGCGCAATAAACTGCTGTCTGCATCCACCATCGAGGAAGTTTACAAGGTGGAAATGCAGATCGAAAAGCTGGCAGAAAAGGAACGGAAAAATGTTCTTGCTGCTATTCCGCTGGTGCAAAAGGACTCTGCCCTGGGATTTGAGCCTTCTATGGACTATGCCTGCGATGAAGAGGCACTTCGCTGGAAGCTTAAGCATCTTGATTTCCTGGTGGAAAAGGAACTGGATCCCTACAAACCCAAGGATCGCCAAAAGAATATTCTCTACTAATGAAAACCACCGGCACACAGTAAGGTGCGCCGGTGGTTATGATTATTCTTCTTCAAAGTCGTCGGAGTCTGCACTGGGGGAATCGGACAATGTTTCTTTATCTGCGTGGATATATGCCATTAATTCTTCACCGGTGATGGTTTCCTTCACCAGCAGATACTGGGCAATTTCATCCAACAGATCCCGGTTGGCAGATAGCACGGCTTTTGCATCGTCATAGCACTTGCTGAGCAATTTCTGAACTTCCTTGTCTACCAATGCGGAAGTTTCCTGAGAACAATCCAGATATGCCTGACCTTCCAGATATTCGTGATTTACAGAAGCGGGAGCCATCAGACCCAGTGTGTCGCTCATACCGTAAAGGGTCACCATATTCCGGGCAAGTGCAGTTGCCCGCTGAATGTCGTTGGCAGCACCGGTGGTCTGAACACCGAATACGATCTGCTCTGCGGCTCTGCCACCTACCAGTGTGCGCAACTCGATCATCAGTTCCGCAGCGGTCTGCAGATATTTTTCTTCCTCAGGCATTTGCATAGTGTAACCCAGTGCACCGGAGGTGTGGGGGACAATGGTGATTTTGGACACCGGCTGCGCATCCTTTTCCAGTGCAGCAATCAGGGCGTGACCCACCTCATGGTAAGCCACCAGCCGCTTTTCTGTATCGGTGAGAACAGTGTTTTTCTTTTCTGTACCGGCAATTACCACTTCAAAGGAAACCAGCAAATCTTCCTGATTGACAGCCTTGCGATCATGGCGGACAGCACGAAGAGCTGCTTCGTTTACAAGGTTTGCAAGATCTGCACCCACTGCACCGGCAGTTGCCTGTGCGATTTTTTTCAGGTCTACATCCTCGGAAAGCTTGATTTTTCGTGTGTGTACCTTCAAAGTATCCAAGCGCCCCTGGAGATTGGGACGGTCTACAATGATCCGACGGTCAAAGCGACCGGGACGGAGAAGCGCTTTGTCCAAAATTTCCGGACGGTTCGTAGCTGCCAGACACACGATGCCCTTGGAGGAGTCAAAGCCATCAATTTCACCCAGCAGCTGGTTGAGGGTCTGTTCTTGTTCAGTGTTACTGCCGTACCGGGTATCTCTGGAACGACCCACTGCGTCGATTTCGTCAATAAAGACAATACAGGGAGCAACCTTTGCGGCCTGCTGGAACAGACTGCGCACACGGCTTGCGCCTACGCCCACAAACATTTCCACAAAGTCAGAACCGGAAATGGAGAAGAAGGGGACATTGGCCTCACCGGCAACTGCCTTTGCAAGCAATGTCTTACCGGTACCGGGAGAACCTACCAGTAGCGCACCCTTAGGCAGCTTTGCGCCAATATCCGTATACTTCTTGGGATTGTGCAGAAAATCGATGATCTCTTGCAAGGACTCTTTCGCCTCGTCCTGTCCGGCAACATCCTGAAAAGTAACGCCGGTCTGCTTTTCCATATAAACCTTGGCTTTATTGCCGCCAATACCGCCCATTGCACCGTCACCGCTGAACCGCTTTGCAAGACTGCGCATAAACACAAACAGCAGAGCAAACATAATCACATAGTAGAGGATCATAATGATCATAGAGTTATCCTCTGTGACTACCTGATTGACCGTAACGCCCATAGCGTCCAGCTCTTCAGCAAGCCCCATAACATCGCCAGCCGGCAGACCGGTTGTGCAGGCTTTCTGCTGGGAAGGGGGCAGTGCAGCCGCCTCTTTTGTCAGGTAGAGTACCCGGTCGTAGTTAAACTCTACTTCGGAAAGATTATCAGCTTTCATTTCTGCCAGAAAATCCGAATAGGTGGTTTCCTGGAATTGACTTCCTTTGATAGCACTAAACAGACTGCTTGCGATCAAGATCACCGCAACCGTTGCGATCAGTGCAAACCAAATGCCTTTTGGACGCTTGTTGTCATTGGGTGTTTGGTTATTTTTGTTTTGATTATTCTCCATACAAATGACTCCTTGCAGGTTATTTTTTCCATCATATCACATTTTTAAGCACTCTGCAAATTTTAAGGGTAAACTTTCTGTGAATTCCCGTTGGACTGTTAAAAAATAGCAGTTGTGAAGAAAGGGAAAATCTGTTACAATAAAGAAAATGTACCTTGTAACAGGAGAGATAATTATGAAAGAAGAATTTCGTCGCAGAAGACCCCGCCCGGAGCAGACAGAGCGCCCAGAAGAAAACGAAGGCCAGATCGAGGGTCGCAACGCCTTGACAGAAGCCCTTCGCAGCGGAAGAACCATTGATAAGGTGTTTGTTGCTTCCGGCGATACGGACAAGGGTTTGCAGAGATTGGCTGCCCAGGCAAAGGAAGCCGGCGCAGTGGTGGTTCCGGTGGACAGAAGAAAACTGGATGCAATGAGCACCACCCATTCTCATCAGGGTGTGATCGCGTTGGTGGCAGCAAAGGAATATACATCCATTGATGAAATTTTACAAGCAGCGGCAGACAGGGAAGAAGCACCGCTTCTGGTGATTTGTGATGAGCTGTCTGATCCCCACAATTTGGGCGCGATTCTTCGTTCTGCAGAATGTGCCGGTGCCCACGGAGTCATTATTCCCAAACGACGCAGCGTTAGCCTGACAGCAACAGTAGCAAAAGCCTCTGCCGGTGCGGTGGAATATATGAAGGTAGCGCGGGTGACCAATATTAACGCCACCATTGAGGAACTGAAGAAAAAGGGTGTGTGGATTTTTGGTACAGCCGCAGAAGGGTCTATCCCTATGTATCAGGCAGACCTGACGATCCCGGCTGCAATCGTGATCGGCTCTGAAGGTGACGGTATGAGTCAGCTTGTTCGGAAAAATTGCGATGTAACAGTGCATATTCCTATGGTTGGACATATCACATCCCTGAACGCATCAGCGGCTGCAACGGTTTTATTGTATGAAGCAGTTCGTCAGCGTTTGAGTAAATAGGAGGAAGCCTATGGACGAAATGGAAAATCAGGAACTGGAATTTAGTCTGGACGATATAATGAAAGAATTTTCCGACCATCCTGAGCCGTTGGATGAGCCGGAAGAGGAAACGACAGAAACAGAAAAAACGGAAGAAGACACTGAGCCTGCGGAACAGACTTTGGAAGAAGAAAAAGCAAAGCAAGAAGTGTCCGGAGATACCATCCGGATGGATGCGATCCGCCCGGTGACTGGTGATACTGTACGGATGGATGCCATCCGTCCGAAGCATAGTAAACTGCCCAAGGGGCAATATCGGGGAGCTGCACCTATTGATGATGAGGAAGAAGAAATTGTTCCGGCAGAACAGGTGCAGGAAAAAGCACCGGAAGAAGTATTTAACGATGGCTGGGAGCCGGAATATGAGCAGCCGATGGGCGAATATATTCCCCCTCAGCCGATTGTGTTCCATCCCAAATCCCGACTGCGTGAACTGAAACGCAAGCTGGTCAATGGTCCGGAAAAGCGGTATTATGAGCTCAGTGAAAAGGGCGTAGGCAGACTGCAGGCGGCAATCTTCCTAAGCCTGCTGGTGGTGCTCATCAGCGCTGGATCTACTGCAATGTATGCTTTTCATATGGTGCAGGAAAACAGGCTGCGTCTAATGATCTTCGGACAGTTCTTTGCAATGCTGCTATCGGCTCTGTTAGGTTCCTTCCAGCTGGTCGAGGGCGTATCTGATCTGTGCAAAAAGAAATTCAGTCTCAATAGTCTGCTGGTCTTTACTTTCGTTGCTTGCTGTGCAGATGCGGTGCTTTGCCTGAAACAGCTGCGTGTGCCTTGTTGTGCTGCGTTCAGTCTGGAAATTACAATGTCTCTTTGGAATACCTATCACCAAAGAAGTACCCAAATCAGCCAGATGGACACAATGCGTAAGGCTAATCACTTAGACAGTCTTTCTGCAGTGCCCCAGTACGATGAAGAGCGCAAAGGATTTGTGCGGGGTGAAGGTCAGGTTGAGGACTTTATGAACACTTACAATGCACCGTCTGCACCGGAAAAAGTGTTTTCGATCTATGCACTGTGTGCATTGGCAGTGAGCCTGCTGCTGGGTATCACAGCCGGCATACTTCATAATATCTCTGCAGGTGTGCAAGTAATAGCGGTTACCCTTTTGGCAGCTTTGCCGGCATCTGCTTTTATTACCCTTTCCCGACCTATGACGCTGCTGCAGCGCCGTCTGCATAAGCTGGGCACTGTTTTGTGCGGCTGGCAGGGTGTTAAAGGCTTGTGCGGAAAAGCGGTATTTCCCATTAAATTTGAAGACCTGTTTCCTTCAGGCTCTGTGCGGATGAACGGTGTTAAATTTTACGGCAGCCGTAATCCGGATGAGATCGTTGCTTATTGCACGGCTGTGATCGCAGCAGATGGTGGCGGATTGACCCCACTGTTTATGCAGGTGCTGGACAGCCGCAACGGACGTCATTATGATGCCCACAGTCTGCGCGCTTATCCCGGTGGGGGATTGGGCGCGGTGGTGGAAGACCAGGTGGTTCTGGTTGGTTCCCTTCATTTTTTGAAGGAGATGGAAGTGGACATTCCGGAAGGAATCCGTGTCAATCAGGCGGTGTGCATAGCAATAGAGGGTGAACTGTGCGGTCTGTTTGCCCTTACCTATGAGAAAACAAAGGCTGTAGCTGCCGGATTAGGCACGCTGTGCACATATAGAGGACTTTCCCCGGTAATCGTAACCAACGATTTCACCTTGACAGAGAGCTTCCTGAAAAAGTCTTTCGGCATCAAACCCCGGAAAATTCGTTTCCCGGAACGGGAAACACGGGAAAAAATGCGGGCACTGCAGGCAGATCCGGAAAAGGGCGCATTGTTGCTGGTTACTTCCGGAGGCTTGCCGCCCTTTGCTTATGGTGTTACCGGTGCAAGATCTTTGTATACAGCAAGCATTCTTGGTACAGTGATCCATATGTTTGGTGGCATTGTGGGCGTTGCAATGATGGCGGTGCTTACGGTTTTGGGTGCTATGGAATTACTGACACCTGTAAATATGTTCCTGTATCAATTGGTTTGGATGATTCCCGGTATTTTGATTACGGAATGGACCCGTCAGATCTAACAGACCCGTCTGGCTAAAATTTCACAAAAAAACCATTGAAATCCTTTAGACATTCGTGTATAATGTCCTCATTGGGTGCTTTAGCGCTCTACTGTAAAGAGGGAGGCACGCCTTCCCGAAAGGAGATTGATTAACAATGTACACAGCAAACGCAATCCGTAACATTTGCCTGCTGGGCCATAGTGGCAGCGGCAAAACTGCTCTGGCAGAAAGCCTGCTTTATATGACTGGTGCGATTGCCCGAATCGGTAAGAATGCCTACGGTAACACCGTTTGTGACTATGATCCTGAGGAAATTCGCCGCAATATCTCCATTTCTACTGCGGTCGTTCCTCTGGAATACCACAATAACAAGATTAACCTCCTGGACACCCCCGGTGGCTTCGATTTCTCCGGCGCGGTTATGGAAGCACTTCGTGCTGCGGATGCAGCGATTATTGTCTGCTCTGCTAAGGACGGCATCACCGTTGGCGTAGAGAAGGCCTGGAAGTATTGCCAGGAGCGCAATATGCCTTGTTTCATTTACATCTCCAAGGTAGATGAGGATAACTCCGATTATAATGCTACCTTTAATGCCCTGCGTGAAAAGTTTGGCAATAAGGTCGCTCCTGTGGTCGTTCCTATTTGGGATGCGAACCGTAAGGTCACCGGTATTATCGATGTGCTTAACAAGCGTGCTTATGAGATGCAGAATCTTAAGCGTGTTGAGATCGAAATTCCGGAAGGCAAGGAAGACGTTATCACCGAGTTTAACGATGCTCTGAAGGAATCTGTTGCAGAAACCAGCGATGAGTTTATGGATAAGTTCTTCGGCGGTGAGGACTTTACTTATGCAGAAATGATCAAGGGTATGCACACCGGTGTTATGGAGCGTACACTGTTCCCGGTTCTGTGCGGCTCCGGTGTAAACTGCCTGGGCAGTCTGATGCTGATGGATCATATCATTGACCTGCTTCCCAATCCTGTTGAGGGTAACTATCATAAGGCTACTTTGGCTGACGGCACGACCGAAGAATTCGTAGTATCTCCCGGTGGCGTTCCTGCAGCATTTGTTTGGAAGACCGTTTCCGATCAGTACGGCAAGTACTCCTATGTGAAGGTTCTGTCCGGTGAGATCACTGCCGATACTACTTTGATCAATGCCCGTACCGGTGAGACCGAGAAGCTGGGCCGTCTGTATACTATGTGCGGCAAGAAGGCTACAGAAGTTAAGCACCTGACCTGTGGCGATATCGGTGCTTTCGGTAAGATGGATAAGGTTAAGACCGGTGATACCCTGTGTGATCCCCGTAAGGTGGTCAGCCTGAAGGGTCTGCCCTACGCAGAGCCTTGCTACACCGTAGCTATCGCTCCCAAGGTCAAGGGTCAGGAAGAAAAGGTTGGTACTGGCCTGAACCGTCTGAACGAGGAAGATCCCTCCTTCACATTGGTGAACAATGCAGAAACCCATCAGCTGGTTCTTTCCGGTGCAGGTGATCAGCATCTGGATGTGCTGGTTTCCAAGCTGAAGAGCCGCTTCGGTGTGGATGCCGTTCTGTCCCCGGCAAAGATTGCATATCGTGAGAAGATCAAGAAAAAGGTTGAGGCTCACGGCCGTCATAAGAAGCAGACTGGCGGTTCCGGTCAGTTCGGTGATGTTTGGGTTCGTTTCGAGCCTCAGGAGGAGCAGGATGACCTGATCTTTGATGTAGCTGTTGTAGGCGGTGCAGTTCCCAAGAACTTTAACCCCGCTGTTGAAAAGGGTCTGCAGGAAGCAGTCCTGAAGGGCCCCCTGGCTGGCTATCCTATGGTCGGTTTGAAGGCAACCTTGTACGATGGCTCTTACCATCCTGTTGACTCCAACGAAATGGCATTTAAGCTGGCTGCTATCCTGTCCTTTAAGGAAGCAATGCCCAATGCAGCTCCCACGATCCTTGAGCCTGTGATGAGCCTGCAGGTCACTGTTCCCGATGATTATATGGGCGATGTAATCGGCGACCTGAACAAGCGCCGTGGCCGCGTGATGGGTATGAATCCTGACAGTGAAGGCAATACTGTTGTGGAAGCAGAAGTGCCTATGGCTGAAATGAGCAGCTACGCCATTGATCTGCGTGCTATGACCCAGGCAAGAGGTTCTTTCACTATGGCATTTGAGCGCTATGAGGAAGTTCCCAAGGCCAACCAGCAGAAGATCATCGACGAAGCTAAGGAAGAAGAATAATACACAAAAGCGGTGCAGATCTCTGCACCGCTTTTTATAGTAGAAATGTAAGCCAAAACGTGCTATAATAGAAATGAAATCAGAACGAGAGAATAAAGGAGCAATACTATGCTGCCACAGGCGTTTTTAGAGAGAATGGAAAAACAGCTGGGAGAGGAATTTCCGGCTTATATGCAGTCCCTGGAACGCCCACGGGCAGTAGCTTTGCGGTTTAATCCCTTAAAGAGAGAAAAGCCGGAACTGCCCTTTGTGAAAGAACCGGTTCCTTGGGAAAAGATGGGATACTATTATGACCCCCAGAGCCGTCCCGGTCTGCACCCATATCACGAAGCAGGCGTATACTACTTGCAGGAAGCCAGCGCAATGTCTGCAGTTGCACTTCTGGATCCCCAGCCTGGTGAAAAAATCTGTGATTTATGCGCTGCCCCCGGTGGAAAGTCTACCCAAATTGCGGGGAAGCTGATGGGGGAAGGGTTTCTCCTGTGTAATGAGATCAATCCAAGCCGGGCAAAAATATTAAGCCGCAATATCGAGCGGATGGGTGTTTCCAATGCATTGGTTACCAATGAACATCCCCAGACACTGGCAAAGAAATATGCAGGCTATTTTGATCGTGTGCTCATTGACGCACCTTGCTCCGGAGAAGGAATGTTCCGCAAGGAGGAGGCGGCAATCACAGACTGGAGTCCGGAAACAGTTTTGATGTGTGCCCGCCGACAGGCTGAAATTCTGGAGTCCGGTGCAGCCCTGGTTCGTCCCGGTGGTCGGCTGGTATATTCTACCTGCACCTTTGCACCGGAAGAAAATGAGGAAACAGTCCTGCAATTTTTGGAAAAACACCCGGAATTTTGCCCTGAAAGTGTGGATGCTCCTTGGTTTACTCCTGTGGGAGAAGGAATGTTCCGCTTGCTACCTCATAAGCTGTTGGGTGAGGGACATTTTGTGGCAGTCCTGCATAAAAAGGAAGGAGTGCCGGAAGAAGTCCGTTTGCAAGAGGGTGAAAAAGAGCCTAAGCAATGGACTGATTTTGCAAGAGCGCTGGATATAACCCTTCCGGAAGGAAAGCTGCTTACCTTTGGACAGAGCCTGTTTTGGTCGCCTGAGGCAATGCCGGAGATCCGAGGTGTTAAAGTGTTGCGTCCCGGTTTGGAATTGGGGCAGTTGAAAAAAGATCGCTTTGAACCTGCGCATGCACTGGCTTTGTGGCTGCAGGATGCAGCTGTCAAGGAAAATTACCCGGCGAACAGTGAAAAAATTGCTGCCTGGCTGCACGGGGATGTAATTTCGTCAAATCAAAAAGGATGGTGTCTTGTAACCGTAGACAGTTTTTCTATCGGTTGGGGCAAAGGGGACGGGAAAGTGCTGAAAAATCACTATCCCAAGGGTTTACGGCGATAAAGTACGGAAAAATTATACTTTACATAATAAGTGGTGTATGGTATAATTTTAGGTGAATAAATGTAAAAGGCAAGGAGTGAATCGTCCTTGACACGATATGAAATTAAAGGCGGAAATCAGCTTGAAGGTACAGTTACCATCAGCGGCGCAAAAAACGCAGCAGTGGCTATTCTGCCTGCAGCCCTTTTGGTGAAGGGCAAATGCCGTGTCCAGAATGTTCCGGATATTTCTGATGTTCGGATCCTTTTGGATATTTTGGCAGATCTGGGTGCGAAGATCCATCGGGAAGCTCCCGGTGTGGTGGTTTTGGATTGTACAAATATCACCAGCATCAAACCCAATCCGGAACTAGTCAAGAAAATGCGTGCCAGCTACTACTTGATGGGCGCACTTTTAAGCCGTTTTCATAAGGCGGATGTGGCATTGCCCGGTGGCTGTAATTTTGCATCCCGTCCCATTGATCAGCATATCAAAGGCTTTATGGCTTTGGGTGCTGATGTGGAGGAAACGGAAGACTATGTAAAACTGACTGCCGGACCGGACGGATTGTGCGGAAACCGGATCAGCCTGGACGTTGTCAGCGTTGGTGCAACGGTAAATATTATGCTGGCTGCGACATTGCTTCCCGGCCAGACAGTTATTGAAAACGCAGCAAAAGAACCCCATATTGTTGACCTTGCAAACTTCCTCAACACAATGGGTGCCCATATTTCCGGTGCCGGTACAGATACTGTAAAGATCCGGGGCGTGGAAAGCTTGCAGGGCGGTACATATGCAATCATCCCCGATCAAATCGAGGCCGGCACTTACCTTGCGGCAGTAGCTGCAGCCGGCGGCAATGTGCTGGTGCAGAATGTTATCCCCAAGCATATGGAGTGCATTACCTCTAAGCTGCAGGAAATGGGTGCGAAGTTCATTAACTATGACGATGCGATCCGGGTGCAGTCTGCCGGAAAATTGCGGCACACCACAGTCAAGACCCGGCCCTATCCGGGTTTCCCCACAGATATGCAGGCACAGATCTGTGTATGTATGACCATTGCCGATGGCATCAGCCGTTTGACGGAAAGCGTATATGAAACTCGTTTCTTCGGCTATTGCTCAGAGCTGACCAGTATGGGCGCGGATATTCTCATCAATGGGAAAACGGCAATTGTTACCGGACACGATAAACTAAAAGGTGCAATTGTTCGGGCACACGATCTTCGCGCTGGCGCAGCGTTGGTGATCGCAGGTCTTGCAGCCGAAGGAACAACGCAAGTGGAAAATATCCATTTTGTGGAACGTGGTTATGAGCGCTTGGTGGAAAAGCTCAGAGGCTTGGGCGCAGATATCCGCAGAGTAGAAGACTAAAAACTTAGAATTACACATAAAGAGATAAAAGGCACGGTCAGTTGACCGTGCCTTTTTAATGTATAATATGGTTTCGCGTGTGTGTGTTAACCCCACAGAGCAGATAACATAGGGATCACTTGTTTTTTGCGGCTCATTATCTGGGGCAGAAAAACAGTGTTCTCTTTAGGCTGAACATTAAAGGCTTGCTGTATGGTTTCGTCGTTTCCAATATAGATCAGTTGCGTGCCCTCTAACAATACATCTGTAAGCATAAGGATCACCATAGAGAAGCCTTTTTCCTTGACCAGATTCTTCATAAGCTGTAAAAATTCATCCTTGCGGGCGAGCATCTGGGGACTATCCACACAGGTGATCTGTGCAACTGCCAGATCGTGGCCGGCAATGTGGAATTCCTTGTAATCCGAGTGCAGCAGATCTTCTGCAGACCTGTTGCCTACAGAAGCGGAGAAAATCTCTTTGCCCAATTCCTCCAGAGAAATGTTTGCAATTCGCGCCATACGCTCGGCTGTGCGGATATCACGCTCTGTGCAGGTGGGAGATTTGAACATAACGGTATCGGAAATGATTGCCGCTGCCATCATACCTGCCATTTTGGAAGAGGGCATAAGACCGCGATCCTGAAACATACTGGCAATGATGGTGTTGGTAGAGCCGACAGGCTCATTGCGCACGTAGATAGGATTGTTGGTTTGAATGTCTGCTAAACGGTGATGGTCAATGATCTCTAAAATATCGGCTTCTTCCAGACCGGGAACAGACTGGGCGATTTCGTTGTGATCTACTAAAACCACGCGCTTGCGGCGGGGGCGCAGCAAGTGATACCGTGTCAAAACCCCCACAACTTTTTCATTTTCATCTAAAATAGGATAGCAGGGATCCCGGAATTGCAACACTTTTTCCCGAACCTCGTCCACCCGGTCCTCCAAATGGAAGCAGGTCAGATCTGTGGTGCGGCAGATGCGCCCTACCGGTACAGACTGGAAGATCAGCCGAACGGTGCGGTAAGCATCAAAGGGGGTGGAAATAATGCAGGTTTTTGTAGGCAATTGTTGAAGCTCCTGAGACAGTGCTGCCTGACACAAAACCAGACAGTTTACATTCATTTCCAACGCTCTTTGAATCATATCCGGCTGGTCTCCGCAGATAACGATAGACTCTGGATCGTTAAACAAAAGATTTGTTTGGGATTGGGGAAGTGCCACGGTGACCTCACCGGAAATCATATCGGTGTTGTCACCGGCATCGTTCAATACCCGTCCGTCAAGCACAGACAGCAGATTGAAAAGAGGTACAGCGTCCAAATAACCGGAGGCGACCCGGGACATATTGTAGCTGGCTACATTTTCCCGGGACAGCATACCAAATAATGTACCGTCCTCGTTGGCAACAGGCACTGCAGAGATGTTTTTCTCTTCCTGTAAAATATTCCAGGCAGTGCCCACAGTAACAGCAGTACTGATAAGGGGCGGGGTGTCAAATTCCAGGTCACGGACCTGGGTGTACATATTGTAAATACGTTTTGGCGGATGGAAACCGAAACGGTCCAAAACCATTTGCGTTTCATCGGAAACGTGGCCCAGGCAGGCAGCCTCATACTCGCGGTCACCGACGGCATTGCGAAGAGCAGCATAAGCCATAGCGGCAACAATAGAATCTGTATCCGGATTTCTATGACCGGTTACATAAATAGGGTTCATATGGATTCCTCCTTTTTGCATGATGACCCCAGTGGATTTTTACTTAATGGAACATAGGGGTAGAAAGGTAACGCTCACCGGTATCCGGAAGAAGGGTTACGATCGTTTTGTTTGCGTTTTCCGGTAGCTTTGCCAGTTCCATAGCACCGTGCAGGGCAGCACCGGAAGAAATACCTACCAAAATGCCTTCCGTCCGTCCGGCAAGAGCTGCCGCTGCATAAGCTTCCTCCTCGGTGACGGGAATAACCTGGTCGTAAATTTGAGTGTTAAGAAGGGTAGGGATAAAATTTGCACCAATTCCCTGCAGACCGTGTTTTCCGGCGATGCCCCGGCTGAGAAGGGGAGAGCCGGCAGGCTCAACTGCAACGATCTGTATATTGGGATTTTTTGCCTTCAAATATTCTCCTACACCGGTAATGGTACCGCCGGTACCCACACCGGCAACGAAAATATCCACTTGACCATCGCAAGCGTTCCAGATCTCCGGACCGGTGGTGCTGCGATGGGCATAGGCATTGGCGGGATTGTCAAATTGGGAAGGGATAAAACTTTTCGGTATTTGGGCAGAGAGTTCTTTCGCTTTGTCTACGGCACCCTGCATACCCAATGCACCAGGGGTCAGAATTACTTCTGCACCATAAGCGGTCATAAGAAGCTGCCGCTCCCGGCTCATATTATCCGGCATAACAATGATCGCCCGATAACCCCGCACAGCACAAATGCTGGCAAGACCGATGCCTGTGTTTCCTGAGGTTGGTTCGATCACTACGGAACCGGGTTTTAGCAGACCCTTTTCTTCTGCATCGCATATCATAGAAAGTGCAGCCCGATCCTTAGCAGATCCGGTAGGATTAAAAAATTCCAATTTTGCAAGAATTTTTGCACCCAGTCCCTGTGACTGGATAAGACGCTGCATTTGGAGCAGAGGCGTTGCGCCAATCAGCTCTGTAACAGATGTGTATAGCTGAGACATACTGTATCCTCCTGATTGGGATTGTGATGCTATTTATTATATATTCTGCTTAGAAATAATGTCAATAGAAACATTGACAATCGATGTCTTGTGTGGTATGAAATAAGGAAAGATCGGAGGAAATGACTATGATGCCTAATAAAATTGAACGGGTGGTCGACCAAATACTGGGTGACTATCAGAGCGGTCGGGATATCGATAAAATTGAATGGTTTCATCAGCCGGATCGGGATGTGATCATTACAATGATCGAAAAGCTTCGCAGAATTATTTTCCCCGGCTATTTCTGGGATAAAAATTATCGGGTCTACAATGCAAAGCATAATCTATCTATGCTGATTGAGGATGTGATGTATCACTTAAATCAGCAGACAGCATTGGTGTTCCAAAGCGCAGGGGAGTCGGAGGAAGAGGCACAGCTCCATGCCCAAAAAGTAAGCGTTGCATTTTTTGAGGAGATTCCCAATGTTCGGGCAATGGTGCAGACAGATCTGGAAGCATCTTATGCCGGTGACCCGGCAGCTACCGGAATGGCAGAGATCATCTTTGCTTATCCCGGCTTATATGCCATCACTGTTTACCGTTTGGCACATGTGCTATATACCCTGAATGTACCTATGATACCCAGAATTATGACTGAGTATGCCCACAGTATCACCGGTATCGACATCCACCCCGGAGCAACCATAGGAAAATACTTTTTCATTGACCATGGCACGGGCATCGTGGTAGGTGAAACAACGGTGATTGGCGAGAATGTAAAGATCTATCAGGGTGTAACTCTGGGTGCCCTTTCCACTCGTGGAGGGCAGAGTTTGCGAGGCGTTCGCCGGCATCCTACCATTGAGGACAATGTAACCATTTATGCCGGCGCATCCGTGTTGGGAGGAGATACTGTGATCGGCAGAGACTCTGTAATCGGATCGAACGCATTTATCACAAAATCCATTGCACCTTCTACTACGGTCAGCATTAAAAATCAGGAACTGCAGTTCAAAGGACGGCTTTAATTCTTAAAAGAATTTTACATTTGCAGAAGGATATCTGTATTGACAAAAACATTCTTCATATGTTATAATACCATAACTTATGATGAGAAATCTTTGGGCATTTTTGACAAAAAATATCCACTGCTGAAAGGTGATGAATATATGGATTCTTCTATCGAATTAAACTTGAGAGAATTGATCTCTGTTATTGTCCGAAAGCTATGGCTGATCGTGCTGGCTGCTGTGCTGGTAGGTATGATGGCTTATGTCTATACCGCTAAGTTTGTGACCCCTCTTTACAGAACTAGCGTTTCAATTTATGTAAATAATACCATTTATGGAGAAAAAGAGGGGATTAGCCAAAATGATCTGACAACCTCTCAGAAGCTGGTAACCACTTATATGCAGGTGGTAAAGAGTGATTCTTTCCTGGAAAAGGTGTCTGAAGCTGTTGAGAAAAAGGTTAGTGCAGCTGAAATCGCAGGAGCATTGACTACAAAATCCTTGAGCGGTACTGAAATGTTCTCTATTACCATTTCCAGTGCTAACCCTGAGCAGGCAGCGGAAATTGCCAATACGATTGCTGAACTTGTGCCGGTGGAAGTACCTAAGACGGTAGACGGCAGCTCTGCCCGTGTGGTTGACTATGCAAAGGTTCCTGCTACACCTTATTCTCCCTCTTATGCCAAGAATGTGACCTTGGGAGCTGTTATTGGTGCAATGCTTGTGATTGTTGTACTGGTTGTTCAGGTTTTAATGGATCTGCATATTAAAGGTGAAGAGGATCTGAGAAGATACTCAAATGCCCCTGTGTTAGGCCATATTCCTCACTACGAAGCAACAGGCGTTACTACCGGCTACGAATATGAAAGCGCGACCTCGGAAAATAGTAGTGATAGCGAGGTGGGAGAGGAATGAGCCTGATCAAAAAGAAAAGTGCAACGAACAACAAAAAATCCAGCTATACTGCACAGCGTCGAAATATTCTGAACAAAAATTCCGGATTTCATGTTCGGGAAGCGTTTAAGTCCCTTCGCACAAATATTCGTTTCTTCCAGTCCAGTGAGGGCTGCAGAAAATTCTGTATTACCAGTAGCGTGGCAAGTGAAGGTAAGAGTATTACTGTTTTGAATTTGGCGATCACATTCGCAGAGTCAAATCAGCGGGTATTGCTGATCGATGCAGACCTTCGCCGTCCCAGCCTGGCTCGACTTCTAATCGAGAAGGCAGCACCTGGTTTGAGCAATGTTTTAGCAGGACTTTGCACAGAAGAGGAAGCCATTCGCAAAAATGTTCGTCCCAATTTGGATGTGATGTTCTCCGGTGAAATTCCTCCCAATCCTTCTGAGCTTTTAGGCACCGGAAAAATGAAGCAGATGATCGATAAACTCTCTGCCCATTACGATTACATTCTGGTGGATACATCTCCTGTCGGTATTGTTGCGGATGCCTGTCTGGTTGCCGATGTTTTAGATGGTGTACTGTTCTTAGTCCGCCAGTATAAGACGGAGAAGGATACCCTGTCCAAGAGCCTGAAGCAGCTTGAAAATGCAGGCGTTAAGGTGATGGGCTTCGTTATCAACGGTTATGAAGATGATCGGGTTGGTTATAGCAAGTATAGATACAAGTACCGCTATTACCGCTATCGGTATAAGTATAATTATGAAGCAACTACTTATGCTCCGAAGGTGAAAACCAAAGATAAAAAAGCTAAGAAAAAAGCAGCTAAAAAATAAAAGCAAGGGCGTGTTCCAAAGAACACGCCCTTTTAGTCTGTTGTGATAGATCGTAGAATGGGGTATAAAAGACTTCCTTGCTCCTGGGGAATTTTAGTCCAAGGCTGAGCGTTTTGGGAAAAGAATTGATTTGCCCGCTGGCGGTATATACTGTGTTTTCCGTTGGAATCATAAAGAACAATCTCATAACTGTCCTTGACCAACAACTCCGGATCCGCTTCTGTTCGCCCTGACCGGTCCAACAAACGCAGATAATTCAAAATCGCTTCTATTTTATGGGGCTGTGTATATACCCTTGTTGTTGTGATTTTCCCTCGATGACAGGTTACTTGAACTTGGGTGACTGTATTAAGACCATTACTTTTGGCGCTAACTGTTACTGTACTGGCAGAAAAGATAAATAAAAATATAACAAGATACAATAATTTACGAAGATTTTTCATAAACGTCAACTGCCTTTCTTATATATAGAATGGCAAAAACGGCTGTATTTATTGAAGGTAAATTGCAGAAATTTTTATATATGCGAAAAAGAAGGGAACGGCAATGCCGTTCCCTTAAAAGCACTATTACAGTTCACAGTTACCAACGGTTCTGGGGAAGGGGAGAACATCCCGGATGTTGCCCATACCGGTAAGGTACATTACGCACCGCTCAAAGCCCAGACCAAAGCCTGCATGGCGGGCAGAACCATACTTCCGCAGATCCATATAGAAGCCATAGTCCTCAGGATTCATACCCAGCTCTTCAATACGGGATTTCAGAAGTTCGTAATCGTCCTCACGCTGGCTACCACCGATGATCTCACCAATACCAGGAACCAGGCAGTCCATAGCGGCAACGGTCTTTCCGTCGGGATTGAGCTTCATATAGAAAGCCTTGATTTCCTTGGGATAGTCGGTCACGAAAACAGGTCGCTTAAAGACTTCTTCCGTCAAGTAGCGCTCGTGCTCAGTCTGCAGATCGCTGCCCCAGTGGACAGGATACTGGAATTTATCGTTGCACTTTTCCAGAATTTCAATTGCCTCAGTATAGGTTACACGACCAAAGTCGGAATTAACCACGTGGTTCAGCCGATCCAGCAGACCCTTATCCACAAACTGGTTAAAGAACTCCATTTCCTCGGGAGCGTGTTCCAATACATAAGAGATGATATACTTGATCATATCCTCAGCCAGACGCATATCATCGGAAAGATCGGCAAAGGCAATCTCCGGCTCAATCATCCAGAACTCTGCAGCGTGGCGGGTGGTGTTGGAGTTTTCTGCACGGAAGGTAGGACCAAAGGTGTAAATGTTCTTGAATGCCATAGCAAAGGTCTCACCGTTGAGCTGACCGGAAACAGTCAAATTGGTGGGTTTACCATAAAAGTCCTGAGAGAAATCTACCTTGCCGTCTTCGGTCTTGGGAATGTCATTGAGGTTGAGTGTAGTGACCTGAAACATTTCTCCTGCACCTTCACAGTCAGAGCCGGTGATCAGAGGTGTATGCACATACACAAAATCCCGTTCCTGGAAGAACTGGTGAATTGCCATAGCTGCCAGAGAACGAACGCGGAAGACAGCTTGGAAGGTATTGGTCCGGGGACGCAGATGGGTAATGGTACGCAAAAACTCCATCGTGTGGCGCTTCGGCTGCAGAGGATAGTCGCCGGTGGAAGCACCTTCTACTGTGATCTCACTTGCCTGAATTTCAAAAGGCTGCTTGGAGTCGGGGGTTGGCACCAAAGTGCCCTTGACGATCAGCGCTGCGCCAATATTGATCTTGGAAATATCCTGAAAATTGGACAGTGTGTCATTATATACCACCTGTACCGGGGTGAAGTAAGTGCCATCGTTTAAGACGATAAAGCCAAATTGCTTGCTGGGACGGCGATTACGTACCCAGCCGCCTACCTCGATCTCCTTGTTCAGGTATGCATCGGTGTTCTTAAAAAGCTCACGGACAGAAATCAGATCCATAATTCTTTCCTCTTTTCTTTGCGCAAATATATAATAGATAAAGTATAAGCCATTTGGGAGGATTTTACAAGAGGTTTATTAAATTTTTGTAATAGTTTATATTTCCGTTGAGTTTTATAGGCAGTTATGTTATACTGATATAAATTATTAAAGAGGAAACAACATATGGAATATAATGATATTTACGATATAGATCGACGCCCTACAGGTCACCGTCATATCCGGGGAACCCCTTGGAGAAAAGGTGAGTATGGTATGGTGGTGTGCGTTTGGGTGTATGATGGAAAAGGGAAGCTCCTTTTGACCCGCCGTGCGCCGGAGAAAAGCTTTGCAGGAACCTGGGAGAATTCCGGCGGAGCAGTGCAGGCAGGGGAGACTAGCCGTCAGGCAATCGCAAGAGAGCTGTTTGAAGAGACCGGCATCCGTGCGCAGCAGGAAGAGTTTGAGTTGATCGAGTCTGGACGGGATGGAAATATCCACTATGACTATTATTCATTAAAGCGCACCACGCCTATCGATGAAATCGTTTTGCTGCCCGGAGAAACGGACGATGTAATGTGGGCAACCTTCCCACAGGTGCATACCCTGATTGCAGAAGGGAAGATCTGCAGGATCATCGCAAACCAGTTCCACAAACAGGAACAGTACTTACTGAGCAAAGTGGAGAAATAAATAAAACGGAGATGTCTGCATTGACATCTCCGTAAATTTTTTTGAAAAATCTGCTATAAAGTATTGACAACCAAGATGGGGTTGTGATAAAATGGTACTCCATACTATGGAAAATAGGGCAATTTTGCACATTTCCCTGTGCCAGAATTTTAGCACAGGATTTGCAGGTTGTCAAGTATGAATCCATATAAACTTACAACCAACCCACGCGTATCAAAAAAGTAAGCAACACAAGATTCCGGCTTAGGCCGAAAGAAAGGCAGTGATGATCGATATGGCAATGGTCAAAGACCAACTCTTTGGCAAGACCATGCGTAAGTCCTACGCAAAGTACCAGGAGATCCTGGAAATGCCCAA
>JAZOSD010000076.1:0-11282 GCA_045656945.1 Faecousia sp.
CTACGCTTTCAAATCTTCATCCAAAGCAACAGCCCTGGTTCTCCATTCAAAATCCAACCTTCGAGGTTTCGCCGACTCGCTAGCTCAGTTGGCAGAGCAATTGCCTTTTAAGCAATGGGTCTGGAGTTCGAATCTCCAGCGAGTCACCAAAAAGAGGAAGATACCATCCGGTATCTTCCTCTTTTCGCTATGAAGCTGGAGATTCGAATAATGTAAATGCAACGCGGGTGAGCGTTGCCGCCGCCAGCTAGATGGCGGCGAACCTCTATTTTCTTTCCACATATCTGTGGAAAGAAAATGCAAACGAATCTCCAGCGAGTCACCAGAAGAAAAAACCACCCTGATGGGTGGTTTTTTTGGTTAGGAGATGGAGATTCGAATAATGTAAATGCAACGCGGGTGAGCGTTGCCGCCGCCAGCTGGATGGCGGCGAACCTCTATTTTCTTTCCACATATCTGTGGAAAGAAAATGCAAACGAATCTCCAGCGAGTCACCAGAAGAAAAAACCACCCTGATGGGTGGTTTTTTTCTTTTGGTTAGGAAATGGAGATTCGAATAATGTAAATGTAAACAGATCTTAAGCAAGTCAATAACAAAAAAACCCATGTCGGAAATTTCCGACCTGGGGTTTCTCATTTAACCGTCTGTATAATTTACCTGTTTTTCATGCTGGGTGCCAAAATAAAAGGACACCACCATAGAAATAATGATCATCACATTATCTGCGCTGATGCTACCCCGCAGTGCCAGCACTGCAAATACCCCCACCACAATCAGTGTCACAAGGGTCTTGACCTTAATCAGTCCCGCCAAATTCTTTAGAAACATTATGTACCTCCTTTCGGTTTATGATAGGCTTTCAGTTCTTTCAGTGTACTGTGGATATTTTCTATTTCATTTTCCACCACCGGCATTCTTTGGGCAAAGTTGTTGTGCGCCCGTACCTCCCGTGTCAGTTCCTCGATCTTCGTATCGGTCACTGCCTGGGCAACCGCTGCTGTTTTTTCAGATTTCCTCGCTGTAGCCAGACAAGTAACCACTACACCCAATAAAGACAGCCCACCGGTGATCAATGCTGTAATGATTGCTTCTGACATATTATGCACCCAAAAGACTACCCCAGGTTTTTGCTCCTACGATACCGTCCACTGTTAAGCCGTTATCTTTCTGGTAAGCCCGAACCGCAGCATTCGTCTTTGCGCCAAAGTCGCCATCGATGGGATTCTTGGTACCCAGGGAATATCCCATAGCAAAAAGCATTCGCTGCAGCGCCTTCACCTGCTGACCCTTGCTTCCAATTTTCAATACATTTAATGTTACATTCACCTTTGTTTCCTCCTTAATTGTTATTTTTTTTAGGCCTGCGATTTTCGCAATACCTTCCATCGTGGCATAAGCCACCAATTTTGCATAAGCATCTGTCATAATAACAGGTGCGTCGGTTGCTGAGTCCATATAGCCGTACTCCATCAGCACAGCCGGAGCATTGGTCTGACGAAGTACCTGAAAATTTTCCGTCTTCTTAGGATTCGCCCGGTTGCCCTTTAACCCACCGGCAGCAATGCAAGCATCATAAATGGCATCACGGTAAGTTGCACCCTTAGTACTGCCCGGATAGCTGTACGCCTCAATACCGCCACCTGCGCCCAAATTGATCCCGCCATTGTGATGGATCGCCAGGCAAAAATCAGCATCCCAGTTGTTCGCTGTGATACACCGGGCAGACAGATCCACTTCTCTTTCTCCCTTGGGATCGTCCACCCGCAGCAGCTCCACCCCTTCATACTGACCGGCAGCTTCTGCAAAATATCGAGCCACCCGGTCATTTAGTTCCCATTCTTTTGTTTCCTTTCCGTCCAGAGCCTTGGGAATTCTCCGTCCGGAAGTGAACAGGTTATGTCCTGCTCCGTATGCAATTCTAAATTCCATAAATTTCCTCCTTATTATATTGTTCAAATCTTTCGCCATTCCGACCACGATTTGTTGCCGTATTTGCTTCTTATAAAAACATTGTTGCCATCTGCAACCTTCATTTGCAAAGCAATCCAGCCCACATTAAAACTGATATAACCTTCCTGATTGATCACACCATAGCCAATATGTAGCTTTAAATCATCAAAGCAGAACCGATCTAATTCATTCAGCGTTGTGATCTGCGCATTGATTGGCACACCCATCACGGAAACCGGAACATTAAAGGAAAAATCATTTTCTCCCCAGTCAAACACCGGGATTCCTTTACTTAATGTGACTGTTTTCGACAGATGTATCAGTTGATCCTCAACTGTAACTGTTATGTTGTATGCAGTTTGATAGTCCATTTCCTGTAAATTGACCGATACACTATATTGATTTCCGGATATCTGGGGCTGAAGCTGAACCGCTTCCCCATTTCCGATCCGGTAGGATAGCTTCAGGTTGTTTTGCTGCGCGCCAAAAGATCCGTTAAAATAGTTTCCGCTGATCCATAGTACACCATTTCCATCTGTGGGATTGGTGCGTTCTGCGGATGCATTGCAGGTCAGGCGCACATAATTTACCATTTCCACAGTCTTTTCATATGTGGTGGTATATCCACGGCTGTCCGTGGCAGAAAATACAAAACGATTTGTTTCCACCCCTGCAATGCTCCGTTCATTGGATGTGACCACCGTTCCGGCGATGGTCTTCTTTTTGACGGTAGCGCTGTTTTTCGCCTGGGCATTTATTACGCAATAAGCAGTGGACATACCTTGCACCAGCTTGCCTGCATTTCCAGTCAGCGCCTTTGTAGCCTCGTTAATATCTGTTACAGTGCCGCTTACCTGAGGCCGGCAGTTGCTTTCCGATGTACTCACTGTAAACGTGCAGGTTTTCGCTGCACCGATCTGTGTGTTTCCGGAATAAGTTTTTACCGTCAGGGTACACCTACCCGAGGTAGCATTAGGTATCTGGGTGTAAAAGCTCTCCGGAACAGGAAACGACAAACTCACTGCCGACAGCTTCACTTCTGAACCGGACAGCCTGCCACTTCCATCTGCCAGGTATCCGGACAGATTTCCAAAAGAATATGCCACGGAATGGGTGTACGCTGCGTGCTTGCGGTTAATAGAGATCACAGAAGTTGCCCCAATATTTGCATCGGTAGCACCTATCGTACTCTCTCTGGGGATCTGGGTCAGATTCTTTGTGGCCGAGGCAGTCACTGTGCCTACCATTGTGCCGGTAGCAAAGCTGGCACTGCAAGAAAGACTTTTGCTGCCATCTGTACCGTGAGCTATATTCAAGGTTTTACTGTATATCACTTCACTACCGCTGGTTTTCTGCGCAGTATTGAAAGTAGCCTTAAAGTTATAATCCGTTCCATCAATTTTCAGTGTGCCGGCAGCATTTCCGGTAGCATTGTACGACCCGCCGTTCCAAGTGATCGTCACTGCAACTGTCACATTGGTGGAGTTGTTCGCCACATTCTGATAATTTTCTGTAATACCAACACTAAGTCCTGTTACCATTTCTTATCCTCCTATCCAGAAGCAAGCTGTCCGCCTGCTGTCATATCCATCATTATAATTTTCAAATCTGGCATTATTTCCTATTGACAAATAATTACGCACTGTAATGTTCATTGTTTCTACGCCCTCATTATTGGCTTGCAGCACCACATCGCTGCCTCGTTTTACATACATACCGGTATTATCCAGCAGATTTGTCATTTCCGCATTGCTCCGGCTGATCTTCAAGCCTTCATCGTCAAAGGTGTAGCCGGTCTCGGTTTTCACCTTTGAAATGCCGTTGTTTTGCAGATTTTGTATAGCGATGTGCACCTGATCTGCCGTTTGCGCAATGGCAGTTACCTGCTGCAAAATATTTTCTTCGCTGATCTGCTGACGGGAAACTTCGGTGGCAATACCCTCTACCGTTAATTCCAGGCTGGAAAAATTCCCCTGGGCATCCCGATGGGCAACACGCAGTCCTTCTATATCCGTCCGCAACTCCAAAACTTTGCCGGATAATGCCTTATAGCTCTGTTCGTTAACCGCCAGAGAGCTATCCCGACAGGGACTTCCTGTACATTCCAACCTATCCCGCTGACCAGATCGGATGCGACTCATCACATAAACCGTGATCACCTTTCCGTTTTTATCTGCAATATGGATAATATCACCGGCATTGACACCGGCACTTACCGGTATTTCCAGCTTGCAAGGGGTATAGGTAATATCCTTCATTCTTTCGTACAGGCTTTGCGCTACCGGTTCCAAAACCTCTGCCTCCCCATTGGTCAGCAGATAATTTCCGGATAGGATATAAGTGTTGCAGTTTTCAGGATTATCCGGATAAACTGCACCGATGTCCTCATCGGTTAATCGGATCTGCACTTTTTCCACCAGCGCCGTCTTATAGTCCTCAAAACACAAGCTGCCAAGGAAATAATAGTCCTGGTGATAACCTGCCGCAGTATACCCGGTACTCGACCACAAATGATTTCGTCCGGACTGTGCAGCAATTTTCCGGGGTGTAAACCGGATCTTATACGGCTGTTCCAGCGGATATACTACCTGTACACCTTCCTCCAACTGTCCCGTATCCGAGATCCAGCCTTCCGGTATTTCTTCTCCGGCATAACTGTCAATTTTTCCGTAGGTCACTGTCAATTCCCCGCCGGACCAATTCATACTGCCTCCGTATATCTTTTCTGCAAAAGGTTGACTGTAGGTCATCTCCCTGTAAGGCTCATAATCTGTAGCTTTGTCGCCCAGTTCAATCTGAATAGAACTGAAGGAAACCAAAACTTTAGCATAGTTTCGGCGAATATCCAGGTAACAAGGCTCAATATTGGGAGAAATAATCGTCTTTTTCGGACCACTGGACATATGTCCGGCATTATAGCATGTGCCATCTGCATAATACCAACCGTGACCAATGTACATATTGTCCGGTGTCAGTTCTGTATCATCTGTGGAAACAGCACTCCAGTCATTAATAGAAATTGTAACCGGAGTATTCGGTGGTACTCTGATCAAACCATCAACTATTCTTGGATTTTTCATACCGGAACCCGCTGTGATAAGACTGGTATAATAAGCTGTCGTACCAGTCAGTTTTTTTGTATCCACAGTCCACAATCCTGTTTCTACATCAAAAGTAGCCGTCTTTTGATCTATCATCTGTTGGGGATTAAAAAGATTTTTTCCACAGCGGCACAGCGTTGCACTTTCCCAACCGGAAACAGACGGTGAAATTTCCGAAACCGCCTGTAAGGATGCGTTTTCATTCATTTCCTCTAATATTGCAACATTTTCAAATTCTGTCTGCACACTTTTTTCATCCGGTCCGAAGTTTTTCGCTGTATTTTGATACCAGGCAAATTCGATTTTTCCGTCAGCGGTTGCCCTGCAAAACCGGCCTGCTACCTGTCCTGCCCACTGCATAATCTGACGACCGGTGATTCCCTCTCCGGCAAACTGCCGAATAAGATATTCTCCGTTGGGAATCTCTTCACTAATAAGCTCCAAGCCGCATTCCGAGCAGACCATACTGGAAAAATCCATCAGCTTATAAGGCCAGCCACTTAAATTTGCCAGCCACTGTGTCAGATCCTTATCCAGCTTACTCACCCGGTCATAGGCCATTAGTGAATAAACATTAGCACTTTCCCATACCGGTTTTTCCGCAATAAAAATGCCCTCCAATGTCCTTGCACCGCTGTCATCTACGGTATAAAGGGATACTTCCTCTCCAGCCGTCAGGGCAAGGGGCTTGGGCGCAATCACAGACATTTCCAGCAAATCGGCACATACCGCGCCTGGATTTAACTCCTCTTCGCAGTTAACATACCGGGTCACCGTGACATCGGCAATCGCATTTTCACCTACCACACCGGAGAAGAGTTCTTCTCCGGTGGGCAGGACCAATAAATTTCGAATCATTTCCATCCTCCTTCTCAGCAAGCTATAATGCTAAACTTTAGATTTCGGAAATCCTTTGTTCTTGCAGAGTGCCACAAAATGCTATATCCGGACAAATAAGCCGTGCAGCTTTCCCTTTGGGTGCAGTCCTCCAGCTTGGGATAGGTAAAAGTAAAGCACCCTGCTTTTGGCAGGATGCTTAGCATATAGGCATATTCTTCCTGAGTCAGGCGGCTGTAAGAAAAATTCCAAACACCCACCTTGTGGCGCAACACGATCCGGTGCATCACACCGCTTTCATCCCGTCCGGAATCGGAAGCATCCAAATCCTCAAAGGACATTTCCACATCCGCATCCGGTGCAATCATAGGCTTGCCGTTAATTTGATAAAGTTCTGTTATGGTGTTCATACATATCCTCCTTTCACCACAGCCATTTTCCGATTGTACCGCTGAACAGCACGACCGATCACCTCGTCGCCAACCCGGATGCCCATTACTGCCTCCAAAAGCTGGCGTAAAACGCCAACGATCATTTCCTGTCCAGCCATATTGCTGGCGATCATATCATCCATCACCAGTGCCACCGCTTCCTGTATGGTGGCAAGGGGTGCTTCTATGTTTGTTCCGTGTCTTTGGTCACCTACCATTGCCAGGAAGGGTCTGTTGGCAGGCAGCACCGCACCCTTTGCCAAGTAAGGGATCTGGGGAGCAGAAATCGTCTTGAGTCTGATTCCATAGCTTTGTCCTGCCAAATTCCCCAGTACGCCCCAGTTGGGCAGTTTGAACTGAATTTGATTCAGGGAGCGGATAATGGCATTGATACCATTTACCACACCACGGATCATCCCATTCACGGCACCGATCACGCCGTTAACAAAGCCCCGGAAAATCATCCCCAGTCCATCCCAAGCCATTTTCCAGTTTCCGGTAATCACACCGGAAATAAATGTGATCAATCCGCCGAGCACACTGATGATCCCGCCAACAACACTGCTCACTGTGCTGCCTACTGCATCGATCGCACCAACCCATAAGTTCCGCAACAGCTCCAGAACAGGACGCATAAATTCCCAAAGGGCCGCCAGCGCCTGCCCCACAGATTGAAATACCCCCTCAATTTCCTGCCCTTTTCCGGAAAACACCTGCGTCATTTTTTCAAACTGCGCCTGCAGCATCCCCAGTGTCATAAGAACCGTTTCTCCAATAAATTTCACCACCGGCTCCAAATACGGTTTCAAACTGCCAATCCCCTGCAACACCGGCAATAGTGCCGCGTTAAGGGTCTGGAAAGCAGCGGTCAGCAAACCAACACTTGCCGGTGCAGCCTGTTCAATGACCCAAGTGCTCAAAGGAACCAGCACCTCAAACCAAACCCATTGCAGACTCTGGGAGATGATACTCCCCAGCCCTGACAGTGCCGAACCCATAGACGCAAGGCTGTTTTTCAGCGGGGTAAAATCGATTTTCCGAACCGGCTCAAGCAGCGCAAGGATCTTGTCTACCACCGCCTGCAGCTGGGGTGACAGGGTATCGTTCACTTTTTCCGGCAATATCTTTACAGGTTCAGCAGCTGCCAAGCTGCCGCCCCCGGAGCCACCTCCGGAGCTGTTGAGCCGATTGATCTGGTCAAAGCCTGCAAGACTCCGTTTTGTAGCAGACGCTGCTGATACAGAGGCTTTTTTCAGTGCCTCCTGTGCCTTTGTAGCTGTTTTCACTTTCTTTGTAGCTGTATCGATCCCCATTAAAGCACTCAGCACCAGTCCCACACTTTGTGTCACTTCCGTAACCTTCCGCACTGCCTGATCCAGCACCGGGATCAGCACTCTTCCAATTGGCTCAGCTGCCAAAGAAAATGCCGCTTTCATATTCTGCAAATCGGTCTGCAGGATCTTTAACCCTTTGCTCACCGACTGATTGAATCTGTCCGCATCCGTACTTGCCGTGCTGAAGGTCTTATCCAAATGCTTTTTCAGTCCCGTCACCGCATTTTCCAGACCTGCCATCAGCACAGTGGTGTCCACCAGTTCTTCCTGTGCCTGGGATGTATCCAAATACAAATAGTATCTTGTTATTTTTTCTCTCATTTTTCCTCCTTTCTGACCGGATTACCGGTCTAATAGCTTTTTCAGTTTTTCCTGTTCCTCCAGTTCCTCTCTTGAGTACCGCTTTTGAATGTCCACCGCAGCTTTATTCTCCCGGTAGAAATCCTTCTCCCAGCCTTCCAGTTTCTTGCCCCGACGGAGCTTGTCCCGAATGGATACCACCGTAGACAGCTGACCTTCTCCAATCGCGTGGAACCAGGAAAGAAAGGTCCACCAGTGAACAAAGGGCAGCGCCCGGATTTCCTGCCCCGCTACCTTGTTCACATCTGCCACGATCATTGGCGCATCCTGCTCCCAGTCTAATAGCTTCGGACCGGGCTTGCTGTGTTCCTGCTTTCCGCAGTTAAGAAAGGACAGAAGATAATCCATCGCCTCCTGCTGATTCTCTACAGGGATCTCCCCCTCGTAAAATAACGCCAAGGCGATCTGCCAGCGCAAATATTCCGGCAGTTCCGGGTCATCCAGATAGGAAAAAACTTCCAGAATGTCCCGAAAATCGCAGTGGATTTTGTAGGTCTTTCCGCCGATCACCGTCTGGGTAGGCAACCCCCAACCGCTGATCATTCTTCTGCCTCACCACGGCGCTGCTTTGCCTTCTTCACTGCCTCTGCGGTCTTTTCCTTGGCACAAGCCTCTGCACCGGCAACCAGCACCGGCTGCAAGGCGTTAAACAGATTGGTCACCACCCGCTGACCGTTACCCGCAACGGCCAGCAGATTGACACCGCCCAAAATCCCATCAAAATCGTTATCACCGCCGAATACCCAGCCAAGCACATCCTTCATCTGCTTGTCTGCATCTGCCATCAGCTTAACTACCTGTGTGCCACTGTCCTGTCCCTCCAGTGCCTTTGCCTGCTGGACAAGGCTCTGTTCCAGATCCTGAATTTTCTGTGCTGCCTCCATAAAACGGGCATACACATTGGGGTCACCGGGATTAAACCGCAGCACACCTGTGCCGTTGATCCGATACTCCTTAATACCGCTGTCAAATTGAATTTTTTCCATAATTTTTATTCTCCTTTTCAAAAATAGAATTACAAACCCATATTTGTAGGGCGGGGGCTTGCTCCCGCCTTTTGTGTCATTGCCAGGAAGTGCGTACACACCCTGGCAATCCGTTTTCCTTTTTGCATAAATAAAGGGAGGCTATTAGCCTCCCGCAAAAAGCCTCCCCTGTGTAAGGGGAGGCAAAAATCTTTGATTTTCGACGGAGGGGTTGTCGTCCCCTGTGTCAATTGTCCATTATTAATACCCGCCTTTTACAACTGCCATCTTCCGATTGTACCGCTGCACTGCCCTGCCGATCACATCGTCGCCGACCCGGATTCCTTCCACACACCGCCGAGTCGCCCGCTGCTCCTGCAGCAGCGCCTCAAAGCCAGCCATCATCGCCGCAATGTGATCATCCATCACCAGCGCCACCGCCTCCTGTATGGTGGCAAGGGGCGCTTCCACATTGGTTCCGTGCCGTTGATCACCAACAACCGCTAAAAACGGCCTGTTCGCCGGCAACACTGCCCCCTTTGCCAGATACGGAATCTGAGGCGCGCTGATCGTCTTAATATGAAAACCCAGAGATTTACCGCCCAACTCCGGCACCCAGTCCGGCACAGTAAATTGCAGCTTATTCAGCAGCGCAATAAGGCCGTTGATTCCCTTGACAGCACCTGTGATCAAGCCGTTAATAAATCCAATGATCCCATTTGCCATATTTTTGAATCCGTTAGAAAGCGGATCTAACAGCGTGGTCTTAAACCATTCCCCGGCTTTTCCAAACGCGCCCTGAATGCTATTCCAGGCATTTTCTGCTGAAGTTGAGATTTTACTCCACAGTCCGACAAAAAAACCAACAATCGGCTGAATCACATTAGTATTGAACCACTCTTGTACTACGCTCCAAGTAGCTCTGATTTTTTCCCAAGTTTCGGATACAATTGTTGCAGCCTTGTTAAACATATCTGAAACTTTCTGTCCTATCGAGCATACCAGCTCCGTAAGCCACTGGATAATGGATGCAACAGTGTCAACAATTGGTTGAATTACATTTTTTTGAAACCATTGCACAATTTCATTGAACGTTGTACATAGTTGCTCCCATGCTTTTGGAACAAATTCCCCAATTGCAGAAATGATTCCACGAAAGGCCTCCACTGCCGAAGTTATAACACCCTTTATCCATTCCACAAACTGACTACAGAGCTGGGGTATCGTTTCTGTAAAGAAAACCGTGAACGCTTGCTTTATTTCATCCCAATGCTTAACGACCGCTACAATAGCCGCAATCAGCAAGGCTACTAGTGCCGCAATTACTGCAGCAGCAATTGCTACAGAGCCACCTAATTCTGCTGCAATTATTACTCCCGCAACACCAGCCATTGCTCCTATTGTAGCAATAACGGTATTAAACGCATTCGAAAAATCCTCTTTCCATTGATCTACGGTTTTTGTTTCTTCAAAGATTTGTACAAATCTTTCAAACTCTAACGATGCATCTGTTAATGTGCTTGTCATAGCAGAAACATTTCCTTCTATCTTCTCCAAGCATTTTTGCAGCGGGAGAAAAGCTTTTGAAATTGCTGCAACGATTTCCTTTGTCAGGCTTTTCACAGCACCAAAGCTAGCTGTTACCTCTTCCAATGCCATTTTCACATTGCTGGTATCCACCTTAATTTCTACAATTTCATTTTCTGTCATTTTACACCTCCTAAAAAATTACACCCACCGGTTTCCCGATGGGCGTTTTGTAAATGTTTATTTTTGTCTTTGCACTGCGTTGATCTCAGCACACTGTTTCAGAAATTCATAGATGCGAAGAAAGTCGTCATTGTCTTTTTCTTCTAGCCAAGTCGTTACATTTCCCAATGTGCTTTCCCAATGACTCATTGGAATCGGAATATGTCGTTCTTTCCACTCACGTACACAAAGAAAGCCATTTAGCCAAAACGTTGCCGGCACATAGGAAACACCAAAAATCTCATTGTATGGAATGTGCACATCTATACGCGGAACCTTTGGCAATTTTACCCATACACTCATGCTGTCGTTTTCAAACTCAAGCACGCCCCACCGTACTCTCTTTAGAGCAAATGGCGGTTTCGGATATATGTGCTGAACTGTATCATCAGCAATCAACAGCACCTGCTCCTCACTTAAGGGATTGTCGCTTGCAGTATAGAAATAGCTTAGTGCGTCATCTGACGGAACAAAATCTTTTGACTTTTTTTGGATTATCTTAGCACTTACTCGAAGGATCGCCCCCAAAATGGCAAAGATAAATATCATTCCTA
>JAZOSD010000077.1:0-5584 GCA_045656945.1 Faecousia sp.
AATCTGGAACCAGTACTTGGCATTTGCGCTGCCCTTGCCGGTGATCGCAACTGCTTTCACTTCCACTGCGAAGAACCGGTAGCCGCCTTCTGCAGCATCATAAATGGGCAGCTGGGCATTGTTCTCATTGAGCATATTGCCGTCGGCATCATAAATCTTCAGCACACCGGTAGACTTTTCACTGCTATCGATAATGGCACTGCTTTCGTAGGTCAGCACAGAATCAGCGTCCAAGGTGTATCCATTGAGGTCGATCACCGCACCGGAAGTCAGGATCAGATCCTCTACAAAAGTATTGTTGCACAAAACCACCTTCTGCGCACCGGTCTGCACCTGGTATTCCAGCGCAGCGCCAACGGCTGCAAAATACTTGCCATCCACCTGTGCAGCAGCGTTTTCTTCCGTCACATTTACACTTAGGGTCAGGGCATCCAGATAGATATACCGGCAGGTATCGATTTCCTTTTCCCGAATGACGATGATATACTCACCCGTCTCCGGGAAGGTGTAGTTTTCGCTGACGGTATAGGTGCTGGTGGTTGTCGCACCGGACTGGGTGGTATAGCGGATATCGCCCACATAATTTTCTCCAGTCAGGTAAGGCATCATCTGCTGATGGTTGTCTGCCTTAGGATCGTAGCTTTCGTATGCGGGGAAGATGTAGACTTCCAGCACATCGCCGGTTGCCAGACGGTTGCTTGCACCGCCCTCAAAGAGGCTCAGGTCGATCTTATAGCTGCCGCTGCACGGCACCTGGATACGCAGACCTGAAAAGTCATTTTTTGTAGCATCCGCAGGCTTTTCGAAGTTCAGCATCAAGCCGGTTTTGGAAGCGACATTGACGGCATAGTCCTTGCCGAAGTTGCCGGATGCAGTGCCGTATGCGCCCTCAATTGCCCAGTTGGATTGCTGGCCATAGGCATTTCTGAACCACTTGAAGCTCTGGACATAAGCGCTTGAATAGGTGTATTTATAGAAGTTGTGGTCGGCAAAGACCAGATCTCCGGTTACGCCTGCTTTTTTGAACGCATCCGTAATATACTGCACATAGCTTTCGTTCTCGTAAACCTTAAAGTCATAGGTCTGGCTGGTTGCGTTTGCGCTCAGGAGCTTCTTAATTCTCTCCTCTGCTGCAACAAGCTTTGTAGCATCGATTTCTGCCTGCGCACCCTCCGGCAACTGATCGTAGGCGCTCCGTGCAGCCTGAACCTGGGCCTGGTCGGCAACACTTGCCCGCTCCGGCAAGGCATTGATCTGTGCCTGAACAGTCTGTGCATTCTTTAAGATCGCAATCCATTCCTCTGCAGCAGTGAGCCGGGTGATATCCACCTGGGTCTTTACCACATCAGACAGTGCCTCATAGGTTGCACGGACCTGGGTAACGGTCTCTTCGTCCGCCAGGGTAACCTTCTCAGGCAATGCGTCGATCAACGCCTGAACCGCCGCCACATTGGAAAGCTCTTCCAGTGTCTTTTCTGCTTTTTCCAAATTTTCGGTGTTCACATTTGCCTTTTGGCGGTCATTGAGGGCATTGTAAGCTGCTCTTACTGCCGCAACCCCATTGGCATCTGCCAGGGAATTTACCGTCAAGGCGTCGATCTGCGCCTGAACCTGCTGTGCAACCGCCAGCTCTTCTTCCCGGTATGCATTTGCCAGCTCATAAGCTGTATGCAGCTGATCGTACTGCTTCACATACCGCTTTTGCCGATCTTCCAGTGCATCATACCGCGCCATCAACGCTTGCAGTTCTTCCAAAGATTCGGAACTCACATTGACGATCGCTGCAGCCATTTCTTTTTCCAGTGCCTCTGCTTCTGCATCCTGGAATTCCCTCATATCCTGCACCAGCAGCTGCACACGCGCGGGCATTGCTTCGTAGTTTTCCCGCAAAGCCTGCACTTGTTCCACATAATTTGCAGAAGAAAGATCCAGTGCGCCTACGGCTGCATCCCACGCCTTTGCCTGTGCCCATTCTGCGTCGGTCAGGTTCACAGGGATCATCCGCAGATTTGCGCCGGAGCCATAGTACAGATTGTCATCTGCACCCAGGGCTGCAAAAATGGGAGCGCTAGCCATGACCATCTCGGTTTCCACTGTGCCGATGTTTTCCCAATCGCTCAGGTGAATACGGGTAGTGCCCACATCGGAAAGGGTGGCATAAATATTATTGTTCTTCTGGTCGAAGAGGATAGGCATATTCCACTTGGCTCTGCCGCCGGCATCCTCGTACTCCTTGTGCTGGGGATCGTAAACCACCTGCACATCCCAGGAGCTTGCGCTACGGTCATAGGAGAAGGTGAATAGGATATTAGACACAGTGCCCCACATTCTGCCCTTTACCACCGGATCTTCTGCAATACCGGCAATGTAGTCGATGCTCTCCTGGGCAGGCAGACGATCGGCAATATGAACCCGCAGATCCAAAGTGTCCAGAATTTCGCCGCTTTCATAGTCATAGGCGAAAATATAGGCGGATGTGCCCTCTGCATAGGTGCTGGAGGAGCCACCTTCACGGCAGGTTGCGCCATAAAGCAGTCCATCGCTATAGATAAGAGCCTTTACAGAGGTGTTCCACAGCTCCGAATGATCGGTCACCCGTTCCCCGTTCATGGATTTTTCTGCAAAGTGGAGGAAATCCTCCTGTCCGGTGACGGTGTTGTAAATGCCGATGCCGCCATCGTTCATATAGGTAGTGGGGATCGTGCCGGCAAAGATGTAGCCGTCACCTGCTGCCAGGGTGTGGATACGCTTCTGGTTGTAGTGGATCATATTGGAAATTACCGGTGTGTTATTCTCGGAATTTTCCATATCGATCCGGTAGACCACACAGGCACTGTAGTTACCGGCATAAAGCTCACCCTCATACCAGATCTGGCTGTCGGTCTGACCGCTGGTGCGGTAGTAGGTAAATTCACCGGTGGTAACATCATACTGGGCAGACAAGGGGGTATTAAATGCGCCCAAGTAGAGCTTTGTATTGTCCCCATTCTCACCGACGGTGTTGATACGCACTTGCGCGCCGTTTGTGCCGTATTCCTGCTTCATTAGGTCGTTAAAACTGATCTTTTGACCCCGGATGGGAGATGTTTCGCTGGGGTTATACAGGCGGGGCTGACCACCGTTTGCCATTGTAAAGAGGTACAACTGGGTAGGTGCGGTTTCAGAACGGGTGCGGGTTTCTTCGTCGATCTTCAAGGTGACCCACTGCTTGCCGGTAGCCACAAAGCCATTGCCTGCCTTGCCCACATAGGAGATCTTTTTGGTTGCAATATCGTAAGAGAGCAAGCCGCCTTCGTTATTGGAGGTGATATACTGCTTGCCATTAATCGGCTGGGTTGCAGAACTGTTTGCACCGGAAATCAGGGATTTATCCGTCCAGCCCATCGCCTTGGCTTCTGCGTTGGTGACGAATTTTCCGGTGGCAAGGTCGATCATAACAAGACCCTTAAAGCCTGCACCGCCGGCAAGCAAATAATCATTATTTCCCAGAACCGCAAGACCGCGAGAGTTAGAACAGCCCGCCATCAGGGAAGTGACATCCCACTGGCGCACCACTTTCTTTGTGGTCAGGTCAAAGTGGATCAGGGTGTAGGTTGTTGCGTTACCGGCAGTGAGATACAGGTCATTGCCATAGCAGGCAATGGCGCTGATGCCGCCGGTAGTATCCACTTCCTCCCCATCTTCTCCGGTTTCCGTATCCACCTTGCCCACTACCATATCACCTAAATCCTCATAGGTTCGGGCGGCAGGATCGTAGGAAGCCAGATGTCCATTGGGGGTCAGACCAATATATATCTTGCCTTCGTGGGCATAAAGGCCACGCAGGGCGCTTTCCTCTTCCAGACCTGCTGTATAGTTATACTGGGGTGTTTCCGCATACTCTCTGGTATAGGGATTATACCAGAACATTTTTTTACCGTTGCCGCCCACATACACTTCCACTGTACCGTCGTCCTTCTCAAGGACTGCGGTGCTGGTAGGATAGTCAATACCGGAGGGTACAGAGTCGATCAGCTCCCAGGTGTCCAGATTGAACACCAGAAGTCTGCCGCCCTCAATGGGCAGGAAATAATAATCCTGACCGTTCACTTCCCACACTGCCGACATAGCAGCGGCATCGGAAACGGGAATCACATTTTCTTTCACAAGAGCATTGCCCACAATATCGCTGTCTGCATTGGTATCAAACTTAGACTCTGCAACCTTTCCGGGGGTCATATCCAGACTGAACAGGTGCATTTGACCTGCGCCGTTATAGGTAGAGCCTTTGTAAACTTCGAAAACAACAATATATTCTTTGTTGGCTTCAAAATCCCAGTAACCAACAAAGGCATCGTAGCCATAGAACACCTTATCTGTGCCACGGTTACTGTCATTGACTGCGGTGCCGGAGCCGTCGGAAATATCCGCAATGCCCACCCGGTTGGACGGGTCGGTTGCGCCGATAATATCCTGGGTGTCCGCAGGCAGAACATACACTGCCACAAAGCCGTTATCGAAATCAAGGCTATAGTTAAGAGAAAGGGTGTATGTACCGCTTCCGGGGGATTGGATGGTGTAAGCCAGCCAGTCACCGGTCTTGGAATAGATTCTTGTGCCAAAACTTTTGCTATAGCGCACACCAACAGGAATATTCTCGTCAGCAGCAGTTGTGCCACGCAGTCCGGCACTGGCACCGGCATACTTCCAGTTCAGCTGATTGGTGTCATAGTATGCGTTAAGTTCGTCCAGAACCTCGTCCATACGAAGCTGACCGTCCCCATTGGGGTCTTTTCCTATAAATTTACCGCCAAGAACTTTGTTTATCTCATCCAGCAGGTCAAAGTCATAAATAACCGTTTTGGATGTGGTGCCTACCGCATAGATAGCCGGTACGATGTAGGACATTGCCATACACACTACCAGTGCGATTGCAAGAAAACGCATTAAGGATTTTTTCACAAAAAATTACTCCCAACATATCTATTGCTTCAATTTACAGTATATCACATAGTGAAAGATTTTCAATAGCCAAGCTGACACATATTATGGATAATGTCCACCTCTTGTGTGGATTGTGTTTGCCCTCACAGACACGGCTTTGCCGTGCCAGCTCCCCCTTTGGGGGAGCGTGTCCACCCAGGTGGACAAACGGAACGGCACACAGGCCGTTCCCTACAAATATAATTGTCCATTATCCATTGTCCATTGTCATTAAAAAAGTGCGTGCCGAAGCACGCACTTTTTATTTACATTTTGCCGCCTTTTGCGGATACGCCGTTTGCTGTCACACAGGGAATCAGGGAGAAGTTCTCGTAATTCTTTACATTAACTGCAGAAACAGTGATATAAATACCGCTGTTATTCTTGTAAGCCTCAGCCCACTGATTCAGGAAGTCCGCACCTGCCACTGCATCTGCTTCGCCGCTGTTCCAGGACATCTTCACTGCGATATCCAGCTGGGAGTCTGCCTGGATCAGTTCGTAAACCTGGTCAAAGTTCTCAAACTGAATCTGGAACCAGTACTTGGCATTTGCGCTGCCCTTGCCGGTGATCGCAACTGCTTTCACTTCCACTGCGAAGAACCGGTAGCCGCCTTCTGCAG
>JAZOSD010000078.1:0-5749 GCA_045656945.1 Faecousia sp.
ATGATTCCATAGGTCGATGGTACGCTGGAAGGGACTCGATTTGCATTTTATCCTCTCTCAGTGAGAGGATAAAATTATTGTAGCCACCAGTGTTTGCGCTGGTGGCAGGAAGTGTCCACCGGACACTTGCATTTAAATGGGTTCGAGTCCCTTTTACACATAAAGCAAAAAAGCAGATACCCAAATGGGTATCTGCTTTTTTGGTACGCTGGAAGGGACTCGAACCCCCGACCTACTGATTCGTAGTCAGTCACTCTATCCAACTGAGCTACCAGCGCATAAGCGCATCAATTAACGCGCTTGCATATAATAGCACAACGAAATCTAAAATGCAAGACTTTTTTTCAAAAAATTATAAAATATTTAAAAGAGCTGTAATCTTGTTGCTTTTTCTGTTAGTAAGTCTGTGAATTCCGATTCCAAGCATAAGCACGATCCAAGCTGCAACAGTAAACCCGGCTATATAGATAATGAGATTAATCGGGAAGGGAACAGCTTCGTGTATCAGGCTATATAAGGGGAGTGTGCAGTCCCAATAAGGGCTGACAAAAAACATATTAAAGGTTTCTTTTAGTCCGGCGAGATGTGCAATTTCGTTCATACCGGTTGCAAGTAAAACGCATACAGCAAATACGGGTAAAGCCTTAATGACCGTTTTGTATGTCAGCTGCACATAGCCGGTAGATAGAAGATAACTGCCAATTGCTACCATAGAACCGTGACAGATCATAGTCTGGATATTGATGCCGATTGTGTCAATAAATACATCTCCGGGGTAAAACATCACACAAAGGCCTGCAAACAGAGCAAAGGTAGACAGATAGCTACACAAGGCTGTGTGGACCTTTCCCCGGGTCAGTGCGGCCAAAAGTCCTATGTACATAGGGGTAGAGCAGAACTGGAAGGGAAATGCATACCATTGGTAATCAAAGGTGATGCCTTTTGTATAGGAGAAAGAGTAATTGATCTGCTTGTATATCTCAAGGAAAATTACAAGTAGGGCAGTCCATAATATAACTGACCGCTCCTTACCTTTGCCATAGCGACATAGAGTAATTGCTGCGACTGCTGTAATTCCCAGCCACAGCAAATGAAACCAACCAAACAGACTGGGTGTTTTCATTGAAGCGTCCATCAAGCGCAGAGTGTGCTGCAGAAACATCATAGATAAAGCCTTCTCTCTTTAGAGCGTGATTTTAATGTATTTTATCACGCCTTCTGCTATGTGTCAAAGGTAAATTGACAATCGTTTTTTCGTATAGTAAAATAAGATAAAAAGCAAAGGAGACCGAATAGTGTCAGATGTTTTAGCAAAGCTGCCGAAGGCGCTGCTTGGCTGGTACGAACAAAATAAACGCAAATTGCCATGGCGAGAAGATCAAGATCCCTATCATATTTGGCTGTCAGAAATTATGCTTCAGCAGACCCGGGTGGAAACTGTGAAAAGCTATTATATTCGATTTTTATCGGCAATTCCCAGTATTGCAAAACTGGCGCAGACAGACGATGAGATACTGCAAAAATTGTGGGAGGGACTTGGATACTATAGCCGTGTGCGTAATTTGAAAAAGGCTGCTCAGGTGATCGAAGATCAATATGGAGGTGTATTTCCTGAAAATCATAAGGAAATCTTGTCATTACCCGGTGTTGGGCCATACACAGCCGGAGCTATTTGTTCTATTGCTTTTAACAAGCCAACACCGGCCGTGGATGGAAATGTTTTGCGTCTTATAGCACGACTGACAAATGATCCCACACCTATAGATGAACCATCCTATAAAAAACAGGTACAGGATGCGCTGCAGGCAATATATCCTGCACAAGCCGGTGATTTTACACAAGCTCTGATGGAGCTTGGAGCAACTGTTTGTGGACCGAATCGAAAACCGGATTGTTTGGTTTGCCCGTGTAAAATATTTTGTCTTGGCTATCAAGCTGGTACGGCAGAAGAATTACCAATAAAGCTGCCTAAGAAACCCCGCAAGCATGAAAACAGAACCGTGTTTATTCTCAGTTGCGACGGTAAGTATGCTGTGCAAAAAAGAGAACAGAATGGACTTCTTGCAAATTTATGGGAATTTCCCAATGTGTCGGGTAAACTGACTGCAGTTGAAAGTCTGGTCGAAGTGGAGAAGTTTGGGGTAAAACCTCGGGATATTTTGCGGGTAGTGGAGAAAAAACATATATTTACCCATATACAATGGAATATGTGTGGTGTATATGTGGAGATTTTGGAGACATCCGGACCTTTTGTCTGGCTCACGAAAGAGGAAATCGCAACGCAAACTGCTTTACCAACGGCATTTCGTCAATTTCTTAATGAATAGTATGAAAACTGATTTTTTCTCCAATAAAACAAAAAATGAAAAATAATGTTTGACAAATGAGGCAAATACCTATATAATAGCTAAGCACGACTGCGAGGAGGGGGATACTATGCAACTTGGACTGTCTAAGATTATCGACCGTCCCGGCGAGAGTATCGACTTTTCTGTCAGCGTGGATCTGAGCGATCTTTTGTATGGAACAAGCTATCCGGTTTCTGAGCCGGTGCTGGCCAATGGTACTGTGCGCAACACTGCCGGTGTACTGGTAATGACTGGGTTGATCACCACTTGTTTGCATGGCATTTGCGATCGGTGTGCTTCCGACTTTACCCGCGATGTGGAATTTCCTATCGATGTGGTACTGGTTGAAGAGCTTTCCAACGAAGAAAACGAAGATGAATGGGTGTTCCCTCTTGAAGGAGATAGCGCGGATTTGGAAGACATTGTGCGGACAGTGTTCGTGCTGAATATGGATTCCAAGCTGCTATGTAAGCCTGATTGTGCAGGTGTCTGCGGCGGTTGCGGCAGAAATCTGAATGTTGAGGTTTGTGTGTGCCAGAAAGAGATCGATCCCCGCTTTGCTGCTTTACGGCAGCTTCTCGATAAGTAAGTAATAGAAATGCTGTAAAAGCAGTTTGACCAAGGAGGTGTCATCCATGGCTGTACCTAAGTGTAAAGTGTCCAAGGCCCGCCGCGATAGGCGCCGTGGTTCCAACTGGAAGCTGTCTGCTCCCAGCGTAGCGGTTTGCTCCAAGTGTGGTGAGCCTGTCATGCCTCACAGAGCATGCAAGGCTTGCGGTAACTACAATGGCCGTCAGGTTCTGGCTGCCAAGGCTGACTAAGGCAGGAAAAACCAGGGGAAGGCGTATAGGCCTTCCCCTTTTTCCTTTTTTCTTTCAGCGGATCTTTTGCTGCAATACGACCTTTTGAAGGACTTGAAATACTGGGAGTATGTCTGCGTCCTTCAACACTCGTCTTGCAGCAAAGTCTCTCGCTGAAGTTTTGTAAACAGTTTTTGCAATACGACCTTTTGAAGGATTTGAAATACAGGGAGTATGTCTGCATCCTTCAACGCTTGCCTTGCGAAAAAATCTCGCGCTATTTGGATAATAGAGATAGCGGATCTTTTCCGCAATACAATCTTCTTAAGCTTTCGAAATCAATAAAGACATATAATTATTGTTGATTTAGAAAAATTTTTATGTAATAATATAAATGTTTCGATGGAAAGGAGTGATCTCAATGGCAAAACCTTTGGTTGCGATTGTTGGTCGACCCAATGTGGGCAAGTCTATGCTCTTTAATAAATTGACCGGTCACCGAACTTCTATTGTGGAAGATACCCCCGGTGTTACCCGGGATCGGATTTATGGTGATTGTGAGTGGTGCAACAGAACATTTTCGTTGGTAGATACCGGCGGCATTGAACCTGGTACAGAAAATGATATGCTGAAGTTTATGCGACGTCAGGCAGAAATTGGCATTGAGTTGGCAGATTGCATTGTTATGGTAGTCGATGTCCGGTCAGGTGTGACTGCTGCTGATGAGGATGTGGCTACAATGCTACGCAAGTCTGGAAAACCGGTTGCGCTGGCGGTGAATAAGTGTGACTCTATTGGATACGTAAATCCGGATGTATATGAGTTCTATGGCTTGGGAATTGGGGATCTTTTTGAAGTTTCTGCAGTTCATGGCCACGGAACAGGTGACCTTCTGGACTGGTGCTTAGAGCAATTTCCAGAAGAGTCGGATGATGATGAAGAAGACGAAGTTATTAAAGTTGCCATTGTTGGAAAGCCTAATGTAGGAAAATCCAGCTTGTTGAACCGTATTTTAGGGGAAGAGCGGGTCATTGTTTCTAATATTGCAGGCACAACCAGAGATGCTATCGACTCTGAATTTGAAAATGAGACCGGTAAGTATTGCTTTATTGATACAGCCGGAATGCGTCGAAAGAGTAAGGTAGACGATATCATCGAAAAATATTCCAATATGCGCACGATTAACGCAATTGAGCGTTCCGATGTTTGCCTGATTCTGATTGATGCCAACGAGGGCGTGACAGAACAGGATACTAAGATTGCAGGACTTGTTCACGAAGCTGGCAAGGCAGCAATTATTGTAGTCAATAAGTGGGATGCTGTTGAAAACAAAGAAACGAATACTATGCGGGATAAGGAAGCCGATGTGCGCAATGGCATTAGTTATATGCTCTATGCACCGGTTGTGTTTCTGTCTGCCTTGACCGGTTCCAGAGTGGACAAACTGTTCCAGGTTATCCAGGAGGTTCACAAGCAGAATACCAGCCGCATTACTACCGGTGCGCTCAACAGTGTTCTTGCGGATGCAACTGCCCGCGTACAGCCTCCTACCGATAAGGGCCGCCGCCTGAAAATCTACTATATGACGCAGGCAGGTACAAAACCGCCTCATTTCGTTATTTTCTGCAACGATGCCCGACTGTTCCATTTCTCCTATCAGCGGTATCTGGAAAATCAAATTCGTGAAGTTTTTGGACTCCAAGGTACACCGATTCGTATTACCATCCGTCAAAAAGGGGATAAGGAGGAGTAAATATGTGGTACTCCATAGTAATTGCGGTACTGACTGCTTATATGCTTGGCAATCTTAATGGCGCGGTTTGTATGTCGGCACTGATGCATGATGATGTGCGTAGCCACGGTAGCGGAAATGCAGGACTAACAAATTTTGTTCGCAATTACGGTGCAGGTAAAGCTGCTTATGTGATTTTGATTGATGCAGGCAAAGCAGTGCTTGCCTGTGCATCGGCTGGTTTGTTACTTCAATCGTATTTGGACTTTACAACCGGTGCTGCCATCGGTGGTTTGTCTGTAATGCTTGGTCACATTTTTCCAGCACTTCTTGGCTTTCGTGGTGGTAAAGGTATCCTTAGCGGTTTGTTCGTTGCTTTGGTTGTAGACTGGCGGATTGCCATGATGATTCTTGCCGTATTTGCAGTTGCATATTTTTTGACACAGTATGTATCTCTGGGATCTGTATTAGCTGCTGCTACTTTTTCAATAGCATTTGCTGTTCTGCATACAGGAAATCTTACAGTGATGATTTGTGGAATCCTTATGGGTCTGCTGACGATTTATATGCATCGTGGGAATATTGCTCGCCTTATCAAAGGGGAAGAACGGAAAACCAATCTTTTTAAGAAGAAATAATAGAACCCGGATGCTGTTTGCATCCGGGTTTACTGTAAAAAGAAACGCCACTGCAAAAGCAGTGGCGTTAATGATGCCGTTAAATTAGACAGCCCGCTCAACCTTGTTGGAACGGAGGCATCTGGTACAAGCGTACACATGGCACGGAGTACCGTTCACAATGGCCTTGACCCGCTTTACATTGGGCTTCCAGGTCCGGTTGGAACGTCTGTGGGAGTGGGAGACCTTAAT
>JAZOSD010000079.1:0-91676 GCA_045656945.1 Faecousia sp.
AATGCATGCGCAGTATTTCTGCTTCCACTGCCTTTATTCTTGTATATTTTCTTTTTTGCATAACGATACCCCCTAATGTAGTTATTATCCTACATCAGGGGGTATTTTGTCTATTGTCCGATTTTACTGGTTCGGTTCACAGCAAAGGGGGATAAAATTTTATTTGCAATAATCCAGCAGGGAAGTGGCGTCCAGTTTCTCATAACCGGACAGGAAACCTGTAAGCTCAGCAGCGATTTTCTCCGCACCGCCTGTAACATTACTTTCAATGTTCAGTGGGAGCAGGGGATCGTGGAGAGAAAGACGGAGCAAGAACCAGCCGCTACCGTGATTTTCATCCAGATTAACACGAACACCTTCGAAGTTGCTGGGTGCCAGTGACCATCCGGGTTGATTCTGTGCGTAAGTAGTTAGTTCATCAATGACTTGCTGACCATAAGGCTTAAAGTCATCCAAAAGTATGTTCATACGGAACTCAATGCTTTCAGCGGGTTCTTCCAAAGAGGAGATCAGCGACTCCAACGTGTATCCCTGTTCCTTGCCACGGGCAAGCTCGATGAGCAGCTTTGTGACTAAGTAAGCACCATCATCTAGGAAATAGTTTTCTTTCAAAGCACCGTGACCGGAGGTTTCAATCGCCAGCTGACTGTCCTGACCTGCATTGTTCAGACGAATAGATTCGTTGATTACATTCCGGTAACCGCGCTTGAAGCGATGGTGAATACCGCCTTTTTCTTCAATAAACTTAGCCAGTCCGGTAGATGTAATGGAATCGGTAACAATTGTTGTGCCGGGGTGTTCACGCAAAAGAATTGCTGCAAGCATTGCAATGATCCGGTTGCGGTTAAGTTCGCTGCCATCGGAAAGAACTGCACCGGCGCGATCTACATCAGTATCAAAGATAATGCCCAGATCAGCATTTGCTTCCTTCACAGCTTCTGTAATGCTCTCCATAGCCTCTTTGTTTTCTGGGTTAGGAATGTGGTTGGGGAAACTGCCATCAGGCTCCAGGAAGCGGCTGCCGTCTGTGATGGCACCTAACGGCTTGAGGACTTTGTCAACATAGAAACCACCGGCACCGTTACCGGCATCTACAACGATTCGGAAGCCTTCTAACGGACAATCTTGGCCGGAAGCAGAACGAATCTTATCTGCAAGAATCGCCGCGTAAGTGTCCATAAACTCGCCCTGACAGATAAAACCAGCAGCAAGACCGGTTGCCTTATCGCCAGCAGCGTACTCCAGGATTTGCTTGATGTCAGCTTTTTCCAAACCGCCTTCATCTGTAAAGAATTTGAAACCGTTTCGGTTAAAGGGAAGATGGCTGGCAGTGATCATAACAGAGCCGTCGAAAAGATATCCTTCTGTAACTGTAGACATAAACATAGCAGGTGTGCTTGCCATACCGAAATCGGTTACGATGAGTCCTTGCTCTGCCATAGCTTCACAGATCCACTTGGTAAGATTCGGTCCGGATAACCGGGAATCTCTGCCGACTGCCACACGTAGACTCTTTTTGTTGCCGTTTTTGTCGCAAAGCCATAATGCAAAGCCGCGACCGATATCACGGCAGACCTGTTCTGTCAGGTTAACATTCTGACCGGATATACCTTCTAAAGCAACGCCGCGGATGTCACTGCCATTTTGAAGCTTACTGTAATCCATAGTAATTATCCTCCGTCTATTTGGAATTTTTTGTATTATAACACAGAAAATTATATTTTTCAATGGCGGTTAAGCATATAAATTCCCGGAGCAAATGCTCCGGGAAGAATTTATTGGGAATCGTGAATAGATTGAAAATCAGAGTCGCGACGGAAATAGGATGTGACGTAGTCTGCAAAAGCAGTTAGCATAAATAGTGCATCCAATATTGCAATAATCCGAACGATTGTTTTAGGTATTTCCGGAATCATTACCAGCAGTATGAGGCTTAAAAATAGAACGGTTGTGCAAATTTTACCGCTTAGTAATGCACCTTTGAGCATTTTTCCTTTCCGCAGATTCAAGCAACCTGCGATCAGTTGAAAGCTTTCTTTTAGAACAAATAAACCGGTCAAATATTTTAGAACCGGGTGTTTCACTGTTAGACAGACGATCAGCGTGAATTGGGTCAGCTTGTCAGCCAGAGGATCCAGAATTTTACCCAGTGTAGAGATCATATTGAAATGCCGTGCAATCTTTCCATCAATCAGGTCTGTTATACAGGAAACTGCAAGAATTGCTGCTGCCAGAAAATAATCGGCAGAAGTTTTCGCCTTTAGATATATTGAGATATATACCGGAATTAATGTCAGACGAAACAGACTTAGAAGATTTGGAATTGTAAATATTTCTTTTTTCCAATTTCGTATAAACATAGCTTGCATCCTCCACACCTGAGCAACCAAAGAACTTTATTCCATTATATGTTATTTTGACAGATTATCAAGGTCGTTGCTAAAAAGTTTACAATTTTGAATAATTTGTATTGCGATGATGTGCATCTAGTGTGAATTGCAGAACAAGGTGTTTCCAGGTAATTCGGTCCATTTCTCCGGTTGCATCAAGTCCGGATAGCCTTTGGAATTGTAATAGTGCATTGGATGTTTCTGTGTCTATTATACCGCTTACTTCCGGTGGCGTAATTGCAGCGTGGTTTTCTGAAAGCTGAATTAGCATTGCCTGGGCAAGGTAAACATATGGATTACTTTCTCCTAAACGAAGTACCTCGCCTGCATCTAAAAGTATTTCAATAGGTTGTGCTTTTTGTATTCGTGTTGCAGCAGGATCATAAACAGATACAATTGAATCCCAAGTAAGTTGATCGGTTATCCCTGTTATGGGAAGACCATATTTCCGCTGAAATGCACTAACAGCACTCATAGTACTTGGACCATAAATGCCATCAGGTATTACAGTAGGCAAGCTTATGTCATCTTCTGCTATGATCCGCAGCATCGTTTGCAAACTTCTAACAGGTTGTTCAACAAAAGATTCAGGGGGTCTCATCTTACTACCTCCTTACGCACAATGTCCTGTGAACCGATGCTTAGATCTCTGCCCGGAAACTGGGTCATAGTGACTGTGCGAGCATAATTTGTGCGCGCAGCGTTTTGTGGGGTATTATTTTGGTTGCTATGGGAACGATTGAAGTTTCCCACTGCGCGAATGTTAGATACAGTTGTATTGCTGTTTGGAAAGTTAGTAAGTGAACGCAGGGTGGTATTTTCTATTCCTGAATATTGATTATAGATTGCATCCCAGGTGCTGTTATCTACAGATCCTGTTTCAGGCAATGCGAATCTGCGCTGAGCTGCTAATACTGCTGCTCTTGTTGCCTGGCCAAATATACCATCGATCGCGACAGGGGGAATATTTGGGATGTATTCAGATAAGATAGACAACATATATTGCAGAAATTGCACATATTCTCCGCTGTCTCCAACCTGCAGGGAATTTGGAGCAGACCAGTTGATCGCATAATATTGCTGGCCTTGGCTTCGCAACTCAGACAGGCTGTTGACGCCTCCATATATTCGTACGATTTCATACCAGGTTGCAGGACCAACAACACCGTCAGCAGTCAAACCGAAAATCTGTTGAAATGCACGTACAGCAGCTTCTGTCCGACTTCCAAATATTCCATCATTTGCTGGGATTTTAGGAATTGCAGGATAGTTTTGCGATATCCGATTTAATGCAACCTGTAAAACTACTACATTAGGACCACTGCTACCAACGCGCAAGGGTGTGCCTGGGTAGGAGGAAGTGATTCCGCGAATAGGTGCATCCGCAACAATTTCCACATCTCCGTAATAGCTTCGCAGTATTTGATCAGAATTATAACCTTGCAGAGCTAAATTTTGACTACCCCATTGACTTAACCCTTCGCAGGTTACAGTTGTGCCGTTGCAAAATTTTGCTGCAAGAGGTTCTACAAATCCAGGCCTGCGCAAATAGTCATTAAACAGTTCATCTACAAGAGCAGAAACGTTTTCAAAATAACTTCTTCCATTTACAAACGCCTGATCATATGCAGTGTTATTTGTAATGTCAAAATCATAACCTCGACTTCTGTAAAATTCTGTGTAAATTCGATTGAGTGCAAACGAAACGATCGCCAATATATTGGCACGTAATGCACTTTCATCCCAGGTTGGATAGATCTCACTGGATGCGACATTTTTTACATAGTCCTGAAAGGATACTGTAACATTTGATGCATTAGAGGAAGGTGCACCTAAATGCACGGTAATATTCTGTGGTACATACGGAACAACTGGTGGCATATTGGGCCTCCCTATAAGTTTTGCGCAGGTGTTTGAAAGATTTCAGCTTTGTTCCAGGAATCCGGAAACTCAGAAAGTGGTATGAACTCGAGATTTTGAAGGGTGATTGTATCGGCAAATATTTGAAGATTTTCAATTTCAATCGCTTCAAAATTTTCTGCTCTTGCATAAAGATTGACTACACTAAAAGGAATGACACCGGTATTAGGCGTAAGACTTGCGGATAAATCGGGAACACTGATTTGGATTGGTTCATCAAGTAAACCACTGCGATTAGTAAGTCGCATTGCAATAGCTGAGCCACTGGCATCTGTAACGGTAATAGCTGTATCCTTTATAGGTATTTGTGCATTGCTGGTAAATGCATGTACTTGTATATATCCGGTTGCAGACAGAGCAATCCCTCCTTCCAAGGCTTCGGGAGTATCCTATGCCGGAAAAACAAAAAATGTGCAGGAGTTATAAAAACTCCTGCAGGTTACGAATACCTTCTTTTTCATAATCCAACAGTTTTTGACACAAATTACTCACTCGCTCATCAGAAGAAGAGATCGCGTGCAGATTTTTAACACCTTTAATAATCCCCCGTGTATTTCCATTGATCATCATTGCGGCAGCTTTAGAGTTGGCGTTTCCGAATGATAAATGTGCACGGACCATAGCGTTTGTCATAGGAATAATGCTATAGGAGAGGGAATCCATTTCCCAACCTCTGCTACTAGCAATTGCTTTGGCTTCCTGTTCAATATTGTCATATTGACGAAGCTGATCTTTTAATACAGCTTGAAAGCTTGCTTTCAAAGGCGTTTTTAAGATAGAGCGAATACCAATTTGGCCCATTTGTGCGGTTTTTAATGCTGATCCAAGCAGATCTTTACTGTCTTTCATATATATCACCCTTCACATTATACCCAAGCTTATATCTTTTATACACAGTTGTCATTTTTGCGCATAGAATATACAGATAGAAAGGAAGGGATATTATATGTGTGGAATTGCAGGAATAATTGGATTGGAAGCAAATGATTTAATAATGGACAATATGATAAACACTATGAAACGACGTGGTCCTGATGATACAGGAAGATTTATCTGTAAGGATTGTGGATTGATACACAGTAGATTAGCCATCATCGACCCTGACGGCGGAAGACAGCCAATGCAAATCCAGTGGGCAGGGGAGCAATATACTATTGTTTATAACGGTGAATTGTATAATACAAATGATATTAGAAATGAATTGATTTTTCTGGGCCATCGTTTTATGACCCACTCTGATACAGAGGTGATCCTCAATGCCTATGCCCAATGGGGTGGAAAATGCCTTGATAAATTAAATGGTATTTTTGCTTTTGCTATTTGGGAGCACAGAAACAGGCGATTGTTTTTGGCAAGGGACAGGATTGGCGTCAAGCCTTTGTTTTATATGATTCATCATGGAGGCTTCCTGTTTGCATCAGAGATCAAAACAATTTTAACATATCCAACTGTCACGCCGGAACTGGATGCAGAAGGAATTGCACAAGTTTTGCTGCTTGGTCCTGGCAGGATTCCCGGATCCGGAGTATTTCGTGGCATTTTAGAGTTAGAACCGGGATGCTGTGGCATATTCAGCGATGGGAAATGGTTTTGGCGTCGTTATTGGAAGCTTTTAGATCGGGAACACACGGATTCTTTTGAGGAAACTGCTGAACAGGTTCGATATCTTGTAAAAGATTCTATTCGTCGTCAAATGGTTTCCGATGTACCTATTGGTACATTTCTCTCAGGAGGTCTTGATTCCAGCATAATTACATCAATCTGTGCAAAAGAAATGGAACATAGGGGAGAACGACTTTCAACATTCTCTTTAGATTTTAAAAACAATGACCGTTATTTTGTGCCTGGAAAGTTTCAGCCTAACTCTGATAACAGTTTCATTGAGATTATGCAGTCTTATTTGAATACTGATCATCACTGGACAGTTTTAACACCGGAAGATCTTGTTTCTTCGTTGGAGCAAGCAACTATAGCAAGGGATCTTCCGGGAATGGCTGATGTTGATTTTTCACTTCTTATGTTTTGCAAAGAAATCCGTACCAATGTGAAAGTAGCCCTTTCCGGCGAATGTGCGGATGAGATTTTTGGCGGATACCCCTGGTATCGAGATCCTGAAATACGGGCACAGGATGGCTTCCCATGGGCGCAGAACACAGATTTAAGAACTCGGTTTTTGCACCCTGATATTGCAAGGAAAATTAATGCTAATGAATTCGTACAGGATCAGTACCGTCAAACATTGGCTCAGTGCGATATTTTACCCGGTACTTCTCAACAGGAACGCAGATTGAAGGAGATGGTCACGTTGAATCATCGCTGGTTTATGCAGACTCTTCTGGATCGAAAAGACCGAATGAGTATGTATTCCGGTTTGGAGGTGCGTGTGCCATTTTGTGATTATAGAATAGCGGAATATTTATACGGAGTTCCTTGGGAATATAAAGATTATCATGGGTATGAGAAAGGCTTGCTTCGATATGCAGTGCAGGGCATTCTTCCTGATGAGATATTATGGCGCAAGAAGTGTCCCTATCCAAAGACCTATGATCCAAGATATATGGATTTGGTAAGTAAAAGACTTATGCAGATCATAGATGATAAAAATGCGCCTATCCTGCAGATTGTGCAGAGAGATGCTCTTGCATCATTATTTCAATCCGACAGTTCCTGGCCCTGGTATGGACAACTGATGAAAGCTCCACAAACAGTTGCATTTATGCTTCAGATCAATTTCTGGCTGCAATATTACAATGTTCAAGTGGTTTAGATTGTTACAATCACCAAATTTACGAATGAAAAATCATTGAATTTGAAACTTCTTATAATGTTTATGTATAGAGGTTGTGTTTTTCGATAAAAGGTGTTAATATATATAATACAAATGTACGCAAAATAAAGACAGAAGGTGATTGCTTTATGAAATATATTGTAATCCTGGCAGACGGTATGGCAGATGAGCCATTAAAGGAATTGGGCGGAAAAACTCCTATGGAGTTTGCTTGTACCCCTACAATTGATATGCTGGCTGTAAAGGGTATTGTAGGTATGGTTCAGACGGTTCCTACTTCTATGAAACCCGGAAGCGATGTGGCAAATCTGGCTGTATTGGGATACGATCCAACAAAGAACTATTCAGGACGATCACCTCTGGAAGCATTAAGTGTTGGTGTTCCAATTGAACCGGATGATGTGGTCTTGCGCTGCAATCTTGTAACTGTCTCAGAAAATGAGCCTTATGAAGAAAAGGTTATTATAGATCACAGTTCCGGAGAAATCTCTACGCAGGATGCCGATATCCTGATGGACGCGGTCCGTAAAGCGTTTAATAATGAAGAATTTCAGTTTTATACCGGAACCAGTTATCGTCATATTACGGTATGGAAGCACGGAAAAGTTTTGGATTTTGAACAACCCCACGATCATCTCGGTGCGAAGATTGGAGAATATCTTCCCGAAAGTAGCTTGTTCCGATCTATGATGGCGAAAAGCTTTGATCTCTTAAATGAGCATCCTTTGAATGTTAAGCGTGCCCAGGAGGGTAAGAACAAGGCAAACTCCTTGTGGTTTTGGGGCGCAGGCACAAAGCCTTCTCTGCAGAACTTTACAGAAAAGACCGGTTTGAAGGGCGCAATGATCTCTGCAGTGGATCTGCTGAAGGGTATTGCTGTTGGCGGTGGTATGGATGTTATTGAAGTGGAAGGTGCTACCGGATCGTTAGATACCAACTATACAGGAAAAGCCAACGCTGCTGTTGAGGCACTCACTCAGCGCGGGAATGATTTTGTCTATGTTCACGTGGAAGCTCCCGACGAAATGGGTCATCAGGGAAAGGTTGACCACAAGGTTCGCGCCATTGAAGAAATTGACAAAAACATTGTTGCAGAAATTTGTATGCAACTGGATGCACAGAATATCGATTATCGTATGTTGATCCTTCCGGATCATCCTACGCCGATTCGTTGTCGCACACATACTGGCGATCCCGTACCTTTTTTGCTGTATGACAGCACTTACACACAGCAAAATAGCGCACGCTTTTCTGAAAATGGTGCACAACAGACTGGAAATTTTGTTCCAAATGGAACACTGCTAATGAATCAATTTATACAAAAGAATGGATGAAAGAAAGCGAGGAAATTTTATGTTTAATGTTAACTACCTGAATCCAATCTCCGAAAAAGGCACAGCGCTTTGGACAGTGGATTATCAAAATACTCAAAATCTGAGTAATGCTGATGCTGTTATTGTCCGGAGTGCGCAAATGCACGACTTAGAGTTGCCCCAGCAGCTGCTGACAATCGCCCGTGCAGGCGCCGGTGTGAACAACATTCCTTTGGATCGTTGTGCAGAGCAGGGTATTGTTGTTTTCAATACTCCCGGCGCAAATGCAAACGGTGTTGTAGAATTGGCAATTTGTGGTATGCTCCTTGGCTGCCGTGACGTGGTAGGCGGTATTAACTGGGTTCAGGGAATTAAAGATCAGGGTGACGTTGCTAAGAAAGTGGAAAAGGGTAAGTCCCAGTTTGCCGGTATTGAGCTGGCAGGAAAGCGTCTTGGTGTGATCGGCTTGGGCGCTATTGGTGGCCCGCTTGCCAATGCTGCAATCAAGCTGGGTATGGAAGTATATGGCTGCGATCCCTTTATTTCCATTAACGCTGCTTGGCACTTGGATAGCCGCATTATTCCGGTTAAGACCCGTGAAGAAATTTACGAAAAGTGCGACATTATCACTGTTCACACCCCGCTCCTGGAAGATACCAAGAAAATGATTAACGCGGATGCGTTTAAGCTGATGAAGGACGGCGTTATACTCCTAAACTTTGCAAGAGATCTTCTTGTGGATGATGATGCTTTGGAGGATGCACTAAAGTCTGGTAAAGTTAAACGCTATATTACCGATTTCCCCAATGACAAGACTGCCGGTATGGCTGGTGTTGTTGCAATTCCACACCTGGGTGCTTCTACTGAAGAATCCGAGGATAACTGTGCAAAAATGGCAGTTAAGCAGGTGATGAATTATCTGGAGAACGGTAATATTGTAAACTCTGTGAATTTCCCCAACTGCGATATGGGTGTTTGCACGAAGGCTGCCCGTATTGTAATTCTTCACAGAAATATTCCCAACACATTGACACAGTACACAGCTGCGATGGCAAAGGAAAATATTAACATTTCCGATCTGATGAACCGCAGTAAAGGTGAATATGCCTATACAATGCTTGATTTGGATGGCGTACCCTCTAATTTGGCTATTGATGAGCTGAAGAAGATGGATAGTGTCCTGCGTGTGCGTGTGATCCGCTAATAGTAAGAAAGAAAAACAGCCACTCACCGGTAAAGGTGAGCGGCTGTTTTTTACTTACCTAATTCTTTACTTCGTATATATGCGGCGTTAATACAATCCATTACAGCTCCACGGAAACCGTGTTCTTCCAATGCACGAAGTCCTGCGATGGTGCTACCGCCGGGGGAGCAGACAGCGTCTTTTAGTGTTCCGGGGTGTTGGCCTGTTGTAAGGAGCATTTGTGCTGCACCCAACATTGTTGCAGCAGCATACGCGATCGCCTTTTCCCGAGGCAATCCGCAGGCCACAGCACCATCTGCAAGTGCTTCAGCAAACATATACATATATGCCGGACCACAACCGGACAGCGCACTAGCACTGTCGATAAGATGTTCCTCGATCCTGTCAAGCCTGCCACAAAATTGCATATCCTCAATAACAGTGGAAAGGGTTTGCTTAGTTACCTGATGATTGCAGCAGTACTGGATCATTCCACATTCCACCAAAACAGGTGTATTTGGCATCATCCGAATAATGGGAAGGTCTGAACCGACCATCTTTCCAATTTTTTCTATAGGAATACCGGCAGCAATAGAGATCAGCGTCGGTTTTTTTTCAGAAAGGATAGGCGTTAAGGGAGTTAGAACAGCTTCCATTACTTGAGGTTTTACTGCTAGAAAGATACAGTCGCACTGACGAATCAATGTTTCAGCATCTGTGTATTCACATCCTAATTCTGCTGCGATTGTTTTTGCTTTGCCGGAACGGTCTGTAATTACAATTTGGTTTGTTGCTTTTCTAAGTGATTTTGCGATTGCGCTGCCCATATTACCGCAACCAAGAAATCCATATTTCACTTGTATCACTCCTATCTGATGTGTCCGTTACCTTCAATGATGTACTTGTAGGTTGTAAGCTCTAAAAGACCCATAGGTCCACGGGCGTGCATTTTCTGGGTGGAAATACCCATTTCACAACCGAGTCCGAACTCACCACCGTCAGTAAAACGTGTGGATGCGTTCACATAGACAGCTGCACTATCTACACCGGCAGTAAAGCTGGAAATAGCAGTATCATCAGCCGATATGATCGCTTCGCTGTGGCCGGTGGAATGGGCACGGATATGCGAAATAGCCTCGCTTACATTTTCAACAATCTTTACTGCCAATATATAGTCCAAAAATTCGGTGTCGAAGTCTTGGGCGGATGCGGCCATTCCGGGAATGATCGTTTGAGCAAATTCGTCCAAACGCAGCTCAACAGGTGTTTTTCCGGATTCCAGGCGTTGTGCAACAAGACGTTGATACAGCTTGGGCAACAGGGAGGTAGCAATAGACTTATCTACAAGAAGTACTTCTTCTGCATTACAGACACTGGGGCGGCTTGTTTTTGCGTTTTCAATAATATTCAGTGCCATTTCAAGATCGGCACTCTTTTCTACATATACGTGACAGATTCCTGTTCCGGTTGCAATACACGGAACCGTAGCGTTTTGTACGCAGGCGTTGATCAGACCTGCACCACCTCTGGGAATCAACAGGTCGATATATCCCTGGGCTTTCATCAATGTATTTGCGCTTTCTCTGGAGGTGTCCATAACCAGATTTACTGCATTTTCAGTAATGCCGACAGATTTCAAGCCAGCTCTAAGAGCATCTACAATTGCGCAGGCAGAGCGAAATGCTTCTTTACCGCCACGTAGAACGCAAACATTACCGCTTTTTAATGCCAGGGCAGCGGCGTCACTGGTGACGTTGGGACGGCTTTCATAAATGATAGCGATCACACCCATAGGCACTCTTACTTTGCGGATAAGAAGGCCATCCTGACGCCGATAGGAATCTATTTCTGTATGAACAGGATCAGGAAGCTTTGCAACATCCCGGATTCCTTTTGCCATAGCATCGATCCGTTCAGGCGACAATTTAAGTCTGTCCAGCATAACGGTTGAAATGCTGCTTTGTGCTGCTTCCATATCCTGTGCGTTAGCGTACAATATTGCATCCTGATGGGAAATTATTGCATCGGCCATTGCAATCAGCGCGGCATTCTTTTGTGCCGTTGTTAATGCACTTACTTCTATTGTTGCTGCTTTTGCAGCTTTTAACATATTAATCATTCTCATTCACCGTAAATGTTGTGCCAATGTTTTTGCCATCTAAAATAGCATACAGATTTGCCGGATCATTTCCGTTTGTAATAACCATATCACAACCGCATCCTAAGCAAATTTTTGCGGCTTGAAGCTTTGTTACCATACCGCCGGTTCCTAATTTGCCACTTCCACCGGCTAAAGAAAGAATTGTTTCATCAATAACTGTTGCCTTCTGGATCAGTTTGGCATCGGGATTTGTGTGGGGATCAGCTGTATAAAGGCCATCGATATCGGACAAAAGAATAAGCTTGTCAGCACCGATGCTTTCGGAAACAATGGCGGCAAGTGTATCATTATCGCCAATGCCGATCTCTTTTGTGGAGACAGTGTCATTTTCGTTAATGATTGGAATTACACCAAGCATCAGCAGCCGATTGATTGTGTTGCTGAAGTTTGAATGGCGATCATCATTTTCAACATCATCACCGGTAATCAGAAGCTGAGCGACTGTGTGATTGTATTCACTGAACAATTTATCGTATGTATACATTAGCTCACATTGACCTACAGCAGCAGCAGCCTGTTTTGTGGGCATATCAGTCGGCCTTTCCTGCAGACCTAGCTTACCAACACCCATACCAATCGCACCGGAGGATACCAAAATTACTTCGTGTCCGCTGTTTTTAATGTCGCTGATTACTTTGCACAATTCTTCAACACGACGGATGTTCAGGTGTCCTGTAGGATATGCCAATGTGCTGGTACCAATCTTAACCACAATGCGCATAATGTACGCCTCCTCAAATATATTTTTTCTATTATAACGCATTTGATGGAAGAAATAAAGACATATTACAGACTTATTTGGTAAAAATGTCATTAAAATAACACAGCAGTATAATCTACTGTGTTATTTGTTGAGATAGCATATCTTTTGCGATTTGATAAGTGGATATGAGATGATATCCGCACCATTCAGATTTTCCTGGTGCATATCTACTGCTGTGATCTGACTGTTTTCATAGGTTTTATAATAATAAATACCCAGATTCGTGTTACAACAGCTGGAATAAACCGTTTTTTCAAAGTGTTCACCTATGGGAACACAACCTTCTTGTTGCGCAACTGCCTGAAGAATATGAAAAAATTGCGTAATACTATCGGATTCTGTATTTTTGCACACTGAATTAAATTTCGTATATGCTGCCCGGATAAATCGAGATGGTGACGACAGATCTCCGGGCAAACCAACAGCACCCAATCCACGACTAAAGGGCGTTAAACTCAGTTGTGGTGCAAAGTGATTGATCGGTTCTTCCCGTGTCAGATGCAGATAATTTGTCAAATTATGAATATGATAATCAAAAGGTGGATTGTTTGTTAGTACACCTACCGGATTTTCGTGAATTTTGATTCCTTCAATAAGCGGTTCTATGACTAAACAATGCGTAGAATCTGCCAATATCCAATGAAGAGGGGATTGCGGAAATTCCTCACTAAAAGGTATATCTGCTAAATTAAGCTGATTTAACAATCTAAATGCCTCATTAACCGTAGCACACTGACTTAAAATCCACGGGATAAACTCGAAGGGTGCAATATTATCTGCTTTTTCTTTACAAGGTTGATACACTGCATTTCCCGGGAAATTTAGTCCAGCCATACTCAAACCTTTTTCGTTTGTAGCATCATAATACAAAGGATAATTGTCTGCGATGGTAGCCATTCCAATCAATGCGTAGTGCGCTTTTTGAATCGTTTGGTTACGAAAAGATAAGGGAAAATATCTTGGTGTTATTGTTACAGCTTCCTGATAATGATATTCAAGATCCAGATTTCTGCCGAAGTAGTGATCTTTTGTTTGAAAAGTAACAGCTGTGCACATAAAATTACTCCTATATAAAATTTTTCTTTTCATATATAGTTAATAATGATATAATACCCAGAAGGGAGGGAAAAATATGCTCACTTATGATGAAGTAATCAAAAATGAAGAAATAAAGATATATATCACACGTGCAGATGAATCGTTGGGCGCATTGGGTTATACAAAACATAGTTTCGACCACGTAATGCACGTTGCCCAAATGGCTGGATATATTTTAGAAACACTGGGCTATGATGATCGTACTGTTGAATTGGCAAAAATTGCAGGATATTTGCACGACATTGGGAATTTAGTAAACAGGAAAGAGCATTCCTTATCCGGTGCGGTAATGGTCTGGAGTGTTCTTCACGATATGGACTGTGATCCATCTGAGCTTGCTACTATTGTGACTGCAATCGGAAACCACGATGAGGGAAGTGGTGTTCCTGTAAACGCTGTTGCTGCAGCACTGATTTTAGCAGATAAGGCGGATGTGCGCTGGACTCGTGTGCGTAATACAGATATTTCTACATTTGACATTCACGATCGTGTGAACTATTCGGTAAAGAAATCAGCGCTTAAGATCAATGATAACAAAACCCTTGTTATACTGGAATTGACCGTTGACACAAAGTTTGGTTCTGTTATGGATTATTTTGAAATCTTTTTGGAGCGAATGATCCTTTGCCGCAAGGCTGCAGAAAAGCTTGGTCTGCAATTCAAGCTGATCATCAACAATCAACAACTTATATAAAATCCTGGCGAAGGATAGTAGTCCTTCGCCAGGATTTTTATATTAGAGACCTAATGCTTCGTATACTTCATCACGAATAGGTGCGTAGAATCCCCGCATCATTAGCGGCCAACTGCGAATGTGTTGCATAAAGGAGAAAGACAGCTGATTGTCCGTGTCAACGATCAAGAATGCACCGTTGGCACCGTCCCAACCGAATTCGCCCAGAGGACTGCGTTGTCCCTGGCTCTTGTCGATCAAGGTACGCACACCCAATCCGTATCCGTAACCCGGACCGGTTGTACAGGAAAAATGAGGATCACGGACAAAAGTGCCAATCTGATTGGTGCGAAGTGCATCGATAGAAGCTTTTGTGAGAATTCGAGCACCGTTTGCACCAACACCACCACAAGCCATTGCATCTGCAAACAGAGCGTAGTCATCCAATGTTGATACGAGACCTGCGCCACCACTTTCGTAACTTTTATTGAAATTATAGGGATGGTCATTTCCAATATCGATCAATTCCGTCTCACTGGCGCATTTGTATTGTCCGGCAATAGGCGAAGCATTACGATTAAAGCTTGTGTTATTCATTCCCAGTGGTTCAAAGATGTTTTTTTGCAGGTATTCACCAAAACGAACACCGGAGGCTTCTTCCATAACAGAAGCCAGAACATCCAGGCAGATGCTGTATTTGAATTTATCTCCGGGATGGAATAGCAAGGGGTTTTTACACATTTGTGCAGCCATTTGCCGGGTGGTGATCGTTTCCCGGTCACCGGTAAAATCTGTGCCAATGTTATAATTTAACCCGGCACTCATTGTCAGCAGATGATGCACTGTGATAGGCTCACGGGGCGGCACCAGATTGCCGTTTTCATTCACCATAACCTGTCCGTATTCTGGAAGAAAATCAGAAACAGGCGCATCCAGAGAAAGAATGCCTTTTTCAAACATTTGCATTGCAGCGGCAACAGTAATCGGTTTTGTACAGGAAAAAATGTAAAAGTACTCTTCACCGTTCATTGGCACACGGGTCTCCCGGTCTCGAACACCGCAAATGTAGCGATAAATTTCTTTATGATTTTGCCGTATGGATATGGAACAACCGGGAACGCCCAGTTCCAGCAGGGCATCCATTCTTTTTTGTACGCAAGATAGATCCATTGATTATAGTCCTCCGTTTATGATATAGTATCGAACTGTGACTGATATAGTTTTTTGTAAAAGCCGTTTGCTGCCATTAGCTTGTCGTGGCTGCCTTGTTCAATAACATTTCCGTCACGCATAACCAAAATATTATCTGCGGATCGGATCGTTGACAGACGGTGGGCAATAACAAAGCAGGTCTTACCCTCCATAAGCTTTCGCATTGCAGCTTGGATTTTTTGTTCTGTTCTTGTATCAACGTTTGATGTTGCTTCGTCCAAAATGAGCATTTGCGCATCTAAAAGCATTGCTCTGGCGATGGTAAGAAGCTGTTTTTGACCCTTTGAAATGGAAGTGCCATTATCCGTTAATACAGTATCATAGCCTTCCGGCAGGCGGGAGATATAGCTGTGAATATGGGCTGCTTTACAAACACGAATAACATCATCCAATGTGGCGTCCGGTTTACCGTAGGCAATGTTCTCGAAAATAGTTCCGTGGAAAAGCCAAGTGTCCTGCAAAACCATCGTATATGCTTTTCTCAGGCTTTCTCGGGTGACGGAACGAATTTCTTTACCATCTATCAAAATTTTACCGCTATCAACATCGTAAAAACGCATCAAAAGGTTAATGACGGTTGTTTTACCTGCGCCTGTGGGTCCAACAATAGCGGTTAGGGAACCGGGTTTGGCGTGCAGAGAAAAATCCTTGATAATTTGTTTTCCGGGAACATAGGAAAAATTAATGTTCTCCAGCTTCACATCTCCGTTGACTTTTGTCAGAATAACAGAATCTGGTGCATCGGCAAGCTCTGGTTCGGCGTCAATCAGGAAAAATACGCGTTCAGAAGCGGCAAAAGCACTTTGCAACTCTGAAATGATGTTGGCAAACTCATTGATAGGTCCGGAGAACTTTCTGGAATACTGAACAAAACTGGATAGATCACCCAGACCAATTTGACCGGCAAGAAACAGAAGAGAACCAAAAATACAGACAAAGGCCAAGGATATATTGTTTATGGAATTGATCAGCGGTCCGCTGATTGAGCCGTTGGCCTCGGCTTTGATATACGCATTTACTGCCTCTTGATTCTTTTTGTCGAAGTCTTTCTGAACAGCATTTTCACGACCGTAAGCTCGAATCGTTTTTTGACCGGAAAGCATTTCTTCCACAAATCCGTTTAATTTACCAAGCTTTGCGCTGCGATTTCTAAACAGCGGTCGGACGATTCCGGTGATCCATTTTGTGACAAAGAAGGTGATGGGAATCATCACCAGGAAGATAAGGACCAGTTTTGGTGCTATAGAGAGCATCATAAACAGGGATACGATGACAGTAACGATACTGTTAAGAATTTGAATCAGGTCTGTAGATAGGGACTGATTGACCGTGTCCACATCATAAGTAATGATACTGATCAAATCGCCGGTTTGATAACCATCAAAGAAACGAACAGGCAGGCGGCTCATATTTTCAAATATATCGTGGCGCATTTGTTTAGAAACTCTGCGGGAGAGCCGGATCATTACAAAATTCAGAAAATAGGTAAGACTTGCAGAGAGCAGATAGCAAAGTGCCATTTGCCATACACAGCCAATGACTGTGTCCAAATCAACTGAACCGGATTTCAGGTCTATTGCATTAATTGCAACACCGGAGAGTTTAGGTCCATATAGACCTAAAACGCTGGAAGTGATTGACAGAAGAATGGCAAACACAATCAGCATTCGCTGGCGTCCTAAATATTGCCAAAGCCGTTTCAGAAGCACACTGCGGGGGAGGTGGGTAGTGCGGTCACGCATATTTACAGAGTGACGATCACCAATCATATTCGGATTTCTCATACACGCACCTCCTGGGCACCCATCTGCGTTTGGGCAATAATGCGATATTCTTCACAGGAGTTAATCAGATCACTGTGTGTACCGCACCCAATTACTTGTCCATCAGAGAGTACTAAGATCAGATCTGCGTGGCGCAGGGAGCTTACGCGCTGTGCAACTAAAATGGTTGTGGTATCATAGTAGTTTTCCCGCAAAGCTTTTCGAAGGTGTGCATCTGTTTGATAATCCAGAGCAGAAGATGCGTCGTCCAAAATCAGAATTTCTGGGTCGCCTGCCAGCGCTCTGGCAATCAGCAGCCGTTGCTTTTGACCACCGGAAAGATTGTTTCCGCGAATAGAAACATCGGAAGCAAGACCGTTTTCTTTCTCAGCCAGAATGCTATCAGCTTGGGCATGGTTTGCCGCAAGAATAAGCCTGTCATCCGTTATTTCACGGAAAAAGCGGATGTTGTGTGCGATATCGCCCTCGGCTATGAAGTCGTTTTGAAATACAACTCCGAACATATTTGTAAGCTGCTCAGGCGGGATTACACGAATATCCTGACCGTTAATGAGAATTTGCCCTTCGTCCACATCGTAAAGTCGCATCAGTAAATTTAAGATTGTGCTTTTTCCAGAGCCGGTTGAGCCCAGGATGCCCAGTGTTTGACCTTTTTCCAGGCGGAAACTTAAATTACTTAGATTGTTACCCCTGCCAGTATAGGAAAAGGAAACATCCCGAAATTCAATATGAGCAGGATTTTTCTCTACAAGACCAATATCTGCAAGTGCTTGGTCTTCTGGCAGATCAAGAACATCTGCAACACGCTGAGCACTGGCTTCTGCCTTAGACCACATAACAAAAATGCGTGTCACACCCATCATTGCATTCAAAATTAAAGTGAAGTATTGCAGAAATGCAACAATAACAGAAGGCTCTGTGTATCCATCTCTAACACGAATTGCACCCATTAAAACCACGATTGTCAAGCCTAAATTCAGCACAAGGGAGGATGCTGGCATTGTTATGGCAGTAATCGTTCCTGCCTTTTCTCCAACATCATTAAGCTCGGAGTTGACTATATTAAAACGCTTCTTTTCGTGCTCAGTTTTACTGAGTGCTTTAATAACACGAACACCGGTAATATTTTCTTGAACGGTACGGACGACTCGGTCAAGTATAGATTGCTGCTTTCTGTATAAGGGGATGCTGTGTTTCGTAACAAAATAAGTAATCAGTGCAATAATAGGAAGCAATGCAATAGGAATCAACGCAAGGCCTGCATCGATCATCAGCATCATTGCAATTCCGCCAACCAGAAGGATTGGAGCACGAACGCCCATACGCTGAATTCTTGCAAGCATTTGGTTGATGTTATATGTATCACTTGTCAAGCGTGATTCTGCTGATGAAACAGTGATAGAATCCATCTGTCGTGCAGAAAGGTGCATAATTTTGCTGAAAAGATCGTGTCGGATGTTGTTTGTGATGTTTCCGGCTGATACTGCACTCATTCTGTTTGCCAGAATGTTGAAACTTAGACCAAATATAGCGCATACAATCATTAGACCGCCATAAAGATACACTTTTGAGGCATCGCCTGATTCTGCTCCTTTTGAAAGAATGAATTCCATCAGGTAGGGGATGATTAAATCTGCAGATGATGCCACGATTTTAATAAAAAAAGTAAGCAGAATATATCCGGTAAAGGGTTTGATATATGGAAATATCTTTCGCAAACCTAATCCTCCTCTCGAAGTTGAGTTTTAATAAAATTATTTAATTATTATATCAAATAGAATAATTTGTGTAAAGTGTTTCTCAATAAGAAAGCAAAAAAAACCTCCGGCAATCGTACCGGAGGATCTTTTAATGATGATGGTGGTGATGATACTCTGAATGTTTGCAGATTTCTATATTGCATTCCATTTCATCACAGTGTTCAGTTTCCGATTCTAATTCCAGGGTAATATGCCCAATTCCGTGCTCTTTTAGATCTTGCCGAATGGTGTTCTTCACGAGCTGGTAATCAGCGTTTGTTACAATATGCATAGTAGCACAGTTTGTTCTGCCATCAATGCTCCAAATGTGAATATGATGCGCATCAATGACCCCGTCTATGTGTAAAATATGTTTTTTAATTTCTTGGACACTGATGTTATGAGGCGTTTTTTCCAGAAATAGATCAAGAACCTCTTTCAGATTTTGAATGGCACTCCAAAGGATAAAGAAAGCAACGCTGATGGACATAATTGGATCGATTAAAGTAAAATCAGTAAAACGCATTACAGTGGCTCCGGCTAATACAACAATCCATCCCAGAACATCTTCCAGCATGTGCAGGTTAACCGCTTTTTGATTTAATGAATCACCGTTTTGTGTGAAAAATGCAGCGGTAAGATTGACACAAACACCTATAATTGCAAAGATGATCATACCGTTATAATTGATCTGTGTGGGTAAGATGATTCTTCTGATCGCATTATATATAACCATTACAGAACCGAGCAATAGGATCAGTGTCGTTATGAGACTACCGATAACGGAATATCGTGAATATCCGTAGGTATATATCTCATCTGGTTTCTTTTGACTTTTCTTCTCTAGAAAATATGAAATTCCGATACTGGCAGCGTCGCCAATATCGTGCACAGCGTCTGAAATAATGGCAATACTTCCGGTGAGTAAGCCACCTAAAAATTCGAAGATGGAAAATGAGAGGTTTAGAATAAAGGCAATGAGTATATTGCGTTCTGTTTTCATAGTTTCCTCCTGTTGACTTTTATGATACAATAAGTAAAATACCGTACAGTCTGTACGGTAATATTATAGGATTATATTAGCAGTATCAATATATGATTATTTCCTATTGTTCGTTACTGAACAATAATAAAAAAATGTATGGAGAAGAAATATGGACAGACGACAAAGAAAAACAAGGGAAGCAATCTTTAGTGCCTTTACAAAGATGCTCTCTGTAAAGAAATTCAGCCAGATTACGGTTGGCGACATTATCGAACTTGCCGATATTGGAAGGGCAACATTTTATGCGCACTTTGAAACAAAAGAGTATCTATTGAAAGAATTTTGTCAGGAATTGTTTTGCCACATATTTGATGCACGAAATGAGGAGCAAAACGGACATAAACATATTTTTTACTGTGAAAGTACGGATGATGCCATTTTACATTTATTTCGGCATTTACAGAAAAATGATAATAATATTCTTTTGCTGCTATCATCCCAAAATAATGAATTGTTTTTGAGCTATTTCCGAATGAACCTGGGAGAACTTATTGAGGATCAATATTTTGTATTTCAAGAGCGCAGACCCCTGGTAGTTCCAGAATCCTTTTGGAAAAATCATATAATATCTACATTGACAGAAACGCTGAAATGGTGGATTTCAAATGGGATGAAGGAAAGTCCTGAGCTGATAGTGGATTACTTTTTTCAGGTTATATAGTGCTGGTCGCAGCGTCTAAGAGACCTCGGGCTCTCATTTACAACCAAGAAAACGGCAACCGCTAAAAGCAGTTGCCGTTTTCTTTATTCAAATCCCACCATCCTTCAACAGAAAAGAGAGGATTACATACGCAATCCTCTCTTTTCTATTGGTCGGAGTGTCGGGATTCGAACCCGAGGCCTCTTGGACCCGAACCAAGCGCGATACCAAACTTCGCCACACCCCGATAACTTTGACATTATATTGAAAAAAAGTATACTTGTCAAGTACCTCCTAAGCTTTTTCTGTCCGGCATTTTTTTGATACTTGTCCATATACTTGTTCCGGAGGGATTGCTATGAGTTATCGTGTGGAATATAATCCTGAGAAACATAATAAGTACCCAATACCGACACAAAAAAAGCCGAAATGGATATTTGTTGCTCTGGTTGTTTTCGTTGCTATATTTACTTTGCAAAAATCGGAAAAGCTACAAAGCGTGAGAAGTTGGTTGATTCCCGGAAATCCGGAAATTACTGCAGCTGCATTTTCAACTATGGTTGATCAAGTGCGGTCAGGAGAACCTGTTAGGGAAGCTGTCACAACTTTTTGCCAGGAGATCATAGACAATGGATAGAGATACGGCTAGTCTAAGGTTCTTGATAAAACCGGACTATTTCTTAGCACTGGCTTTGGCGTTGCTTATTCTACCATTAAAATGGGTTCTTGCCTGGATCGCTGCCAGTGGGTTTCACGAATTATGTCATTATCTGGCAATACAAATGTGTGGCTGCAAAACTTTCCGTATTCAAATCAGTATAAAAGGAGTGGAGATGGAAGCGGAATTTACAGATAGCATAAAAGAGCTTATTTGTGCACTAGCTGGCCCTGTAGGTGGCTTTTTGCTGATTCTAACAGGGAAGTGGTTTCCACGTTTTGCTATTTGTGGTTTTTTTCAGAGTATTTATAACTTGATCCCAATCTATCCAATGGATGGCGGTCGCGCTGTCCACTGCATTTTACAATATTTTGTTCCTGCACCCTACAATGAAAAACTAGAGAAGTGGATAGTCGATATGACTATGCTTGTATTTCTTCTCTTAGGACTATATGCTTCTTTTTACTTAAAAATTGGAATAATGCCTCTGTTTTTTGCAATCGTTCTGATTCTAAAGAATAAACAGGGAAAATGTACTTGCAAAGAAGTCCTTTTCGGAGTAAAATAGTGCTACTAAAAAATAAAGAGGTACGGTTATGACCGAATTGCTGCAAAGAATTTTACCGACGGTACAAAAACCAGCACGTTACACCGGCGGTGAATATAATGAAATCAAGAAAAACCTGAAAGATGTTCGAGTTCGGGTTGCCTTTTGTTTTCCGGATACCTATGAGATCGGTATGTCTAATGTTGGTATGCGGATCTTATACGGTGTAATGAATGAAATAGATGGTGTTTGGTGCGAGCGGGTTTTTGCTCCTTGGGGCGATATGGAGGAGGCTATGCGTAAGCATAATCTTCCTCTATGGGCACTGGAAAGTCAGGATTCTGTTAAGGATTTTGATATGATTGCCTTTACCATCGGTTACGAGATGAGCTATACCAATATTTTGAATATGCTGAATTTAGCAGGGATTCCACTTCGTTCCATAGAACGGAAGGGTCTTGAAAACATTATTTTCGCCGGTGGTGTTTGCGCATTCAATCCAGAGCCTCTTGCGGATTTTATTGACTTTTTTGCACTGGGCGAAGGTGAGGAAATTACCCCTGAAATTCTTAGCTTGTATGACAAAGCCAAAGCTGAGCGTTGGAGCAAGGAATCCTTTCTTTTAGAGGTATCTAAAATTCCAGGTGTTTATGTTCCTTCCTTTTATGAACATAATTACAATGATGATGGTACAATTTCCGAGATCATTCCTATGAAGAATGGTCCTAAAAGCATTAAAAAGCGCATCGTTGAAGATCTGGACAATGCATATTTCCCCACAAAGATGATTGTAAGCTCTACTGAGATTGTTCACGATCGTGCAAATTTGGAAGTGTTCCGAGGATGTATCCGCGGCTGTCGGTTCTGTCAGGCGGGTTTCTCCTGTCGTCCTGTTCGTAAGAAAAGTGCGGATGTTTTGTATCGTCAGGCAGTGGAAACGCTGGAAAATTCCGGTCATAATGAAATTACATTGTCTAGTCTTTCCACATCGGATTACCGTCAGCTCAAGGAGCTTACAGACGACCTGATTCCATACTGTAAAGAGAACAAGATCAATTTGTCTGTTCCTTCTTTGCGTGCCGATAATTTTTCCCGCGAATTAATGGGAAAACTCCAAACACTTCGGAAAAGTGGACTGACTTTTGCACCGGAGGCAGGTACACAGCGTCTAAGAGATGTAATTAATAAAAATCTGACTGAAGATGAAATATTAACTACCTGCCAAAATGCATTTTCCGGTGGATGGAATAATGTTAAGCTTTACTTTATGCTGGGCTTGCCTACGGAGACCGATGAGGATGTTCTGGGAATTGCGGAGCTTGTGTATAAGGTTATTCAAACCTGGAAGGAACACGCTTCCAATAAAAAACGCGGATTGCGGGTTCACGTTGCTACGGCATATTTTGTACCGAAGCCACATACACCATTCCAGTGGGAAAAGCAAATAACTCCGGAAGAGTATATGCGCAGGTGTAAATTGTTGAAAAGTCATTTTTACTCTAAGTCTATCGAATATAATTACCACGAGCCGGATTTGAGTCGATTGGAAGCGGTTATGGCAAGAGGTGACCGTCGCCTTGGTTCTGTGATTGAAGAAGCAGTACGACATGGCGCGCGGCTGGACGGCTGGGATGAGTATTTTAATTATAACATCTGGATGGAGGCATTTGCGACCTGTGGCGTTGATCCTGATTTCTACACAGTCAGAGGTTATGACGAAAACGAAGTGCTACCCTGGGATACGATTGATGTTGGCATTACCAAGCCGTATCTGAAGAAGGTGCGGAGGCAAGCATATGCGGGCCGTATAACCCCGGATTGCCGGCACATCTGCAGCGGATGTGGCGCAAGTAATCTTCTTAAGGAGGTGGTCTGTGATGCCTAGAATGTTGTTTGAGAAAACCGGCAATGCAATCTGGATTTCCCACTTGGATCTTATGCGTGTTTTTCAGAGGGCATTCAAGCGGGCAGGATTATCGCTGACGCATACGCAAGGTTTTAATCCCAGACCCTCTGTATCGATTGCGCTGCCGCTGTCAGTTGGTACACAGAGCCATTGTGAGCTGTTAGATTTTGATTTGGATGGAGATAATATTCCTTGCGATGAAATTTGCAATCGCTTAAACAGTAACCTTATAGAAGGTGTGCGGGTGCTGCAGGTGTATGAAGATGCCAGAAAATTACGGGATCTTGCACTGATGCAATGTACAGTCACATTGAAGTACGATAAACCTTTGGATAAGGGAGCACGTAAGCAGATTGAAGAACTTTTTGCGTCACAACAGCTGATCGTACCCAAAAAGACAAAAAACGGCATACAGGATCAGGATATTATTCCGATGATCCGCAATTTATCCGTATCCCGGTCTGCAGATAATCTACTGGAGCTTAATGCTTTGATTTGTTGCCAAAACCCAACACTTAATCCAGCACAAATGGTTTTAGCTATTGAGCACTATATGCCACAATTGAAGCCGGATTACAGTCATTGCTGCCGGCTGGAAGTTTTTGATAATAACGAAGAAATTTTTCGATAAGGAGATTAATATGGAAAATATAATTGAACTGGAAGAGTGCCCCTGCTGCCGTGGTGCAGGTATGATTTCACACGAAGGTGGTTGGAATGTACAGGTAGTTTGCGTAGATTGCGGTAGCTGTACTGCTTATGTTGAGTATGAAAACGAGACAGAAAAACAGGAAGCAGAGCGAACTGTTGCACGCCTTTGGAATATGGGAAAAGTAGTAAAATCTAACCCCGGAGAATAATTTTTCAAAAAAATGAAAAAAATGCTTGCATTTTTCGTCAGGGTGTGCTAATATACTCAGGCGTTCAGGAAAACGTAAGCATAAATCCGGGTGTGGCGAAGTTTGGTATCGCGCTTGAATGGGGTTCAAGAGGCCTCGAGTTCGAATCTCGACACTCGGACCAAAAAGCAAGAAAGAGCATTTGTTCTTTCTTGCTTTTTCTTTTTGCTGTAGGAAAAGAACTCGAGGCCTCTTGTATTACAATAACAGGCCGAAGGCAGTCAGCACGAAGTGCTAGACTGCCTCGAGTTCGAATCTCGACACTCGGACCAAGAAGCAAGAAAGAGCATTTGTTCTTTCTTGCTTTTTCTTATAAAAACTCCACCAATTAAAAAAATATTAAAAAAGTACTTGATTTCCTGAAATTACCGTGCTATAATTACTCGGTCTGAAATCAAGGTGAGTCCTCTGCAGAGCCGGGAACCATATCGCCGGAGCAATCTCTGTATGAACGCCTAATACTAAGGAGGACGAAGATATGGATTTAGTAAAGGCTCTGTCCAGCCAGTACATGAAGGAAGAGCTGCCCGAAATGCGGGTTGGCGACACTGTTCGTGTGCATGTGCGGATCAAGGAAGGCTCTCGTGAGCGTATTCAGGTGTTTGAAGGCACTATCATCGCTCGCAAGCACGGCGGTATCGGTGAGACCATCACTGTTCGCCGCATCAGCTACGGCGTAGGCTGTGAAAAGGTTTTCCCTGTTCACTCTCCCCGTATTGCCAGTGTTGAGACTGTTCGTAAGGGTAAGGTTCGCCGTGCGAAGCTGTACTACCTGCGTGGTCGTTTTGGCAAGGCTGCTAAGATCAAGGAAAAGGTCTAATTCAAAATTCAATAAAAAAAGAGGGGCAACCCTCTTTTTTTATTGCCAAAAATCGTTTATAATGATAAAATTAAAGAAATTTGATTGATATTAATGTATTATGTATTATTCGACCATCTTCTTGGAGGTGCTTTCGTGAAACGAGGAAAGTTTGAACTATCAAAAGCATATAAACCCCTATATACAAAAGGCTGTGAAGAGGAAAAGCGGGAGAAGGTGTCTGATCCCGCCAAAAATATATTGGATTATCTTCACGACTTTGTCACACTTCTATCCGGTGTACTTCTGATACTCTTGCTTTTACTGCGGGTGGTGGTAGTTTCCGGTCCTTCAATGAAAAATACATTGATTGACGGCGATTATATTATTTTATTGAGCAATGTGTTTTATGCTGATCCTTCCTATGGTGATGTTGTGGTTGCCAGCAAGGAGTCTTTTAAGAACGGTGAGCCGATTATTAAGCGTATTATTGCCACTGAAGGTCAAATAGTTGACATCGACTTCAATGCTGGCATTGTTTATGTAGATGGCGAAGCGCTGGATGAGCCGTACACCCTAACAGATACAAATTTGGAAGAGGGAATACAATTTCCTTTGACTGTCGATGAGGGATGTGTATTTGTAATGGGCGATAACCGCAATGAATCAAAGGACAGTCGTAATCCGGAAATTGGTCAGATCGATTGCCGGGAAATTTTGGGCAGAGCCTTATTTTTAATTTTTCCCGGTGAGAACAAAGAAACGGAAAAACGTGATTTTACCAGAATCGGAGTGCTTTCTTAATGGATGAAAAAATGATGAATATCCAGTGGTATCCCGGTCATATGACAAAAACGCGGCGCCAAATCGAAGCAGATTTGAAGCAGGTGGATGCAGTTTGTGAGATCGTTGATGCCAGAATTCCAATTTCAAGCCGGAATCCGGATATTGATGCTATATGTGGTAATAAGCCTCGTATTATTATATTGAATCGCATGGACCTTGCTGATCCGGATGCTACGAAACGGTGGATGACATATTTCCGTGGAAAAGGTATGGCTGCTGTTGCAACAGATTGTAAAAGCAGAAAGGGAATTTCTGACTTTCAGCCTGCCGTCCGATCTGTTTTGAAGGAAAAAATTCAGCGGAATTTGGAAAGAGGAATGAACAAACCCCTTCGGGTTATGATTGTAGGAATTCCCAACGTAGGAAAATCCACACTTATAAATCAAATTTCCGGGCGAAAAGGTGCGAAAGCCGAGAATCGCCCCGGAGTTACCCGTGGTAAGCAATGGGTTACCGTTGACAATAGTCTACTGCTTTTAGATACACCCGGTATACTCTGGCCCAAATTTGAAGACCCAGAGGTTGGTATGATGCTGGCATACACAGGTGCTGTCAAAGAGGGTGTAATTGACCTGGAAGAATTGGCTTGTCGGTTGATGGAACTTTTATGGAAGTATTATCCGGAAACTGTGCGTCAGCGGTATAAGGTCGATATGCCGGAGAACACACCCGGCTATGAACTTCTGGAGGAAGCTGGCAGAAAACGTGGATTTTTGTTGGCACGGGGCGAGATCAACACCGAACGAATGGCTAAAGTTTTGATGGATGAGTACCGTTCTGGTAAGCTTGGTCGACTCACACTGGAAGAACCGGAGGGTTTGAAATGAGCGAGCACAACTTATGGCAGTTCGAAGATAAATATTATTTACAGGGAATGAAACTTGTTTGCGGTGTGGATGAGGCTGGACGTGGACCATTAGCCGGTCCTGTTTGCGCTGCAGCAGTGATCCTTCCTGAACATGTTGATATTCCAGGATTAGATGATAGTAAAAAGCTGTCCGATAAACGCCGGAGAGAATTATATCCGATTATCAAAGAGCAGGCAATTTCTTATGGTATCGGTTTTGCAGACTGCAAGGAAATTGACGAAATTAATATATTGCAGGCAACGTTTCTTGCAATGGAACGGGCAATTTCTGCTTTGGAAGTGAAACCCGAAGTTGCTTTGATTGACGGTAATCGTCAAAAAGATTTTGGTTTACCTGTAGAAACGATAGTACATGGAGATAGCTTGAGTGCCAGTATTGCTGCTGCTTCTATTCTTGCCAAAGTAACAAGAGATGATGTGATGCTGGAAATGGCAAAGGAATATCCCCAGTATGGTTTTGAAATCCACAAGGGTTATGGCACAAAGGCACACTATACTGCACTGGCTGATAATGGTCCTTGTCCGATTCACCGTATGTCTTTTTTGAAAAAACTTTATGGGACGAAATAACTTAGTTGGAGCTTGGGGCGAAATGCAAGCTGCAGCTTATTTGCAGAAAAAGCACTATAAAATCGTAACAGTAAATTACCGCTGCCGATATGGTGAGATTGATTTGATCGCAGCCAATCGTAAATATTTGGTGTTTGTTGAAGTAAAGTTGAGAAAGAATAACCGTTTTGCAAATGCTTATGAATTTGTGGATCATTATAAGCAGGAGCGCTTGCGAACCACCGCTGAATTATATCTGTCACAAAATCCAACAAATCTACAGCCACGGTTTGATGTTATAGAAGTATATGCACCTGATGGCATAGAGACAGAAAAACCAAAAATCCATCATTTGGAGGATGCGTTTGAATGAAGTTTCCTGTTTTTGATCTGCATTGTGATACTGCGCTACGGCTTTTGGGAAAAAGTTTGCAGGAATGCGGTAATCTTGCAGAGAATGAACTGCATATCGATCTGAAGCGGGCAGGGGAACTGGCCGGTTATGCCCAGTGCTTTGCTTGTTTTACATCTCCGGACTCAAAGAAGAACATAAAGCCTGAGGAATTATTTGAGCGGGAAATGGTATCTGTTCTCCGTGAGGTGGAAAGCCATAAGGATAAAATTTCTCTTGCATATAGTGCTAAGGACATTGAACAGAACTATGCAAATGGAAAAATGTCTGCAATTTTGACCATTGAAGGTCCCGCTGGCTTTGGATTTGATCCTGCTCTTTTAGAAGATCTTTACAAGATCGGATTCCGTATCACAACGCTTGGTTGGAATGAAAGTAACATTTTGACTGGCTCCCACAAAACTGGTGAAGGACTGACAGAACTGGGCAGGGAATATGTAAAAGAAGCCCAACGACTGGGTATGATTGTGGATGTCAGTCATATTAGTGACAAGGGTTTCTGGGACATTATGGAGATCACCAATGCCCCCATCATTGCATCTCATTCCAATAGCAGAGCTGTTTGGAATGTATCACGTAATTTGACAGATGATATGTTCAAAGCTATTTGCCAGACAGGGGGCGTTGCGGGAATTAACTTGTATGCTGGTTTCTTGGGACAAGATCCCAAACTGGATACAGTTTGTGACCACATTCTCCACTTTATGGAAGTCGATGGCAGTGCATCCCACATTGCCTTGGGCGGAGACCTTGACGGTTGCGACAAGCTTCCTTTCGGCTTTACCGGCATCCAGGATTATAACAAGCTGGCAGATGCACTTCTAAATCGTGGACTTGATAACAAGACAGTACATAATATTTTCTGGGATAATGCAATTGGAGTGATGAAATTATGCTGTATGTAAGCACAAAGAATAAAACGGATTCTTTTACCGCGTACAGAGTTTTACACGAGGATAAAACACCGGATAAAGGTTTTTTTGCACCTTTTCATCTGCCTGTTTTTGACAGTGATGAAATCGAAGCGTTGAAAACACAGACATTTTCCGAGACAGTGTCTAAAGTCCTGAATCTGTTCTTTTCTCGCCGTATAACCAGTTGGGATGTTGAATTCTCAATTGGTAGATATCCTTTTAAAATTGAAAACCTTGGTCAGCGGGTTGTTATTGCGGAACTTTGGCACAACAATCAGTCTGACTACAATTATATCGTTTCCAGTCTTTATAAAAAGCTTTCGGATCATCCTTGCAAAGATGTACCTATTTGGGTGAGCATTGCCATTGAGATTGCTATGCTGTTCGGTTTGTATGGTGAATTGTTACGCACTGGTATTGAGAGTGCGGATGTTTCGGTGACAGATGATGTGCCGCGTTATCCCATTGCTGCGTGGTATGCACGAAAAATGGGTCTTCCTATTGGTGTCATTCTATGTGGTTGCTCAGAAAACAGCGGTCTGTGGGATCTCCTCCGTAAAGGTGAGGCTTCTGCTAACATAAATGAGGAGATTCAACAGCTTATCTTTGAGAATTTTGGCGTAGATGAAGCGGTTCGCTTTGCAACGGTCCGTAGCGAAGGTCGTATTTACAGACTGACGGATGCACAGACGGAGATTTTAAGCGAAGGCATCTATCCATCTGTTATTGGCTCGGAGCGAATTCCTGCTGTCAAAGCTAGTATCCAGCGTACCTGCGGTTATTCTGCAGATATGGAGACTGCAGCTGCATACGGTGCTGTTCAGGATTATAGAGCTGCTACCGGTGAAAACCACACAACACTGCTTCTTTCGCGGCATAAACCTAAGGAGTGATCACCTATGGCATTATACGCGATCGGCGATCTTCACCTCTGTCTTGGGGCAGCAAAACCAATGGACATATTCGGTGGCGCCTGGGTTGGGTATATGGATAAATTAAAAGCCGGCATATCTATGATCGGTCCGGAAGATACTACTGTACTGCTTGGTGATCTTTCCTGGGCACTGGATCTTTCCGGTGCAAGAGAAGATTTTTTATGGATCGATCAGATCCCGGGTCGCAAGATTATATTAAAAGGCAATCACGATTACTGGTGGAGTACAGCTTCTAAATTTTATGACTTTTGTAAGTTACAAGGGTTTTCTAACCAATTTATCTTGAATAATAATCATTATGAATATAATGGTTGGGCAATTTGCGGCACAAGAGGGTGGTTCTTTGAGGAGGATCGCAGTGGCGCGCACGATGAAAAGGTTTTTCGCAGAGAACTGATGCGTTTGGAAACTTCATTATGTTCAGCTGGAGATTTGCCAAAACTGGTTTTTCTGCATTATCCGCCCCGTTATAAAGGGTATGAATGTGAGGAAATCCTATCACTTTTCGCCAAATATGATGTAAGGCGATGCTTTTATGGTCATCTGCACGGAGCAAGCCACGGACTGGCAATGGAAGGCTTGTGGGACGGCGTTGATTATAAATTAGTATCTGCGGACAGGCTTAATTTTCAGCCGTTACAGATTATTTTATAAATTTTTAAGAAAAGTGTGGACATTTGCTATATTTTTTGTTAAAATAATTCGGATGTAATTTAGAATATTGAAAGACTGCCAAAGGCTGTCTGAAATTGGAGGAAATGAAAATGAATGTAAAGAGCATCGAAAGAAACGGCAATCAGGCTACTATCGTCGTAGAGATCGACAAGGAATTGATGGAATCCGGTGTCCAGAAGGCTTATATGAAGGCACGGAAGAACATTATGATTCCTGGCTTCCGTAAGGGTAAGGCTCCCCGGAAAATGATCGAAGCTATGTACGGCGCACACGTTTTCTATGAAGACGGTCTGGAAGAAATCTTCCCCGAGATCTATGATTTTGCTGTTATTAAGCAGGATGTGAAGGCAGTGGGCCGTCCCAGCCTGACTGATATGCAGATCAGCGATGACAACATTGTTACCCTGACTCTGTCTACCGATGTATATCCTGAGGTTACTCTGGGCGATTACAAGGGTCTGGAGATTGAGAAGGCAGAAGCTACTGTTTCTGACGAGCAGGTTCAGGCTGAGCTGGACCGTATGGCACAGAATGTGGCATCTACTGAGACTGTTGATCGCGCTGCTGAGGTGGGCGATACTGCAAACATCGACTTTGAAGGCTTTGACAACGGTGTTCCCTTTAATGGTGGCAAGGGCGAAGCTTTCGATCTGAAGCTGGGCTCCGGTTCCTTCGTTCCCGGTTTTGAGGAGCAGGTTGTTGGTATGTCCGCAGGCGAGGAGAAGGACATTGACATCACTTTCCCTGAGGATTACCACGCTGAACTGGCTGGCAAGGCTGTTGTTTTCCATGTGAAGGTCAATAAGGTTACTGCTACCAACGTTCCTGCACAGGACGATGAATTTGCTAAGGATGTATCCGATTTTGAGACTTTGGAGGAGCTGAAGGCTGATATCCGTGCAAAGGCTCTGGAGAACGCACAGAAGCAGATCGACTCCGCTTTCGAGCAGGCTTGTGTTGACAAGGCTTCCGAGAATGCAACTGTTGAGATGCCCAATGGACTGATCGATCAGGAACTGGATAACCAGATGGAGCGTTTTGCTTATCAGCTGCAGATGAGCGGCTACTCTGTTGAGCAGTACGCAAAGATGATGGGCGGCGATCTGAACACTATGCGCAGTGCGTTCCGTCCCGCTGCTGAGAAGCAGGCTAAGGCAAATGTAACTCTGGCTAAGATTGTTGAGGTTGAGGGCATTTCTATCTCCGACGAAGACATTAATGCTGAGTATGAATCTATGGCAAAGCAGTATGAGCTTGAAGTTGAGAAGGTTAAGGAAATGGTTCCTGCTGAGGAGATCAAGACTAGCCTTGAAACCCGTAAGGCTGTTGCTGTGATTGTTGATTCTGCAGTTGCCGTTGCCCCCAAGGCTGACAATTCTGATTCCAAGGAATAATTTTCCTTGTAAATGGTTAGAATGTTTCAAACCCTGAAAGGAGACATCACCATGAGTTTTATCCCATATGTAGTTGAGCAGACCAGCCGCGGCGAACGCAGCTATGATATTTTCTCCCGTCTGCTCAATGACAGAATTATTTTCCTGTCCGAGGAAGTTAATGACACAACAGCAAGCCTGATCGTTGCACAGATGTTGTATCTGGAAGCGCAGGATCCGGATAAGGATATTCAATTTTATATCAATAGTCCCGGTGGCAGTGTTACTGCCGGTATGGCAATCTATGATACTATGCAGTACATCAAGTGCGACGTAGCTACCATTTGTGTTGGCATGGCTGCATCTATGGGTGCATTCCTTCTGTCTTCCGGTGCGAAAGGTAAGCGTATGGCTCTGCCCAATGCAGAGATTATGATCCATCAGCCTTCTGCCGGTACGCAGGGACAGATCACCGATATGGCGATCCACTTGAAGCGCTTGGAGAGCATCAAAGAGCGTATGAATACGATTCTTGCCCAAAATACAGGCAAATCTGTTGATGTAGTTACAGATGCTTGCGAGCGGGATAACTTTATGACTTCCCAGGAAGCATTAGATTTCGGTCTTATTGACCGAGTTATTGAGCATCATTAATTTAGAATCCTGAAAGGCGGTACCTGCATAATGTCTAACAAAGACGAGCAGATTTTGAGCTGTTCCTTTTGCGGAAAGCGGGAAACACAGGTTCGGTTGATTGCCGGTCCCGGTGTTTATATCTGCAATGAGTGTGTGCAGGCCTGCTGTGATCTGCTTGAGGCAGACGAGGAAACGCACGATATGCCGGATCATCTGCCGGTTCCGGCGGAGATGAAGGCATATCTGGATAACTATATTGTAGGTCAGGATGACGCAAAAATGGCGTTATCTGTTGCAGTATATAATCACTATAAGCGCATCTATCTTTCCGCACAGAGCGACGTGGAACTTCAGAAAAGCAACATTTTACTAATTGGACCAACAGGTTCCGGAAAAACACTCTTTGCCCAGACACTGGCACGGATATTGGATGTTCCTTTTGCAATTGCAGATGCAACAACCTTAACTGAGGCCGGTTATGTTGGTGATGATGTTGAAAACATCCTTGTCCGGCTTTTACAGGCAGCGGATTTCGATGTTGAGCGTGCTGAGCGTGGTATTATCTATATTGATGAAATGGATAAAATTGCCCGTAAGAGCGAAAACACTTCCATAACCAGAGATGTATCCGGTGAGGGTGTTCAGCAGGCACTCTTAAAGATTCTCGAGGGAACTGTTTCCAATGTTCCTCCTCAGGGAGGGCGCAAGCATCCCCAGCAGGAGACCATCCCTGTTGACACCAGCAATATTCTGTTTATTTGTGGTGGTGCTTTTGACGGTTTGGATAAGATTATTGAAGCGAGAACAGATAAATCTGCAATCGGCTTTGATGCTCCTGTTGAAAGCAAGAAGAAGCGGGATATTGGAAAGCTTTTTGCACAGGTTCAACCTCACGACTTGTTGAAGTTTGGTATTATTCCGGAGCTTGTAGGCAGAATGCCTGTGATCACAAGCTTGCAGGATCTGAAGAAAGAGGATTTAATCAGAATTCTAACAGAGCCGAAGAATGCACTGACAAAACAGTATGAAGCATTGCTGGCAATGGATAATGTCTTGCTTGAATTTGATCCTGCTGCTCTGGAAACGATTGCCGAAAAAGCCATCGAACGCCAAATAGGTGCCCGTGGTCTGCGTGCAGTTATGGAAGAGATCATGCTGAAGATTATGTTTATGATCCCCTCCGACCTGTCCATACAGAAGGTCGTCATTACACCTGAATGCGTCGCCGGTGGCGAAGCGAATATCATTCGGGATTCTAAAAAGCTTCGTCCCAAATTAGGCGCACAGCCGTAATACCAATTGGAGGGGGTAGGCAACTACCCCCTTTTTTTATTCTCAGAAAGGAGAAAATTATGAGCCAACAAGAAACAAAGGCACTTATGCCTGTTCTTGCGTTGCGCGGAATTGCCATATTTCCAGAGCAGACCATCCATTTTGATATTGGTCGCGTGAAATCCGCTATGGCAATCGAAGAAGCAATGAAGCACGATGGCATTCTATTCCTTGTTCCACAAAGAAATATTATGGATGATGATCCGGGTTTTTCAGACCTTTACACCATTGGCACTGTTGCAAAGGTCAAACAGGTTCTCAAATCTCAAGGCGACAATTTGCGTGTATTAGTAACTGGTTTGTATCGTGCAAAAATCACGGAATTGATTCGTTTTGATCCGTTCTTGTCTGGAAATATCGAGGCCGTTTCAGAAACCGCAACGCCAAACGATTTGCGTGCCCGCGCACTTCGGCGGGATGCAAATGCTTTGTATTCTGCATATATTGATATTATTGAACACCCCCCGCAGGGTGTACAGCTAAAAATGCTGTCCTCTGACAGTTGTGGCTTTATTGCCGATTCTATTGCCCAGCATTCAGGTATTGACTATAATGAAAAGGCAAAATTACTTGCAATGCTTAATCCTGTTCGCAGATTGGAAACTGCATTGCGTTTGCTGCGTCAGGAAATGCAAATACTGAAACTGGAAAATGATATCCACGAGCGCACGCGGGCGCATATGGATCAGGAACAGCGGGATTATTATTTGCGTGAGCAAATGAAAGCTATCCGCGAAGAGCTTGGAGAATGGGACGATGATTCCGAAATCAGCGAGTATGAGAAGAATATCTTACTGCTGAATCTTCCTGCGGATACTGAAAAGAAATTTCTTAAAGATTTGGATCGTTTACGTAAGCAACCTTTTGGCTCTGCTGAAGCGTCTGTATTAAGAGGCTATTTGGATACAGTTCTGGAATTGCCCTGGAATACACATACAAAAGAGTGTGTAAATATACAGTCTGCCAGAAAAATCCTGGATGCTGACCATTTTGGTATGGATAAGGTAAAGGAACGTATCCTTGAAACGATCGCTGTTCGTCAGATTGCACCACAAATGCCACCACAAATTCTCTGTCTGGTAGGTCCTCCCGGTGTGGGTAAAACATCTATTGCTTATTCTATTGCTCGTTGTCTGAACCGGAAAATGGCACGAATTTCCCTTGGTGGTGTTCACGATGAAGCAGATATTCGTGGACATCGAAAGACCTATGTAGGTGCAATGCCTGGTCGAATTCTGTCTGCAGTTATTCAAGCAGGCAGTTGCAATCCGGTTCTGCTGTTGGATGAAGTAGACAAGCTTGGAAAAGATCACCGTGGTGATCCCAGCGCTGCGCTTCTGGAGGTTTTGGATGCTGAGCAGAATAAAACATATCGTGATCATTATCTAGAAATTCCATTTGATTTAAGCGAAGTAATGTTTATCACAACTGCCAATACAATCGACTCTATACCGCGGCCCCTTTTGGATCGTATGGAAGTAATCGAACTAGGCTCTTACACGGACGAAGAAAAAGTAATGATCGCAAAAGATCACCTGCTTCCAAAGCAACGGAAAAAGCACGGTCTGAAGGGTAATCAACTGCGTATCAGTGATGACGGATTCCGGGAGATCATTCGGTGCTACACTAGAGAATCCGGTGTCCGTAAGCTGGAGCAATGTATTGCTGAGATTTGTCGTAAGACTGACATCCGCCTTTTGGCTGATGAGAAACTAAAGCGCGTCAACATTAATGGCAGTAATTTGGAAGAGTATCTTGGCGTGCGTAAATATTTACCAGATCGTTTGCCCAATAGTGACTGCATTGGACTCGTTACCGGGCTTGCATGGACTTCTGTTGGCGGTGAAGTACTTGAAGTGGAAGTAAATGTGATGGACGGTTCCGGAAAACTGGAATTGACCGGCAACCTGGGCGATGTTATGAAAGAATCTGTGCAGGCAGCATTGAGTTATATCCGTGCGAATGCACATCAACTGGATGTTCCTGCTGATTTTTACAAGACGAAGGATATCCATGTTCATTTCCCCGAGGGTGCAGTGCCTAAGGACGGTCCTTCTGCGGGCATTACCGTATGTACTGCTATTGTTTCTGCGCTGACCTCCGTTTCTGTCCGCAGAGACGTTGCAATGACCGGCGAAATATCTATTCGTGGTCGGGTTTTGCCTATCGGTGGATTGAGAGAAAAAACAATGGCAGCTTTGCGCCACGGCATACGTACTGTGATTATTCCTAAGGATAATGAGCGTGATTTGGAGAAAATTGATCAGGCAGTGCGCAATTCTTTGAATTTTGTTACAGCGCAGTCTATTGATACGGTTCTTCGGACTGCACTAAATACAAAGCCTGAACCAATGCCAACAATTCTTCAGGATATTCCTGAAGACATCAAGCAGAAATCCCACAAGACAGCAATCCGTCAGTGAGGTGCTATATGAACCTTCATAATGTTGAATTTTTGATTTCAGCGGCTTCTACAAAAGATTTCCCGGGAAATCGACTCCCGGAAATTGCATTTGCCGGAAAGTCCAATGTGGGTAAATCTTCGGTTATCAACCGCCTGCTACAGCGGAAAAACTTCGCCAGAGTGGGTGAGAAACCCGGTAAAACCATTCACGTTAATTACTTCACAATTGACAAGAAGTGTTACTTTGTGGATCTTCCCGGTTATGGCTATGCAAAAGTCTCCCAAAAGGAGAAGGATCGCTGGGCAAAGTTAATGGAAGATTACTTTGCTGCGGATCGTATTGATCTGGGTGTTCTAATTGTAGATGCCCGTCATGCACCAACGAATAACGATATTACAATGGCACATTGGTTCTTAGAAAGTGAGTGTCCATTTGTAGTTGTTGCGAACAAGCTGGATAAGGTGAAAAAAAGTCAACTTGCCGGCAATATACAGACAATTCGTCAAGATTTGGAGCTTCCGGAAGAATGTCCTATTATCCCATTTTCTGCTGAAAAAGGAAACGGCAGAGACGATCTGATTCGTTTGATTTTTGCAGCTGCAGGAGAATGAAAATAACAAAAAATGGTGTCTCATTTTGAGACACCATTTTTTTACTGATCCGCGTTTAGTGCTTGTTTTAATGCTTGCGCAAGCTGATCCGGACAGGAGGTCTGCTTCATTCCACACTTTGTACCTTCCAGCCGCTCAATTACAGTGTGTACATCCATTCCATCTACAAGGGAACCGATACCCTTTAAGTTGCCATTACACCCGCCCATAAACTGGACATTTTTTAGTTTGCCATCTTCAATCTCAAAAAAGATTGCCTGAGAACATGTTCCTTTTGTTCTGTATTGATACTGCATATGAAAATACCTTCCTTTTGATAATCGTTGTACTATTATACTTCAGAATCCAAATTACTGCAATAGCGAATTATTTCACACTGATAGGTTATTCTATCTAATAGTAAAATAGGAGGGAATGCTATGAATAATAAGATTGATGCAGATCTGCAGCAACAAGATCGCGATCAAATAGTTGAACTGGGTGCTGATGTTACACGCAGTAGTAAAGGAAATATATACACACTGACAATTATCGGTCAGGTGGAAGGTCATCAAGTTTTGCCAGAAACTGCAAAAACAACAAAATACGAGCATATTTTGCCCCTCTTGGCAGGTATTGAGGAGAGCGATGAAATTGACGGATTGTTATTGCTGCTCAATACAGTAGGTGGAGATATTGAAGCAGGTCTTGCAATTGCGGAAATGATTGCCGGAATGAAAAAGCCAACGGTTTCTCTTGTCCTGGGCGGAGGTCACTCCATTGGTATCCCTTTGGCTGTGTGCACGAAAAAGTCCTTCATTACACCAACCGCCAGTATGACAGTTCATCCGGTTCGTATGACCGGACTTGTGGTGGGTGCACCGCAAACATTTCGATATTTTCAAAGAATACAGGAGCAAATTGCCGACTTTGTTACAGCAAATTCAGGGATATCTAAAAAGCAATTTGAAACCTTTATGATGGCAACAGGGGAGATGGCAACCGACGTAGGTACGATCCTCTATGGAAAAGAGGCTGTTGCTTCCGGATTGATCGACCGTCTGGGTGGTTTAAGTGATGCACTGAGTTCATTGCATAAAATGATTGAAAAGAAGAAAAAGACACAATAAATTTTCACTGGGGACTGGAAATTCTACAAAAGATATGTTATTATAAATTGAAAAATTATTGGGAAGGAGATTGGCGGAATATGTCATTGTTTCAAAGTATTATTTATGGACTGATTTCAGGACTGTCAGAGCTTCTGCCTGTCTCTTCCCAGGCTAATCAATCTATTCTAATGTGTCTTTTTGGCGTGGAGTCCAGAGAGCCTTTACGAGACCTTTTCGTACATGCAGCAATACTCCTCGCTGTGTTTACCGGATGCAAGGCTGTGATCGCACGAATTCACCGTGAGAGAAGTGTTACATCCCGTACCCGCCGCAGAAGAAATATAACGGATAGTACATACGAACTGCGATTAATACGCACTGCAACAATTCCTATGCTGATCGTTCTTCTTCTGTATATTTCAACCAGAAAACTTGAAAGCAATATGACATCCATTGCTTTGTTTCTTTTAATCAACGGCATTCTACTGATCGTTCCGGAGCATTCCCGCCAAGCAAATAAAGATGCCCGTTCTATGTCAGGTCTTGATAGTATTTTAATGGGTATATTAGGCGGCTTGAGTGCATTCCCTGGAATTTCCAGAATTGGAACAATCAGTTCTTATGCACTTTTAAGAGGTGCCGATAAGCAGAAAGTTGTCAACTGGGCTTTTCTTTTGAGCATACCTGCATTATTACTTATGTGTTTACTTGATTTTGTATATATGTTCACTGCAGGTATCGGGAGTATATCTTTTTGGATCATATGTGGATATATACTATCTGCTCTATTCGCTTATATAGGTGCTTATTTAAGTATTATGTTCATTCGTTTTCTTACAGTGCGCACCGGTTATTCAGGCTTTGCCTATTATTGTTGGGGTGCAGCCTTATTTTCTATGATTCTATACTTAATTGTTTGACGGAGGGAGCTATGGCTGAAAACAAAAAGAAGTCACAGGCAGAAAAAGTTGCAAACGCAGCGAACGCCAGAAATGCAAAAAACTCAAAAAAACAAAGCAATGCAAAAGCCACACAAAATACTCCTTCTGCAAAAAAAATGGTAAGGGACGATAATAAACGCAACATCCCAATTCGAGTGATCTCCAGCGGGTGCTTTATGGTCCTTTTTATATTACTGCTTATTATCTTTTTTGAGCCCGAGGGCGCAGTTATTAAGTTACTGCGTAATTTCTTGTATGGCATTATTGGTACGGTTGGTTTTTACGTTGCCATTCCGGCATCTCTTTATCTGTTTATTATTCATGCTTTTAGTGGCAAACGTCCTGTAATTATGCGCACGATTTGCTTGAGTGTTTTTGTGTTGATGTGTGGTTGTATTTCTCATTTGGCAATGAATCCCCAAGATTTGCCAAAGGGATTTGCACTGCTGGGGGAATTATTTTCCGGAGGCGTTTTCGGCACAACCAGCGGTTTGCTGTGTGGATTGCTTACAATGCTTATTCACTGGGCGTGTGGCACAGCGCTATCCTATATAATTTTTATCGTTGCAGCAATTTTTACATTACTGGCAAGTATGCAGATCACGATTCCCAGCATTATCCGTGCAATTCAAAACCGTCCCCGGCCTGATTGGGATGATGAAGAACCTGAAGAAGTGATGGAACCGGCTGCTGTAATTGTAAATCATATTGCCACAAAGCGGATTGAACAAATTGAAAATCGCCGGGTACAGGATGCCGTTCAGAATCATAAAACACCTGATGCTGAGCCTCAAAGCAAGAAAGCGGCAGACATTATTAGTCAGATCGATGGAGATGTGGAAACACCTGTTGCAGCTGCTTCTATGTCTGCTACAGCTTCCATAAAAACTGAATTGGCTCCGGAGGTAGATGATATTCCGGTTGTTATGCCTCCCTTTGAACCGGAAGTTTTTCCGGAACCTGCACCTGAACCTGCTCGTGAGATAAAGCCGGAAAAAGTTACTGCAAAAGAAGCTATGGAATCGGCCATTGAGGTAGCACAAGAGATAGAAGAGGCTGCGACAATACAACCGCAGAATTATTGTTTCCCGCCGATTGATCTGCTGAAATTGCCGTCCGATAGTGGCGCTGACGGTACTGCAGAAATGCGTGAAAACTCCAGACGCTTGAACGAAACACTTGCAAGCTTCAAGATTGAGGCACATATTATCAATGTAACGCGAGGACCCAGTGTAACTCGTTATGAAGTGGAGTTAGAAAAAGGCGTACGTTTGAGCAAGCTGACAACCGCTGCTGACGATATAGCATTGAGCCTGGGTGCATCCGGTGTACGTATAGCGGCTGTTCCCGGTAAGATTTCTGTTGTGGGCATAGAAGTTCCCAACATCGCGGTTACTACCGTTTCTTTGCGGGAAGTTATTGATTCACAAGATTTCTCCAAGGCAAAATCTAAATCTTCCTTCGCAGTTGGTAAGGATATTGGCGGAAACTGCATTGTTGGAAATATTGCAAAGTTGCCGCATATGCTTATTGCTGGTACAACCGGCTCTGGTAAATCGGTTTGTATGAACTCTATCATCATTTCTTTGCTGTACAAAGCAAGTCCCGATGATGTAAAGCTTATTATGGTCGATCCCAAGATGGTTGAACTTGGCATTTATAATGGCATTCCACACCTTCTAATCCCGGTTGTTACCGACCCCAAAAAGGCTGCAGGATCCCTGCAATGGGCAGTTTCGGAAATGATGCGCCGTTATAAAGCTATGTCTGATGCCGGTGTAAGAGATTTGGAATCTTACAACAGTATTGTAGAAACACAGGAGGGCGCAGGCACAAAGGTACCTCAGGTCGTTGTTATTATCGACGAATTGGCAGACCTGATGCTGGTTGCAGCAAAGGAAGTAGAAGAATCAATTTGCCGTATTGCACAAATGGGCCGAGCTGCAGGTATTCATTTGATCATTGCAACTCAACGTCCTTCTGCAGATGTGATTACCGGTCTGATGAAGGCTAATATTCCTTCCCGAATTGCATTTGCAGTTGCCTCAGCTATGGAATCCCGCATCATTCTGGATACACAGGGTGCTGAAAAGTTGGTGGGTAAGGGTGATATGCTTTACGCACCTATTGGCAGTGGTAAACCGAAGCGTGTACAAGGTTGTTTTGTCAGCGATCCGGAAGTGGAAGCAGTAGCAAGCTATGTAAAGGCCAATTTCACAACGAATTATGACCAGGATGTGCTGGAAGAAATCGAGCGGAAAGCTGCACAAACCGGAAATAAGCCGGCTGCTTCCGACCCGGAACCCAGTGCTGATGAGTTGGGCGGAGATGAAATGCTGCCCGCTGCTGTGGATGTCATTTTAGAAACAGGTCAGGCATCTGTATCTATGCTCCAGCGTCGTCTGAAGCTTGGCTACGCCAGAGCTGCAAGAATTGTTGACGAAATGGAAGATAAGGGAATCGTCGGACCATTCCAAGGAAGTAAGCCCAGAGCAATCTTGATTACGAAAGAACAGTGGGAATCTATGCGTTCCGGTCAAAGTGCCCAAATGGATTTCGATGATTTAGAGGAAGAAGACGAAGACCCTGAAGATTTCTAATTATCTATTACGGAAACAAATCCGTTTAGAACCAGCCGGATGACCGGCAAGCAATATGCATCGCATCCGGATTGCCGGAGCGACAGCAAGGAGGAAAATTTAATGAATAGCAAAACAAAAACAATGGTAGGTATTGGACTATTTACAGCAATCGTAGTTGTACTGCAATTGTTGGGCGGTGGAATCCATTTTGGAATATTTTCCATAACATTGGTTCTGGTCCCAATTGTTGTTGGAGCAGCGATTTATAGCTGGAAAGCCGGTGCATGGCTTGGTCTTTCCTTTGGAATTACAGTGCTTCTTACGGGTGATGCAGCCGCTTTTATGGCTGTTAATCCTTTGGCTACTATCTTAGTTGTGCTTGTTAAGGGCGCTATGTGTGGCCTTGTTGCTGGTGTAGTTTACACATTGTTAAAGCGCGTAAATAACATATTTGCAGTAGTTATTGCAGCCATATCCTGTCCAGTCGTTAATACAGGCGTATTCCTGATTGGATGCAATCTTTTTTTCTACGATACCATTGCAGAATGGGGCGCAATGTATGGCTATGCTGATGCAGCATCTTATATGATCTTTGGTTTAGCGGGTATTAATTTTCTGATTGAATTGGGTGTTAATATTCTGCTTGCACCAGTGATTACAAGACTAATTAAATTAGGATCTAAGTGATATGTAACTGTGTATTTGTAAAAATGTGTGTCTATAATTTTTGGGGGTCAGGCTTATAGCCTGACCCCCAAAATTATATTATTAAATCTGTTTCGTTAATCAATTTTGCGTAGGATTATAATGAACAATAATACTTTGATCGGTTAATGTTTCTACCTCTGTGACTTTTGTGCCATATACAGAAACTAAAATCAACACATGACAGTCGGCAAGCTTTTGGATGGAGTCAATCTCCTCATTGTAATCCATATAAACAGAGTTTAGATTCTTTAGACCTGATAAAGCGGACAAATCGCTCAAAAGGTTGTGGGAGCCGTCAATACGGATCAGTGCACAATCTTTGTCAAAGGATGGAATCTCTGTTACTTGGTTATAAGAAAAATCTAAGTTTGATAATGCTGTGAGCGTTGAAAGAGCAGTAATGTCTGTGATTGAATTGTTAGAGATGTTTAGTGTTTCAATAGAAGCACTGTTGGACAACTCGGAAATATCTGTTATTTGGTTATAGGAGAGAGTCAATTCGGACAGAGTGGTAAGCTGAGGAATATTCCCCAGCTGGGAAATGTGGTTATTATCTGCGTTAACTTTTGTAAGTGTAGTGACACTGCAGATTGGGGACAGTGATGTCAGAGCATTACCGGAAACATTCAAAAGCGTCAATGAACTGCAGGAGGATAAAGCACTTAAATCTGTCAGCGCGTTTTGACTCAAATTTAATTCCGTCAAATCCTTCATAGCAGACAGAACGGTAATGTTCCGGATTGTATTTTTACTTAAGTCTAAATGTGTAAGTTTGTCCGAATTTTTTAAGCTGGCTGTTGTAGATAGACCGCATCCACTCAATGTCAGTTTCTCAAGCTTTGGTAATGCACCAATGATTTCTAATTCTTCTGAGGAAACTGCAGTGTCTGTTATGTGTAACTCTCGAAGCTGCGACATAGAAGAAATATTATTTAGCTGACCGGAAGCACCTGAAAAAATAGTTAGTTTTTCAAGGTTCTTCATATGTTTCAGGTCAGAGTAGTCAGTGGCCTCTTTGGGGACTGTGAACTGAGCAATATTCCATAGATCGCTGGACAGAATAACAGAATTATCGGTGATGCCCAATTGTTCGCGTACAGCTATGTCAATAGCCTGATCTGCAAAGTTAATTTCCTCAATCACACCGCCTATGGTATAGCCTAAAATACTAAGTGGACTGACAAGGCCGTTGTCGGAAATCGTTACAGCATAAATTGTGTTTTCACCGGCATCAAGCTTGAGAGGATCACTGTATGCATCCGTTATAATTGAAGGATACTCACCGTTTTTGTTAGCATAAGGTGTGCCGGAATCAGATTCTAATGTGACGGAGATGTATTGACTATAATAGCCGGGATCTGGAATGCTGATCGGCGCTTTAGGACGAAGTGAGCGCAAGGATTCTTTAATGGACTTTTCAACAGCACTATCTTCATGACAAATTGTATCCATCAGTTTTACCGCGTCCAGAATCTTATCTTGTTCAATGTAGGTTTTACAAAGGGCAATGTAAAGTTCCTCACTGCCACCTTCGGAAATAGCCTGATTCAACACATATTCAGCTTTTGTAAAATTGCCGGCAAGCTTGTGTTGCTGGGCCAATTCAATAGCAACCTGATCATTGTCACCGGCTTGTTTGTATGCAAGATCATAAAACTGGGAGGCGGTTTCGTGTTTTCCTCGATTTTCAAGAATGCGGGCACTGTGCAAAAGCATATCTCTTGTAAATTCTCGATCGTAGATGAATAAATACCATGCAAGGCATAAAACAATCGCAACAGCAAGAAGGATTGGTATAATAATACGAATTGATCTTTTCATATTTCGCTCCATTTCGACAATGTATGATTATATAAATTATACTTATCTGCAGCTGTGATGTCAAGTAAAGTCCGTAATCATTCAAAATTTGACAGCCTGTTTCGTCAGTATCCTCACACATTTTCTGTTAAAATATTTGTGGGTGATAATTTATGCAAAAGATGATAAAAGGAATCGTATTTGCAACGATAATGGGCGTTGTTGTTCCGGCAATTTTTATGCATGCTATGCAGTCTGCAGATGAAGATAATCCTGTGATCCAGGAACAAACTACAACCATAAAGGAAACGGAACGAACAGTAGCATCTGATCATTTTTTAATACCAATACTTTTGCAAGACGGCAAAGTGGAAATGATGGCGCTGGAAGATTACATCGTAGGTGTCGTTCTTGCAGAGATGCCAGCTGATTTTGAAATAGAAGCATTAAAAGCACAGGCAGTTGTGGCAAGAACATATGCGCTTAAACGTAATTTGATTAGTCAAAAACATATGGAACAGGCGGTATGTACAAATCCATCTTGCTGTCAGGCTTATTGTACACAAGAGGAGTATATAGCATCCGGTGGAACAAATACCGCGCTGGAAAAGGTTGAAGATGCAGTAATACAAACAAAAAATGAGGTTCTTACATATAATTCAGAACTGATTGATGCGACATATTTTTCCTGTTCTGGTGGAAAAACCGAAGATGCAAAAGCTGTATGGGGTGCGGATGTGCCTTATTTACAATCAGTCGATAGTCCGGGGGAGGAATATGCAAATCATCACATAGATACTGTCTATTTCACATTGGATGAATTTGCGGACTGCTTACAAATTAAAACAGAATTACTTACAGGCAATTGGATAGGAGAAATTTCATATACAAAAGGCGGAGGTGTTGCCAAAGTTTCCATTTGCAATCAACTATACAGTGGCGTTGAACTTCGCAAATTGCTTGGTCTTCGTTCAACCGCTTTCATAATATCTGCAGTTGGGAATAAAGTTACCGTAACAACAAAGGGGTTTGGACATAGAGTTGGTATGAGTCAATACGGTGCAGATGCAATGGCTGTATCAGGAAAAAATTATAAAGAAATTTTAAGTCATTATTATAAAGGAGCGGTTGTTGACGAAATTGCAATTTGACAAAAACCCTGTAATCTAGTAGAATATGCAAAAGACAGAAAAAAGGAGAGACGAACAGTGCCTATTCAAATTCCAAACGATTTGCCTGCAGCATCTGTTTTACAGCAGGAAAATATATTTGTTATGACGGAGAATCGGGCAGATACGCAGGATATTCGTCCTTTGGAAATTGTCCTGTTAAATTTAATGCCAACGAAAATTGTTACAGAAACGCAGCTGTCCCGTCTGTTAGGCAATACACCATTACAGGTGCGTCTTGAGTTGATGAACACCAATTCCCATGTGTCTAAAAATGTGTCAGCTGACCACCTGCTGAATTTTTATAAAAGCTTTGATGAGCTTAAGCACAGAAAATTTGATGGTATGGTAATTACCGGTGCACCGGTAGAGAATATGCCTTTTGAGGAAGTGGATTATTGGCCTGAGCTTTGCGAAATTATGGAGTGGTCTAAGACCAATGTCCATTCCACATTCCATATTTGTTGGGGTGCACAGGCAGGTCTGTACTATCATTACGGCATACCAAAGTACGCACTTGACAACAAACTGTTTGGTGTCTTTCCCCATACAGTTGATTATAAAAGATCGATTCTTCTTCGTGGTTTCGATGATGTTTTTTGGGCGCCACATTCTCGTCATTCAACGGTGTGTCAAAAAGACATAGAAGCAGTATCCGAACTGAAAATACTAGCTTCTTCACCGGAGGCTGGCGTTTATGCAGTAGCCAGCAGGGAAGGGCGGCAGATATTTGTTACCGGACATTCTGAATATGATCCTGACACACTGAAAAATGAGTATTTGCGGGATAAATCTTTGGGTTTGCCTATCGAAGTACCAAAGAATTATTTCCCGGATGATGATGATCGTTTGGAGCCAATTGTTCGGTGGCGTGGACACGCAAATCTTTTATTTTCTAATTGGCTTAATTATTTTGTTTACCAGACGACGCCTTATGATATTATGACGATCGGTCAGGAACAATGATGTGATCAAGGCGGGCAAATGCCCGCCTTGTGCTGTTATAGGAGGGATTTTATGGAAATAACGATTTCTGGAAAGAAATATATACCAACGCCTGAACAGTCATTATTAAATTTGATTCAAGTGAATGAATTGGATTCTGATATTTTATCAAAAAGACCGCTTGTAGCTAAGATAGCCGGTGAGATTTTTAACCTGAATTATACTCCTGTCCGTAAAAAAGATGCAGACATGGAGCGAATTTCGATTAGACGCGCAATGGCAGCATCTGATGGCAAAATAGAACTTTTATATTATGACGACCCAGCCGGCAGAGATGCATATATCAGAACCGCACAGTTTGTTTTGTTTATGGCATTATACACGATTTGGCCAGATGTTCGGGCAAAGATCAATTGCACAGTAGGTGAAGCTTTGCTGATTGAGGTATCGAATGTAGTTGATTTTTCTGTACAGAAACTGAAAGATCAAGTAATGCTTCTAATAAAACAAAATATACCACTAATACGACACCGTGTATCTACAGAAGATGCAGTTGAATGGTTTTCAAATAATGGAAGAAGAGATAAAGCACGGTTACTTAGTTGGCGCAGGGAATCCTATTTTGATCTGTATTCACACGCAGGTTTTTCTGACTATTATTATGGGGAATTGCTTCCAACTACAGGATACCTGCAGATATGGGATATCATTCCCGCGGACAACGGCTTTATGTTTATCTATCCTGATCCGAATAATCCTGATAAAATATCAAATTATAAAGAAATGCCACGTTTTCTATCTGTTAGTATTGAGGGTAAACGCTGGTGTGAACTGATGGAATGCGAAACCGTTGCCGATTTGAACGATCTTGTTATAAGCGGAAAAATAAGGGATCTGATTCGTGTGAATGAGGCACTGCACGAGAAACGGTTTGCACAAGCTGCAGATATGGTGTGTAACCGTGGCGCGAAGATTGTACTTCTGGCCGGACCAAGCTCGTCCGGAAAAACAACATCGGCAAACCGCTTAGCAGCGCAGCTTCGTGTCCACGGGAAAAAACCAGTGCTTATAAGCTTGGATGATTATTATATTGATAGGGATAAGATATCACCCGGTCCGGATGGAAAATTAGATCTGGAACATATCAATACCATCGACATAGAGCTGTTTCGTGAGCATATTAAAACCTTCATTACCGGTGGAGAGATAGAATTACCAAGCTTTAATTTCATTACAGCAAGGAGGGAATACCGAGGTAATAAACTTTGCTTACTGAAAGATACGGTAATTATTGTGGAAGGGCTTCATGCATTAAATCCCGCATTACTGCCGGATGATATCGATGGAAATATAGTTTTTAAGCTATACGTCAGTCCGTTACTGCCAATCTGTTTGGATGACCATAATCGAATACCATCCAGCCTTCTTCGCCTTTTACGACGCATAGTTCGGGACTATGAGACAAGGGGCGCATCTGTTGAGAAAACAATCGAGATGTGGGATTCTGTTCGAAGAGGTGAGAAACGTTGGATTTTCCCGTTCCAGGAAAATGCAGATATGTTCTTTAACAGTTCGACACTTTATGAACTACCGGTTCTGAAAAAACATATTTTCCCTTTACTTACATCGGTTGAGCCTGAAAACAGTGGTTACGAAACTGCAAGATCGATTGTAAAAGTATTAAACTATATTATACAAGCAGATGTGGACGACGAAATTCCACCCACAAGTCTTGTTCGTGAGTTTATAGGTGGTAATAGCTTTTATAAATAAATTTATGTGAGGCAGTCCGGTTGGACTGCCTCACATAATTATATAACATTGGTTTCACAATTAGCAATTAACCGGTCTGCTGCAAGACGCAAGGTCCTAATGCTGTCTCCATGAATGATACGTTCATACATATCAAGAATGATTTTGTAAAAGCTTGATTGATCATTCAGTTCGGATACTTCTGTTAAAACCTTTTTTGCGTTGTCAACATTCTGGTTTAATTTATTTTCGGCAATATAACGGTATAATCCAGCAGCTGTTCCGATTGCAATATACGCAGGCTGGACGCCCATTGCAGCTGCCAAATTGCCCGCACCAATCAAACGGTCACTGGGAGAAAGTTTTCGTCTTGGGTCGCCACCTACGCGCTGACAGGTGTCCTTCAGAGCTGCGTTGGTAAACCGATATAAAAGATCGTTGATGTGTCTTAAAATCTCGCCTAAGGAAATGTTGTATTTCCGAGAAAGTGCCTGGGCGCTTTCTTCCATTGCATTCTTCACAATGATATAAACATCATCCCGGTCAATTGATTCAAATATGTATTCCAGTCCCAACAGACCACCGAGGTATGCACAGGTTGCGTGACCCATATTGTGAATGTATAGTTTGCGCTTTAAGTAAAATGCAAAAGGTGAATAGGGAACAAGGGAATCGATATTTGGAAGATCGCCCTTAAATGCATCCTTATCAACAGGAAGATAACCATACCGTTCAACACACACGCAGATTATCTCCGTCCTTCATATCATCGGTCTGTATTGGCACCATTCTGCCAATGGAAGCTTCCACTAAACCAACATTTTGAGAAAACCAAGATTGTTCTTCAGGGGTCAGTTCTGCCATCAGCATTCCTTCAAGCACTTTATTTGCGTCCATTAAGTTTTCACAAATGATAATGTTGAACGGAGCATTACCTTTTTTTATACGCAAACGAAGTCCTGCAATTAAATTCGGAATGATAAACTTCAAAATATTAACACCAACAGCTGTTGCCATGATGTCAGCTTCAGCGATTGCTTTTGCTGTTGCATCTATGTCTTTTCCATTGACAGCTCGAACATTGTTGACGGAGATGTCCTCAAATCCGTCGCTTGATATCACACGAACTGGATAGCTATTTCTGCAATTAAGCGCATCAACAACAGGGTTTGCCACATCTACGAAGGTTACTTCATAACCGGCTTGAGAAAACAAAGCCCCGATAAAACCGCGTCCAATGTTGCCAGCGCCGTACATAACTGCTTTCATTTGTAGCGCCTTCTTCCTCTTTGGATTAGTTACACTCTGCTTCCAGCGGACCGGCAAGTTCCTTCAGGAAAAACAGTCTGCCAGGCAGAGTTGGAATGTAGGAGGATGTGATCCAGGGAGTTTTACCATAGCGAAGGGTCATCCATAAGGAAAGACCTTGCCATTGCATACCGCGACCCAATGTGCCGTCAGCACCGCCAATCGCATAGTCTGCCTGCAGGAACAAGCCAGGGCCAATCGTATTTGCACGGCAGGGAACTAATGTTGTTCTCGACTTAAAGCTAGTCAATGCGTTTTGCTCAACAGTCAGGGGATGAATCTTAGCTGCAATGCGATAGGGAGCAGCTTCCCACTCTGCTGCATTATTATAATCTGCTGCAAAAGTGGGTTCCCAGAATGCAATGTGACACATTCTGCCAATGCCGTATACCAGAACAAGCTTTGCTCCTTCTGCTTTCAGCTTGCTGATTTTTTCGGGATATGTGGGAAGATTGGTTTTGGTTGCGAAATTTCTGTGATCTTTCGGGACAGTCAGTTCTCCCAAGGGGTTAAACAGTGCTTGTTCCATGGCAAACTGGAATGCACCGGGATTATCAGAGGATAATGTATTACCCTCGGAATCTGCCCACTCATCCATATTGAAGGTGTATACGTGATCGCATGCGACTTTCCACTCTTTCAGGAAATATACCACCCATTTGTACATTCCCATAGGTCCAACAGGGAGAATAAATGCAATTTTTTCGTTGCGATCTTTTGCTAACTTGATCTGCATTGCAATCTCATGACCCATATATGTCTCAAACTCTCCCAGAGAATCACAGGAAATCGGTGTAAAGCCTTTGTTCCAGTGAGGTTGCGGATTTGTGATTGTTTCGGGAGCGTCAATGCATGCATCAATCTTGTCAAAATCCCAACCGGCGGGGTAGAAACCTTCCAGCTCAGAGCCTTTTACTGTTGAATTAAAGTTCATAATTTAATATCTCCTTTACGGTAATAATCTTTTTGTAGTTCCCTTAAGATAAACCTGACATTTGGTAAATCCTTCTGCGTAATCAACACCGCATTGGAAACCACGGTAACGGCAACAGGTTTTAACCATATCCGGAAAATCAATATTGTCATGGTCACGCATCCATACAATTTGGGATTCGTGGCAATTAAGCATTTCCAGTTTTTGGTCAATGTGTTCAGATACATCAACATATTCAGTGGGGTTGAAATTAACACCAGCCAAAGTGTCCATATAATAGATGGGCACTAAACGAGCGCGACCCTCAACATTTGTTTTGTAGTTAGGGAGTGTAGCAGTAAAGCTTGCATCAAATACAAGACGAGAAACAGCTGTGTGATCGGGCATATAATCGTTTGGCGCGTGTGTAATGATAAAATCAGGGTCGACGGATTTAATAACATCTACAACCTTGTCGCGAGCGTCCTTATTGTTGTCGTAGATATCCAAATCGTCAAATTTGCTGTGAATAATCTCAAAACCAGCCAGATCGCAGGAGCGTTCTGCCTCTTTAGCACGAATTTTGATCAACTCATCCGGCGGGATGATTTCGTGGCCAAGATTACCACTGGAAAGATGGCAAACTACAACGCGGTCACCACGAGCTTTACATTTGAGCAAAGTACCGGCGCAAGCAATTTCCATATCATCCGGATGGCAAGAGATTACCAGAACAGTGTACATATAAATCCCTCCTTTAATATAGCTATATCATATCAGTCCGGTAGTTGCATTGGAGTGTAAAATAGGTTATAATATTTATAAAAAAAGACAGGGAGGTATTTTGATGAGTGACAATTTTACAAGATTACGTTTTGAAAAGGTATTCAATATAGAAAGCATCATAACTCTCTTTTATATGGAAATGCCAAGAAATTTTAGTTATGATGGGGAACAGCACGATTTTTGGGAAATGGTATATATCGATAAAGGTGAAATGATCTGTACTGCTGATAAAAACCGATTTGTACTTAAAAGCGGTGAGATGACATTTCACAAACCAAATGAATTTCACAATCTTGCAGGGGATGGAAAAACAGCACCGAACGTGAGCATTATTACATTTGAGTGTCATAGTCGTGCTATGAAGTATTTTGAAGGCAAGATATTCCGACTCGACAGTGAGGAAAAGAGTCTATTGTCCAAATTGTTTGAGGAGGGACTTTCTTGCTATCAACTTGCAGATCCCAGAGACCCATTTCTTGTTGAAATGAAAAGACTTCAAACAGCTCCTTACGGAAGCAGTCAAATGACAAAAAACTTTTTGGAAATCTTTTTGATAAAACTCTATCGACATACAGATGTTTTAACAAAAAAGATGCGCCGCAGTTATGTAATCGATGGTGTGGATGTTCCGTATCAGGTGAAAGAAATTTTAGATTATTTACAGGAAAATATATATAGCAGAATTACGATCGGAGATGTCGCACGCAAAATAGGAAAAAGTGAAAGTAGTGTTAAACAAATATTTGCCACTTACCAAAAGAACGGAATTATGCGTTACTATAACCGACTAAAGATTATTGAAGCAAAACAGTTGATATGTGAAGGAAATTATAATATGACGCAAATCGCAGATCTTCTATGTTTTGATAATCCGCAATATTTTTCTAAGTGTTTCAAAGAGTTTGCCAAAATGACGCCAAGTGAATATAAGGCAAAAATCGTAAAATAAAATTATAATAGGGATGATAAATATTGGATACATATATTCTCAATCATAGTACAGTGCAAAATTGCATTCCTAAGAGAGACCCTTGGGCGCATAAAGGAGATTTTGGAAAAATCTTACTGCTTTGTGGCAGTAAGGGATATACAGGTGCTGCAGCTCTTGCAGCAATGGGTGCTCTGCGCAGCGGTGGTGGACTGGTATATCTTGGAGTTCCTGAAAGTATATATACAATCGAAGCAATTAAACTCACAGAACCAATCGTGTTTCCGCTACCGGACGAAAATGGTATGCTTTCTGTTAATGCCGAAGTTGAAGTGCGAAAAAATTTATTAGGGAAAGATAGTGTGCTGATTGGTCCTGGGCTTGGTCAATCAGAGGGAACTTTTCGTGCTGTGCAAACAGTACTCAAGCATTTTAATGGACCTGTAATTTTAGATGCAGATGGCATAAATGTTATTGCGTCGCATAAAGATATTGTGCGTGGAAGGACAAGTCCTACAATTTTGACGCCACATGATGGTGAATTTTGCCGACTTTTTGGAAGAAAACCTGTTGATCGGATCAAGGATGCTGCTACTTTGGCTTTGGAGCTAGGCACTGTTGTTTTGCTTAAAGGACACGAAACTATAATTACAGATGGTAAGCACTGTTATATAAACAAAACAGGAAATGCTGGTATGGCAGTAGGTGGTAGCGGTGATGTTCTGTCAGGTATCATCCTTGGTTTGCTTGGCCAAGGATTAACACCTCTGTTAGCTGCTGCCTGTGGAGCTTGGCTGCACGGTGCTGCCGGTGATATATGTGAACAGGAGATTGGACAACTCGGTATGTTACCCAGTGATATGTTACAAGTCTTACCACGACTGTTAAAATAAGGCGGGATTATATGAAACGCATATTTGCGGCACTTATGATTGTTTTACTTATTTCCGGCTGTAAAAATACCAATACTGAATTCAGCCGAGCAATGACATTTCGGGAACATCTTCTCAAAAGCAACGGTTGTGCATTTGACGTAGTTATTACGGCTGATTACGGAGATAAAATTTACACTTTTACCATGGCATGTCAAACAAACAGTCAAGGTGATTTGAAATTTACAGTTAAGGATCCTCAAACTATAGCTGGAATTTCAGGCACAGTTTCACAACAGGGAGGTCATCTTACTTTCGATGATCAGGCGCTGGCATTTGAAATGCTTGCAGATGGACAAATTACACCAGTGAGCGCACCGTGGATTTTTGTTCGTACATTACGCAGCGGTTATCTTTCTGCGTGTGGGAAAGATGGTGATCACTTAAAGATTTCTATAGATGATAGTTATGAGGATAATGCACTACATCTGGACATTTGGCTTAATAGCCAGGACATTCCCGTTCGAGGTGAAATATTATGGCAGGGTCGCCGCGTTGTGTCAGTTGAAGTCAGAAACTTATCCTACTTGTAACATTTTGTCATACGCGACATAGGATAAATTGCGAGTGCTGCCGTATATTTTTCTGTTGTGCGTGGGAGAATAGTTTTAGCCGCGTTACATAAGGGAATTTTCCGGTAGCGCAGGTAATGAATTCCCACGGAGTGTGAAACAAATGGATAGCACGGTTAAACGCGGTGATATTTTCTATGCTGATTTATCGCCTGTAGTCGGAAGCGAACAAGGCGGTACTCGACCTGTTCTGATTGTACAAAACGATACCGGTAATCGACATTCTCCAACGGTCATTGCAGCTGCAATTACTAGTCAAACAGGCAAAGCCAGACTCCCTACGCATATCAGTATCGCCGGGGGTAGTGTTGGCCTAAGTAAGGATTCTGTGATTTTGTTGGAGCAGATCAGAACAATTGATAAAAGGCGTCTGCGCGAGCATATGGGGCGTCTGGATGATCTGCATATGTCTTTGGTAGATAACGCTATAGCAGTCAGCTTTGGACTAAATGAAAATCGAACAATATGAATTTGCCCCCCTTTCGCCGCATACAGTTGCGGTAAAGGGGGGTATAATTATGAAAAAAACATATGATATTATGTTGGGTAACAACGCAGTAGGTTCTGCACAAGTATCTAAAGAAGGACTATATTATCGGTTTCGGTGCAGATGTGACTTATCAGGTGATGTTATGTATCAATTAAAGACTGTATGTGAAGATAAAGAATACAGCCTTGGCATTTTGGTTCCTGTTGAAGATTACTTCTGCATTGAAACAAAAGTCCCTATTAAAAAAATAGGGGAGACGGATATTTCTTTTTTTATTGCGCCAAGACATGCGAGTGTTAGGGGGAATTTTATTCCCATTAGAGCAGAAGAGCCATTTAGTTACATAGAAAAATTGGAAGATTCTTATTTAGAAGTGCAAAATAATGAACTGGGTGTTCGTATTGTCGAGAACGATAATCAGCTTGAAATATAGATATATTCCAGTAGATCTTCCAAACGGCCATTTCCGATGCCATCAACTTTCAGAAGATCATCGATAATGATAAACGGACCGTTTTGTTCACGATAATCAATGATGTTTTGCGCTATTGTATCTCCTATGCCGGGTAGTTGTTGAAGTTGGGTTGATGTTGCTGTGTTAATATCAAGTTTTCTGTTGCTTTGAGGGATGGTGGTTACTGTATTCTTTCTGCCTGTTATGAGAATTATATGATTATCGTTGCGGCCAATATAGATTCCCAAAAGAATACAAATAAACGCTGCAGTAAGACAAATTAAAATCAACTGACCTTTTTTCATTGATGACAACTCCTGTAACATTGACGTAGTGAAAAAATCCTGATATAATAAATTATTATACAATGAACAATCCTGTCAGACAAGTATTTTAACAGGATTACGAGGGAGAAATATGAAGAGATTAGCCCTTTTGTGCCTTAGCCTTTGTTTGGTATTTGTTTTTTTAGCAAATGTTTTTTACGTTTCTGCGGAAAAGAATGAAATTGATAATACGGTTATTAACGGAGCCCATTCTGTTGACGGGATGGTTCCGATGTTGGGTTCGGACCGATTGGTGAACAATGTACAGACAGCGATCGTTTATGAAACAAAATCTCAAACACTGATGCATGCCTTTAATGTGGATGAGCAGATATATCCGGCAAGTCTTGTGAAAATATTAACAGCCCTAATTGTGGTAGAACAAGCAACACTTTCCGATATTGTTACCATTGCAGAAAGTACACTTCAAACAGTTGCATCAGATGCAGTAACTGCGGATCTGCTTCCCAATGAAATGATGACTGTTGAGGATTTGCTGTACTGTATGATGGTAGGGTCTGCAAATGATGCGGCAGCTGTTCTTGCAGAGTATGTGTCCGGAACACAAAGCGCATTTGTTGAGGAAATGAACCATTTTGCAACAGAACTGGGATGCAAACAGACGAACTTTACCAATGTTCACGGCTTGCATGACGAGCTCCAGATATCTACAACAAGAGATATGGCACGTATTCTTGCCAAGGCTTTGAAAAATGAAACGTTTTGCAAAGTGTTTGGTGCGGTATATTATAAAGTCCCGGCTACAAACCTTTCGGAAGAACGTTCTCTTTCCACCGGAAATTACCTGATGAATAATGATTCTGTTCAGATTTACCACGATAGTCGTGTGACCGGTGGTCGTACAGCAGTTACTTCTTCCGGTTATCGCAGTATAGCAACATCTGCAGAAGATAATGGGATGCAGCTGGTTTGCATTATTACCGGAGCGCAGTCTGTATATAAGGACGATGGATACACAGTTCAGACTTTTGGTGGTTATAATGAAACATCGATGCTACTTAATTCCGGATTTGAAGGCTTTGTGGCAAAACAAGTGGTTTATGCCGGACAGACTATGAATCAATATCCGGTAGAAAATGGCACATCAGATGTAATCGCAGGAGCCAATGATTCTGTATATACTGTCCTTCCAAATGATATTGGAATGGAGAATTTAGACTATAGAGTAGTTAAAAAAACTGATGTGATTACAGCTCCTGTTGAGAAAGGGCAGGTTCTTTCTGCATTGGAAGTATGGTATGGGAATGTCTGTGTTGCCCATATAGACCTGTGTGCTATGAATGATGTGAAGATTATACAAAATCAAATAGTCGATATAGCGAAGAAGTCCGATAATTTCTCTTGGAAATCAGTTCTTATCACAGTTTTCAGCGTCGTTATTGCTATTTCTGTGTTTTGGATCGTAATTCAGGCAGCAAAAAGAGTTCGCAGAGTTGCTAAAAGGAATCGTAGCCGACAACATAGAAAAAATCGCAGAAGGAGCCGCTGATATGCTGAATTGGGAAGAATTAGAACAGCGATGCGGTAAGTGTCAACGGTGTGAGCTTTGTCAGACACGAAATAATGTTGTTTTTGGTGTCGGACCTAAAAATGCTGATATTATGTTTATTGGTGAAGGACCAGGCGAACAGGAGGATATTAAAGGAGAACCTTTTGTAGGTACAGCCGGTAAACTCCTTGATGATATGTTGTCTATTATTGATTTAGGGCGACACAATTGCTATATCGCTAATATTGTGAAATGTCGTCCGCCAATGAATCGTGATCCTAAAGAGGAAGAGCAGGATGCTTGCATTGATTTTTTGCGCAATCAAGTGGCATTGATTCAGCCTAAAATTATTATTTGCTTAGGCAGAATTGCAGCTAAGCGGATCATCGACCCTGATTTTCGCATTACCAGAGAACATGGTACCTGGTATTGTAAGAATGGCATCTGGATGACAGCGCTTTATCATCCATCTGCGCTATTGCGTGATTTATCAAAGCGTCCTGATACGTTCGAAGATTTACTTCAAATACGCAAAAAAATACAAGAAGTGCACGCTGATATATAAAAACGGACTGTCTAAAGACAGTCCGTTTTTACATAAAGTATAAGTTATACAGCTAATAGTCCTGCATACATCATAAGACATATAGTAATAAATAATGTTAGAATTGATAATATACTGGTCCATACAACCAATTGTGTTGCAAGTTGACCATCGTTTTTCATTCCGGATGCCATAATGGCACTGGAAACGGCAACAGGTGAGCCGAATACAGAGATTAATGCCGGATATTCATTGATGCCACAGGAGAGTAATGTTGTACATTTGCTTAAAATAACAGCAAAGCCAATGCCAATAACTGGGGCAAGAACTGTGCGCCACAATGTTCCTACAAGAATTTCTTTGAACATACCGTTAACCGCGGAAAATTGAAATTGACCACCCAGGAGAATTAAAGCAAGAGGCGAAGTGATTCCTTTTATATTGTCTACAACTGTATATAGAAATTCTGTATCTCTTTGTAAAGAAAATACCAGCTTGCCGAATGCGTTCAATTGAAGTTGGCGCAAACCCAAGCAAAATAGTCCTGCTACAACACCAATAATCAACGGATTTTTAGCGATCCCTTTGAGAATGTTTTTTACGTCCAATCGATTGCCATCTGGATCTTGGACAAAAATTGTTAGAGAAATTACTGCAAAAGTGTTGTAAATCGGGATTAAAAATGCAGATATGATTGCAGCAACAGCCATCGCTTCCGCACCGCCGAGCGCATTAGCCAGAGGTAAACCGATAATCGCATAATTACTCCGATAGACACATTGCATCACAACACCTTTTCTCTGCGGTATGTTGGTTGTGCGTGCTGCAGTAAAACTTAATAAGAACAAAAGGCACACCGCAAATACCGTGTAGACCACAATATCGATTTTAATGGTGCTCAGGCTTTCAATATCATAAACATTAACAAACAACATAACAGGCAAGCAAATGTTAAAAACAAACTTGTTGCCAATCTTAATGAAATCATCGTTTAGAAAGCCGATTTTGCGCAAAATATATCCGAGTAGGATTAGCAGCAAAATTGGTAAAATAGAATTGACAGCAGTCAACAAAATATGACCTAAACCCATATATTTCTCCTAATGCTTAATATTTCTGCCATTATACAACCTGCAAGGATAGGTGTCAATTACAAACAGGGAAAAACATCAGTTGACAGAATGGTAAAAATGTGGTACTTTATTCCCATATCAAAACACATAGATAGGGAGTTTTTGCTCGCAATCATTATAGAGAACGCGTGTTTGGTGGAAACGCGTATGATTTCGTGTAAATTGTCGCCCTGGAGTGGATTTCCTGAACTTTAGTAGGGAAGTATGGGTACGCCCATTATAGCGTTTAAGTGCCCGGATATCGGGAATTCAGGTGGTACCGCGGAATTTTTTCGCCCTGAGCTTTTGCTCAGGGTGTTTTTTATTGAAGGAGTATTAACTATGGCAAGAGAACTTCCAAAAGTGTATGAACCACAGCAGGTAGAAAATCAGATCTATAAAATGTGGGAAGAAAACGGATACTTCCGTCCAGCAGGCAAAAAAGATGCTAAGCCTTTTACAATCGTTATGCCGCCTCCTAACGTTACGGGACAGCTGCATATGGGTCACGCAATGGATGCAACACTCCAGGATACTTTAATCCGTTTTAAGCGGATGCAGGGCTTTAATGCTTTATGGGTACCCGGTGTTGATCATGCAGGCATTGCAACGCAGATCAAAGTTGAAGAAGAACTTCGCAAGGAAGGTCTGACTCGCTATGATCTCGGACGTGAAAAGTTCCTGGAGCGTGTCTGGGATTGGAAGCACAAGTACGGCAATCGAATTGTTGAACAGCAGAAGAAGCTGGGCGCATCCTGTGATTGGGAGCGTGCTCGCTTTACCATGGACGAAGGCTGCTCCGGTGCAGTTCGCGAAGTCTTTGTCTCTCTTTATGAAAAGGGACTTATCTATAAAGGCAGCCGTATTATCAACTGGTGTCCTCACTGCGTTACTGCACTTTCTGATGCAGAAGTTGAGTATGTGGATAAGCCTGGTCATCTTTGGCATATTCGCTATCCTTTGGCGGATGGAAGTGGGGAAGTGGTCGTTGCCACAACCCGTCCTGAAACTATGTTGGGCGATACAGGTGTTTGCGTAAATCCCAATGATGAGCGCTATAAGGCAATCGTTGGTAAGAATGTCATTCTTCCTCTTGTGAACAAAGAAATCCCGGTGGTTGCTGACGATTATGCTGAAATGGAATTCGGCACCGGTTGCGTTAAGATGACACCAGCTCACGACCCCAACGACTTCGAGGTAGGTCTGCGTCACAATTTGGAAGTGATCCGCGTACTGGATGACAATGGTGTAGTAAACAGTTATGGCGGAAAATATGAGGGCATGGATCGCTATGATGCAAGAAAAGCTATCGTTGCAGATCTGGAAGCAGAGGGATATCTGGTAAAGATCGAAGATCATGCTCATAATGTTGGCACTTGTTACCGTTGCCATAATGATGTTGAGCCGATTATTTCTGCTCAGTGGTTTGTGAAGATGAAGCCCTTAGCTGAAGAGGCGATTCGTGTTGTTAAAGACGGTGAAACAAAGTTTGTTCCAGACCGTTTCTCCAAGACTTATCTGAACTGGATGGAAAATGTTCGCGACTGGTGTATTTCCCGTCAGCTTTGGTGGGGTCATCAAATTCCTGCCTGGACTTGTGAGGAATGTGGCCATATTACTGTGTCCAGAGAAGATGCTTGTAAGTGTGAGAAATGCGGCAGCACCAAGATTGAGCGAGATCCCGATGTTTTGGATACCTGGTTCAGTTCTGCCCTTTGGCCTTTTGAGACCCTAGGCTGGCCTGAAAAGACTGAGGATCTGGAATATTTTTACCCCACTGATGTGCTTGTTACCGGCTATGATATTATTTTCTTCTGGGTCGCCAGAATGATTTTCTCCGGATGTGAGCACCTGAAACAAACACCCTTCCACACTGTACTGATTCATGGACTTGTTCGGGATGATAAGGGTCGCAAGATGTCCAAATCCTTGGGCAACGGCATTGACCCTCTGGAGATGATTGAGCAGTATGGTTGCGATGCACTGCGTATGAATATGGTCACCGGTAACTCTCCCGGAAACGATATGCGTTTCTATGTAGAGCGTTGCGAGGCTATGCGCAACTTTGCAAACAAGCTTTGGAACGCAAGCCGTTATGTACTGATGAATCTGGAGGAGGATGCAAGGAATGAGTTGCCTGCTGCGGATCAGTTGACCACTGCGGATAAGTGGGTGCTTAGCAAGCTGAATTCTTTGATTGCAGAGGTTACAGAAAACCTTGAAAAGTACGAAATGGGTGTTGCAGTCGCCAAAGTGTATGATTTCCTGTGGGATACTTATTGCGACTGGTATATTGAATTGACAAAGGCAAGACTTTACAGTGAAGATGCTGTTCAAAAGCAGACTGCTCTGCAGGTGCTTGTCTATGTGCTGGATCAGACACTTCGTTTGCTTCATCCTTTTATGCCTTTCATTACGGAGGAAATTTGGCAGAGCCTGCCTCATGATGGTAATGCACTGATTGTTGCTCAGTGGCCTGTTTACAGAGATGATCTTGCATTTAAGGCAGAAGAGGATCTGATGGAATCGGTAATGAATGCAATCCGTTCTATCCGTAACCGTCGTGCAGAAATGAATGTTCCTCCTTCTAAGAAAGCATCCTTGTTTGTGCTTACTACTAAGCCACAAGTTTTTGCTGAGGGTGAAGGCTTTATCCAGCGTTTGGCTTATGCAGATAAGGTGACAATGCTTGAGAAAGAACCAGAAGATCTGAACGGTATGGTTTGCTGCACTACTTCTGATGCGAAGCTTTACATTCCTATGGGAGAACTGGTAGACGTTTCCAAGGAGTTAGAGCGCGTAGCAAAAGAGCTGGAAAAAGCACGAAAGAATCTTGCTATGATCGAAGGCAAACTCTCCAACGAGAACTTTACTGCAAGAGCACCGGAAGCGGTTGTGAATGCGGAGAAGGAAAAAGCAGCTAAGGCTCGCGATTTGATCGCACAGCTTGAAGAAAGTGAAACATCACTTAAAAATCTATAAATTCCGTTAGAACACAGAGCGTAAACGAATGTTTACGCTCTGTTTCTTTTTTTATACAACCAATTCCGACTGCAAATACAAAACGGATAATTATATACTAATACTCGGAAATCAAAGGAGGAGGAAAATAATGCATTTAACAAGTTTTCTGCAGGATGGTCACTTAACTGTGGTGTTGACAGGAGAAATCGATCACCATTGTGCCAAGTCATATATTCAGTCTATCACAGCAAAAATAGAGGCTTATACGCCCAAGTGTTGTGTGTTGGATTTTCAGGAAGTTTCTTTTATGGATTCTTCTGGAATTGCAGTTGTAATCAACGCTTTGCGTAATATGACCCGCATAGATGGAAAACTCATTTTAACAGGTCTAAACAATCAACCGATGAAAGTGTTCCGCACTTCCGGAATTGATAAATTAGTGGAAATTAAGGAGGCAGTAGTATGAAATTTGAAAACTATATGATTTTGGAAATTCCAAGCAAATCAACAAACGAAAGCTTTGCGCGCTCGGCTGTTGCTTGTTTTGCTGCACAAATGGATCCAACCCTTGAGGAACTTGGAGATATACGAACAGCGGTATCAGAAGCGGTGACAAACTGTATTGTTCACGCTTATCCTGACGGCCTTGGAATGATATCCATACGATGCCGGATATTGAAAGGAAATATTTTAGATATCGTCATAAAAGATAAAGGTATCGGTATTGAAAATTTGGATCAGGCGCGAAAGCCAATGTTTACAACAGGCGGCTCGGAGCGTAGCGGTATGGGCTTTACAATTATGGAAAGCTTTATGACATCCTTTACAGTTGTGTCCACACCAGGAAAAGGCACGAGCGTACATATGCGTAGAAAGCTTCAGCGGCGCAAATGAACAGAACTGAGGATTTAATTGCCAGAAGTCAAGCTGGGGATGAAAACGCAAAGGAATTGCTTGTAACAGAAAATACAGGCCTTATATGGTCCGTAGCCCGCAGATTTATAGGCCGTGGTGCTGAGACGGATGATTTATATCAGCTTGGTTGTTTGGGTTTTTTGAAGGCTGTTGATGGCTTTGATTTGGAATTTGGTACCCAATTTTCAACTTATGCAGTTCCCAAAATAGCAGGAGAGATCCGCAGATTTCTTAGAGATGACGGTGCTGTTAAAGTGTCGAGAGGAATCAAAGAGAGAGCCGCAACAATCAAATCAGTCCGCAATCTGCTTTCATCTTCATTAGGCAGAGAACCAAGTGTTTTGGAAATTTCAGAGCAGACCGGTTTTGATCCTGAGGAGATTGCCCTTGCGGAAAGTGCAACAGCTGTTGTTGAGTCAATCCACCAGCCTGCTGGGGATGAGGGTTTTACTCTGGAGAATATTCTCACAGATACTGAATCTGAAGAAATAATGTTAGAGCGTATATCTCTTCGGCAAGCAATTGAGAACCTTCCGGAGCGAGAGTCTATGGTGATACGATTGCGATATTTCCATGGATTGACACAACAACAGGTATCAAGGGTATTGAATGTTAGTCAGGTACAGGTGTCCAGGATCGAAAAGAAAGCATTGAATCTTCTGCGCGAACATATGAAATAGTGCTTTACCTTTTTGTAAAAATGAAGTAAAATATAAGTAACTTTAAATTGGACAGGTGCTTATATGACACAACAGTGGATCGACCGATTTATAAAAGCCAGACGGCTGTATATCGAGTCTCAATTTAAAAACCTAAATTCTATGCAAAGACAGGCCGTGCTGAGTACAGACGGCCCACTTTTGCTGCTTGCTGGTGCGGGAAGTGGAAAGACAACTGTGCTCATTAACCGAATTGCCAATTTAATTCGTTTTGGCAGGGCCAGTGACAGTACAGATGTGCCGGATATAGTCACGGAAGACGATGTTTTATTTTTAGAAACACTTGTTGAGCCGGTTAATGAATTGGATCAACACAGAGCTGACTATTTATGCACACTCGAATCTCCAATGCCGTATCAAATCCTTGCAATTACCTTTACAAACAAGGCAGCTAACGAGCTGAAGGAAAGACTTTGTAATATGCTTGGTCCTGCAGGTCAGGATGTGTGGGCAATGACCTTTCATTCAGCCTGCTGTCGAATTCTCCGTAAGGATATTGAGCGGATCGGTTTTACTAGCAGTTTTACTATTTATGATGCTTCTGATTCTGAGCGAGTAATGAAAGACATTATTAAAAATATGGGTCTTGACGATAAGACCTTTCCTGCAAAATATGTCCTTTCTGTGATTAGTCGTGAAAAGGACAAACTTGTTTCTGCTGAAGAAATGTTAGAACACATTGAAAGCACCAATGAATTCCGTATGCAGCACATCGCCAGAGCCTATCAGAAATACCAAAAGACATTGCGGGAAAATAATGCCCTTGACTTTGACGATATTATTTATTATACCGTTAAGCTTCTGGAAGAGCACGAGGATGTACGCACCTATTACCAGCGTAAATTTCGTTACGTTTTGGTGGACGAATACCAGGATACCAACTATATGCAATATAAGCTCACATCCCTTTTGGCAGGGGGATATGAGAATATCTGCGTTGTGGGTGATGACGACCAGAGTATTTATCGTTTCCGTGGTGCGACGATTGAAAACATACTGAATTTTGAGAAGCAATATAAGGGAAGCTGTGTAATCCGTTTGGAGCAGAATTACCGTTCAACACAGGCAATCCTGAATGCAGCAAACGCTGTGATTGCCAATAACCTTGGGCGTAAAGGAAAACATCTTTGGACTGCTAACGGAGAAGGAAAACCCATTACAGTTTATGAAGCCTCTGACGAAGGTGCTGAAAGTAATTTTGTTGCCGGTGAGATCCTTTCCAGATCCAAAGGAAAACGCTTTTGTGACTATGCTGTGTTATACCGCACAAACGCTCAGTCCAATGCTTTGGAATTTGCCTTCAAACGCAATGGAATTCCATACCGTGTTATTGGTGGTATGCGATTCTTTGATCGGGCAGAAGTAAAGGATATGCTTTCCTATCTGTGTGTGATCAACAACCGCAATGACGATTTGCGCCTGCGTAGAATTATTAATAATCCTCCCAGAGGTATCGGTGCAAAGGCGTTGGAGACTGCAGAGCGCCTTGCGCAGGCAGAGGGTACCGGTTTGTACCGGGTAGTATCAGATCCCTATTCCTACGGACCTCTGGAACGCTCTGCGGGCAAATTTATGGCATTTACAGTGATGATTGAGGAGCTTGCTCAGCTGTTGGATACCGATATCAGTTTGCCGGAGTTTTATGAGGAAGTTATGCGCAAAACCGGCTATAGGGATATGCTGGAAACCAAACCAACAGAAGAGAATAAAACACGTCTTGAAAATATACAGGAATTAAAATCCAGTATTAATTCTTATGTTCAGAATTCAGAACTCCCTACATTGGCAGGCTTCCTTGAAGAAATTGCTCTGTATACTGACCTGGAACAGTATCAGGAAGGGGATGATGCCGTTGTAATGATGACGATGCATTCGGCAAAAGGCTTGGAATTTCCAAATGTATTTTTGGTTGGTTTTGAGGATGGATTATTCCCTGGTATGAGAGCAATTGGCGATCACGAAGAGATGGAAGAGGAACGGCGTCTTTGCTATGTGGCAATCACCCGCGCGAAAGAAAACATTTACATTACACACGCTGGTCAGCGTATGCTGTATGGACGAACCTCTTCTGCATTGCCATCCCGTTTTTTGCGTGAAATTCCTGAGAATCTGATCTTAAAAAAAGGTGGGTACCATAAAGGTGGTTATACTGCCACTGCCCGTGTAAATTATCCATCAACAAAGCCGGTGGGTATGCAGTATGCTGCTGCGATTTCTGCACCTGAAAAGCGAACATATCTGGAGCTTAATAAGGGTGATATGGTTATGCACACGGCCTTTGGAAAAGGACTTGTTCTTTCTGTAATTAAGATGGGTGGGGATGCGTTGCTGGAAATTGCCTTCGATCAAATAGGAACAAAAAAATTAATGGCAAAAACAGCTTCCGCCTACTTAAAACGGCTGTAATATGTTTGTATCTTGTGCATAAAATCCCTTGGGGTGGTTTTATGTGGCTAAGCGTTAGAAGAATTTTGCGAATTGTGCTTATTTTGTTTGTTTTAAGCATTGTTTTATTCGTGTTTTTTCGAATGAAATATAGCGCTATTTTGCGTACTCTCGCTGAAACACAGGTGCGTAATTCCACCTCAGATCTGATTAACGATGCAATAGATAAACAGATTGAAAACGGAAATATCCAGTATGACCGCATTGTATACTTTGAAAAGGACTTAAATGGCGGAATAACAGCACTCAAAACAAATATGAGCGAGGTTAACCGCTTAAAGACGAGTATTCTTAACACCATAAACGACGAGATTCTTGCGATGGATACAGGCGATTTGGGTATACCGTTAGGCAATATATTTTTACCGGAAATTCTAGCTGGACGGGGTCCATCCATACCTGTGGAAATTATAGCCATACGCAATTCTGAAGCAACTTTCGGCAGCAATTTTTCTGAGGCAGGTATCAATCAAACACTACAACAGCTTGTTATGGAGATCAATGTAGATGTTGCGATACTTGTTTTGGGAGATACCACCAGTTTTACTGTAACAAGCCAAGTTGTGGTAGCTGAAACGATCATAGTAGGGGATGTTCCCGAGACTTTTTTACAAACCGGAGGAAATTATGGAAGTCAGAGAGAGAATTGAAGAGCTTGTTAGAATTCTTAATGAGGCAAATTATCGCTATTATGTTATGGATGATCCCACATTGCCGGACTTTGAATATGATCACATGCTACGCCAACTGGAGGAATTGGAGACTCAGTTTCCGGAGTTTGCTCTTGCTGATTCTCCAACTAAACGTATTGGAGGTCAGGCGCTCAGTAAGTTTGAGAAGGTATCCCATACAGTCCCCTTAATGAGCTTACAGGACGTATTTTCCCTGGAAGAACTTGATGACTTTTTGAAGAAAATTCAAGATGATTATCCGGCAACATCTTTTACTGTTGAACCAAAGGTAGATGGACTCTCTGTGGCATTAGAATATGAAAATGGTATTTTTGTCAGAGGGGCTACAAGGGGAGATGGCAACACAGGCGAAGATGTTACAGAAAACTTAAAGACCATTCGTTCAATACCTATGGTTATTAAGGATGCACCACCTCGTTTAATCGTACGCGGTGAAGTGTATATGCCGAAAAAAAGCTTTGAGAAGCTTAATGCACGGCAGGAGGAAGAGGGGAAACCTCTGTTTGCAAATCCAAGAAATGCAGCGGCTGGATCACTTCGCCAATTAGATCCTAAAATTGCTGCCAGCAGAAAATTGGATATATTGGTTTTTAATGTTCAGTTTTCAGATGGCATTTCCTTTGAAACCCATAGTCAATCATTGGAATATTTGAAAAAGCTGCAGTTCAAAGTTGTTCCCTGGCAGGTTTTCTCCTCTGTTGAGGATATTAATCATCATGTTCTTTCAATTAACGAAAATCGTCAGGAATTGTCTTGCGATATTGACGGTGCAGTGATTAAAGTGGATGATCTTTCAATCCGTGAAATGCTTGGTGCAACTGCGAAATTCCCTAAGTGGGCGGCAGCTTATAAATATCCACCCGAAATTAAACCTACCGTTGTGGAAGATATTATTGTACAGGTTGGCAGGACCGGTGTGCTAACACCTAAAGCAGTAGTTCGTCCGGTTCGCCTTGCAGGCACAACCGTTACCAACGCTACACTTCATAATCAAGATTTTATTTCTGAGCGTGATATTCGTATCGGTGATACAGTACGCATCCGAAAAGCCGGTGAAATCATTCCTGAAATTTTGGACGTAGATTTTTCAAAACGTCCTCAAAATTCAGTATCTTATATTCTTCCTGATCATTGTCCTGTATGTGGCGCAATGACTCAGCGCGATGACGATGGTGCTTTTTTACGGTGTACTGGCGTGGAATGTCCTGCGCAATTGTCCAGAAATATAGCGCATTTTGTAAGCAGAGATGCTATGGATATCGAGGGTTTAGGTTCATCAATTGTTGAAACCTTGATTGAAAAAGGCCTAATTAAATCGCCTGCAGATATTTATTATCTTACACTTGATGAAATGAAGAGCCTTTGGCAGAAGGGTGACCTTGCTGCCAAAAAGCTTCTGGCCGCTATTGAGAATAGCAAGCAGCAGGATGTTAGCAGATTAATTTTTGCTTTGGGTATCCGTCAAGTTGGCGCAAAGACAGGAAAGGTTTTGGCATCCTTCTTTGGTTCTTTGGATAGACTTATGGCTGCTACGCAGGAAGAACTGACAGAAGTTCCGGATGTAGGTGCTGTAACAGCTGGATTCATTGCTAACTGGTTTCAGCAGGCGCAGTCACAACATTTGATCGATCGTCTGCGTCAAGCCGGTGTGAATTTTGAAAGTAAGCGTGTAATCGCAGATAATCGTTTTGAAGGTATGACATTTGTGCTTACAGGAGCCTTGGAAAAGTTTACCCGGGAAGAAGCAACAGAAAAGATTGAACTGTTTGGCGGAAAGGCATCTGGTTCTGTATCGAAAAAGACAAGCTATGTTGTTGTTGGTGAAAATGCTGGATCCAAAGAGCGGAAAGCGCGAGAACTTGGCATACCGATTCTCTCTGAAGATGATTTTCTAAATTTGATTCAATAAAAACAAATGGACGAGTGCCGATGCACTCGTCCATTCTTTATAGTTTAAAATCATCTTCATTATATTTTGAAAAATCAAGAGCCTTTGGCTTTGGCGGTACCCGCTTGCAGGGATCATACAAAAATTTACGGCAATGATATGTTTCAGCAACAACACCGCGTTTTGTACATAGGACCTGATCATTTCCTAACTTTGTACCGTAAGAACAGTAACTGCAAAATCGGGATATTTTTTTACGAAAAAGCATATTAAGGCTCCTTTGCATACCGGTTATGACATCATTATACAATATACGCGCCTTTTTTGCTACTACTTTTTTTCTTCAACAAACAGAAAATGAATATAAGAATACTACCTGCTATTGAAGCATATAGGGGTATAGGGAAATGTATGTTTTGATTTTCATGAAAAATATACTGCTGCAGAAAAGCCGAAATGAGAATACTCAGTAAACACTGCAGCACTTTTCCTGGGAAATACCGTCCGGTGCCCAGTCCTTTTGTGACAGAAACTGTTTGCATATATACGCATAGTCCACCAAAAGCCAACGCCCCGGAACATATAATAAAACGTATACCTGAATTAGCAATTTGTTTTAGGTTAATGATCCCATTTGATAGTTCCAGCAGACTATATAATCCAATTTGCGATTCCGGAGGCAATAGCCATAGGACCCAGCGGGTGAGAACAGTTAAGATAATTCGAAAAACTACAACCCACCCGCAAATACACCCCATTGTCTTAAGGCTCAATTCCAATGCATTGGGTAAAGAAACAGAGTTTTTTGTCTTTAGCTTGCAAGCTGTATGTGTTTTTTCCGGCAATAGAAAGCCTACAAGCAAAGCAGAAAAAATATGTATTAACCAGAGAAGCCAGACAGCTTTTCTTTCGGTAAATATACTACCAGCAATACCAAATATAAATGCAGGACCAGCGTTATTGCAATACCCCAGCATTCGGGAAGCTGTATTTTTTGTGATACATCCCTGTCTGTATGCATCTGCAATCATACTTGCGCCTAGTGGATAACCTCCAAGAAAACCGAGTATCAGCAAGGATTCTGCACCATCTGGAATGCCGCACATATAGCATATTGGTGAAATGACTTTTATATGCTTGCCAATTAGTCTGCTCTGTAGTAGTGCAGTGAGAATCAAAAATGGAAATAAGGAAGGTATTACAGCAGATAAGCAAAGGGTTATACCATCTATGGCACCATGAATTACTGTTTTAGAATCTAAGATCAATAATGTCAGTGTAAAAAACAGAAATATAACGGTTAAAGTTTCTCTTTTATGTTTCATAAATTGTCACCTCATAGAAATGTATGCTTTAATAGTGAAATTCATCCCTATTTGGTCATAGGATAAAATTAGAAGGAGGAGAAACTATGGTTGATCGAAAGCATATTTGGGATCGTGTGGCTGTAGCTGCAGATCTAAGCTGCGAACCATTGCCAAAGCAAACATTGGTTGAAATTGCAGGTGAGAGGAGAGTCCTTATAGAAAACCATTGTGGTGTTTCCGGTTATAGTTCCAATGAAATATGGGTAAAAGTTCGTTCCGGAAAAGTTGCTATTTGCGGAGATGGATTGGAGCTTGTTAAAATGACGAAAGAACAGCTGGTTGTTATTGGCAGGATTGAATATGTGCGATTTTGCCACGGAGGAATATAAATGAATATATTTCGTTCAATGATTGGTATGGTGTATGTTGAAATAGTCAGCGCGGATGTTGCGGGTTTGTTGACTTTGGTAAGTTCCAATAACATCCGAATAGATCATTTGTATGCTATAGATGAAATGACAGTTCGAGGAACAATTTATCGTTTAGATTACAAAAAAATAAAATCGATTACTCTTCGGCGAGGAGATAAATTAACATATATTGAAAGCCGTGGAATTTATTGGCGGGGAAAACGTCTTGCAACAAGGCCTGTATTGTTGACAGGACTAATATTTATTTTAGCATTAACCTTGTTTCTTCCAAGCAGAATATTATTCATTCAGGTTCAAGGGAATTGCAATATACCTAGCAAAATGATTTTGGAAGCAGCTGAGAAATGTGGAATCTCTATGTTTGCATCCCGTAGAGAGGTGCGTAGCGAAAAGATTAAAAATGCACTGCTGGAAAGAATACCGGATCTACAGTGGGTAGGCGTCAACACAGCCGGATGTGTAGCGACAATCTGCGTGTCAGAGAAAACAACCGTAAATAAAGCGGACGAACTTGAAGGTAAAGTTAGCAGTGTAATTGCAACCAGAGACGGAATTATTCGGGAATGTATTGTTCGGCAGGGCAATGCTGTGTGTCAGGTTGGACAGGTGGTAAGAGCGGGACAAACATTGGTTTCCGGTTATATCGATTGTGGAATTAAGATCAAAGGAACGCGGGCTGATGCGGAAATATTTGCACAAACTTTGCACGATTTACAGATGGTTTCCCCTCTGGTTCATCAAAAAAGAGGCTTGGAGAGATGTAAAAAGAAAAAATATAGCATATTAATTGGAAAAAAACTTATAAAATTGTATAATGATAGTGGAATTTCAGATACAACTTGTGTTAAAATATATGATGAGATTAAGTTGACCCTTCCAGGTGGTTATCAGTTGCCGATCTCCTTCATACGAGAGTCAATTACTGATTATCATTTTTGTGCTGCAGACACAATCAATGAAAATGAATGGTTACAGGATGCTGCGATCCGTTATTTACAATCTCATATGATTGCCGGTCAAATTCTAAATCAGCATACAGAAATAGAGCTAGAGGATAATGTTTATTATTTAAGTGGACAGTTTTCATGCTTGGAGATGATCGGACAAACAAGGATTGAAGAAAACTTACTAAGGTGATAAATATGGCAGAAAAAATTGTAAGTGCAGATAGAGTAGAGGACCTGATCAGTGTCTTTGGTTCTTTTGATGAAAACATCAAGCGTATTGAAGAGGCTCTTGGCGTAACGATTATTAACCGCGGTGTGGATTTGAAAGTGACAGGTGAGGATGAGGCTGCTGACAAAGCTGCCCGGACACTTGAGAGTTTACTTTGTTTAGCTGCTAAAGGTGAAGTGATCGACGAGCAGAGAGTGCGATATTTGATTACGCTGGTCCGTGAAGGAAATGATGCGCAGGTTGCCAAAATGGCGAAGGATGTTGTTTGTATTACAGCGAAGGGAAAACCCATTAAAGCGAAAACGATCGGACAACAGGAATATATGAAGGCTATTGGAAAGCACACGATCACATTAGGCGTTGGCCCTGCAGGAACTGGCAAAACTTATCTGGCGGTTGCAGCAGCGGTGGCAGCATTCCGTGAGAGAACTGTTAATCGAATCATTCTAACTCGCCCGGCTGTGGAAGCAGGTGAACGGTTGGGATTTCTGCCAGGTGATCTGCAAAATAAGGTAGATCCTTACCTCCGGCCTTTATATGATGCGTTATATGAAATGCTTGGTCCTGAAACTTTTCAGAAGTATCAGGAACGAGGCTCAATTGAAGTAGCACCCCTTGCATATATGCGCGGCAGAACATTGGATGATAGTTTTATTATTTTGGATGAGGCACAAAACACCACTAAGGAACAAATGAAAATGTTTCTTACACGACTGGGTTTTGGCTCTAAGATTGTAATCACTGGCGATGTGACCCAGATCGATCTGCCTAGCGATAAAACCTCCGGTCTTAAAGATGCAATGCGGGTTCTTGAAAATGTAAAGGATGTTGCTATTTGCCGGTTGACTTCTGCCGATGTGGTCCGCCATGCATTGGTTCAAGAAATTATTAACGCATACGAAAAGGCAGAAAAGAAGGAAATGACAAAAACTCCGAAGCAGGTTCAGAATCGAAACCAAAGGAAGAATGAATATGGACAGAAAAATTAATATCGTTTTTGACCATTTTACTCTGCAAAAATACGCCGTTTCTCAAATTGTCCGTAGATGCATAGATGCGACATTGGAAGCAGAAAAGATAATAATTCCTTGTGAAATCAATGTGTTAATTACGGACGATGGGGGGATACAGGGCATCAATCGTGCAACTCGGTCTATTGATAAACCTACAGATGTGCTAAGTTTTCCTATGTTTCAGATGGAGGCAGGGAAGCCTCCTGAAGATTGGTCCGGATACATAGATCCGGAAACTGGCCGGTGTCCCTTGGGGGATATGGCAATATCCCTGGAACGAGCAACTGCACAAGCCAAGGAGTTTGGTCATAGTATTCGACGGGAGATCGGTTATTTAACAATACATTCTGTACTTCATCTGCTGGGCTATGATCATTTGGATGAGGGAGAGCAGAAGGAACAAATGCGCCGCCGTGAGGAAGAAATCGCCTCCAGTATTCCCCGTATGCAACGGGACTGAACAGAAATAAAGGAGAAAGATATGGCAACAAAAACTGCTATGATAACAATTGCCGGCAGACCTAATGTTGGTAAATCTACTTTGACGAATTATTTGGTGGGAGAAAAGATCGCAATCGTCTCTAACAAGCCTCAGACTACACGTAATCGTATTTGCGGTATCGTTACGAAAGGTGAAACACAGTATGTGTTTGTCGATACACCGGGCTTCCACCGCCCCAGAACGAAGCTGGGTGATTATATGGTTAATATTACCCGCGAATCTATTGTAGATGTGGATCTGACGATTCTTATGGTTGAACCAATTCCTTCAATTGGACCGCAGGAACAGGCACTTATTGACCAACTTAACACAAAGAAATGTCCAGTTATTCTGGCAATCAATAAGATTGATACAGTTGAAAAGGATGTGTTACTGGAAGTAATCGCAGCATATTCTTCTGCAGCATCATTTGAATGTATCATTCCGATTTCAGCGAAAACCGGCGATGGCATTGAAGAATTGATGATAGAGTGTGACAAATATTCAATTGAAAGTCCATTCTTATTCCCAGATGATGTCACGACCGATCAGCCGGAGCGGCAGGTTATGGCGGAGATTATTCGCGAAAAACTGTTGTGGTGCTTAGATCGTGAAGTACCACACGGTACTGCTGTTGAAATTACAAAGTTTTCTGAGCGTGATAATGGCGTTATCGATATTGATGCTACGATTTATTGTGAAAAAGCAAGCCACAAAGGAATTATTATTGGTAAGCGCGGTGATATGCTAAAAAAAATATCCAGTATGGCAAGAAACGACTGCGAAAAATTTATGGGCACCCGCGTTTTCTTGACAACCTGGGTGAAAGTTAAGGAAAACTGGCGTGACAGTGACTTCCTGGTGCGTAATTTCGGTTACAGAGAATAATTTCCACGGGTAACTCTTCCGTTAATGGTAAATCCTATAGACGGAGGGATGAATATGAACGCAAAAGATTACTGGCAGATGTTTATGGAAACCGGTGCTCCGGAATTATACTTGTTATATAATAAAGCACAAAAAATGGAGAATGCCAATGTACTTGACGGTTCGGGGTCTGGTCCTGCGGGTCACAGCCTATAAAGATACGGATGCATTATTGACTCTGCTGACTGCAGATTACGGGAAAATAACAGTGAAAGCAAGGGGGCTGAAGCGTAAAAACAGCCCCCTGATCGCACCCTGTCAGCTATTAACCTATAGCTCCTTTACACTCTTTGAATATCGTGGCATGTACACCATTAACGAAGCGACTGCGCTAGAGATGTTCCAGCCCCTTCGTAAGGATCTTTGTAAGCTTTCTCTTGGTACATATTTTGCACAAGTTGCAGAGCTTGTTTCACAGGAAGATATCCCAAATCCAGAACTTCTGACATTGGTTTTGAATTCTATTTATGCTTTATCTCAGTTAAACCTGTCTGAAAAACAAATAAAAGCATCCTTTGAGTTACGATGTGCAAGCATAGCTGGATATATGCCGGACTTATATGGTTGTCATCATTGTGGAGCTGCTGCCCCCGATCGGTTTGATATTGCCCAGGGAAGGCTGGAATGCTCAGCCTGCCGCGATCCTTATTCTGACGGTATCCGTATGCCGGTTAGCCCTGGTATACTGGATGCCATGCGCTATATTTGCAGCTGCGAATTGAAAAGATTGCTTTCGTTCCGATCTGGCGACGATACATTGGAAAATCTTGCCTATCTTACAGAAAGTTATCTTACCACACAATTAGAACGAAGTTTTTCAACGCTAGATTTTTATAAATCCTTGCAAAATTCCCTTTGATGGTGTTACAGGAGAAAATAATGTCTGAACTATACGAAAAATCATTGCTAAAATTGGAGCTTGATCAGGTCTTGATGCAGCTTGCAGAATGTGCAGGCAGCGCAGAGGGAAAGCTTGCTTGTTTGCGATTATATCCATCGTCTGATCTAGAGGAAGTTCAAACCAGGCTTGCAGAAACTACTGCGGCATCAGATTTAAGCATCCGGAAAGGATATCCTTCTTTTGGCTCAGTCACGGATGTACGCACCTCTCTGGAACGAGCCAATAAAGGCGGCAGTCTTCGGCCCGCAGAGCTTTTACACATTGCCGGTGTGCTCAAATGCACAAGAATGGTTAAGGCATATATAGAGGATGAAGAAAAAGAGACGGTGTTGAATCCTTTTTTTCATATGCTTGTTCCAAATAAATATTTAGAGGACAAAATTTTTAAATCGATCATCTCTGAGGAAGAGATTTCGGATTCCGCCAGTTCGGAATTGGCAGATATTCGCCGCCATATCCGCATTCAGGGCGGTAAGGTCAAGGAAACACTGCAAAAGATGATCTCATCAACAGCGTTTTCCAAGTTTCTTCGTGAACCGATTATTACCATTCGCGGTGGACGTTATGTTGTTCCCGTGAAAAGTGAACACAAAAATGATATTCCCGGTATGGTTCACGATGTGTCTGCAACTGGCTCGACTTATTTTGTGGAACCGATGGCGGCTGTAAATGCCAACAATGCGTTGCGTGAGTTGGAACTAAGAGAGCAGAAGGAAATTGAGCGGATTTTATCTGAGCTCTCTGCAGAGGCGTCTGCTTATCAAGAAACAATTAATGAAAATGTGCAATTACTTGTATCTTTGGATGTGATTTTTGCTAAAGCTAAGCTTGCTTATAAGATGAACGCATGGGCGCCGATAATGAATAATACAAGCAAAATTGAATTGCGAAACGCCCGACATCCATTGATCGACCCGAAGAAGGTTGTGCCTATCTCACTAAGATTAGGTGATGACTTCGACACAATGATAATTACCGGCCCGAACACCGGCGGTAAAACAGTCACACTGAAAACACTCGGACTATTAACGTTAATGGCTGAGTGCGGACTACACATTCCTGCCAGTGATGGCAGCACCCTTTCTACTTTTGACGCTATCCTGGCAGACATTGGTGATGAACAGTCTATTGCACAAAGTCTGTCAACATTTTCCAGCCATATGCGCACAATCGTCGATATAGTCGCTGCGTGTGATGATCGCACATTGGTTTTATTCGACGAATTGGGTGCAGGAACAGACCCGGCAGAAGGTGCGGCGCTAGCGATTGCTTTAATTGAATTTTGTAGAAAGATGGGTAGCTGTGTTGCTGCTACTACTCATTATGCAGAATTAAAGCTATATGCAATGCGTACAAAAGGTGTGATCAATGCATCCTGCGAATTCAATGTTGAAACGCTGCAACCTACCTATAAATTGCTCATTGGAATTCCGGGTAAATCCAATGCATTTGCAATCTCCAGAAAGCTAGGGTTGTCTGAATCTATTTTGAAAGAAGCTACTGATTTCGTAGGTAAAAATGATCGTGATTTTGAAGATGTTTTGACCCAACTTGATCAACAACGTCAACAAATGGAAGCCGCCCGTGCAGAGGCTGAGCGACTTCGTAAAGAAACTGAGGCGATCAAACTACAAAGCGAAGAGTACAGTGCAAAACTGAAGCTTGAGCGGGAAAGAGCTATAGAACAGGCTAGACGGGAAGCACAGTCAATTATTGATGATGCCCGAAGAGCGGCAAATGCTGCAACAGAGGAAATTAAAGCATTAAAAAAGCAGCTTAGTGAAAATGCAGACACACAAGGTGTAAATCAGCGGCAGGCAGAACTGCGCAGAAATCTCAATGATGCTGAAAATAAGATCCGTGCTGGTCAAACAGAGCAAAAGCGTCCAAAGCCTGAAAGGGAAGTGCTGATCGGTGATACAGTAGAAATTTTGAAGCTCGGAACAAAAGCGAGTGTGATTTCTATTAATAAAGATGGCACTTTTCAGCTACAGGCTGGCGTGTTAAAGCTGACAGTAAAACCGGATGAGGTTTATCTTTTGGAGCAGCATAATCCATATGATCAGAAGAAAATACGTCCTGCACACTCTGGAAGAGAAATGAAGCTGTCTGCAATGGCAACAGAAATAGATTTGCGTGGTATGGATAGTGTTGAAGCTATTTGCGTTTTAGACAGATATTTAGATGAAGCAATGCGTTCCAACCTAAGATCTGTTCGAATCATTCACGGAAAAGGCACCGGAACATTACGTGCGGCAGTGCAGCAGTCGCTTCGTAAGAATAAATTTGTTAAAAGTTTTAGACTTGGTATTTACGGTGAGGGTGAAGATGGTGTTACCATAGCTGAGTTTGCTTGATTTATGGAATTTGTTGGAAACTGGTTGACTTTTCTTGTATATTTGATATCATATTAAAAGAAAGTCTATTTGGCTTATAATATAGCACAAAGGAGTTATTTTATGTGCAATAAAGAAATTGTTGTTCGGTGCGAATCCGGCCTTCATAATAAGCAGGCTACCTATTTTGTTCAGAAGGCAAACGAGTTTGAAAGCAGCATTTGGCTAGAATATGATAATCGTAAAATGAATGCTAAAAGCTTGCTTGGTATCATTTATCTGGGAATCGTTACCGGCACGACTGTGACATTGAGTGCATCCGGTCCGGATGCAGAAGAAGCTGTAGAAGCACTGGGTGCTTTACTGCAGCGGGATGTCTATTAATTTCTATAAGATTTTCCGCCTCAATGCAGGTACTATGCGTTGAGGCGGTTTTCTTAGGAGCTCGAATATGGATTTAAGTCAGCTTAAAAATAAGGCATCTAGCCTGCCTCTTGCACCCGGTGTGTACATTATGCGGGACAAGGAAAATTCTGTCATATATGTGGGAAAAGCAAAAAAACTCAGAAACCGTGTTAGTCAATATTTTCAGGACTCTGCTTCCCATTCGCCTAAAACGCGACAAATGATTAGTAAGATTGATCATTTTGATGTAATTGTTGCTGCCTCTGAATTTGAAGCACTTGTTTTGGAGTGTTCACTCATAAAGCAACATTTACCCAAATATAATATTCTCTTGAAGGATGATAAAGGGTATCCTTATCTGCGTTTTCATATGAAGGAGCATTATCCGCAAATCACGTTGGTTCAGAAAATCAGTGATGACGGTGCAGATTATTATGGACCTTTTGGGAGCCGCGGTGTTACACAAAATCTGATGGATGCAATTCGACTCACGCTTAAAATGCCGAACTGCAGCAAGAAGTTTCCTCGTGACATTGGAAAGGGAAGACCTTGTCTGAATTATCACTTAAATCAGTGTGAAGGCTGGTGTCAGGATCATAAATGCAAAGAGGAATATATGGTAATTGCCGAACAGGCAAAACAACTTCTTACCGGTAATTACAAACAGGTTGCAGAACAAATCCGGTCGCAAATGCTCAAAGCCTCAGAGGAACTGAACTTTGAATTGGCAGCAAGCCTTCGCGACCGATTGCATTCAGTAGAATCTTTAGGAAAGAAGCAACTTGTAACGGCAGGTTCTTTTGCAGATACTGATGTAATTGGATATGCATCAACTGAAACCAAAGCATGCTTTACAGTACTCCATTTTAGCGGTGGAAACTTGCTGGACAAGGATTTTGAAATTCTGAATGTCCCGGAAGATCCGAAATTAGCGGTATCTAGCTTGATCAAACAGTATTACTTGAACCGCGGATTTGCACCTAGAATTGTTTTATTACCATTTGATATTGAAGATATGGAACTGTTCTCTTTTCTTCTTTCTGACCGTTTTGGTAAAGCAACGAAAATTAAAGTACCGCAAAAAGGTGACAACGCAAAGCTTGTTGCGCTTGCTGTGAAAAACGCACAGGAAGAAGCACTGCGGTTAACAGATAAAGAAGAACGGATACAAGGTTCACTATTACTGCTTGGAAAGATGCTGAAATTGGATATTCCAAAGAGAATAGAATCATTTGATATTTCCAACATATCCGGTACAGACATTGTTGCAAGTATGGTTGTTTATCAAGAAGGAAAACCCCAAAAAAGTGAATACAAACGCTTTCGAATCGATGATTTACCCGGTCAGGATGATTATGCATCTATGGCACAGGTTGTTACCAGAAGATTTTCCAGATATCTTTCCGGTGATATTGGTTTTAAGACACTACCGGACTTATTGCTGATTGACGGTGGTGTAAGCCATGCACTAACTGCGTTGAAAGCTTTAGAAGGACTAGGAATTGATGTCCCGGTGTTTGGTATGGTTAAAGATAATCGACATCGTACACGCGCTCTGGTGACCCCACAGGGAGAGCAAATAGCAATCGATACACAACCTTCTGTATTTTCACTGATTGGCAATATTCAGGAAGAGACACATCGGTTTGCTATTAGTTATCACAGAAAACTACGCAGTAAACGCTTGCGGTATTCTCAATTAGATGGGATCCCTGGCATTGGTCCGAAGCGTAAGGAGGATTTGCTGAAAGTATATCGATCCTTAACTGCAATTTCAGAAGCAACGTTATCTGACCTTACACGGCATCTGCCGCAAAATGCTGCATTGGCTGTTTATAAACATTTTCATCAGAATGAAGAAGGGCAGGGGAATGATCCATGCGAGTTATAACAGGTAAAGCCCGTGGCGTTTCTCTAAAAACACCGGATGGCCTGAAAACCAGACCGACAGCTGATCGGGTAAAAGAAGCACTGTTTAGCATTATACAATTTGATCTACCGGCGGCAAAAGTACTCGATTTATTTGGCGGTACAGGTCAATTAGGAATTGAAGCACTGAGTAGAGATGCAAAAAGTGCAGTCTTTGTTGATAATCGTGAGGAAGCGTGCCAGCTGATTCGTGAAAATTTGAAGCGAACAAAACTGGCAGAGAACGGAAAGGTTGTCTGTTCTGATTATCTAAACTACTTGAAAAATTGTAAGGAAGTATTTGATATAATATTTCTGGATCCACCATATGCAGAAGTTTTTTTGGAAAATTCAATAAAAATGATAACAGAAATTGACATTTTGCAATCTTCTGGTATAATAGTTACGGAACGGTCTGTTGAAAAGGAACTTTTATTAGAAATTCCTGGTTATACCCGCTCGAAAGACTATAGATATGGCAAGACAATCCTTACAATATATCGCAAGGATTGAGGAGCGAAGAAGGTCTGTTATGAAAATTGCAATCTACCCGGGAAGCTTTGACCCGGTAACCAGCGGACATTTAAATATCATTCGTCGTGCCTCTAAGATTTTTGATCGGCTGATTGTTTGCGTGATGGTAAATGCTTCAAAACAACCGATGTTTTCTCAAGAAGAGCGAGTCGATATGATTCGTACGGTCGTATCGGATTTACCAAATGTGGAAGTTGATGCATCTGATGAGCTCCTTGCTGAATACGCAAAGCGCAAAGGCGGTTGCGTTATCTTAAAAGGTTTGCGTGCCGGTTCGGATTTTGAGAATGAATTTCAAATGGCACTCATCAATCGGAAAATTAACCCGATACTTGACACAATGTTTTTAACTGCTGAGTCACAATATATGTATCTAAGCTCAAGCACAGTTAAAGAACTGGCAAATTACGATGTAGATCTTTCGGATTTTTTGCCAGATCAAATTATTCCAGTATTTAAGCAGCGAATCGCTGTTATTCGCCAAGGAGGAAGATAATATGAACGAACAGAACATCGAAGATATCATTTCCGCACTGTATGATATGGTGCAGGATGCCAGAGCATTGCCTCTGGGTGCCGATAAGTGCATCCTGGAGCGCGATAAAGTTCTGGATATGCTCGATGAGATCATCGCTCAACTGCCTGCAGAGCTTAAACAGGCTCGCACAATCGTTGATTCCCGCAATGAGCTGATTGGTCAGGCTCGCCGCGAGGCTGAGGCTTTGATTCGTCAGGCTCAGGAGAATGCTGAGCAGATGGTTAAGGAAGAAGCTATCTATCAGGAAGCTAAGCGTCAGTGTCAGGAGATGGTTCTGCAGACACAGTCCCGTATGGCAGAACTCCGCAAAGCAAGTAATGATTATATGGATGATGCCCTGCGCCGCACAGAAGAAGCAATTACTATGTCTTTGGAAGATGTTCGGGATACACGAATCAAGTTCAAAGCTTTAGTGGATGCACAAGAAAAACGCTCTGTAATTTCTGAGCAGGATGTTGATGCATAAATAGAAAAACAGCTCAAATCCTATATTTGAGCTGTTTTTTTAGTGAACATGGAGGTTCTGTTATGGATTATTTGGAAAGATTTGAATTTTGGTATAATGCCAATTTGCCAGAAGAAGTGCGTGCTGAATTAAAAGGCATCAAAAATGATGATGAAGAATTAAAAAGCCGTTTTGGTTCTGAATTGGAATTCGGCACAGCTGGAATGCGCGGTATAATGGGTATGGGTAGTAATCGTCTGAACCGCTATACCGTTCGCAAAGCAGCACAAGGAATGGCGGCTTGGTTAAGTGGAACAGATTTGCCTCAAAAAGCAGCAATTGGCTATGACTCAAGACACAATTCAGAAGCTTTTGCAAAAGTCTGTGCAGTTGCGTTTGCAGAAGCCGGCATTCATACCTATTTGTATGACCGTCTCGCTCCCACACCGATGCTTTCCTTTGCTGTTCGGCAGTTAGGTTGTGGCTGTGGAATTGTGATCTCTGCAAGTCACAATGCAGGTGCTTATAATGGTGTAAAATGTTATGGTCCTGATGGTTGTCAGATGACCGATCAACCGGCGGCAGTTGTTACTAAGGAAATACAGTCGATTCCTTATTTTGTACCCGAAAAAAAGAGCTTTGACGAGTATATGAAAGAGGGTATGATCTCTTATATAGGTCAAGATCTTTGGGAAGATTATTACAATACGATTCTAGCTGAAGCTGTCGATCCGGAAGTGATTCGTTCTGCTGGCTTAGATATTGTATATACACCTCTTTGTGGTACTGGTAACGAGCCTGTGCGTGAAGTTTTAGGCCGTTTGGGTGTGAATATCACAGTAGTTTCCTGCCAGGAAAAACCTGACGGTGACTTTAAGACTTGTGAGTATCCTAATCCTGAAACAGATGCTGCATTAAATGAAAGTTATAAAGTTGCTAAGACTGCTCCTTGCGATGTTATACTTGGCACGGATCCCGATGCAGATCGGATAGCAATCGCTGTTCCTTATAATGGCGGCTTCAAAAAGCTATCCGGTAATGAGCTCGGTTGCTTGCTGATGGATTACATTCTTAATGCAAGGCAAAAGAAAAATGACATTCCAAATGACGCAATTGTTGTTCGCAGTATTGTTTCCTCACCACTTGCAGACAGAATTGCAGAGAACTATGGCGTTACAATGAACGCTGTTTTAACCGGCTTTAAGTATATTGGCGGTGAGATCCTTAAATTGGAGGAAAAACAGGAACAAGATAAGTTTATTTTTGGTTTTGAGGAGAGCTGTGGCTATTTAAAGGGAACTTATGCACGAGATAAGGATGCGGTTGTTGCATCTATTCTGGTGTGCGAAATGGCGGCAGCTCTGAAAAAACAAGGAAAGACCGTTCTGGATGCACTTAATGCTCTTTATGAAAAATATGGATATTATCTGGCGTATGTGCAAAGCGTAGAGCTTACTGGTTCTGATGCCATGGAAAAGGCATCTGCTATGATGTCAAATCTTCGAAAGTTTGTACCTGGATCTATAGGCGGTGCGAAAGTTAACAAAGTACGCGATTATCGTATCAGCATCGATCGCGACCTTATAACAGGGGAAGAGCGCCCCATCCTGTTACCGAAATCCAACGTTTTAGAGTTCTTGCTTGGCGATAATGGTAGTGTTATTGTACGCCCGTCCGGTACAGAACCTAAGGTTAAGTTTTACTATACAGCCATTGCTAAGGATGAAGAATCTGCAAAAAAACTACTAAATAAAATGGTCGAGCAATTGTCTGCTTAAAAACAGCTTGCCGAAACGCTATTTGTGTTTCGGCAAGTTGTTTTTAGTTCTTTTTCAAGAAGAGGAGAATAGACTTGAATAAAAGGAAGGTGAATTTATGATAATTAAACGGAAAAAAAGGAAGGAAAAGTGTTCACTAGGTATAGGAATACTTATAGGTATATTAATATCAGTTGTTATAAGTTTGGGACTTGCAATGCTCCTAACTAATTTAATTATTAATGAACGAATCGAAGAAAATATGATTAAACATTTGACACCGGTAATTATGTTGATATCTTCACTATTGGGTTGCATAGCGGGAGGGAAGCTTGCTGAAGAAAAAATCGCTATAGCTACAGGAATAACAGCAGCGCTATATGTGTTAATTCTCACTGCGACAGGTATATTATTCTTTGAAGGAGGTTTCCGTAACCTTTGGATATCGGTACTGTCATCAATTATATCGTGGATTTGCTCGTGTGCAATCTGTATAAGAGGGAAGGGAAGTTACAAACAAAGAAAAAGAGTATATGGTTAAATTGCACAAACTTGTGTGGTAGGTAAATAAAATTTACCTACCACCTCTAAATTGAATAATTACTTGCAAAACTACATATGGTGCCGTTGTTGATTCTGCTAGCGCTACATCTAGGAAATAGTTGAAATTGATAAATATATTTATTCTTTTAGTTGCACCGGTTTACATAATGATGTTAACATAAAAATCAGCATAATCTACAAATAATGCAATTTTATCCACTTTTGCTTGAAATTTTATTGATTTTGGTGTATAGTATTTTAGCAATCTGATTTGATGGCTATTTTCGCCTTTTTGGCTAGTGTGTATCTCTATATAACAAAATCAATACTTGTTTTATGTTATGGAGGTTCTATGGTCGGAAATTTGCGAAAGATTTTTGCAAGAAATCCTCTTGCACAAAAAGGAAACATTATAATTCTTTCCTTTTTGTGGGTACTTGGATTTGTTTGTGGGTTGTATTTTATTTCATCATCGTGTGATATATTTCACCCCCTCCTTAAAGAGATTACATTTATACGACCTTCTATCGTTGGTTTGTTATCAGTTGTATATATCCCTGTATTCATTTCTTTTATAGCGATATGTATTTCATCTCATTGGATTGTTTTTTTATTTGTCTTCATCAAGTCTTTTGCATTTTGCTGCTGTATATGCGGTGTTGCTGAGACTTATGGCTATTCCAGTTGGCTTATTCGTCTACTGCTCTTGTTTTCGGATTCAGCAGTTACCGTTGGAATGTTGCTATTTTGGTGCAGAGCACTTAACTTCAAGCGCAGCAGAGCGTTAAGAGAGTTGTGTATTCTTACAATTGTGTTTACAGCAATTGGTATTATAGATTTTTTTCTGGTTTCACCTTATCTGGTGATGCTAATGAATTACTCCTAAGGAAAGGTTCGCGTATTCATGTTGGATTTGATTCAGGCCTACGAAAATTACCTTACCAAGGTAAAACAGGCATCGTTGAACACTACATCCTCCTATATGCGTGATATTCGGCAGTTTTCCCAGTGGCTGCACGAATATACAAGTATGGATGTGATCGATGCCAAGCAACTGAATATTTGCGATTATATGACACACCTGTCCGAGACTGGTAAGTCTGCTGCAACCGTGTCCAGAAGTCTTGCGAGCTTAAAGAATTTTTATCTTTATCTTGTATCCTCTGGATTTTTGGAAAAGACTCCGGTTACAGAAATTCACATAGACAGGGGAGACAAAAAACTTCCCCAAATCTTAACTGGCAGAGAAATTGAACTGCTTCTAGCACAACCTGCCTGTATCGATGCTAAAGGATATCGTGATAAGGCGATGCTGGAGGTTATGTACGCAACCGGTATTCGTGTTACAGAACTGATCGATCTTGATGTTGACGATGTTAATTTAGATCTTGGTGTGATTAAGTGTAACTCTTTTAAGAAATCCAGAACGATCCCGCTGTATCCTGCAGCTTTGAAGGCGTTGAGCGCTTATCTGAAGGACGTTCGCGATTCAATGGTTGCATCTGATGATGAGCCAGCCCTCTTTGTTAACATCAACGGCGTTCGTATGAGCCGCCAGGGCTTCTGGAAGATCCTTAAGCACTATCAATCGTCCGCTCATATAGATAAGGAAATCACCCCGCATACGCTTCGCCATAGCTTTGCTGTCCATTTACTGGAGAATGGCGCAGATTTAGGTTCTGTACAGGAACTAATGGGACACAGTGACATTTCCTCTACACAAATGTATACACAGATGATCAATCAGAAATTAAAATCTGTATATGAAAAATGTCATCCTAAGGCTTAAAAGGTCTATCGCTTCTTTTCTGGAAACGATAGACCTTTTTTCAATGAAAGCCCCTCTTCAAATCTTATCGATTGAAGAGGGGAGTGTTATTAAATTCCTGTCATTGCAGCAAGGACATCCACTTCTATTTTTTGAATACTACGTTTCATTTCCAATGCTTCATCAACATCTACATCGGTAAAACGTCCATCCTTAGTGCATACAATACGGTTTGTTTTTCCTTCAAGAAGTAATTCAACAGCCATAAAACCCATTTTCGTGGCATTTACGCGATCTCGTCCAGTCGGTGTACCGCCACGCTGAATATGTCCGAGAACGGTAACGCGAGGATCAAGATCAAGCGCTTCCTTGATTTTTGCCGCAATATCAGAGGCCGAGCCGGCGCCTTCTGCTACGACAATCATATAATGTGTGAAACCATTAAAACGTGCTTGGCGAATTTTCTCAACGATATCTTTTTCAAAATCTATGTTTTTTTCTGGAACAAGAACAGCAGTTGCGCCAACAGCAAGACCAACATACATTGCAAGGTAACCTGCGTTGCGTCCCATAACTTCAACAACAGAGCAGCGTTCATGGGATTGCATTGTATCTCTGAGCTTATCAATGCATTCAATTGCTGTATTTGCAGCTGTGTCAAATCCGATAGAGTAGTTTGTACAGTCGATATCATTATCAATAGTTGCAGGAATACAAATTACATTTACACCATGTTTGGATAATTCTCTTGCTCCACGGAAAGTACCGTCACCACCGATGGCCACAATTCCATCCAAACCAAGAAATTTACAGGTAGATACCGCCTTACGACGGCCTTCTTCTGTTAAAAATTCCTTGCTGCGCGCTGTATACAGTATTGTGCCACCACGATTAATGATGTGAGAGATATTTTTCTCATCCAGGCGAATTACATCGCCAGATATAAGACCGTTGTAGCCACGACGAATACCATAACATTCAATACCGTGATATAAAGCAGTACGCACAACCGCTCGGACACAAGAGTTCATACCGGGCGCATCGCCACCGCTGGTAAGTACACCAATTCTTTTAACGCTCATCAGGATTCCTCCAAATATATTTTTATATATAATATAACCTTCATGAAAAAAAGTAAAGAAAATTCTTAATTTGTGCTTGACTATAAAGTAACTTGATAGTATATCATAAGTAACGAAAGGTGGTGCTATCTATGCAAATTCAAACCATAGAACAAAAAACTAGCTTGGATAGAGCAACAATTCGTTATTATGAGCAGGAAGGACTTATCTGTCCTCAAAGACTGCAAAACGGCTATCGTGATTATTCAGAACAAAACTTACAGGATCTTATGAAGGTCAAGCTTTTTCGACAGCTTGGATTGTCATTAGAAACAATTTCACAGCTTATGGAAGGGAAGGATGACCTGCGGTCAGTTCTTGGTAATCAGCTTGTTGTTCTCAAGGATCACAAAACGCAGGTCGAGAATGCAGAAGATATTTGCAAAATGATTATACAGGACAATGTTACATACGAAACAATCAAACCTGACAAATATTTCTCTGTAACCAGCGAAAAACAGCATGTGGATAATGAGATTATTGAAACACCCTACACAGAATATGTGTATCTGGAATCCCATCCTGTCAGACGCTATATTGGCAGATATTTAGATCAGCTTTTTACATCTGCACTCCTTATGTTGATCGTTGTTGTGTTATTGCGGGTTCGTCCTTTTGGTGATTTACAAAACAACCTTCTTTCATTTGCTGGGCTGTTTCTTTCTATGCCTCTAAACGCATTGTTTTTGTGCCTTCTTGGTACAACACCGGGTAAATTTGTGGTAGGTATCTATTTGAAGACACCGGAAGGGAAGAATATGTCCTTTTTGAATGCGTTAAAGCGTGAATGGGCAGTATTTCGCTACGGGATGGGATTTAATATCCCTATATACAACTTGGTTCGTTTATATAAATCCTATCAGATTCATACAGACGGCAGGGAACTGGAATGGGATTACGATTATAACGCAGATGTACTCTACACCAAATGGGATACAAAAAGAGGGGTTTTTAGTGCCGTTTTTGGCATTATATGTGCAATTACCATTGCTTGTTCTGCTGTTGCTTCACAATTACCAAAGCACCGCAATGAAGATCTAACACTTGCACAATTTGCAGAAAATTACAATATTTATGCTAAGCAAAACAGTATGAATAATTATCTGTCATTTGGAAAGCGAAACAGCACACAAAGTTATAGTTCTTTATCAAAGGAAGGGGAGTGGTATGTTGCGGGCAGACGCGCAAATAAAACGCCTTCTTTAGTAAATGGTCATGCAGTAATTATTGATGTTGATCCGGGTTTTACAGAACACTGGCAGTTTATAACCAATGAAAATCAAGAGCTTAAGCAGATATCTGTTAATACAAGTTCTGATTCCAGAATGATTATTGCTACTGGAATATCTGCTAAAATATCCCTTGCAGTTCATACAGCTATAATGTCGCAACCGGATGTTGATATTTCTGTTGCAGATGAAGCGAAACGGGTTTTATCAGAAATGGTTTTTATGTCCGAATTTGGAACGAAAGAATACGACTTCGGAGGCGTGATCGTAAATATTGAATCCAAGCAGCAGTCTGATGGGATTAGTTTTACAGTTAATATTATTATGCCTTAAGTAAAAGACACCAAAACCAGCTCAGCGTTGGTTTTGGTGTCTTTATATAAGAGTGGGGAACTATTTGTTATGTAATAGCTATAAATCACAACAAACGCAACAAAATAAAAATTTTGTTGCGTTTACAATGTATATATGCTATAATACAAGAAACAAATGCGATTGGAGGTCGTTTTATGCAGCGATATTATGATTGCCCGCTTGTGCTGCGAGATTTTTTGACTTATCACGAAACCATTAAGGGCCAGTCACCCAGAACTATTTCAGAGTACTATTTAGACCTTAGAATGTTTTTCCGATTTATAAAATTAATGCGTGCGGATATGCCTATTCACACACATTTGGATGACATAGACATTCGTGATGTTGATCTGAATTTAATTCGTAGCATTACCACTTCTGATATCTTTGATTTCCTTTCTTATTTAGCAAATGACCGTACAGCCAATCCGGACGCTGCAGCACCGGATTACGGGATATCGCCTGCAGCACGTGCTAGAAAACTCTCTGCATTAAAATCCTTCTATAAGTATCTAACGGTTCGTACAAAGCAGTTAACAGATAATCCTGTTGCGGATCTGGAGTACCCCAAATTGCGCAAAAGTCTTCCTAAATACTTAACAATGGAGCAATCCGCTGCATTATTAAAATCCGTTAGCGGAACTAATAAAGCGCGTGATTATGCAATATTAATGATCTTTTTAAGCTGTGGCATTCGTCGCAGTGAGCTGGTTGGCTTAAATATAACAGATATATATGAAGATAGGCTGCGTGTTGTTGGCAAAGGAAATAAAGAAAGATTTGTCTATTTCAGCGCTCCCTGCCGAAAAGCAATCGATGCATACCTTATCGAACGCAACAAAAAAGTACTTACAGACAATCGTGCGCTATTTGCATCTCGTAACGGTAATCGTATTAGTGTAACAGCTGTTCACCGTTTAGTTGAAAAAGCTTTATTAAAGGCTGGACTGGATGCAACACAATTTTCTGCACATAAATTGCGTCACACAGCAGCTACAATGATGTTATCCGGTGGCGTGGATGTTAAGACAGTTCAGGAAGTTTTAGGTCACGAAAACCTGAATACTACCCAGATTTACACCCATATTGAGAACACAGAACTTAAAATAGCTGCGGAAGCCAATCCTATTTCAAAACTTGACTTTTCCGAAGAAGATTGACGTCCCTTCTCCCCTTCTACATTGCCGTTTCTATTGCTTCCCGAAGGTTTTTGACCCGATATACGGTCAAGCCTTCGGGAATTTCTAACTTTTCAGCGGTGTTTTTTGGTATTAAACACTTTTTAAATCCAAGTCTTGCAACTTCTGAGAGCCTTTGGCTGATGTGGGATACAGATCGGATCTCCCCTGTGAGACCAATTTCGCCAATGGCCACAAGATCGTGATCGATTACTTGATCCCGATAGGATGAGGCTACTGCAAGAACCACAGGAAGGTCTGCACCGGGTTCGTCCAGACGGAGACCGCCGATCACATTAATATAAGCATCAAAAACATTTAACTTCATACCACCCCGCTTTTCAGCTACTGCTAACAACAGTGCAGCCCGGTTAAAGTCAAATCCATCAGCGGTTCTTCTGGGAACATTGAAAGTAGTTTTTGAAACAAGAGCTTGCACCTCAGCAAGAACCGGTCTTGAGCCTTCCATAACACAAGCAACACAAGTACCGGATGCACCCTCTGGACGGCCTTCCAAAAGCATTTGAGAAGGATTTGGTACTTCAACCAGTCCTCGATCTCCCATTTCAAAAACACCGATCTCATTAGTAGAACCAAAACGGTTTTTTGCAGCTCTTAAAAGTCGGTAGGCAGAATTTGGATCGCCTTCAAAATACAGAACGCAGTCTACCATATGCTCAAGGACCTTTGGTCCAGCGATGGCTCCGTCCTTATTGATATGACCAACAACGAATACAGTAATGCCCTGGGATTTTGAAAGCTGCATTAATGTCATCGTGCAGTCTTTCACTTGGGATATACTGCCGGGTGCAGCATCATTTAACTCATTATATAATGTCTGAATGGAGTCGGCGATCAATACATCCGGTTGTACTTCCTCAACAGCACTCATAATATCAGACAGGCGCGTTTCCGACAGGATGTACAGATCATCAGGCCGAACGCCAATTCTTTGTGCACGTAAATTTAGCTGTCTTTCACTTTCTTCACCGGAAACATATAGCACTTTTCTGCCGGTACACAAGCTATTACAAATTTGTAACAGCAATGTAGATTTGCCAATGCCAGGTGCACCGCCCACGAGGACCAGAGAACCGGCTACAGCGCCACCTCCCAGTACACGATCAAGTTCACCAATACCAGTAGAAAAACGGATTTCATGGTCTGTGCTGACCTGAGAAAGCAGCTGTGCGCTACGACTGGTACCAACAGGTGCAGATTTCACGCGTCCTGCAGGCATAGGTTTTTCTATATGCTCCTCAATGGTATTCCAAGCACCGCAAGCAGGACATCTTCCCTGCCATTTTGCAGTTTCTCCACCGCACGCTGTACAATAAAATACACTTTTTATTTTTGCCATAGACCGGCTCTCCTTATCTGTCGATGTGTTAATTATAACAGGCAATTTATTTTCGGTCAAGCAGAGGGTTTATCATTTAAGTATTGACTGCACGCTGATGTAATTACACAACACAGCTTTTGTTGATATGATGGATTACGAAGTAATGCCTCTTCTTCCGGATTTGATAAAAAACCACATTCAATCAGGATGCCTGGACATATGATATGCTGCATTAAATATATTCCATCCGTTTTCTTGACTTTCCTGTTGCTGTTTTGATTTATGCTTTTCTGGTACATATCTTGAATTTCTTTTGCAATTTCATAACTTTCCTTAGTTGGCGCGTAAAATACCTGTGCACCGCTGTATTTACTTTCAATATACTTATTTTGATGGATGCTTACTAATATGGCATTATTTGTTTCGTTTACAATGCGTACCCTTTCTTTTAGATCAGATATCTTTTGAGATGCAATGCTATTGCCTTGTGTATAAACAGAACAATCTGTTGTTCGAATCATCCTTGTATCTAGTCCGATCAAGTGAAACAGATCATTTAGTTTTAATGCGATTTCCAAATTAATCTTACTTTCTGGCACACCTGTACAGGAGACCGCACCACCATCAACACCTCCATGCCCTGCATCTATCACTACACATTTTCTATTATGGATAGGAGCGTTCTCTGTAGCAACAGTTACCATACGACCAAGCAGCAACGAACACACAACTAAGCCAGAAAGGATAATAATATAGATCGGTAAAATTGTCAGATAGAACTTCCTCTTTGTCAATGTCAACACCTCAATACACAATATGAACAGTACACACTGAAAATGAACAGATCGTTATATTCCAGCATAGTATGACACGGAACGACCGTTTCAACAACAAAAAAGTTAGGAGGAATTTGTTTTGCAAAGAAATCCCGAACACAATGGTAAAGAGGGTCGCTTGCCGGCAATGGCACCGCTTGCAAACCCATATGTTCCGTTCCAATTGGAATGCCCTCCCCGTTACGAACCACGAACAGCATTGATTCGTGGCACACTGTTTCCAGGGTTGGACCTTCCTTTTATGGGAATGATAAATAAAGAAGAGCAACCGGTAACACCACTCACGGAATTGCAATGCTTAAACTTTGGAATTCAGGAATTAGCCTTATATTTGGACACCCATAGAGAGGACCAGGAAGCCTTAGACTTATATCAAAATCTGCAGAAAATGTATAAAAAAGGCAGAGATATCTATGAAAAAGAATATGGTCCGCTAAATCATATGTCTCAAACAGAAGGCCAATACCGTTGGCTTAATGATCCGTGGCCTTGGGAATACGCAGCAAATCGGGAGGTATAATTATGTTCATTTATGATAAAAAACTTCAGTACCCCGTAAAAGTTGCGCGCCCAAATCCCAAATTAGCATCTATCATCATTTCACAATATGGTGGACCGGATGGTGAACTAGGTGCATCCTTGCGATACCTGTCACAGCGTTATTCTATGCCTTTTGATGAACAGAAAGGTTTGTTAACAGATATCGGAACGGAAGAATTGGGTCACTTGGAAATGATCGGCGCACTTGTTCATCAGCTCACAAGAAATCTAAAGGATTCTCAAATTGAGGGCACTGAATTTGCACCCTATTTTGTAGATCATAATGTAGGTGTATATCCAACAGCAGCATCCGGGTTCCCTTGGAATGCAGCTTCAATCGCAGTAAAGGGCGATCCAATTGCAGATTTGACAGAGGACTTGGCAGCAGAACAAAAAGCCAGAGTAACCTACGACAACATTCTTCGCTTGGTAGACGATCCCGACGTTCAGGATCCCATCAAATACCTGCGGGCAAGAGAGCTGGTACACTATCAGAGATTCGGAGATGCGCTGCGCATCGCCCCCGCCCGCCTCGACAGCAAAAACTTCTACGCCTTCAATCCCGAATTTGACAGACCCTGCGGATGCCACTAAAGAAAAAAGAGCCCAATCGGGCTCGTTTTTTGATTTTGCGTTTGATATGGAAACTTTTTGAAAAAAGTTTCCAAACCTTCAAAAACTTTCAGGTGAAAAGAAAGCAGATGGGGTCATCCATCTGCTCAAAACTTTTCGACATATTGGAATTTGTCAGTTCTATTTTAGTTCTACGAGTACAGCTTCTTTGATTGTAAAATAGTCCTCCGTATTACTACTAAGACCACTTGCCATCATAGCTTTTTGAAATGTAATATTTTCAATATTGCTCAAATAGACATATGTGGTATCCTTAACGGCATTGGGCATTCTGCCGCTGATTTCTAGGCGATACTTATATGAGTGTCCTTCGCATTCCCATGTCCCATCTGAGATTTCATAGTATGTTTTCATATTACCCTCGATGGTGTTGACATATTCTAGGGGGTGATTACCACAGCCAACCAAAACAA
>JAZOSD010000080.1:0-23540 GCA_045656945.1 Faecousia sp.
GGTTCCCAATGGGAACCACGATGCGGGTGTAGCTCATCCGGTAGAGCGCCACCTTGCCAAGGTGGAGGTAGCGAGTTCGAGCCTCGTCACCCGCTCCAATGAAATAAAATAGGAACGCACGGCGTTCCTGTTTTTATAGATGGTACCGTAGCCAAGTGGTAAGGCACGAGTCTGCAAAACTCTGATCCGCCAGTTCAAATCTGGCCGGTACCTCCAAAAATAAAAGCACTGCGAAAGCAGTGCTTTTATTTTTGGAAACTAAGTTTGCCCTTGCGGTCAAGTGAAGTTGCCTTTGGCAGTGAAGTTACTGCGTAGGGAAGTTTTGCCTGACGGCAAAGCAGGCAAACTTTACTTCACTTTGTGCGAAGCACAAAACTTCACTATGGCGTAAGCCACAACCTCACATCAGCAATCACTGATATTTCACTAATATTTATGGTTTGCGTTGGGGGTATGGGTTTCAAATGAATAATTTTGACTTGATTTATAGTTTGTGCTATAATTATATTAATGGTTTTCTTATTCAGTGGAGCGAATACATACAGAAACAGTATTTTGTTGATTTTTAGTATCCGGAGGTATATTATGCAGTGGTCTGTTTTTTTGATTTTATCGGCATTGAGTTTGGTTTGTTCAGTTATTTGGGCAATCGCCAGAACAAATGCAAAATATAAAAGCGGAAGATTGTTAGAGCCTTCCAGAATACTGTTTTTAGGCGTAATTTTATCTTCTTTCATTTTGTCTTTTCCAATCTATAATAACACCTTTAAGCTTAGTGAATGCGGACTTTTTGAAACAATTATTATGTCTGTACTCAATATGATCAAGCTGTTTCTGGTGGATGGAGATTTTGATTTTATCAGAGCAAACTTGATGGACGCACCGGCTTCTGTTGTAAAAGGGTATACGGTCCTTTTTTCGATACTCTTTGTTTTAGCACCTGTGCTGACCTTTGGGTTTGTGATCTCATTTTTCAAAAATCTATCTGCACATAAGCAATATATTACACATTTCTTCTGGGATGTGTTTATCTTCTCAGAACTAAATGAGAAGTCTGTAGCACTGGCAAGAAGTTTATACGATAATAAACAAAAGGGTCGCTTCTTTGTTTTTACAGATGTGTTTGAAACAGAGGAAAAACAGCACAGTGAATTAATTGAAAAGGCAAAAGAAATCGGTGCAGTTTGTTTTAAGAAGGATATCAATGCCATTGATTTTACCTTCCATAGTAAGAAACGGAAGATGAACTTTTTTACCATAGGTCTGGACCAAAACAAAAATATCAGTCAGGCACTGGAAATTGTAAACAAACTGAAAAACCGCGAGAATACAAATCTGTATGTATTTACCACACAAGTAGAATCGGAATTACTGCTGACAAAGGCTTTTAATAGTGCACAAAATGATATTAAAATCAAAGTGCGCAGAGTCAATGAAGTCCAGTCCTTGATTATGCGAAATCTTTACGAAAATGGCTATGAGAAGGTGTTCAAAAGCGCTTTTGACGATCAGTCCGGTATAAAAAAGATCAATGCTGTTATTGTTGGTATGGGTCAGCACGGAACGGAGATGGCAAAGGCCCTTTGCTGGTTATGCCAGATGGATGGTTATTTAGTACAGATCAATACGTATGATTTGGATAAGCACGCAGAAGAGAAATTTGCTTCAAAATGCCCGGAGCTGATGGAATTTAGCGGAAAGCTTAACATAGAAGGGGAGACCAGATATACGATCAATATCCATTCTGATGTGGATGTGGATAGTGCCTCTTTTGATCAGATGGTGAAGGATCTTCCCAAAACCACCTATGTATTTGTTGCGCTGGGTGATGATGAGAAAAATATTTCCACAGCAATCAAGCTGCGCACACTTTTGGCCCAAAAGGGATATGCACCGGAAATTCAGGCGGTGGTATATAACAGTGAGAAAAAAGAAGCATTGGAAAATATTACAAATTACAAGGGACAAGAATATAATATAGACTTTATAGGAGATGTAAGGTCTTCTTATTCTGAGGAAGTGATCCTAAATTCCGATGTGGAAAAAACTGCGCTTGAACGCCACTTGAAATGGGGAAAAGAAAGCGAATTTTGGCAGTATAACTATAATTACAGATCTTCTGTTGCGTCTGCAATCGGAAGGAAAATAAAACAGCTGTGTGGAATACCGGGAATCGATAAGATTCCTGAAGAACGGACAGAAACCCAATTGCAGGCCATTAGAATTTTGGAGCATCGCCGCTGGAACGCTTATATGCGTACAGAAGGGTATGTGTATGGGGGAACTGTGGATAAAACCGGAAGAAACGATCTGGCAAAAACCCATAACTGCCTAGTGCCTTTTGCAGAACTTCCTCTCAGTGAGCAAGAGAAGGACGATGATTAAGAGTCGGTAGATATTCAAGATATCTGCGGAAAAGCCCACACTTTGATAAGTGTCAGCTTTTGATATGTGTTTTGGCACTTGTTTTCTTGCTTTTCTTTTGGGATATGATATAATAATTCAAAAAACACAGGAAAGACGAAGTGCAATGGATATACAACAACTGAAGTATTTCAAAACGGTTGCAGAAATCGGCAAAATTTCCGAAGCGGCAGATACACTGTTTATCTCTTCCCCAGCGCTGAGCATGGCAATTTCCCGGTTGGAAAAGGAATTGGGAGTGCGTCTTTTTGATCGCACCAATAACCGGATCATTCTCAACCGACAGGGTCAGATTTTTCTGCGTTATGCTAAGCAAACCCTTACAGAGCTGGAATATACCAAAACAGAGATTCGCCAAAGCCTGTCAGGTCAGCGACGTCATATTACCTTTGCCTGTGTCACAGCAACCCAATGGGTGGAACTGCTTGCGGCATTTGCCCAGGAACATCCGGACTTTGCAGTTTCCTGTGTTCCAATCAGGCAGAGCGATTTACAGGAGGGTATCCTTCTGTCACATTCCAATTTGCTCCTTGCAGCCCGGAATGATATAGGTCCTATCTTGGCAGCAGAACTGGAAAGTATGCCTCTGTTTCAGGAATATCCCTATATTATGGTCCACAAAGACCACCCTTTGGCGCATAAGGATAGCGTGGAGGTAAAGGATCTGGCAGGGGAGAACCTGTTTTTGCCTATGCCTGGGGACTCATTGTATTGCTATCTTGCGGAGATTTTTGAAAAAGCGGAAATTCCTCTTCCGATGGAAAGCTCCAACTCTTACCTGATTGCACAGCGAATGGCAGCAAACGGTGTGGGCATTGGTTTTACCACCAGCCGATATGTGCGCGATCCCTCTTTGGATGTGCGCTATATCCCCATTGCTAATTTACCACATCCCTGGGTGTTCTGCCTGTATTGGCGAAAAAACCGTACCTTAACAGATGATGAAGCTGTGGGAAAGGAATTTATAGAAAAATATTATACAGAGCGCTAGACTGCATAAAGTTTTTGTTATGCAAAGATAAACCTTTTGGTATTGTCCGCGCGGAAAAGCTTTGTTATACTGTGTAGGAAAATCAAAAGGAGTGGTACGGTATGACAGTTTTCCAAAAACGCTTTTCCTATGCCTGGATCATTGTTTTTTTATGCGCACTGCTGATGTTCACTAGCGGCTTTGTAGGCGGCTATCAGGGACAATGGCTTTCCGCGGTTACGGAAGGAATGGGTTTTTCCAGAACAGCTTTTTCTTTGAATAACAGCTTTCGTTTTGCTACCTCGGCAATTATGAGCCTTATGTTCGTTATGGTGCTGCGTCGCCTTGGCATTCGTAAGACCTTCGCTCTTGGATTTGTATTTATGATTCTTGCGATGGTAACCTACTCTGTTGCAGAAAAGGTTTGGCAGTTCTATGTTGGAGGAACTTTGTTTGGAATCGGACTTTCCCTTGGAATCGGATCGATCATTTCTGTGCTTCTGAAGCAGTGGGTCATAAAAGGCTTCGGCACCATAATTGGCATTGTTTCAGCCTGCTCCGGACTTGGCGCTGCGGTAGGTGTTCGTGTGATGTCCCCAATTTTATTCCAGGAGGGAAATCCCCTTGGCTTCCGGGATGCCTATCGACTTTGTGCTATAATCCTGGTTGTAGTAGGAGTCCTGGTCGTTTTGCTGGCAAAGGAAAATAAAGACTGTGCCAAAACCGTGGTAAGCGCACCGGTTGCAGAAAAGAAAAAGTCTGGGAAAATGAATAAATCCGCAATCTGGTTTATGATCTTTGTGGTTGCCTGTGTATTTCTTTGTAATGCACTGCTGATGGGTATCAACAGTGTTTATGCTGCCCATATGCGAGATGTAGGACTAAATAATGACATTGTTACATGGGCAACCAGCACCCTTTCAGTTATGCTGATCCTGTCGAAAACCAGCATCGGTGTGATTTTCGATAAGTGGAGACTTCGGGCAGTTCTGATCATATGCCAGATGGCAACAATTATTTCCTTTGCCCTTATGACCATTATGAATGCTCAGTCAAACTCAATTGCGATTATTTTTGCAATGATTTTTCCCTTTGCGCTTCCTTTGGAGACAGTTGTAATATCACTGATCGTTGAGGAGCTTTTTGACAAAGAAGATTTTACAAGAGTGCTGGGATATACCAGCGCAGCAAGCAGCACCGGCTTTGCGGTCGGTCCCGTTCTGGTCAATCATGTCTATGATATAAAAGGTACCTATCTTCCTGTAATTTATTTCTGTATGGGTTTGATGGCAGTGATCTTAGTTGCCTTCCAAATCGCAATTACCATTGCACACAAAAGAAAAAGGAGTGTTACTTAAAATGAATGTATTGAAAGCTGGCTTTTCAAGAGTTGATATCACACCACCTCTGGGTACAAATCTTGCAGGTCATCCCCACCCGGAAAGCCGTCTGGGTGCAGAGGTGTTGGATCCTCTGGAAATTAACACACTGGCAGTGGAGGCAAACGGCAAGATTGCTGTACTGATTTCTGCGGACCTTCTGTATCTGCGTCGTAAGTTCTCTGATCAAATCCGCAAAATGGTAGCACAGGAAAATAATATTCCTTACGAATCTATTTTCATTGCTTGTACCCATACCCATACTGCACCCCTTATCAGCACAGATAATATCGACGATTTCCCCATCAACGAGGTAACCCGTGCTTATAGATTGGCACTTCCGGAGAAGTTTGTGGAAGCTACCCGCTTGGCAATTGCGGATTTGAAGCCTGCCCAGATGGGTTATGCTGTAAGTACAGCAAAAAATATTTCTTATATCCGTCGTTTCCGTATGAAAAACGGCTATGTTCACACAAACCCTGGCTTGGGCAATCCCAATGTGGTGGAACCCATCGGTCAGATTGACGACCGGGTGAACGTCCTGCGTATTGTCCGTGAGGGTGGCAAGGAAATCGCTGTTGCCAACTTCGGTGTCCATCCTGACACTCTGAACCTGCCTGTGATCTCTGCAGACTATCCGCATACAGTCCGTGCTACCTTGGAAGCCGCAATGCCTGTTCATGCCATTTTCTTCACAGGCGCTCAAGGCGATATCAATCACCAAAAGGTGATCGGCAAGCCAATCTCCCAGACGGACTTTGTCCGGGAGAACGATTTGATCGATAAGAAGTATAAGGTAACCGAGTATATTAACCCCAACCATATGGGCAGAGCCATTGCCGGTGCGGTGCTGCAGGTTTATGGCGATGTGGAATGGGTGGATGTGGATACCATTGCTTACGGCAACCAGGAATGCGTTGTACCTACCAATCAGCCGGAGCCTGAGGAAATTCCCTGGGCACACCATATTATCCAGCTGCAAAGAGAGAATCGGGAGGATGAGATCGAATACGATCCCGAGAAGGGCAAGCGCGCCCATGTGATCGCAAAGGCTGCCCGTATTCTCCGTATGGAAAATGCACCTTTGGAAGAATCCCTGCCGATGTCTGCAGTCCGTATCGGACCGGTAGCATTTGTAGGTATTCCCGGCGAACCCTTCAACGGCATTGGTCTGGGCCTGAAGGAAGGCTCTCCTTTCGAATTCACCCTTCCTTGCTGTTTGACCAACGGTGCACAGGGATATTACCCGATGTACGAGTGCTATGCCGAGGGTGGTTATGAAGCTGTTTCCTCCAACTATAAAGCAGGCGTTGCAGAACGCCTGATCGAAACCGGCGTAGAACTGATGAACAAATTGAAATAAATAAAATGTGCCGCCTGCGGGCGGCACTCTTTTAAAGAAGGTAATTTCTTGAGATCTTATAGCAGAACATATTTTGCCTGTTGTATGGCATTCGTATGTCAGGCGATTGTGGTCAATTTGGCACCACTGCTGTTTGTAACATTTCAAAACGAATTTCATATTTCTGTTGGAAAAATCGGTTTTCTTGTGACCTTTAATTTCCTGGTTCAGTTAACAGTGGATATGTTAGCGTCCCGGTTTGCGGATCGGATCGGGTATAAAAAATGCGTGGTAACTGCCCATATTTTCAGTGCTGTGGGACTTGTGGGGATGGGACAGTTCCCCTATTGGTTTTCCGATCCCTATTGTGGCCTGTTGCTGGCAACGGCTATCTACGCATCGTCCGGTGGACTGATAGAAGTGCTGATCAGCCCAATTGTTGAGGCATTGCCGATGAAAAACAAATCTGCAGTAATGAGCATTTCTCATGGATGCTATGCCTGGGGCTGTGCGATTGTTGTGATGCTCAGCACCGTATATCTGCATTTTGCCGGCACCGGCAGTTGGCGTCTGCTGACAATGGTTTGGGCGGCAGTACCGCTTGTCAATATATTCCTGTTTGCCGGTGCGCCAATCCTGACACTGCCCAGTGAAGAAAAAACAGAAAAATCAAGTGGCTTTATGAGGCAGAAAACCCTGTGGCTGTTTGTGCTGCTGATTCTTTGTGGCGGTGCGGCAGAGCAGGCCATCGGTCAGTGGGCATCCTATTTTGCAGAAACAGGATTGAAGGTGGACAAAGCAACCGGAGATTTACTGGGACCATGCCTGTTTGCGGCACTAATGGGCGTCAGCCGTGTGGGCTACGGTTTTTTAGGTCATAAGATCCCTCTAAAGAAATTTTTGTTCTTCTGTGGTGTGTTATGTACAGGGAGTTTTTTGCTGACAGTATTTTCTCCCTGGCCGATCCTTTCTCTGATTGGTTGTGCTTGTAGCGGCTTGTTTGTCGGTGTGATGTGGCCCGGAATGGTCAGTGTTTCCGCTGAACGCTTTCCGAAGGGCGGAACCGTTTTGTTTGCATTGCTTGCCGTAGCGGGCGACACCGGATGTACGCTTGGCCCTACCATAGTTGGTTTCGTGTCGGGTATGTTTAACGATCAACTGAAATTTGGCTTGCTGGCAGCTACCTTGTTTCCGATGGTATTTGCCATTGGAATGTGGCGTGTAAAAAAACAAAAGAAAATGTGAGAAAATGAAAATATAGGCGGTGTTGCAATTGGTGCAACACCGCCTGTTTGTTTTATTTGGCAGATAAGTCAACAGCCTTCCGAAGGATGGAAAAGGCGGGGACTTGTTGAGGAAGTTGCATGGTAAAACGCATTTGGGGTGTTCTGGGTTCGTCCAGTACAGCACCGTCCATATCGTTCATCACAGGCACGGTAAAGGGGAAGGGGCGCAGATCCGGACCAACGGCTTCCAGTGTATCGCCTGCGGTAAATTTATTGCGCAGAGAGCAGACTGCCAAGCCGTTTTCATCACAGCTTTCCACAATGGCACAGATCTGCCATTGGCGGATATACCGGGAATGCTCGGTGTACTGACCGGGTTGACCGAAATAGAAGCCTGTGGAATAAAGGCGGTGAGAAACGTGTTCCACTTCATCCCGCCAAACGGGATCTAAAGGCTTTCCTGCTGCCAGATCATCAATGCAGTGCCGGTAAGCACCGGTTACAATGGCAGCATAGTAGGCAGATTTTGCCCGACCTTCGATTTTGATGCAATCGATACCTGCATCCGTAAGTTCTTTTAAGTGATCAATGGTACACATATCTCTGGAATTTAAGATGTATGTACCTTTCTCATCCTCGTACACCGGGAAATATTCTCCCGGACGCTTTTCTTCCACCAGTGCATACTGATAGCGACAGGGCTGGGCACAAGCACCCCGGTTGGAGTCCCGTCCGGTCATATAGTTGCTCAGTAAACACCGTCCGGAATAGCTGACGCACATTGCACCGTGACCAAAGGTCTCAATTTCCAGCTCCGGAGAAACCTTTTGTCGGATCTCGGTGATCTCCTGCAGATTCAACTCTCTTGCCAAAACGACGCGTTGTGCACCCAGATCATACCAAGCTTGGGCACATTCATAATTGGCGATGGACTGTTGTGTGGAGATGTGCCGCTGACATTTGGGAGCATACTTTCCGGCAAGGGTGAACGCACCCAGATCTGCAAGGATCAAAGCATCCACACCAGCGTCCTGAAGCTGCTCCAGATAAGCGGGAAGATTCACAACTTCATTATTGCGGGGCATGGTGTTTACTGTCACGTGCACCTTAACATTATGATCGTGGGCATAGCGCACGGCTTGGGGCAGCTCCTCCGGGGTAAAATTCCCCGCAAAGGAGCGCATACCAAAGTCAGTGCCTGCCAGATACACTGCATCTGCACCGTAAAGTACAGACATTTTCAGCCGTTCCATATCGCCGGCAGGGCTGAGTAGTTCTATTTTTTTCATATTAATATCCTAAACTGTTAACTTTGCGTAAATGCTCATCGTAGGTTTTGGAGAACAGATGGGCACCTGCACTGGGGTCTAACACATAGTAATAGTAGTTGGTGTCGTTGGGATCAAGCACAGCGTAAAGAGAATAGACACCCGGGTTAGAAATGGGTCCGGGAGGCAAACCTTCGTGATTACGCGTGTTGTAGGGACTGGTGTTTGACAAGTCAGCAGAGGTAAGCTCTCCTTTTTCAAAGAAGTAGTCACCAATTGCGTAATAAACCGTTGCGTCAGCACCTAAATAGGGATGGGTGGGATTTGCCAGACGGTTATAGAAAACAGAAGCAATGTCAAAGCTTTCTGCCCGACTAGAGGTTTCTTTTTCAACAATAGATGCCAAGGTGACCAGCTGGTGAAGGGTAAGGGGATGGCTTGCTACATAATCATTGCTGTAGCCAAAAGAAGAAAGCATATTGGCATAGCGTGTCTTAACAGCCTCAAACTCTTCTTTCATAATGTCTGTGAAACGGTCATCAAATTCATCCAGGAACTTTTCCAGAACACGGCGAGGTTCGTCGTTGGTGTAGAAGCTGTAGGTATCCGGTGCCAGGTAACCTTCCAGGCAGTACTTTGTACCCCGGGAGACACCCTCCAGGAACCAGTAATCATCCAGTTCACCGTTAGCGGCATAGGCTTCCAGATCCTCTACGGAACAAACTTCGTTTTCCGCTAACAGCTTAAAGATCTGTGCGCAGTTATAACCGTCTGGGAACATAATGTTCACCACATCACGGCGGCTTACAGTAGATGCCATTGCGTTGATCATAGCATTGTAATCGAAATGGGCATTCAAAGTATAAGTGCCAAAGTCAATGTTATCAGCTTTGCCGGTGATCTGTGCAAAAAGCTTAAACAAACCGGGATAACGCACAAGACCGGCATCCCCCAATTTTTGGGAGATAGAATCAATATCCTCATTGTCATTAATGGTAATGGTAATTTCCTGAGATGCTTTACCGAATGCCATCAAATCAGCGCAGCAGACCCAGAGAAGTCTGCCCATAGAAACACCGATGAAAACGATCAGTGCCAGCCAGATCGCAGTGGCGACAATATGGGGAATGCCAAACAGACCGTAACCCTTTTTCTTGGCGGGACGACCCTTGCGGATTTCCGGCTCTTTCGGTTTCCGTCTGCGCACAGGTGCAGGTGTGGGTAATTCCACACCGGGATCGTCTTGCACGGGAACTTCCGGAGGGATGAATTGTTGTGTTTGTCCTCCGTCCACAACTTCCGGTACGGATTCGCCGCTCAAGACCTCTGCCATAATTTTTTCCAATTCCAGGTCGTTGGGGTGGGTAAGTCCAGCACCGGCAACAGCCTGTTCGTCTACATCGATCTCTTTGTTTGGGGCACTTGTGCCCAGGACCTCATCTACCCAGTCATTATTCTGAGGATCGATATGTTCTTTATCCATATTGTTACCTCCTGTCAGCGGATCACAATTTGTTTGCCGATTTCTTTGGCTACTTCTTCACCCTTCAGCGCGGCAATCAGCTTTAGACCAAAGGAAACGGCACAACCGGCAGATGCACCGGTAATTACCTTTTCATCCTGTACACAGGGAAGATGGGTGAGAATATTGGCATTGCCCATCTGTGCCTCGCAGCCGGGATAGCAAACTGCTTTTTTGCCATCTGTAATGTGCAGATCCGCAAGAACCGTGGGACCGGCACAGATGGCAGCTACATATTTGTTATTTTCTCCCGCAAACTGTAGTGCATCCATTGCAGCCTTGCTTGCGCGGATGGAAGCAACACCGCCCAGTCCACCGGGCAGAACGATCATTTCCAGATCCGTCAAATCCATTTCCTCAATGGTGATGTCTGCTTCTACACCAATTCCGTGACCGCCATAAACGGTCTTGCCATTGACACCAACGGTCATAACAGAAATACCGGCACGGCGCATCAGGTCCAAAGGCGCAAGGGCTTCCATTTCCTCAAAACCTGTTCCAAGCAGTATATATACCATAGTTTAACCCTCCAGACACTTTTTAACGTGCTGATAAATTTCAGCGTGAATATCTTCAATGGAGCGCATTGCGCCGTTCTTGACACATTCGATCACTGTCCAGCCATAGTAATCGGCAGCCTTGCGACCGGTTTTCCGGCAAGTGGCAAGATATGCAGTATCCTGCTCATGAATGTCAGCCTTTGTGTTGGTGTCCTGTTCCCGCTTGCGCATTAAACGCTCCGTGAAATCTGTAGGTACATCCAGATACAGAACTAGATCGGGGCAGGGAAGACCCAGTTTTTCATACTCAAAGTCATAAAGCCAGTGTAGATATTCAATCTGCTTCTCTTCCGGCTCTTTGGATGCCTGATGGACTGCATTGGAGGTAGCATACCGGTCAGACAGCACAAGACCGCCTTCCTCATACCATTGACCCCAATCCATTTTATAGGATGCATAACGGTCAACCGCGTAAAAGGAGGATGCAGCATAAGCGTTTACATCAGAAGGCTTTGTACCAAACTGACCGCCCAGATACATCCGGATCAGTGCAGAGCTTTCTTCCTTATACCGGGGAAAAACAAGATGACGGTATGCAACCTGATCTTGTGTTAAGCGCTCAGACAGCAAACGAAATTGAGTGCTTTTTCCGGAACCGTCAGTACCTTCAATTACAATTAGTTTACCCATTTTTTTGCAGGCCTCCTTCAAAGGCGTAATGCTAATATCATATCAGTATAAAATATAACACATTATTTGGTTTTTGTCCACATATTTCCATTATTTCCCGATGCCGCCTATATTGCTTGCAAAAAAAGAAAAAAACTGCTACAATAAGACAAACGCTAATTAAAGGAAGAACAGTATGGAAGAAATTACATTTGAACAGCTGGGGTTGTCTGATGCCATGCTCAAGGCTCTGGAAAAGAAGGGCTATGGCTATCCTACTACCATTCAGCAGCTGGCGATCCCGGAGTTTTTGCAGTGGAAGGATGTGGTTGCAAAAGCACCCACCGGAACAGGCAAGACCTTTGCGTTTGGTATTCCCATGATCGAACACATCGACCCGGAATGCAGCGATGTTCAGGGACTGATCCTTGCCCCTACCAGAGAGCTGGCGATCCAGATCGGTGACGAGCTGCGGGGACTGCTTACATATTTTCAGGGCATCCGTGTTGCGGTTTTGTACGGCGGTGCAGGCATCGTCGGTCAGGCAAAGCAGCTGGAGAAGAAACCGCAAATTGTAGTAGCAACCCCCGGCCGTTTGATGGATCATTACAACCGGAAGAATATCCGCTTTGATAAAATTCAGACAGTAGTTCTGGATGAGGCTGACCGGATGCTGGATATGGGATTTTTCAAGGATGTGACCCGTATTATTGAGCGGGTGAAGAACCGCCGCAATCTGGGCCTGTTCTCTGCAACGATTTCTCAGGAGGTTATGACCGTTTCCTGGATGTATCAGCGGGATGAGGTGGAGATCACCGTCCAGCCGAAGAAGGAGGATCGCCCGGATATTGATCAGTATTCCATTACAGTCACCCCCTTGGAAAAAGCGGAAACAGCGTTGCGCCTGATCCGCACACAAGGCTATGAGCGAGTGATGGTTTTCTGCAACACCAAGAATATGTGCCAGCGTCTGTCTGATGATCTGAAGCGGGCTGGTATGGATTGCGACTGTATCCACGGTGATATCCGCCAGAGTCAGCGGGAAAAGACAATGCAGAAATACCGGGATGGTAAGCTGGCGATTCTGATTGCTACAGATGTGGCATCCCGGGGTATCGATGTAGACGATGTGGATTGTGTCATCAATTTCGATATTCCGGAGGAAAACGAATACTATGTCCACCGGATCGGCAGAACCGGCAGAGCAAAGCGGAAAGGTGTTGCCTGGTCTATTGTGGGCAATTTCCCGGAAAAAGCAAAGCTGGATGAGATTGCAAAATTTTCCAATTATCAGATAAGACCTATGCTTCTGGGTGCTGACGGCAGTTTGACGGAAGAAACCGTTAAAGAGCCGGTCGTTAAGAAGCGTTTTCGGTGAATGCGCGGGAGCAGGGGTTTCTCCTGCTGACAAGTCATTTAGGAAACCCGGAACGCAAGGTGATGACTGTAGCACAGCTGCGCCGTCTTGCCTCCCGGGTCAGGAGTATGGAAAGACCGACTGGTGATGGACCTGTACAGGATGGGGATCTGATTTCCATTGGTTATAGTCAGGAAGAAGCACACCGGATCGTGGACCTTTTATCCGATGAGGATATTCTTTCCTGGTATTTAGGTCAGGCAGCGAAAAAAGACTGTATTCCCATTACCAGAGTCAGTCCGGAGTATCCCAGTAGACTCCGAGAAACACTGGGGATCGATTGCCCCGGATGCTTGTGGGCAAAAGGAGATCTGACACTGCTGGAAAAGTCTGCAATTTCCCTTGTGGGAAGCCGGGATTTAAGAGAAGAGAATATGTCTTTTGCAGAAGAAGTGGGCAGACAGGCTGCGCTTCAAGGCTATGTTCTGGTGTCCGGAAATGCCAGAGGTGCAGACCGAACCGCACAGGATGCCTGCCTGGAAAATGGAGGGCAAGTGATCTGCGTGGTGGCAGATAAGCTGGAAAATCAACCCCTTCAAAAGAATGTGCTTTATTTAGCAGAGGATGGTTTTGATATGCCTTTTTCTGCCCAGCGGGCACTGAGCCGAAATCGAGTAATCCATTGTCTTTCCAACCGAGTGCTTGTTGCCCAATGTGCTTATGGCAAAGGTGGAACATGGGATGGCGTAACAAAAAATTTGCGTCACGGCTGGAGTAGTGTATATTGTTTTGCCGATGGAACACAGGCGGTGCTGGAACTGACCCAAATGGGTGCGCAAGGCATTACAAAGGAACACCTGCAAAGATTTGACCAATTAACGGAAAAAACAGCAAATTTCTTTTGACCAACATTCCTTCTTATGCTACAATGTAAAAAAATAAACCAGGAGGCTACTTATGAGCAAAGCAGATGAACTCTATCGGGCGACGTGCCTGGATATTCTGGAAAACGGCTTTTATGATACAGATTTGGATGTGCGCCCCCGCTGGGCGGACGGCACACCGGCTCATACAGTTAAGAAATTCGGTGTTGTCAATCGCTATAACCTGAAGGAAGAATTTCCTATTATGACCCTGCGCCGCACCTATTGGAAATCTGCATTGGATGAACTGCTGTGGATCTGGCAGAAGAAATCCAACCGCATCGAAGACCTGGGCAGCCACGTTTGGGACGAATGGGCAGGCGAGGACGGCACCATCGGCAAGGCCTATGGCTACCAGCTGGGCATTAAGCACCAGTATAAAGAGGGTATGTTCGACCAGGTGGACCGGGGACTGTATGACCTGGAGCATAACCCCGCATCCCGCCGTATTCTCACCAATATCTACACTTTTGAAGATCTTCACGAGATGAACCTGTACCCCTGCGCTTATTCTATGACCTTCAATGTGTCCGGAAACACCCTAAACGGCATTCTCAATCAGCGCAGTCAGGATATGCTCACAGCAAACAACTGGAATGTGTGCCAGTACGCAATGCTGCTGATGATGATCGCCCAGGTGTCCGGTCTGGAAGCAGGCGAACTTGTCCACGTGATCGCTGACTGCCATATTTACGACCGTCATATCCCCGCAGTGAAGGCAATGCTCCAGAACGAAGGCTTTGCCGCACCCAAGGTGACCCTGGATCCCACTGTGACCGATTTCTATGCCTTTACAAAGGATAGCTTCAAGGTGGAGGACTACCAGTTCCATCCCTTTGACTTTGAGATTCCTATGGCAATCTGAGGTGACATAAATGGAACTGATCGTTGCTGTGTACGATGACTGGGGGATCGGTAAGGATGGCACCCAGCCTGTGGCACTGAGCGCAGACCGGAAGTTTTTCCGCCAAACCACAAAGGGCGCAATGGTGATCGTTGGCCGCCGGACTGTGGAAGATTTTCCCGGTCAGCAGCCCCTTCCCGGCAGAGAAAATGTGATCCTGTCCCGTAAAGGGGCAGAATTCCCCGGTTTTACCCTCTGCGCAAGTCCGGAAGAAGCTGCCGAACTTGCAAAAAATGCAGAGCGGGCAATGGTAATCGGTGGCGGCAGTATCTACCGGCAAATGCTTCCTATGTGCGATACCGCCTATGTGACAAAAGTGCATACACTGGTGGACTCTGATACCTTTTTCCCCAATCTGGATCAAGACCCGGATTGGCACTTGGCAGAAGTCCTGCAATCCGGCGAAGAAAATGGCATTTCTTTTGAAATATGCCTCTACAAAAGAAAATAATGAATGAAAACCGCACCGGCTTAAAAACCGGTGCGGTAAATTTATTCAATATGACTGTGATGGTTAATATGATCCTCACAGTAGCAATAATAACCGTTACAGCGGGAGCAGTACCGGAACTCCAATTCCGGATTTGTCACATCCGTCCGTCCGCAAACATTACACCGGTGGGTGTATGGTGCTTTGGGGGATGCAGTGGTTGCCTGATAATTACCGGCTCTGGGGAAGGGGATCGTGCCGGTTTTCTTAGCGGTAACTGGCTTCTTGTGGAAAAGTCTTCCCAGATTGACCCGCCAGGACAGGGGAATGATATTTGCCACATCCTTGCCGAAGAACAAAAAGTAGTTGGCGATTGCTACCAGCGGGAAGAAACCGTATGCAATGTAGCCTGCAGATATCAATCGGAAAACATCAACAAAGGTGAGAATCAAATCGATCAGCGCAAAGATCCAAGCCTTTACAGGAATAAAGAACAGCAGTAAAAATCTTGCGTCCGGATACATCGTGGCAAAGCCTAAAAACAGGCTCATATTCAAATAGGTCACATCCGCCGGCGTATTGAAGATCATCGCATAAACATCCATCAGCACCACACCGGTCAAGTAGAAAAGATTAAACCGGAAAGTACCCCAGGCATTCTCCATTGCCTGACCTAATGAATAGTAGCAAACCAAGCTGATTGCAATCAGTAATAGATTTGGGGATCCTGCACCGTAGGTGAATATATAAGTGATCAGCCGCCAGACCTGTCCGTGGAGGATAGCATTCCGATCGAAACGCAAAATGTTGTAAAGCGTATAGCTTCGGTCAAACATACACATCAAATACACTATGGCGGTACCGATGGCAATGTAGAGCATCAAATTGGAAATACCTTTTGTACGGTTTTGATAGCACCACCGCTCGAAACGGCTGCGTAAACCCTTCAATAACCTCAACTCCTAAAGTAAATTATAAATATGATACTCCTTTTTCTGGAAAAAGTCTATGAAGGAATTGTAAATAATAATTTTTAAGGATTTGTGGGGGAACACAGGTAAGCAGTATACATATTTGGCTTGTTTTTAATTAATGAAGGAAGCAAAGAATTTTAGTTTTCTGCTGATTCGTTGTCAGGGATATATTTCATTATGTCCTCAACCTGACAGTTGAGGATTTTGCAAAATATCTCTATCGTATGTGTGCTTACACTTTCATTTCTTTTAAGACGGGTAATCTGTCCAGGACTGATACCATATTGCTTAATTAGAGCGTATTGAGTAATACCTTTCTCCTTCATTACATTCCATAAGCCGTTATAAGAAATCATATTATCACCCCTTGACATAATAACCGTAACTGGTATATAATCATATTAACCAATATCGGTTATGAAAAGGTTGAGAAACCTTATGTATTAGAATTAAGGAGAGATGAAATGATGTTTTCAAAAATTCGCAATTCACGGTTTTATCCAAGCAAATATCGTATTCGGCAGGGACTCAACTGCATAAAGGAGCGCATACTTGGACTTGATTTTTCTATGCCGGACAGAATGTATGACAGGAAAAGAAATGATGGTGCTATGTATGTAGCTTCACCTAAAGATGCTTTAAGAAAAGCCTTTGACTATGTAGACGTTAAAAAATATCCCAGGTTTATAGATATTGGTTGCGGCAAGGGATATGTTATGTGGCAGGCAAAGCAATATGGTTTTTCGAAAGTCGGTGGTGTAGAATATGATGAAAAGCTATGTAAGATTTGCGAGCATAATATGCAAAGACTTCATATTTCGCAGGATGTAACTGTAACACACGGTGATGCTCGTGCATTTCCGAATTATGGGGATTATGATGTGTTCTATTTCTTCAATCCCTTTATGGAAGACATTATGAATAAAGTTGTTAATCAGATTATTGACCAGTGCAAGGGTCGAGAGATTATGATTATCTATTATAGACCCAGATATACCAGTTATATTGAAAGCTGTGGCTATTTTGAAAGGATTCATATCTTCGAAGATTCTGTTAAAGGATACAGTGCAAATATTTACTGCGGTGCAATTCCAGTAGTGTTACCAGCAATTTCTGAATGTGTAGAATTAGGTTGACATTATTTCGCTTTGTGAGTATAATGTAGAAAACTGCATACTAGCCTTATCAAGAGTGGTGGAGGGAACGGCCCGATGAAACCCGGCAACCTGCGAAAGTGTGGTGCCAAATCCGTCGGCAACGAAAGATGAGGATTCGATAGAGCGCACATCGAATCTTCGGTGTGTGCATTTTTTGTTGGTGCACTTTTGCGCGTGATTGTCATTGCTTAGCGGTCTTTTTAACCCATTACTTCATAACATAAACTTCGAAATACACCAAGTATTCCTTCAGTTTCTGTTATTTGTCCTGGGCTAAAAATCCTCGCCAATCAAAAGACAATCCCGCGCTGCAAGCGCACCGGTTGCTTTGAATACTTATGAATTGGAAAGGAAAAAATGAAAATGGAAAAAAGATTATTTACTTCTGAATGTGTTACCTGCGGTCATCCCGACAAAGTAGCGGATGCCATTTCTGACGCAATTCTGGACGCTTGCCTGGCGCAGGATCCTGGCTCCCGTGTTGCCTGCGAAACAATGGTTACCACAAACTTCTGCCTGATCTGTGGTGAGATTACCACCAAGGCAGTGGTTGACTATCCGGCAGTTGCCCGGGAAACCATCCGCAAGATCGGTTATATTTATGAAACAGATGAATTTTGTGCTGACACTGTGGAAATCCTATGTAAGATCCATACCCAGTCTGCTGATATTGCCCTGGGTACAAATGACGAAGTAGGTGGTGCAGGTGATCAGGGTATGATGTTTGGCGGTGCTTGCACCCAGACTCCTGAGCTGATGCCTTTGTCTGCAGCACTGTCCCGTGCGCTGAGCAATCGCCTGACAGAGTGTATCCGTTCCAATGACCTGCTCCGTCCTGACGGCAAAACCCAGGTTAGTGTGGAATTTGATGAAACCGGCAAGGTGATCGGCATTGATACCGTGGTTGTGTCCGTTATGCACAGTGAGGACTTTGAAATTTCCGAACTGCGGAAATATATCCGCGAAGGTGTTATTGCACCGGTACTGAAGAAGTATGGTTTTGACATTGAAAATGTAGCACATATCCATATTAACCCTACCGGCAATTTCGTGATCGGTGGACCCAATGGCGATACCGGCCTGACCGGACGGAAAATCATTGTGGATACCTATGGCGGCTATTTCTCCCACGGTGGCGGTGCATTCTCCGGTAAGGACCCCACAAAGGTGGATCGCTCCGGCGCATATATGGCTCGTTATATGGCAAAGAATCTGGTTGCTGCAGGCTTGGCTGAGCAGGTCCAGGTGCAGATTGCTTATGCCATCGGTGTTGCAGAACCTGTTTCTGTCCGTGTTGACAGCTATGGCACCGGTAAGATCTCTGATGAAGATATGACAGCGCTGTTGCGGAAAACCTGCGACCTGACCCCCGCTGGCATTATTGGAAAGCTGCAGCTGCGCCGTCCCATTTACGGAAAGACTGCAATGGAAGGTCATTTTGGCGTGGAAGATCTTCCTTGGGAACAGACAGATCTGGCAGATACCCTTAAAAATCTGGCAAAAAAGTGAGCTGATTGTTCATGAAAAAAACGAAAGTATTTACCGGCATATTGATTGCGATTTTCCTGCTGCAGTTGCTTGTAGAAGGAATGGCGGCATATATGATTTTTCGGTTAAATATGCTGCCACCGTTGTTTGCAGCAGTTCTTGGCGGTTTGTTTGCGTTTTTTGCTTTACTCACAGGACTTTTGATGTTTCTCCATCGTAAGGGCAAAACACCGGGTCTTGCCCGGCGGATCATAGCTATTGTTTTGGCAATGCTGACGATTTTTGGTGGCGGACTGGCCTATGTGGTAGCAAATGATGTGTATAAGACGATGAAGGGTGTTACTACACCGGAAGTCAGCAAGGTGACAAGAAGTATCTATATTCGCATAGACGATCCAGCGCAGACATTGGCGGATACTGCTGACTATATTTATGCGGCAGTGGAAAATTATGATGAAGACAGTACCCAGCAGGCACTGAAAGTGATAGAAACGGAACTTTCAAAATCTGTGGAAGTCAAATATTTCCCATCTGTTCCGGAAATGGTGGATGCACTCTGTAACGGTGATGTGGGAGCAGTGATCTTAAACAGTGCCTATATCCTGATTTTAGAGGATATGGAAGGGTATGCTGATGTTTCCCAAAAGGTCAGACTTTTGCACGATGTTCCGGTAACAGAATGGACACCCCCTACAGAAGCGACCGAGCCGGTTGAAACAGAGCCGGAAGAGATTCCCCGCACGATTACCAATGCACCCTTTGCCGTGTATATCAGCGGTTCTGATACCCGTAGCAGCTACCTGCCTACACGCACCAGAAGCGATGTGAATATTCTGTCAATTGTCAATCCGGTGACAAAACAGGTGCTTCTGCTCAATACCCCCCGTGATTACTATGTGCCAAATCCCGCAGGCGGTGGCACCCGGGACAAACTGACCCACTGTGGTATCTACGGTGTAGATTGTTCTATTGAAGCATTGGAAAATCTCTATGGTGTGCAGATAGACTATAATGCCCGCATTAACTTTACCGGGTTTGAAACCCTGATCGATGCCATTGGTGGAATTACTGTATACGCAGATTCCGGTTTTTCCACAGTCGGTGGCACTTATGTGGGTGCAGGTGAGAATTATATGAATGGTAAGGAAGCACTGGCATTTGCCCGGGAACGCTACCACGTAGCCGGTGGTGATAACGGCAGAGGTAAAAACCAGATGAAGGTGATCACTGCGGTGATCAAAAAGCTGACATCCGGCACAACGATCCTCACCAATTATTCCCAGATCCTTGCCAGCCTCCAGGGAATGTTTGCTACCAGTATGTCTATGGATGATATCAGCAGCCTTGTGAAAATGCAGCTGACAGACCTTGCCAGCTGGGATATCCACAGCTTTGCAGTGACCGGTAAAACCGGCAGTGCGGTGACTTATTCTGCTCCGGGTCAAAACCTGTCTGTTATGTTTGTAAATGACGAACTGGTTGCAAAAGCCAGCGAACTGGTCCATAAGGTTATGGATGGCCAGATCCTGACAAAGGACGATATTTCTTAATTTAAGATATTAAAGGGCGCAGCCAACCGGCTGCGCCCTTTAGCCTTCCCCTGGGGGAGAGGTGTCACCGTAGGTGACAGATGAGGGAAATGAAAGAATAAAGAGCAGTATACTTGCCATTTATAACGCACTACCTATCGATCAATACCGTAGGGGGCGATGCCCACATCGCCCCGTCACAAAATCATCGGCTGCAGCTGCCTGCCTTCCAATGCTGCATCCAATGCAGCAGGTATCAAACTGAAATCAGCAACCATACTGGTAGGCTTCTTCTGAGGATCGTCCTGTCCAAATGGTACGAAATAATAGTTTTTTCGTGCCAATAGTTTTCCGATGTTCTCAGCAGCACCGGAAAGAGCATCGTTGGTGGAAACGGCAATCAAAACCGGACGACCGTTTCGCAAATGACTTTTTGCAGCCATCGTCACCGGCCCGTCAGCAATACTGTGCGCCAGCTTTGCCAATGTATTTCCGGTGCAAGGAGCAATGACAAGAGCGTCCAGAATTTTTTTGGGTCCTATTGGTTCTACCTGCTCTATCGTAAAAAGGGGTGCTGTGCCGCAAATTGACTCGGCTTGGCGTATGTGGCTTTGCGCAGTGCCGAAACGGCTGTCGATCGTATAGGCACTGTTTGAAAAAATTGGAATGAGGGTGTGTTTTTTTGCTAAGCTTTCCATTGCCGGAAACATAGCTTGATAGGTGCAAAACGATCCGCAAACAGCAAACCCGACCGTCATAATAATAACTCCTTTCAGGAAGTAAGGCGTATAGCGGTGCGTGCAATCAGCACACCGGAGCTTTCCGGCGCATCCTTATTCGGAAGACCTCTTGCCCAGATCACATCATTGCCACCCAAACCTAAAGACGATGCAAGATCAATCTTCAAGCCTTCCCCCGGAGTGTCCGTGGAAATCATAACGGGAACAGTGTTGAAGGTCACCCTGTATGGGACAGTGTCCACATTCTCGGTGTGGATCACGGGGTATCCAAGTGCGGTCAGCATAGCACGGTCTGATTCCTTTCTGGCGGCGACGGTAACACTGGCACCAATTTGACGCAATAAATCTGCAAGGCATTTGCCGATCCGCCCCCATCCAATCACCAAAGCGGAACAGTCCTTCAAAGTGATGGGAAGTTTTTCCATAGCCAGCTTTAGCGCACAGTGCGCAGTGATTGCAGCATTTTCCGCTAAGTACAAAGGATCTTGAAGGAAATCAATAGTACGATATGCAGAAAATTCCGGACGGTTCAGATTGCCCCCTAAAATGGTAACATCCTTTGGCAGTTTCCTCAAAAGCTCGTTCAGATCACCACCGCCTTTTATGTTGCCATCCGAATCAAAACTGGGTACAGGCAGCAGCAAATGGGTTGCACCTTCCGGTTGAGAGAGAATTGTGCAGTTTTCTTTTTTAAGATAATTCACCGCGTAGCTTAAAGCGGAGGTGTAACCGGCAGTGTAAAATTTGCAGTAAGTCATAGCAAAACTTCCTTTCGTGACAGAATATGATTTACCGTGTTTGGTTGTGCTTGATTTTTTCTTGCGTCTTTGTATAATGAATATAAGAGGTGATGTAAATGCAAAGATTGGGTTTTATCCACGATATGATGGATGTGAAGGTGCTGATTTTGTTTGTGGCAGCCCGGTCCAATTATCCCATGACTATGCAGGAAGTGTATGAGCTTTGCTATCAGGATGAATGCCTGAGCTATTTTGATGTATGTACTGCCATTCCGCAAATGGTTGAAACCGGTCACTTGAAGGCTGTGGATGAGGAGCGGTATGAAATTACAGAAAAGGGAAGAACCGATGGCGCATTAGTTGAAGACTCCATAGCTTTTTCCGTGAAGCGTCGGGCAGAAAATGCAGTTGCCCGTTTTAATCGTCAGCTTCGACGCAGCAGTTTTGTGAAAACAAGAGTGGTTGAACAGGAAAATGGAAACTATTCCGTAATAATGTCCCTGGATGATGAAGCGGGCAACCTGATGACCCTGGAGCTGACCGCACCTAACCAGCGGCAGGCAGTCAGATTGAGTCGGTTGTTTGAGAAAAAAGCAGAAATGGTTTACAACCTGACGATGATGGAACTTCTGGAAGATGAAGATGATGTAAATTAATAAAAACCTTGTGAATCAGGCAGCTATATGATATAATGTATATACACCGGATGACCGGTGATACGAAAGGAGCTGCCGTTTATGAAATTTCAATTCAGTGAGAAGAAAGTCAAGCTGCCCAAGTCTGTCCACGCTTACGCTGAGAAAAAAGTAATGAAGCTGGCGCGGTACTTTGAAGAGGACGCAGAGGCACTGATCGTATTTTCCGTAGAGAAAAACCGCAACAATGTGGAATTAACCGTCCACGGTGCGGGAACTTGGTTCAGAGCAAGAGAGAGCACCTCCGTTATGTTTGCCTCCATTGATGCTGCCGTGGGCACGATTGAAGGTCAAATTCGCAAGAATAAGACCCGCCTGGCCCGCCGCTTGCGTCAGGATGCCTTTACCCGAACGGTTGAGGAAACCTCCTTTGCGGTGGAAGAGCCGGAAGAGGAACTGAACATTGTTCGAATCAAACAGTTCCACTTTAAGCCGATGACCCGGGAGGAGGCAGTCCTGCAGATGAACCTGCTGGAGCATAACTTCTTTGCTTTCCGGGATGAGGATAATGGCGGATCATTTGCGGTGGTATACCGTAGAAACGATGGAGGCTATGGTCTCATCGACGATATGGATTGATAGATAAACCGTTTTTTCGGGGCTTCTTAGGAAGCCCCGATTTTTTGTGAAAGCATGTCGAACATTCTGAGGCGGTATGGCGTATTGTGGAGTGGGAGGTGAAAAAATATGTGTAACTGTAATTGCAGATTTAACTGCACACTGGCGGCATTTATCTCAGCTATCATTGTAGGTGTGATCGCCGCTTTCTTGCAAATCACCGGAACAATCACTGTGGGTGTTGCGTTCTTGTGGGTGGCACTTGGGATCGGTGTGGTTTACCTGGCAGGTTTGCTGTTGGCATCTGTGCTGCGCAGGAGAACGGAAAGACCCAATTGCCTGTGCAGAGCCTTGAATGCACTGCTTTCCGGAGTGTTGGGTACGATTTTGCTTTCCCTGGTGCTGCTGGCAGTAGGGATCGTTGCAACAAGTATCCTTAGCGCAATTCTGGTGGGATTTCTGCTGTTTTTCCTTTGGTTAACAGTGAGTGCAGCTGCTTGCTACGTCCGCTGCGCAACCGATTGCGAATAAAAATAGGGGAGGGCAAATGCCCTCCCTAACATTCTGCACAAAAGAAGTGGCACAAAGGCTGTCGAAAAAAGTTAAAATAACGACTTGACAATTTCATCATAGTCTGGTAGTATACTCTAGCGCTTCCGGCTGGGGGTGCGAAAACACGCCTTGAAAAAAATGTTGAGAAAAAATGAAAAAAGTTCTTGACAAAGTGAATAAGGTGTGATAAATT